>JBHLOI010000038.1:0-34527 GCA_048940645.1 Promethearchaeota archaeon | reverse complement strand
TGAAACATAAACTAACTAAAAAAGTAGAAAAATTAATTTCATCTAATTCTGAAATAGAAAAATACATTAATCTAGTTATGGATAAAAGCTTGGATCCTTATTCAATGGCTAACTTAATAATAAAGTTACTTGGAATTGAATAAACAGCAAGACAAGCCATTTTTTTCTCTTTTTAATTAAAAATGTTTTAAACAGAATTTTATTCCAGGCAGAATGTGATAACCAATTCCTAATATATGAGGTGTAAGTGCTGCTTTTGGATCAGAATATATTTCATAATCATGTTCAATTCCTAATTCTGCTAACTTTTCATGTAGACTAATAGCCACCCTTGTGAGTCCAAATTCATCTGTACTTTCACAATTTAATTGTAAATGAACCTTCCGCAAGGAATCGGGAAATTTCTCAATCAAATTAATGAGATCTTGTTTAGCCCAATTTTTAAATGCGTCTTTATTATAATCAATGATATTTCCTTGATCATCTCTCTTAATAGTTGGTATTAATCTATTATCATGAGAAAAAATAAGATCATAAGTATCCATTATATCATTCCAAGCAGCATCCCCTACTTGGGCCGACATTTTTTGACCAAAAAGCTCAGTATAAATTGGAATTCTTAATTGCCAATCCAAGCCTTCCATATTTCTTGCATTTCCAGGACTTAAAGCACAAACAGAATTAAATTTTTCAGGATGATGTAGAGAAATTAATAATACTCCATATCCCCCCATTGAACACCCTATCAATGCTCTATGATTTTTATCTGAAAGGGTTCTGTAGTTAGAATCAACATAATTTAGGACATCATTAACAATATAATCCATGTAATTACCTGTGTAGGGAGAATTTACATAAAAACTTCCCTTAGTCATAATATTCCCCCTTAAATCTTTCCTTTTAAATATATTAGGGACCTGTAGACTTCCATCAGGTTGAACAAAAATAAAAGGTTTAAGTTCTCCACTTTGGATTAATCCGTCCAGAATTTCAAAATTCAATAATCGATTGATATCTAATTTTTCAAGAATTTTTCGTGGAACAACCTGAAAATCAAAAGCCTTATCTTTTGAATATTTCGATGTGGTTGTCCAGCTCCAATTATTCCCAGAATATCCATGTAGAAGATAAATTACAGGATACCTTTTATCCTCATCTTCGTAATAATTAGGAGGTAAATATATATTAATATCTCGATCCGAAGGGCTATTTAATGGATTGTTTTCTAAACTCTCAGCATGAAAGTTATCGATTATATATCTATCATTACTCTCTGACAAACTTATTTACCTCTTATAAAATTTAAATTAATATAATAAAGAGTTTAATCTTTAAAAAGTATTTTAGGGTAAGTAAATATGCTTTTATTTACTTTTTTTAGGATCAATCCATTCAGCATAAATTTCTTCAATAGTTAAAGATTTGCTTCGATGGCATTTTTCACATTCTTCATCAGTTAACTTCTTAAATGTATAATCGCCCACTTTGAAGGGTCGCTCATACCTTCCCATGCATTCCTTACATTTAATAACTGATGTCTTCTTTTGGATAAATCTATCTTTTCTGTCAATATCTCCAAGATCTGGTAAGTCCGGGAATTGTGGTTCTTCTGCCATTTCTGGCTGTTTTCCTCTTTTTACTTTGATTTATTTATCAACTTATTTTTATTATGAAGTAAAAAGAAATGTAACTAATAATTTTTTAGGTTATCAATTATTATTGCTATAAATTATGAATGACTTTGTAGTCTTAAAATCCTTAAATTATTTTAACCAATCACGCCGTTTATAAATTTGATCTACAAATTCACAAAATAAGGTTTTACTTACTTCAGAGATTCCAAATTTTAAAGATTTGAACATAATATTAAATAAACGGTTCTAAACTATTTTAAATAATAAAGAAATTTTAATTTAATTTATGAAGAAATCTAAATTTTTACACAATCTAATAGTCGTATTATTAGCTGCATTATTTACTATTAGTCTATTTTATTTAACTTTAGAGTTCCATAATCTCTTGAATAAAATTTTATTTCCGGTATTTCCAGGAACAAGTATTTATATTGTTTGGTCTCCACTTATTAGATTAATTGGTTTAATATGCCTTTGTTTCATTATAACAGTAATTATATTAGGATTTATAGTAAAAAGGTTAGTAATATCTAAAGTTGGATCTTTTGTACTATTTCTACCCACTTTTGCACACTTCTTTATGGCGATGTTCCTACTTGTCGGTCTTCAAGCTTTTCAGATTATATTATTACCTTTAGATTCATCTGAATTTAATATACTTACACTTGGTTCTATCATTAAATTACCTTATATGATTATTGATTATTTAGCTTCTTTTTCATCAAATGCAGACTTAGTTGTAAGATATTTTTGTTATGGAATTATACTAATTGGGCTTATCATATTCGCTTTTGGAGTAATTGCGTGGCTTCAAAGAGTAATCTATAGAAAAGAGATTGTAGATTTCTCAATTTATAAATATTCACGCCATCCTCAATTCCTAGGATATCTTATATGGAGTTATGGTATATATCTTTTAACTTTAATACCAATTACTAGTTATGCAAAAGGTGCGAAATTTTTTGAATATACATTTATTTGGTTTCTCTCAGCATTGATTATTATAGGCATTGCATTATATGAAGAAATCATGATGAATAATAGATTCCCTGAAAAATATGATGAGTATCGAAAAAAAACACCATTTTTAATCCCACTTCCTAATTTTATTAAAATTATAATAACTGCTCCACTAAGACTTGTATTTAAGAGAGACCTTCCTAAAAATAGAAAAGATATTATATTTCTATTAGCCTTTTACGGATCTGTAATTATTATATTTTCTCTTCTATTAAACCCGTTTATAACATAAATTCCATGGTAAAGTTTATTTATGTTTAATAAAAGTACCATTTTGGTACTCTCGAAAAGCAATTCTTAGTTCCTCATCAGTGTTCATTACTATGGGACCACGCCACGCAACAGGTTCTTTTATAGGTTTTCCAGAAATTAAAAGAAATCGAACATTATTGCTTGTGGTTCTTATTAAAACTTGATCACCATCTTTATATATTACCAAGTTTTCAACTCCAACAAGATTCTCGTTATCTTCATCAAAATAAGCTTCTCCCTCGATAATATAAGCAATTAAATTATTCCCCTCTTTAACTGGATGACTAAATTTTGAATTGGGTTCTATTGAAACATCTAAATATTCTGGTTCAGTAATTATATCTTGAACTGGTCCTTTTGTTCCATTTACTTCTCCACAGATTATTTTTACTTTTACTCCATCATCAAAATCGATCTCTGGAATCTCTTCTTTTTTAATATCTCGATAACGTGGATCCATCATTTTGTGTGAAGCTGGGAGGTTTGCCCATAGTTGAAACCCTGCTAAAAGCAAATCTTCTTCATTTTTCTTTGGCATTTCTTGATGAATTATTCCTGAGCCTGCAGTCATCCATTGAACATCCCCTGCTTCAATAATTCCGCCATTTCCTAAACTATCACCATGTTCTACTTTTCCATGAAGCATATAAGTAATGGTTTCTATTCCGCGATGTGGATGCCAAGGAAACCCTGCAATATAGTCATTTGGATCATCAGAATGAAAGTCATCTAAGAGTAAAAAAGGATCTAGTGAAGGATCAGCATACCCAAAAGCTCTTTTTAATCTAACTCCCGCTCCTTCCATAGTTGGTCGGCTTTTCAAAGTTAATTTTACCTTTCTAATTTTATTCATTTGTTTGTCCCTAAAACTTTAAATTATATAATCTAAGCATAGGAGTTTAGGTAAAAATAGATTTTCATTATAAACAATAAGGAGAATAAAAAGAATAATTAAAAATTACAAAAGTACAAGAGAATTTTTTATAAACTAAAAGTCTAATATCAATTTCGATAAATAATTAAAAAATAATTTTCAATCGGTTAATTCATCTCCTTTCTTTCCTTTAGAATCTTCTTCTTGTTTTTCTGGTTTCTCTTTTTCTTCCACTTTTTCTTCTTCTTCGATTGCTTCCTTTTTATCTTTTTCTTCTAGCTCTGGCTCTGGTTCTGGTGGTTTAGGTTCACGAGAGATTATTACTTTCGCATATCGGATTACCTCTTTATCCTGTTTCCATCCATCCTGGACAATATCTATAATGGTATTGCTAGGTACATCGTCTCTTTCAACAGTACTTAAGGCTTCATGATAATTATAGTCAAAAGGATCGTTGATGTTTACTTTAATTGGTTCCGCTTTATAAGATTTTAAGATATTCATAAATTGGTCATAAAAACCTTTTAATATATCATTCTGAGGATTTTCATTTTCAAGGGCTTTTTTAAAGGAATCATATAATGGTAAGAAGGTTTTTAATGTTGAAGCAGTATACTGAATACTTAAATTTTGACGATATTTATCCCATCTTTTTTGAGCGTTTTCGAATTCCGCTTGTAGGTGCATAAACTTATTTTTCCACTCATTTGCTTGATTTTGAAATTGGGATAATTTTTCTTCTGCCACTTTAAGGTTTTCTTCTAAATTTTGAACTTTTCCGAGTAAATCATCTTTAGAGAAATATTCTAGTTTTTGAGGTTCTTCACCTTCAATCTGTTTAATTTTAGTTTGTCCCTCTTCTATTGATTCGTCTTCTACTTTATCTGTCGATAGCTGAGAATCTTCTGATTTAGTTTTGTTGTTTACTTGAGATTCTTTCTCTTTCTCTTCCTTTTCTTTATTTTTCCGAGTCATATTCCTATCCCTTTATATTTCATAAAGATTTAGTTTTAATAACTTATAATATCCAGTTTATTTATCCATTTTTATAATGATCTCTATATCATAAAAATTTTAAATTTTACCATTAATTATTATTTTAATAGGAAATAATGTAGAATAAAAATATTATAATATAATTGAATTATATTGATTAATAATCTGATTGAAGTGAAGTTTTATTATGAGTGAAGAAAAAACAGAAAGCCCGAAAAAGAAAGAGAGAGTAATCGGAATCGACCTAGGAACTTCAAATAGCGCATGTGCTGTCTTAGGTGGTACTGGAAAACCTGAAATTATTCCAGCTGCAGAAGGTCGTACATTAGGAGGGAAAGCCTTTCCATCATATGTGGCGTTTGATGAGAATGGGCGTAAAATAGTAGGGGAACCTGCTCGTCGTCAGGCAGTTTCAAATCCTGATGGTACTGTAACTGCGATTAAACGTAAGATGGGTTTATCATATAAAGCTAAAATTAAAGTAGGAAAAGAGTGGAAAGAGTTTTCGCCTGAAGAAATTAGTGCAATGATACTTACAAAAATAAAAAATGATGCAGCAGCATATCTTGGTGAAGACGTAAAAAAGGCGGTTATTACTGTACCAGCTTACTTTAATGATGCCCAAAGAACAGCTACGAAAAATGCTGGTGAAATTGCAGGATTAGAAGTCGTGCGAATGATTAATGAACCAACAGCAGCATGTCTTGCTTACGGTCTTGATAAAGATACAAAAGATAAGCTTTATAAAATATGTGTTTTAGATTTGGGCGGAGGTACATTTGATATAACTTTGATGGAATATGGTGAAGGGGTTGTAGAAGTCCTTTCTACAGCTGGAGATACTCAACTTGGTGGAACTGACATGGATAACGCCATAATTGACTGGGTTGCTGAGGACTTTAAGAAGAAAGAGGGGATTGACCTAAAAGGAGATAATAAAGCTATGATTAGAATTAAGGATGCTGCTGAAAAAGCAAAAATAGAATTATCTACAACATTATCCACGCAAATAAATTTACCTTATATTACACAAAAAGAAGGGAATCCCGTTCATTTAGAAATGGAACTTACTAGAGCCAAATTAGAACAATTAATTGAACCAACCTTGAGAAGATTAGATCCTATTATGCAAAGAGCTGTATCAGATGCTAAAATCTCTCCAAATAATGTGGATAAAGTCATTTTAGTTGGTGGTCCAACAAGAATGCCCTCTGTTCAGGAACGATTTAAAAAGTTCTTTAAAAAAGAACCAGAGCATTCAGTCGATCCTATGGAGTGTGTAGCGATTGGAGCAGCAATTCAAGGAGGAATAATTGCGGGAGATGTAGAAGATCTACTATTATTAGATGTTACTCCATTATCACTAGGCGTAGAAACTTTAGGGGGTGTTTTTACAAAATTAATAGAAAGAAATACAACTATTCCAACTGAGAAAAAGCAAACCTTTAGTACAGCAGCGGATAATCAACCAGCTGTTACCATCAACGTCTTGCAAGGAGAAAGAGCAATGGCTAAAGATAATATCTCATTAGGAATGTTTCATCTAACTGGCATACCTCCGGCTCCTCGTGGCATGCCTCAAATAGAGGTAAAATTCTCTATTGATGCTGATGGCATAGTCCATGTTACTGCTAAAGACTTAGGAACTGGAAAAGAAACAGGTATTACAGTTACAGGCGCTAAAGGTTTAAGTGAAGAGGAAATCCAACAAAAAGTCAGAGATGCTGAAAAATTTGAGGAACAAGATAAAAAGGTGCGTGAATTGATTGAAGCTAAAAATAATGCTGATTCGATGATTTATCAAACAAGGAAATTAATGGAAGACAATAAAGACAAGATACAAGATAATGAAAAAAATGAAATAGAAGCATCAATCAAATCTTTAGAGGAAGATATAAAAACAGACGATGTAAATAGAATTAAAATGGGTATTGAAAATTTACAAAAATCTATGTATGGATTTTCTCAGAGAATTTATGCTTCGCAGGCTCAAGACCAAGTATATCAACAAGCTGCTGAACAAGCTCAGCGAGCTGCAAGTGGTATGGGTGACGTTCCACCAGGTGGCATGGGTGGAGCATCTCCAGGAGAGGGTGGTACTGGAGAAGGTGGTGCCACATATAAAAAGGAAGAAGAAGATAAGAAGAAGAAAGTCGTAGATGTCGATTGGGACGAAGATTAAATTTCAAGTCACTTTTACTATAAAGTAAATGAATTTTTCTTTTATTTCATTCTTTTTTTATAATTTTTTTTGATTAAATATAGAAAGATGGCTAATATCTAATTAAGATGGCTAATATCTAATTAAGATGGCTAATATCTAATTATTCTAAATTTACTAGATTATCAAGACCTTCAAAACCGTCTTAGCGAGCAATAATAATTATAGTTATAATAATAACAATGAATACTACTACAGGAATGCATTTAAGAATGCAAAGGTAATCTGTATATTTATCTACTTGTTCTCGTTTTATATCAGAGAGCTTTGCCCCACAATGAGGACAATATTCGGGTATCTCTGCAAAAATGACACCAACACTTTGGAGAGCCGACCTTGCGGGGTGAATAAGCCGTCCGCACTTTTCACATTGTGCGTTTTTTTGTTTTTTTTTCATTTATTTACTTTTTAATTTTATTAGGATTTCTTTTTGTGTTGCCAATAATTATTAATTATTTAGAAATTTAAAGGTTCTTTTTAAAATCTTTTTTACAATTACCAAATAATATTCATTTTTGATTAAATCCTAAAAAAAAATAAAGAAATTTTATTTTATAGATTTACAAACCCTTTAATTTAATAGCGAGGAAAAATAGAATCCAAGAGAAAAAGAATACTATCATAGCAATCAGAAGCCATGATTGGAAATTCGCTAAACCAAAAAGATGAATTGAGGGTAATATAAGATCATTCCAAAATATAACAGACATGTCGAGTAAGATAAATAGTCCGAAGATCCATAAAAGAAAGGTTATAACTACAATAAATTTACTTGGTGGAGTCCATGCCATTGTTTATACACTATCTTAAAGTTTTTTTATATATAGTATATTAATATTTGTTTGTGGTTTATAAAAATATTTCAATTTCTAAATATTTACTAGTATACACTAATGTCAGGTTTTAGTTTAGGTTCTTTATAATTTTGGTTATTAGGCATAATCTTAATTATTCCTTAATTAATTTATTAAAAATATCATTTAATGGAGAATTTATTTTAAATGAAAACCAATCTTGTTCCGGTAATTGTTGGGGCATCTCAATTTACACAGTCAAAAAATTTGAATGATCCCCTTGATCCATTAAATCTTATGGTAAAAACTTCTGAAGAAGCTTTTTCCGAAGCAGCTACAGATGAAATAAAAAGCTACATTGATACAATTTATATGGTAAATATTCGGAGTTGGTCATATAAGGATGCGCCAGGATTGCTTAGTGAAATCGTCGGCTTAAAACCTACTCAAAAAATTTATTTATCAGATGGAGGAAACACTCCTCAAATGTTAGTTAATCGAGCAGTGAGGAAAATCTCATCAGGAGAGCGTAAAGGAATATTAATTACTGGTGCTGAAGCTTCTTATTCCGCCCTTCGAGCTAAAAAAGGAAAAATTAAATTAAACTGGCCGGAAGAAGAAAAACCTTCATATATGGAAGGCAAGATTTGGCATGGTACTAATGAATTTGAAAACAAATATGAATTGATTACTCCAGCTTATAGTTATGCAATTTTTGAGACAGCTCTACGCGCGAAATCAAATAAAAATATAATAGAACATAATCATTATATAGGAAGTCTTTTCGAACATTTCGCTGATATTGCTTCCAGAAACCCTTATGCATGGATTAAGCAAAATTTTTCAGCAGACGATATAGTAACACCTATTCATGAAAATCGTAATATTTGTCACCCTTATACTAAACGAATGTGTTCTAATGTTTTTACTGATCAAGCAGGAAGCTTAGTAATTACAAGTGAATCAATTGCAGAACGACTAAATATTAATAAAAAAAACTGGGTCTATCATATGGGAGGATCAGACCTTCAAAACGTATTTAGTATAACACAACGACCATCTTTAACAAATTCTCCAGCGTCTAGAGAGGGTGTTAAATTAGCATTGCAACAAGCGGGACTTAAATTGAAGGATATTAATAAATTTGATATCTATAGTTGTTTTCCTTCTATTGTTGAAATTATTATGAATGAAATTGGTTTAAATGCTGATGATAAACGAGATTTGACTGTTACCGGAGGATTAGCTTATTTCGGAGGTCCTTGGAGTAATTATTCTTTGCATGCTATAATAACATCTATTGAGCTGATTCGAAAAAATCCAGCTCTTAAAATAATGGTAATTGCAAATGGAGGTTATAACACCAAGCAATCATTTGGAATTTATGGTAATAGACATTCTTATATATCTTGGAATAAAGAAAAAGAGAACAAAATTCAAAAGCAGATTCTTAAGAAATCTTTACCTTTTCCAGTTGAAATTGCATATGGACAATTTAAAGTGGAAGGATATACATTAATATTTAATAGACAGGGAGAACCGATAAATGGGATTGCATTAGGACGCCTTAACAAAGGGAATCGTACACTTGCCTATATTCAGGCATCAAAAGGTAAATTAAATGAAATAGAAAAAACAGAACTTGTTGGGAAAATATTTCCTATTAGATTTAATAAGGAATTAAATCGAAATGTTATCAAAATACCAAATTGAAATCAATTTTTTAGGTGGCTCTTAAAAAATTAATAGTGGTATGTCTTTATTTTTGAATAATCAAGTACCTAAAAAAATAAATTTCAGAATATATTTTACTTAATAAACTGGCTCATAAGACAGTAATAATATATAGAACATAGATTTAAAATAAGTGAGTAAAGTGTCCTCTAAAAAGCGGGATTATTACGAAGTATTGGGAGTGTCGAAGGATGCTACAACTGATCAAGTAAAATTAGCATATCGTAAATTAGCTAGAAAGCTTCATCCAGACGTGAACAAAACAGATCCTAAAGCAAAGGAGAAATTTATTGAGTTGCAAGAAGCTTATGAAGTTTTAAGCGATCCAGAAAAAAGAAGCAATTATGATCGATTTGGCTTCAGTGGAGTACATGTTGATATGAGTGATTTTTTTAGGGGTGGTATCCCTGGAATAAATGAAATATTAAGATCTATATTTGGAGGAGGAAGCATATTTGGTGATGATGATTTTGGATTTGGGAGTTTTTTTGGATCGAGAGCAAGACCTAGAGCAAGACCCCAAAGAGAGGTTGGCCAAGATATTGAAGATTTTGTTGAGATTACATTTGAAGAGGCTATGTTTGGTGTTAAGAAAGATATTGTAATTCAAAGATATACTCCTTGTGATGAGTGTGAAGGAACAGGAGCAGAGGATCCTGCAAGTGTTAAGAAATGCGACAATTGTGACGGAACAGGACAAATTCAAAGAATGACAAGACAGGGATACAGTACAATTATTCGAACTTCAGGATGTAATGTATGTATGGGTACAGGAAAAACTTTTGAAAAAAAATGTAAAGTTTGTAATGGAAAAAAGGTTGTACCAGAAACTAAAACAATTCATGTGAATATTCCGCCAGGAGTAGAGGATGGAGTTCATCTTAAAGTACAGGGTGCTGGTCATGTTCCCTCAGTAAATGCAATCCCTGGTGATCTTTATTTAGGAATTAGAATTATTGAAAACGAGAATTTTATAAGACGTGGTAATGATCTTTATACACCGATGGATATTGATTTAGTAACTGCTATTTTAGGGGGAAAAATAAAAGTTCTCACCCTAGATTATAAAAGTAATAAATTAACTGAAAAAGAGTTAAGCATTCCTGCGGGAACTCAACATGGAACTGAATTTAGAATTAAAAATCGTGGAGTACCTTATTTAAGAGGAAAAGCGAAAGGAGATCAGTATGTCATCGTTAGAATTGAAATTCCAAAAGATATCTCAGAAGAACAAAAGAAATTATTGATAAAATTCCATGAACTAAATAAGAAAAAAAAATAAACGAAAATTGGCTTATTTTTGCAAATTTAACTAACTATGGTTTTAAAAATTCTTATTAGTGGCCCTCCAAGATGTGGAAAATCCACCCTTATTTTAAAGTTAATTGAATATTATTCTAAAAAGAATTTTAAAATTAAAGGATTTTTAACTCCTGAGATCAGAAATGAAAACAGAAGAATAGGATTTGATATTGAAGAAATCTCTTCTGATATAAGATATCAATTTGCTAGAATTGGAGATTATGAAACTTTGTATAAGTTGGGTAAATATTGTGTATTTATAAATAAATTTGAAAGTGTAATTTCAAATTTAGAGAATGTTGATTTTGAGCAGGTAGATCTTATGATTATCGACGAAATTGGAAAAATGGAGTTATTTTCAAAAAAATTTCAAAATTTTATAATTAATATTTTTGAGGGGGAATTTAATATAATCGCAACTATAGGGAAGAACATAAAACTTCCATGTAAAAAAGCATTAAATGGTATAGAAAATTTGTATAAGTTCGATTTAAGTTTTCAAAATCAGCAAGAAGTATATAAGCAAATCATTAATCTAATTAAATAAAATTTTATAAACAATGAAGTTGAGCAAAAAGGTTGTGTATTAACTCTCAACTGCAGTGATAGGTTTTTTTCCTGTAACTTTTTTATGATTATCTATAAGTCTTTTATTATTAGTAAGAGCATCTTCAATAGCTTTAATTTCTGCTCTTGTTTTTAATTCGGATTTCTTTTTCATGGTTTCTAAAATTTTCTTTTCATGAAATCCATTCTCATACAAATTCAAAAATTTCTCAATCGTATCTTGACTATAGTAAATATAACGCTTATTTAGAAAAACAATTAACCATTTCTTATGTTTTTGACGTTTAGAAAGATTATGCATTTGGGATCTAATTTTAGATACTGAACGATCTAATTTCTTTGCTATAAATTTATCTTCAATTTTGTCGTATTGATTCAAAACTTTAATCAATCTTCTTTTAGAAGAAAGAGATGGGATATAAGTAAGAATAAAGACTGTTAAAAATATCGCTGATAAGAGAAGCCCTATTTCTTTACTTAGAAAGAAGACATATAAAATTACTAGAAGAATTATATAAAATAAGGAATTACGTAACACCCTCCCAATAGATTTTGTACCCTTACCCATTTAGATACCCTCTTAACATAGTTAAATTGAATGAATAATAATAGGTTAATATAATTTAAAAACTTTACATTTAAGCTAATCTTATGATTCTAAATGAAAATGAGTTCTACATTTACTTTTTAGATTTATTGTCTTCTGGAACATTGTCAAATTTATAGAGAATGCTATCTAACATTTTATATTTTAAAGTATATTTTTCTAAAAGTTCTGTATATTTGTCAACTTCTATTTCATCATTTTCAAACAATACTTTTAACTCTTTTATGATTCTCCCTGCGGTTGCCTTCTTATTTAGAACCTCTCTTCTTTTATTCATTGGATATTTGTCTTCAAATTTAATATTTTTAAACTTTCTTAATAATCCAACATCAGGTTCCTTTTGTGGTAATTTAGTTAGATAATTTATTGATTTCGGTAATACTATGGGAATATTTTCTGGAACAGCTATAATTGGCTTAGGAACTGGGATATCCTTTAAATAGTTATAATCCACAATTTCTTCATCAATTTCCATTATATTTTCATTAACAATAGATAAATTTCTTTTTAAATCATCTTTTTCTTCCTTTGTAATATCTTTCAAGTTATTAAGCACAAATTCCCAGATTTTTTCTGCCTCTGAATAGTAATAAACAGCCTTTTGAAGATACTTTCTATTTTCTTTTTCCTCTCCACTTTTTTTAGGTTTAAGGCCTAATGAGCCTGATATTCCTTGAGCAAATAAATTACAAGCTTTCCCCAAATCGTAATGATATTGAGCTTTTAGTTGCAACTTCTTTCTTTCATCGAAATATTCTGAAAAAAATAATCTTTTTGACAGAGAACTTAAACCACTATAAAAATTAGATGCTAAGAAATAATTTTCTTTATTTTCCTCATTAACTGATGCCAGACTTTGAGCGAGAATACGTGATTCTTCTGCCTTGAATTCTAAATTTTGCGCGTTTAAACTACCCCCAATTATTTCTTGATGGATGGCAGCTGCGCTAAAATATGAAGCTGTTTTATATGCTTTACTACATTGAAACATAGCTGCTACAGCATATTCCCATTCTTCTTTACTCTCATAACTTTCTGAAAGTAGATTAAAAGTTTTTGCCATTACCCAAAATGCACGAGCACATTCAAACATTATATCATAAATACCTATTTCCTTATTCTCGAGCGGGTCAAAATATTTCTGAGTTAGTTCTAATTCTCGAAGAATTAAATTATGATTCCTAGTTTTATAATTTTTATTTAATATAACTATGTACTCATAAAATAAATCCCTTACATTTGGAGGAATCTCTTTATAGGATAATTTCTTTATCAATTCTTCAATATTTTTAATCCTAAAGTGCAAGAACCTAATTCTTTGGATGGTGTCTTCTTTAAAAAATTTATAAGCATAACCTATTTTAGCCTCCTTTTTTTTAGTAGAATCTTTCGTGACCTTTTTTTTAGCCCTTCTGGTTTTGGATAAGCTATTTCTTTGTTTTGATTTCATCTCCTCTTTATGTCTTAAATTCGTATTAGGAGCACTTTTTTCCAAATTAATATTTTTCGTCATATGAACTTCACTTTTCTTTTCTATAGTGTTTAATTGAGCATTTTTAACTGATATAGTTTCTTTTTCTGATTTTAATTTATTATGTTTAGAAGAAATATACTTTAAATCTGCAGTTTTATTTTTATTTAATTCTTTAAGAAGTTTTTTAGCATACTCTTTATATTTATTTGCTGTTGATCTACCAATACCTTTTACTTTTAATAACTTTTCAATTTCAATGTTAGCAAGTTTTTCAACAGTGTCAATTCCCGCTGAGATTAATCGATCTGCAATCGTTTTTCCAATTTTATCAATATTTTGTAAATTAGGTTCCACAATACCTCATCTTTATACTGAATTTCTTTTATGCAATAATAATAATTCAACTTATTTTTTTAAGTTTAATCATAAAATTAATTCATTTGAAGATATATTTAATAAACGAATTTATTATTATATAATTCTTTACAGATCGAAAAATGATCAAGATTTAGGATTTAGAATAATAAATACAGAATTTTAAAAATTGATCTAAAATATTAAAATAATTTAAAAAAAAAGAAAAAAAAAGAGGGGGGAATTAAAAATGCATGAATGCATTCTAACTGGCGATTAATAACCAATCGGGAGTTGGGGGACTCCGGTAGCATACTAATTGTACGCCAACATTATCTGGAAGTCTTGATCAGGCTTTTCACAGCCACTCCAGCAGGTAATGAATCCGAGATCAACAAACTTATCAAGGTTGTCAGGGACTCCATCACATAAGTCAAATACTTCGCAACAGGCGTCTCCTAATACAGCAGGAGCGTGGTTGCTGTCTAACTGGACGCATCCATCAACTACGAACTCTACAGTCCAATAGTCAACCATACAGCATGGATCTGCCCATGGGCAGTGTTCAGGAGGATAATCTGACCATGCGCCAGTTTTAACAATATCAAACATACCAACTAATTTTTCACATAGAGGTGCATCAGACTTACCTTGGAAGATCATTCCAGTGCCTCCAAAGAAGTCATAGCCACCATAAGAGATTATGGTAGCACCGCCGAAAGATCCGGTTAAGCATAATGGTAATGGATCGAGGACATTATAATCATGAATGTAAACCCAGCCTTGTTCTGTGTCAAGGCCTGTCATCATACATCCTTCAGATATTGGTAGGAATTCTACCCCGGAGAGAGTATCATCCATAGGATTATAATTTACCACGGTATTTTCTCCATTACTCAAAGGTAACCCCCCGGGAACCGGTTCAATTCCAGTTCCGGAAAAAATACTATGGCCCCAAACTCCTAATGCGATAACCAGGAATATAGAAAAGATAGTTGCCACCAGGATCCCAGCAATCAATAGTGAGTACCGGCTATCAGTGTCGTCTAATTCCATTGATTAAACACATTTTTCTAGTTTTTATTAACCACCTTTGAATTTCTTCAAATGACTTAGTAGTCGATCTATATTTATGTTGAACAAATATTTAAATCTTTCGGATAGAGAGGGAGAGAAGCTCTTTTTATAACAAATCAGCATTTTGAAAAAAAATATTTATATTCAAATTTTGAATTGGGGTAAATCTTTGGACTTAAGGTACAACTTTTTACCATTAAATTATCAGTTGATTGTAAATTATTATAAAAAAAAGAATAATTCTTTTTGTTTATTGTCCCTCTTTTTCTTGTTTTTTTATCGCACTTGTAACTAAATTTTGAAATTGTCCCCTTATTATACTTTCTATTTTAGGAAAAAAAAGACAGACCGACGAAAAAGTTTAAATATTTTTATATTAAACAATTAACATATTCATAAAATCTATAAAAAGAGGGTTGAACTTTAAAAATGAAAAAAATGGAAAAAATATCGATTATTGCAACACTTCTATGCTTTTTAATTTTGATTTCTTTAACAGAGCCAATGACTCCTGAAAATTTAGTGGGAAATATAGAAGGGACAGATAATGAATTTGACTCTAAAGCCTCAGGCTATTGGATACTTAATGAGATTTATATTAACGACACGGAAACCGGAGTTGGAGCTAAAAATTGGACTTGGGCAGCAAGTCAAGATTGGTGTAGTGGTTCTGGAACGTGGGCTGATCCGTATATTATAGAAAATGTGACTATTGATGCAGAAGGTACTGGTAGTGGTATTTTAATTGCTAATTCAATTAAATATTTCATAATTAGAAATTGTACTACCTATAATTCCCAATTAAGTGGAAATAATGCGGGAATTAAATTAATATCCACTAACAATGGAACAATTAGAGAAAATTATTGTAATGCTAATGAGGCGGGAATATACATGCTTGATAGTACAAACAATACAGTAAATGAAAATATTTTAAATGAGAATAGTTATAGTGGGATTTATTTAGATACTGGTTGTGACGAAAATTATCTCTTTAAAAATATTGCGACCAATAATACTTGGCATGGGATAGCTTTTCGTAGTAGTAGTAATAATTATATTTTTAAGAATGAGCTATCCTTTAATGATGATAATGGAATTTTACTTCAAACTACAAGTAGTTATAATGAAATCTATGAGAACTTAGTAAAGAATAATTCTGGAATAGGTATAAGAGTGGTTGGTACCAGTGGTAATAATCTTATGTATAAGAATTACTTTATTAATAATAGTATTCATGCTGAAGATACTCCCGGAATATTCGCTGAAAATAGTTGGAATAACACTAAAATTGGTAATTACTGGGACAATTATACGGGTATGGATTTAGATGGTAATGGAATTGGAGAATCTAATTATACTTATATTATTACAGGAACTTCAGGATACGATCCGACAGATCATTTACCTATCTATGGAAACCCATTGCATGATGGATCAAAAATTCATATTGACGGAAGTACAACAAGTGGAAGTAAAAGTTGGATATGGGCATCTACTAGAGCATGGTGCAGTGGTTCAGGAAGTTCAAGTGATCCTTATGTTATTGAAGATGTGGTAATTGATGGTGGAAGTGTAGGTAGCTGTATCCTAATTGGCAATAGTACGGCTCCTGATGAATTCTTTAAGATTAGAAATTGTAGACTCATTAATTCAGGTTCAGCTTCTATGGATGCGGGAATTAAATTAGTTTCTGTTGTTGATGCTGCAACATTAATAGAGAATAACTGTTCGAACAATTACTATGGCATTTCTTTGTATTCTAGCGACAATAATGATATTTTGGAAAATTTACTACAAGAAAATACATACGGAATTTGTTTAAATTATAGTGATTCTAATCTTATTTCAGAAAATTCTTTTATTGCTAATACTGAATATGCCATCGTAGAAAATAGTGTAGGAAACATTTTTATAAATAATTATGTTATACCTCCACTAACAATAAGTAATGTCACTTCCACAAATCCTGATGGTACCTATAGGTTAGGAGAGACAATTGAAATCACAGTTATATTCTCTGATACGGTTGAAGTTACAGGTACGCCTCAACTTACTCTGGAAACAGGTGACACTGATGCAATAGTTGATTACACGAGTGGTGATGGAACAAACGTTTTATCATTTAATTATACAGTTGAATTAGATCATTATTCTACTGACCTTGATTATATCTCAACTACAGCCCTAAGTTTAAATGGTGGAACAATCCGAGGTATCGTTGGAAATGATGCTGATCTAACACTTCCAAGTCCTGGAGCTGCTAATTCTCTCGGTGCTAACAAGGATATCTTCGTCGATGCAAAAACTCCAACTGTAACTCAAGTTACTTCTCCAGATCCTAATCAAATATATGGTGCAGGTGGTACTATTGATATAGAAATTACTTTCTCAGAAATCGTCTATGTTACAGGTACTCCTAATATTACTCTAGAAACAGGTTCTTCAGACGCTGTGGTAGATTATAGTAGTGGGAACGAAACAAATACTTTAACATTTACCTATACTGTAGCTATAGGACATGAGTCATCTGATCTTGATTATATCACTATAAATCCCTTAAAAGGAACAATTAGAGATCCAGAAGGCTTAAATGCCGATTTAACTCTTCCTGCACCAGGAACTCCAGGATCCCTTGGTTCAAACAAAAATCTCATTGTAGATGCTGTAGATCCTGCAGCTCCAATTAGTCTATCCGCTGATCCATCTTCATGGACAAATATCGATGACTTTGATCTTACCTGGACCAATCCTTCAGATCTTTCTGGGATTGTCGGTGCCTATTATAAATTGGATTCTGCCCCTACCTCAGATACAGATGGAACCTATGTAGCTGGTGCTGATATAGAATCAATTTCGGGTATATCTGTATTAACGGACGGGACTCATACTGTCTATGTATGGTTGAGAGATGCTGCAGGAAATATTGATTACACTAATGATGCCACAACAGTGTTATATTTAGAGACTGTAGATCCTGGTTCACCTACTGGGCTTACAGCAAGCCCATCTTCGTGGACAAATACCGATAGTTTTGATCTTTCCTGGACCAATCCTGCTGATACCTCAGGAATTGTTGGAGCATATTATAAATTGGATGCGGCTCCAACTTTCGATACTGATGGAGATTATGTTGCAGGTGGTACATCAATTTCTGGTATTTCTGTATCAACCGATGGAACTCATACTGTCTATGTATGGTTGAGAGATGGTGCAGGAAATATTAACTACAATAATGATGCCATAACACAATTGTATCTGGATCAAGAAGATCCTACTAATCCTATCGGCCTTTCAGCTGATCCATCTTCCTGGACAAATATCGATGACTTTGATCTTACCTGGACCAATCCTTCAGATCTTTCTGGGATTGTCGGTGCCTATTATAAATTGGATTCTGCCCCTACCTCAGATACAGATGGAACCTATGTAGCTGGTGCTGATATAGAATCAATTTCAGGTATTTCTGTTTCGACAGATGGAACCCATACCATCTATGTATGGTTGAGAGATGCTGTTGGAAATATTGATTACAATAACTATGCTATAATCCTGCTATATTTGGATAGTGTTGATCCAGGCGCACCTACGGGGCTTATGGCCAGCCCATCTTCGTGGACAAATACCGATAGTTTTGATCTTTCTTGGACCAATCCTGTCGACACTTCAGGTATTATCGGTGCCTACTATAAATTGGATTCTGCTCCTACTTCAGATACGGATGGCACCTATGTATCAGGTGGTATCTCCATCTCTGGTATTTCTGTATCAACCGACGGAACTCACACTGTCTACGTATGGTTAAATGATACAGCAGGAAATATTGATTATAATAATTATGATACAACACTATTATACTTGGATCAAGAAAATCCAGCTGCACCCACAGGACTTTCCGCTGATCCATCTTCATGGACAAATATCGATGACTTTGATCTTACCTGGACCAATCCTTCAGATCTTTCTGGGATTGTCGGTGCCTATTATAAATTGGATTCTGCCCCTACCTCAGATACAGATGGAACCTATGTAGCTGGTGCTGATATAGAATCAATTATCGGAATTAGTGTAGGTTCTGACGGAATACATACAGTTTATATCTGGTTAGAAGATGCAGTTGGAAATATTGACTATTCTAATTATGCTACAACAGAATTATATCTAGATATAGTAAATCCTTCAGTTATTAGTTTAAGCTCCACTAATGCAGATGGAACCTATGGAATAGGTGCTGTAATCTATATAACAATAACATTCTCTGAAGCTGTATTAATAACAGGCCTTCCCCAATTAATTCTAGAAACAGGCATTACTGACACAATAATTTATTATACTAGCGGTAATGAAACAGATACTCTTACTTTTACTTATACTGTAGCTTCAGGTCATACTTCTTCTGATCTAGCGTATTTTAATGAAACTGCTTTAAGTGGAATAATTAAAGACGTAGTAGGAAATGACGCAGATCTGGAACTTCCAATACCGGGAGCCTCAGGATCTCTTAGTTTTAACAAGGATATCATCATCGATACTACGGGACCAACAATCACAAATGTTAGTGCCACTAATGCAGATGGAACCTATGGAACAGGCGCTGTAATCTATATAACAATCGCCTTCTCAGAAGCAGTATATGTCACAGGTACTCCTCAACTTACTTTAGAAACAGGTTCTATAGACGCTGTAGTAGATTATAGTAGTGGAAGTGGACTTCTTGTATTAACATTTACCTATACGGTAGCTTCAGGCCATAATTCATCTGATCTTGAATATATCTCCATTAATGCTTTATCTCTGAATGGAGGGACGATTCGAGATGCAGTACTTAACGATGCTGAATTAACACTACCAACACCAGGAGCACCAGGTTCTCTTAGTGCTAATAAAGATATTGTAATAGATACGACAGTAGAACCTGGACCAGACTTAACTATGTGGATAATAATTGGTGGAAGCGCAGTCGGAGTTGCAGTAATTGCGACGGTATTTATTCTAAGAAGGAGAAGAAAAGGAAAGTCTAAATATAATTATTAAATTTTTTTTTTTATTTTATTTTTCGTATCAAAAAAAGATATTAAAAATTATTTTTAAAATTAAATCAGAAATTTTTTACTATTCTATAAAACGTAATATAAGACTATCAAGGCTAAAGTGAAAAATGTAAGAGTTAAAAATTTTCTAACCTTGCTTTTTTTATTTTTATCTAAGGTTTTGTAATATTTTGTTTTAGCAAGAACAGTAGAGGCAGGAATCATTGCACCTAAACCAATGATTGTAAGATAAAATCCCATCGGTCCAGTAAGTATTTTCCAGAAATCAAAAGGTTCTCCAGTATATTTTACAAGATTTACTCTTGTTTGCCCAATGTTCCCAACTGTGTCATTAGCATAAAAAATTATTGTCATTTTATCACCGTGAGTTAAATTATCCCATAAACTTTGCCACATAGATTGATCTATTTTTCCATATTCGCCTGTAAATAGCACTTTTTCGTTTATATCCTCAATAATGTACCAGGTAGAATCTAAGTGAATATCAAAGACTGTAATTTCAAAAAATGGTGAATCTCTTCCAACATTTTGATTCTCAGAAGGAGATATTATAGTAATATTAGGAAGAATGGAATCTTTCTCTAAATATAATTTATATAGATCATTTAAGTTGCTAACAGTATCGTTTGCATAGATTTCAATAGTAAAGATTCCTTCGGGTAAATTATCCCAAATTGTACTATCAAGTGCTTGCGAAATGCTGTTTAATAAATATCTGCTTTCACCATTAGTTCTATACCAAATTTTATCTAAATTTGGATCAACCACGGTTATATTTATATAGGGAGCTCTTCTACACATGGTATTATTATAGGGTAAATTGATATAAACAATGGGAATAATGATATCTTTTCGAAGAATAATTTCATCATAACCCAAATTTCCAGCACTATCATTAATATAGAACTTAATTAAAACAGTACCATTACCAATCGCACTCCAGGCATTTTGATCTAGTTGAATATTCAATCCTGAAAAAGTATGATTAAGATAATTTAAAGTATACCAGGTAGTATCAATTTCTATACCGCTTTTATAAATTGTAATGTTAGGAGATTGTTGACCAAATAATTCATAATCATGAGGATCATCAATATTGATAATTGGGTCAATAGTATTTTTTCTTACTATTCTATCAAAATAGTTTATATTATTTAATGAATCATTAGCATAAAATCGGATAGTTAAGGTACCATCTGCAAATAAATCCCATGCAGACTGATTAATCATACCAGAAAAAACAGAAATGAAATAATAGGATGAATTAATGGATGTTCCAATCAATTGGTACCAAGTCTTTTCTAAATTACCATCAATTACAGAAATATCATAATTCGGAGCTATTACGCCAAAAAGATCATTATGTTGAGGAGAATAGACATCTATAACTGGCGGAGAAGTATCTTTATAAATAGTTAATTTAATAGAGTCATTAATCTGACCAAAAATATCTTCGGCAAAAATTTCCAATAAAACAGGTCCATCTGGTATAGGCAACCAAACAGTCCATGGAACTTCATAATCAGTATCATTAGGAATAACTTGTGGCGTCATATCGCCTAGTTTATATCGAATCACATTAAAATTAGGGTCATAAGCAATTACATGGATAATGGGGTAATTACTCCAATAAGAGTTCGACTGAGGCGAAGTAACATAGACGTTAGGAGGTAATGTATCCTTATATAACACGAAGAAGTATGTATTATTAACATTACCCGCTGTATCATTAGCGAAAATGTTTATTATGAACTCTCCTTGGGGAAGACTATTCCATATTGTAGCATCTAATGGTTCTGATACTCCCTCCTCAAGTAACTCTTTAGTTGCTCCACTAGTATACCAAACTGAATCAAAATTCAAGTCATTAACATATATGAGAATATCTGGAGCTACGCTGTAATAAGTATTATTGTAGGGCAAATATGGATTTACGTTCGGAAGAGTAGTATCTTTATACAAGGTAATTTGTACTAGATCATTAAGATATCCAAAAGTATCATTAGCAAAGAACTGTATAACAAAAGCCCCTTCAGATAAACCATTCCAAAGATCAAGATCTAACATTTGATCGGTGTTATTGGTTAAAGTAAAATTATCTGATCCAACTTGATACCAAATTGTATCTAAACTTGGATCTATAGCCATTACATTAAGAGTTGGGGGCTCATTCCAATTACTACTAGCTGCTGGCGTATTTATTATTATTTCAGGAGCTTGAGTATCTTTATATAAAGTTAAAACATAATTATTACTGATATGATTAAAATCATCAATAGCCCAAATGTAGATCTCAAAAGGGCCATTCCCTAAAGAGTTCCAAACGCCATTATCTAATAATTCTGCAGTATTATTTAGTAATAAGTCTTGATATCCTCCAACTCGATACCAGATGTCGTCTAAGTTTGGATCAATAGCAGATACATTAATGGGAGGTGCTAAATTCCAACTTGTTCTATTAATAGGTGAGTTGATGATAATAATTGGTGGTAAGGTATCTTTATATAACATTAATGAATAAGAATTATTGATTTGATTTAATGTATCATTAGCAAATATTTCTACAATAAATGCTCCTTGAGCTAAACTGTTCCATAATGAACTATTTAAAGGAGTCGGAGAGTTATTAGGTATTTCTATCTCAGTTGTACCAATTTTATACCAAATTTTATCAAGAGCTAAATCAGTAGCAATTACATGAATATCTGGGGGAGAATCAAAATATGTATTATTGTTAGGAGAATTAATAGTTAATTGAGGAGCAATAGTATCTTTATATAACAATAATGTATAAGTATCATTCAAATGACCAAAAGTATCATTAGCAAAAATTTCTATATAAAAAGCTCCTTCAGATAAACTATTCCAGATAGTTACGTTAAGCAATTCTTCTAAATTATTTGATAAGAAAACATTAGTAGTTCCTACTCGATACCAAATGTCTTGAAGATTAGGATCATATGCGGATACATTAATATTAGGAGCTGAATTCCAATAAGTTAAATTATCGGGCGAATTTATGATTACTTTCGGAGCAATTGTATCTTTGTATAACGTTAAACTTAATTCATTCCCATTTCCTAAATCATCAAAAGCAGAAAAAGTGAGTTTAAATTCTCCCTGGGGTAATTGATTCCATATATTTTGATCAAGTTGTACTTCTGTATTGTTATTCAGCCAAATATTTGCGGGAGAATAACCAACAACTGTGTAAGTAAGAGACGCAAAATTTGGATCAATTACTGTAACATTTATCGGAGGACGATCATCATAATATGTGAGATTAAATGGTCTATTAATTGTCATTCTGGGAGCCAGAACATCTTTATATAAAGTATGAGAATAGGTGTTATTTACATTTCCAACAGTATCATTAGCATAAAAGTAAATAGTGAATTCCTGCTCTCCTGATAAACTCGACCAAATAGTAGAATTTAGAGGTTCTGGTACTCCATTTGTTAATAAAACTTTTGTTCCTCCCACAGTATACCAAACACTATCAAGGTTTAAGTCTGTTGCTGATAGATGAATTTCTGGTTGGGTATTCCATTTCGAACCATCTTGTGGAGAATTAATTAATAATGCTGGACTGATGGTGTCTTTTTTAACGTAAAATGTATCATTATTTACCTCAAAATTACCTGCATCATCAAATACCCGAACAGAAACCCAATTAGTTCCTTCTTGACATGCGTCAAAATCTATTGTCCAATCAAGTGTGTAAATAGGTTCTGCATGATCCGTAAAAATATATGTCCAATCTACCAAAATAATTCCACCCTGTCCTTGAGCGCTCGTAATTTTATATTGAGCATAATCAAGACTGGAAGAAGGGCTAGGATCAATAAAATCCACATTGTACGTAGTACCTCCGGAATTACGCCACATATCATCGCCTTCTTGTAAACCATCAATTGTAGGTTTAATTGCATCTAAATACAATAAAGTTATGTTATAATTATTATAATTGATGTTTCCTGCTGTATCTCTTAACCATACATAGATAGTATGAGTTCCGTTAGAGCTTACAGTAATTCCGGTAATTTTTTCAATATTGCTTCCTTCTATATAAATTCCATCAGTATCAGAAGTTGGAGCCGTGTCCAATTTATAATATGCTCCAACAATACCAGACATATCTGAAGGATTCGTCCAAGATACATTAAAATTGTTAATATTTGTCCAATAAGAGGGAATTGCTATTAATCCAGATGGAATTAATGGATCTGAAGTATCTAAATAAAATTGTGCAGTTACATAGGTAGTATAATTAATATTTCCAGCAGCGTCAACTAGCCATACATAGGCGGTATGAGTTCCATCAGTACCTGTAGTAATATCTAGAATAGATTCAATATTTATACCTGCAACATAAGTCCCATCCGTATCTGAAGTAGGAGTAGAATCCAATTTATAGTAGGCACCGATAATACCTGAAGTATCGGCAGGATTGGTCCAAGAAAGATTAAAACTATTGATATTTGTCCAAGAAGACGGGGTTACACTTAATCCAATTGCGGAAGAAGGGTTTACTGTATCTAAGAATAATTGAGTTGATGCATAATTATTATAATCAATATTTCCTGCTGTATCATTTAACCATACATAGACAGTGTGAGTTCCATCAGTCGTAACAGAAATACCAGAAATTGATACAATATCTAATCCTGCAACATAGCTTCCATCAGTATCTGAAGTAGGAGCTGAATCCAACTTATAATATGCGCCCACAATACCAGAGATATCTGAAGGATTGGTCCAAGACAGATCAAAATTATCAATATTTGTCCATGAAGATGGAGTAGCAATTAATCCATTTGGAGCATTTGGATCTTCCCCATCTAATTGTAATTGAGTAGTTGCATAGTTATTATAATCTATATTTCCTACTGCATCTCTTAACCATACATAGATAGGGTGAGTTCCATTAGAATTTACGATAATTCCAGTAATAGTTTCAATATTGCTTCCTTCTATATAAATTCCATCAATATCAGAAGTTGGAGCCGCATCCAATTTATAATATGCTCCAACAATACCAGACATATCTGAGGGATTCGTCCAAGATACATTAAAATTGTTAATATTCGTCCAGGAAGATGGATTAGCTGAAAGGCTAATTGGAGCGTCAGGATCTACAGTATCTTTTGTGACTTGAACTGAAGCAGAATTTTCATTAGCGACAGAATCATTAGCAAAGAAATTTATATCAACGGGGCCTTCTGATAATGAATTCCAGGCGTTTTGATCAATGGTACCATTATCTTGGAAAAAATACTTAATGTTATCAGTATTTAATGTATACCATATTTTGTCTAGATTTGGCTCTGAAATTTCGATAACATACTCTGGAGAGGTTGAATTAAAAAAGCCTCCTGTTGGAGAAATGACAGAAATAGTTGGATCAATAATATCAATTCTAACAATTGCATCTACCTGTCCTACATCACCTAAGGAGTCATTTACATAAAATCTAATCGTTACAGTTCCATTGTCAAGATTATCCCATAAATTCTGATCAAATGTATCATTTACATCTTCATTTAATGTTCCTTCTAATTCCTTCGGTGTAGATCTCTCACCAGTTTCTAAAAATTCATACCAACTATAATTTCCTATACCTTCGGTAATGGTTAATGAATAATTTGGAGCAATTTTTCCAAACAGCGTATAATTATCTGGTGAGAGAATAGAAATAACAGGTGGATCTGATGTTTTTGGATTAAAATCTTGATCATAATAATTATCTCCCTTAATGGAAGACATATAATAAATGATTAAATTAGAGTTAGAAAAAAAAATTAATATAAAGCACAAAATAAAATAAGCCAATAATTTGGAAATTCGCTTTAACCTTTTTTTTGATTGTAATTTGCACCAATACTTTTTCATTGTTATTTTCCTCATTGCTAAAGGTAACAGACCCCGCATTAAAACCACTTTTAGAGACCGTATTGGATTTGTTAATTCATTAATAAAGAATTATTGGAATGTTTATATATTTTGTCGTACGTCCCACTTTTTCATAGGAGAAAAAGGAAATTCTAACTTTTCAAAGGTTAGAATCAAATTATAAAGAATTGACAATTTTTATAGATTTCTGATGGAATTATAGAGGATTGTGGCAATTAAATTAAGGAGATAAATTTTTTTTAAAATCTCTGCTTAAATTGGTTATTAACTTTTATAAAAAAAATAACATATAAAATTTTTTATTGACATTCTTTTCATCTTAATAAAGTTTTTAATTAAATTCTAGAAGGAACAACCTTTGGAAATATTATATATGTGGAGAAACCTTAAATTTAGATAATATACCTGAAAAATGCCCTAAATGAGGTGCTGAAGAAATCCTTTTCAGTTTAGTCGATTAAGAGTCAAAATTTACTTTTTAAACTCTAAATCCTTAATCAAAATAATCAAAAAGTTTTCTAATTCTGTTTATCGTTCTTTATAAACATTTCTTTTATTCTAATTTTTTAAAAATTAATTCTTTTAAAGAATAATTAATTCTGATCATCTAACTGTCAAAGACATTTTAGTACTGATGAGAAAATATGGTTGAATGTAATCAAGAGAGATTAAAAGAAAATTGTGATTGTACATATAGTTGTTCGAGAAGAGGTAAATGTTGTGAATGTATAGAATACCATTTGCAAATGGACGAATTACCTGGCTGTGTTTTTGCGAAAATATCAAAAGATGCAGAAAAATCTTATAATAGAGATTTTAACTATTTTGCAAACTTAGTATTAGGCGGTTAGGATTCAAATCAAAAATATATCATTTATAAAGTCTTTTTTTAGATGTTTCCAATAGAATAAAGCGAGGGAAAAAGATAATTCATTTCGAAAAAAATCTTAATGATATTTTTCAAAAGCTTAGCTTAGAATTCTGTGATAGGCCAGGTGAAAAGTTGTTACATTCCTTAGAATTTAATAAAATTAGTAAGCAAGTACCAGGTTGGGGGAATTTTATATTAAAAGGCATAAACTATGATCGCTCCGAATCTTTGAGGACATTAAGGCATATTTTTCGTTCACTATGGGTTTATTATGCAATAATGAATAATCGGTTTGAGGTGGAGATCAAAAGTGAAAATATATCTCATCTAAAGAACAACTTAAATAAAATTTATCAATATAATTCGCAAATTTTTCCACTTCTTCTTTTATTTCATGATATTGGTAGACCATTCAATAAAGAGTGGCATACTTTTGAATCAGCTAATATGATTAGAGAAAAAAATTTATTATCTAAATTTCAATTAACTTTAGAGCAACAAATAATTCTTTATGGAGCTATAAAATATCACTTACTCCCAGGTACTATTTATACAGGTGAATCCAGCTATTATGGGGCGATTTCAATATTTAATGATAAAAAATTACAGATTTTATGGCAATCTACTGAGGATATTTCAATATTCTTTCACATTTTAAATGCTTTCACGTTAGTTGATATCTGGGGTTATGATTATTCAAAGATTTATGATCATTATTTTAGGAATTATGATAAGATCCGATTGAATTTGTCAGATATTTTTGATAAAACTAGGTCGTTTGAGTTTGAAGAACGTAGTTTTGCATTATTTAATGCTCTTTCTAATCTAGACAAGAATAATCTAAAATGGCGCGTTTCATGTGCGTTAAGAATTTTTCAATTTATAGAAACAAGTCCAGATTTAACCATTGACTTATATTTTTCAAAAATTGATGAAGCGTTAGCTCAAATAGGTATAGATTGGAATCATTTTGCCAAATCACTGGAAGATAAACATATAGTTATTCAATTTAAATATAGCTTACCATTAGTTATGTTATTAGCTTCAGGTTCTTTTAAGCGAGAGCCAATTAATCATGAAGAAAAAATGGATCCTAAAATATTTTATTTTTGGCAAAATTGCTGTAAAAAAGTATCTTCTCATTTAAAAGACATTAAAATTCCTAGAGCTTGGAATTTCATTTTTAGACTTCCAAGAGGTTGGTTTTTTAAAAAAGAATACGTGAATTATATAAGAAGTGAACAATTCTTTAAAGATTTGAGAAAAATCCCATCTAAATATGATCCTAATTTTGAGAGCTATTTTGTTAATTTCAAGCTGAATGTCTGAAAATTTAGAAAATTGAATTATTATTTCTAAGAAAAATTTTTTATAATAAACCTTCCTATTAAAAATCAGACGAGTGATATATGAGGCTGACGGTGGGCATGACCTGCTGAGGAACCTCACCTCACACTCCAAGCAAGGTGTAGCAAAAGCTATTACGGTGAGAACCGCATTTTAGCAACTGAAACGGCACTGCCTTTTTACATATATTAATGACTTGGAATTAAGCCAGAGAAATTGTTTAAAGGAAAGGTTGGAACGAGCTAAAAACCTTGGTGTAAGGCCAAATGAAAGCGATGAGGATCTTGGAGCGAGCTTTGGGTAGGCCGCATAGTTTGATGCCTCAAGTATTTTTTGGCGACAGAAAATACTACAGAAAGGTGGGTATATATATCACTCATCTTCTCTTATTTTATATATAACACCTTCAAGCCTTTATTTGTAACGTTATATATCCAAACAAGTCTTCTAAAATACTGAAAAAAATTTAGTAATTTTTGAATGAAATATTTAAATATTAATTTATCAAATATTCATTATAATAAAATATTGATCAATATTATTGTTGATCATTAATTACTAATTGTAGTTTATGTCTAAAAAAATTTTAATTATTTCTATTATATTATTTGCTGTTGGTTCAGGTTTAGTTCCTGGAGGAATTTTAATTGAGAATTATATTAACGATACGGTTGCTAAATCTGTTGATGAAGGGCTATTAGGCATTGAGGAAGAAGCGATTCCATTAATTGAACCACTGATTAAAGAGAAGGGGATTCCACAAGCTCTTAGAGGAATTAGAAATGTAGGAATTTCATTTGTAGAAGATATGGTTGAAGCTACATTTGTAGCTGTATTAATTAAAGTTATGGCATTAGATGGTGGAAATATTTCAAGTACATATTTTCCTCCTATTGGGATAGAAAATTTTTTTAATAATGACACGATCGGAGTTTGGGTCGTTTTTAGTGGTATATCACATTATCATACTGAACCTCTTAATTTTACTGTAGATGCTCAAAATAGAATATTATTTGGTAACAGCACTATAGTTCCAGGTTATATTCCTGGTATTCAAGGCTTTCTTAATGATACTTCAACAGGAGCAGGAGTTACAACGTTTTTAAATCAGTATTATACCGCGAATTCAAGCGAGACTAATGAATTAATGGAAACAATGCAAGAAAATTATAATTGTACATGGGATCAGTTAACTAAATTAAATGATTACGTATGTGATTACTTAATTGATTTAATTATCCCTATTATAATTCAAAATAACTTACACGTAGATTATATGCCAGAATTAGCAGGACTTCTTTCAGTTAATGCTATTGCTCAAGCTCTTTTCATGGAACAGTGGGCTAACGGTACAATATTAGGTAAAGTCCAATATCCAGGAGGAATCGATTTTAGTGAAATGCTCGAAGATATAAACGAAAATCTTGTTGGATTCGAAGTGGGCCGTATAACACCATCTAATATTACTCGAAAAGTAGCTATAGCGCTCTTTGATGACATTAATTATCCGAATGCTCTAACCAATGAAACTGGATTTGACCTGTGGATTAATGCTTATACAAATACTACTATTAAGGATACATTGATGAATGTATTCAACCTAACACAGACTCAAATGGATATGATTCTCTATTGGTTATTCGAAGAATCTTTTAAGGATAATATCGTTCCTGAACTTATGATACTACCCCCTCCAGAAGGTGTAGGTATGAATATTACTGAATATGCAAGAGTATTATTCTTAGAACAATGGGCAAATGGTACCGCATTAGGAGAAGTTATATATCCTTATGGATTTCCACTCCCTTTAAAAGCAGGTATAATTTATGGATTTGAAGTGGGATATCAAGGTAAAGGTTTACCTGTAATTCCTAGCAATATGTCTTTAGAATCAGCTGAATCTCTTTGGGATGTCACAAATGAATATTCCTTGGTAAATGATGAGGGCCTAAAGAAATGGTATTTAGCAATTATAAATCCAACTTCAACTGCGGCAAATAATTTACAAATTGTTAATTCATTGCAATATGAAACAATGGATATGATTTTGAGTTGGTTACCAACTTTTAGAGATTATATAATGCCGTATCTAGCCCAAGAGGAAATGAATTTACCTATAGATTCTACTTCATTTGCAAACTCCATAAAACTTGGAATGGTTATTCCAGGAGGATTTCTTATGGGACTTGGGTTGATAAGTCTAGTTAGGAATATTTACCTTAAAAGAAAAGTAACAAAAAAAGTATCAAATAGCTAAAACTCGTTTTAATTTGGGGTAAATTATACCTCAATCACTCTTGTAGCTCATAAGAAAAAATATCACAGTATTTTTTAAATCCTAACTTTCTATATACATATTCTCCCAATTCTGAAGCTTGCAGGACACCAATTTTATATCCCATTTTGTATGCCTCTTTTAAGGCTACTCCACTTATTGCTAAACCAAAGCCTTTATTTCTATATTCGGGCAGCGTGGATACTGCATGTAATCCTGCAACTCCTGAAGAAAGATATAATAATAAACTTGAGATTGGTTCTCCATTATAAAAGCCAAGGTAAAATCTTGATTCTTTTTCGATCAATAAATATTTAAGTAATTCAAAATCAATTTTAATTTTAAATACTGATGAAACCGTATTTTTCCATTGTTTAAGCATTCTATCGTTATTTACAATTTTTATTTCTAATTTATTTGATCCTAAATTGTTAAACTCTAAACTTTTAAGATCTAAGGCCATTCCTGCTTGATAATAAACATTAGAAAAGTTATAATCTTCAAGCATCTTTCCTAAATTCGGAGGTTTTGTTAAAGGACCAACTGTCCAACCATTTGGGGCTTTCATTTCTCTGATCAGAGCTTTCACCTGCAAAATTTCGGCTCCGATATTTAAACCCTCAAAATTTACATTAAATATACAATCTGGCCAATCTGCATATTTTGATTGTATCCAGTTGATCTTATCGCTGCGGTGCGAATTAAAATTAGGATGATTTGAACATTTCCCATAAAAATCATCCAAATTTCTCTCGATAATGCTTAATAATGATTTCTTATCTGTTGTATACAATTTACTCTTCATTTTATTAATTGAAAATAATAGAAATTATAATAATTAAAAAATAATAATTTTACCCACTAGCAATAAAAAATTAATTAATTGTTCTTCTTGTTTTTCATGGTTACAAAAGATAATAAAAAAAATTAATTGTATTTAGTTTTAATAGTTTTTTGAAGGTTTACAGTAAAAATAAACCAGCTCCAGCATTGAATAGCAATAGAAATCTCATAAATATAGATGCTGTTAATGACATTACAACTAATAAGGTATTAATGCTAGGACCTGCTGTATCTTTAAAGGGATCTCCCACAGTATCTCCGGTAATGCTAGCTTTATGAGTATCAGTTCCTTTTCCGCCTAAGTTCCCGTCTTCAATCCACTTTTTAGCATTATCCCAAGCTCCGCCAGCATTAGACATCATAACTGCAAATACAAATCCAGATAAAATTGCGCCTGCTAGAAATGCTCCCAAAGCTGCAACTCCAAATAAAATCCCTACAACTATTGGAATCGCAATTGAAATTATACTTGGAAAAACTAATTCTCTTAATGAACCTTTTGTTGCAATATCAATAGTTCTGCTGAAATCAGCAGCTTCCTCACCAGATAATATTTTTGGATTAGATTCAAATTGACGTCTAATTTCATCTACCATTTTAGCTGCATTTCTTTGAACGGCCAAAATTAATAATGCAGAAAATAATGCTGGCACTACTACCCCCAAGAAAGCACCAATCAACACTTTCACACTAAGAAGATCTATGCCAACAGCTGAAATTCCCGCATCCTCTACAAATGAAAATAATAATGCTAATACAGTTAGGTTTGCAGCGCCAATGGCAAATCCTTTCGTAATTGCTTTCGCTGTATTTCCCGCTGAATCTAATTTATCAGCTGTACGAATAATATCTTCACCTAAATCTCCTTGTTCTGCTATTGCTCTACTATTATCAACGATTGGACCATACGCATCGTTAGAAACAATAGTTCCTACAATAGCTAACATTCCAACAGCAGCCATTGCTACGCCAAAAACACCATCTAAAATATATGATAAAATCATAGCGATCACTATTCCTATAGCAGGTGGAACTACACTTATAAGCCCATATGAAAATCCAGAAAGAATTACAACGGCATGTCCTTCTTGAGCAGCATGAGCCATGTTACGTGTTGGTTTTCGATCATCTCTTGTGAAGTAATCACTAGTAAAACCAATTACTAGACCGCTAGCAAGACCTAATAACACAGCAAAATAACCTCGCCATATTTTTTCACCATAAGCAGGATCTAGATCTATCATCATTAGCAAGGCAATTATTGCTGCAAGTCCGGCAAAAATAAAAGTAGCTAAGTAAGTTCCTAAATTTAATGACTTTCCTGGGTCTTCAGATCCTTTCCATTTAATAAGGAAAATGCCTATCAGAGATGCTAATAAACCTACCCCACATAAGACAATAGGATAAATAACAAATGATGCTTGAGCACCTCCAATAACTAAGGCTGCTGCTAATATCATTGCAGCAACAATGGAAGCTACATATGAATCGAAGAGATCTGAGCCCATTCCTGCTATATCTCCAACATTATCACCAACATTATCAGCTATTGTCGCTGGATTTCTTGGATCATCTTCTGGTAGGTTATATTCTGCTTTTCCTACCAAATCAGCACCAACATCGGCAGTTTTAGTATATATACCCCCGCCACATTTCATAAAAAGAGCAATACTACTTGCTCCAAAACTAAAACCTAATACTATTGCAGGGGTTTCAAATATCCAATAAAGTGTGGATACACCAATCAAAGCAACACCAACAACTGCTAATCCCATAACAGACCCTCCAAAAAAGGCAATATCAAATCCTTTTTTAGTCCCTATTGTACATCCTTGAGCTGCTCTAGTATTAGCTTTTACTCCAACATACATACCTAACCATCCTGCTACCATTGATCCAATAGCACCAATTATGTAAGCCATTGCTTGTTCCCAGTTTAGTCTTCCAGTAGTAACTGGAACAAGATTACCTGTTAACTCAGAGGGTAAAAATAATAAAAGTACAATAAAAAGTCCTAAGACAAATATGAATAAAATTTTATATTGAACTTTAAGGTAAGTCTTAGCGCCTTCTTCAATGTAACCAGCAACTTCCTGCATTCTCTCATTTCCAGGATCTTCTTTTAAGACTAGATATCTAAAGTATAAAGCCATTACTATTGAGAATACTCCGGCAACTAATGCAACAATTAAAATTAATGGAACAGCCATTTTTTAACACTTTTGTATTTAGATTTTTTAAATTTTAAAAAGCAAATTAATTAATATTTAATCTATTAGCCTAAGTCCTATAAATATTTTGAATTTTAGAATCAGTTTAAATTTCAATTATTACCAGAATTTCGGGTAAAAAGATGATGTATTAAAATTTATGAATAATAGTATTGATTTCTGAGTTATTAAATCCCCAGGAGTGTAAAATATTTTCAGCATCATTAATAATTTCGTCAATTAACAATTTAAGTGGTATGATTTTGCTTCTATGCCCAATTGCTGTAGATGGAGCCATAAAATTCTTGATATTGTAATGATATATTTTCTTATAAAATTCCTCATCAAAAATATCGATGTTAACCCATTTATTTTTAATCTTTTGAGGAACTGGGCATTCTTTAGTTGCCATTAAAGCAGTACCAAGGCACACCGCATCAGCACCCATCGCTAAAGCAGCTAAAAAGCCTCTTGCATCACCAATTCCTCCTGCAGCAATTATTGGAATTTTTAGTAGCTTTCTAGCCATCGTGATATTAATCAATGTAGGATTTGAAAGAGGATTTTTAAACCCAGTTCCTTCTAAACCTACTATTGTAACACTATCAGCTCCTTCTCTTTCAGCTGAAACCGCATGCTTGACTAAAACACATTTATGGAACCATTTTCCCCCAGAATCATGAACTCTTCTCCCAATAAATGATGCTTTGTAACCAGAAGTAGTAAATATCTTGCAATCTTCTTCAAGAGCAATCTCAACATAATTTAAATATCGTTCTATAGTCTTTTCATCTTCATCAATATCTTTTAATCTATGATGAGGCAAAGAAAGATTTATACCAAAAGGTTTATTCGTTAGTGTTTTCATTTTTTTTATATCATTTTTAAAGTCATTTAGATCTGGAAAATTTAAAGCGGCAATCATTCCCAAACCACCTGAATTTGAAAAACTAGATGCAAAATCGGATTTACCCCAGCCACCAAATGCACCCATTATTAATGGATATTTAATTCCTGTTATTTGTGTTATTTTTGTTTTCCAAATCATGTTTTTTTGCTATTCTAATTTAATTAAATCTATTAAAATCCAGACTCTCTTTTTGGAAATCTA
>JBHLOI010000037.1:0-34609 GCA_048940645.1 Promethearchaeota archaeon | reverse complement strand
AGTAAGGAATTATTGAATGATATTCTATATGCTTCAGTTAAAGGATTTAGCTGGGCGGGTTTAAAACTTTTTACAGATTTGAAGATAGATGGAAAAGAGAATATTCCTCTAAGAGACAAAGCAATATTAGCAACTATAAGTGACAATGCTTTAAGGGATATGGCAATAATAAGCCAAGTATCTGGACGTAGGATTCATTTTATGGTACATCATAAATTAATGAGCCATCAGATTTATGGACCTGTTTTAAAAGCACTTGGTATGTTCCGTAGCACTTATGACAAAGAGGATACAGAACCAATTGATAAAGTATTTCATTATCTTAATGAGGTTGGCGATTTAGTGGCAATGACACCTGAATCAAAATTGGATCCTGAAACTCAATTAAAAGCTATGGCAGGTATAATTAAATTTGCTGTCGCTGGAAATGCTCCTATTATTCCATTAGCAATCTATTCAGAGAAGACAAAACTGTTTAATATGATTGACGTAGATGGAATACGTGTAAAAATTGGAACGCCGCTAAAAGTCGAAAAACACTTAAACCGTGATAAATATAGAGATCAAAGATACGAATTAGCAGAGGATATCATTAAGATCATTGAATCGTTAAAAGAAGTTCCAGAATTTGAATAAAGAAAAAGAAGGTAAAATAAAGTGGAGAATAACCAAGATTCACATTTTAATGAGATGCAATTGAATATAGAGGATTTAACTGCTGAAATAGAAAAGAAAAAAGAAGATTTAGTAAGTACATTAAGTTCCGATGAAACAAAAGCTCCCAACAAAAAGAGTCGGCAGGAGTTAGAAGTGATTGGAGATTTATTCTATAATTCTGTAAAAAGTTTCTTTGATATTGGTTTCAAACTTGCTAAGAATTTAAATTTAGAATTTCTAACTGACAAGAAAAAGGGAGAAATGAAACATAAAAAAGACTAACTTCCTTTTTTCCAATTCAGGTTAAGCAATTTTAATTTTATTAAGTTTTTTAAATCCTTAATTTTAATTTTTTCTATTCCAGTGGATATATATCCACCATTCAAAAATTTTTCCTTTATAAGCTCCATCACATGTTGCTGCGAGTTTAAATCCATTTTGTTCGTGCCAATAAGCAGATGCTTTATTTGTTATAGGAACTTTCACAATAAATGAAACTATAGGATCTTCTAATTCTTCTAAAGCTTTATTTAAAATAGCTGTTCCTATTTTTTTTCGTTGAAATTTAGGAATAATGCTTATCTGATCCAAATAGGTGAACTTCTTATTTTTACTTGTTAATAATTCTTTAGAGAGATCATCAATAATATGTAAATTTATTGAAGTATCACGAACAGACTTAACATCAGTCTCATCTTTATGGAACGTAGCAAAGCCAATTACATTTCTATTTTTATATTTTGCAATATAAACATCAACAGTAGGATCATCAATTAAATGTTTATAATACTCCACATCTACTTTTTTTCTTAAAAAACCATTTTCTTCTAAGATAAACCTTTCTTCTTTAGATATGCTATCAAAATCTTCGATTTCAACTAGATTTTCCATTAAGATATTATGGATACCACCAGCATCATTTATATTAGCCAAACTTATCGCTAATTCTAAATTATTCGGATCATTTTGTTTGGTTTTCAGGAAAAATCTCCTTTTATATACAATATATTCAGTTATGTAGTATTAAATCAATAATGATTTTAATTAAAAAATATGTTTGGTTTTTGGACAACAAAGAAGGATAAATTTTTTAGAGAAAAGGGAATTTTATTATTATTTAAGATTTTATTGATTTTAACAAATACTCATCTGAAAAAAAATGTTAGACCCTATAGAAGAAGAATATAGTTTTAAGGCTACTCTTGTCTTTTGGAAGTTTTATGAATTAGGTCTTTATTTTAATCTCCCAGATATAAGAGATTATTTAGAAATGGAAAGTTCTTATAAAGTCTACAAGGATTACCATTGTGCAATTAAAGATGAGAGAAAAGATTTCAAATGTCATCAACCTTTAAAGTGGATTTCTAGTCAATCACATTTATATGCCCCTGTTTGTTTTAAAATCGGAAGAGATAGATTTTCCTGCTCAACAGTACCTCATATCGAGGGTAAAATCAGATTGGAAGGACATATTCATTATGGATCTGTTTTGGTAATACATTGTGAGCTGATTTTCGATAATTATCATACCATTGAGGATTTTATAGAAATATCAAAACCAGAGAATATTATTCTTGAAAATACTAAAAGGCCTATAACTGAAAAATTTTTAGAAATAAGAGATAGTATCATTGATTTACTTAAAAAAGGAGATTTTGCTGATAAACCAAAATTAGAATCTGTTTTAGAACCTTGGCATCATACTTGGATAATTTGGGATGCTAAGCCAAATTTTAATCGAGCTGATTATCGTTTTGTAGGAACGCAAATTGGAAAAAATGCACATTATGCTATAAGTCTTACATTGCGAACTGATAAGTACCGTGAGTTAGATCCAGTTGCTTATAGGGACCAAATAAATTTGAAGAATCTCTCTCCTTATAAGGATGAATTTGTAATGATTACACATGCTGGGAATGTCGTTATTCCTGGTCCTGGATTGTTAGATCCAAATTCAATGAAGAATTTAATGATTGATACTATCTTTGCTCCCGAAGTTGGAAATGTACAACGCTTCCTTATCCTTATGCATATGGAAAACATTTTAGTTGTAGCTGAGAGATTTGATGAAATTATCTCAGAAACACGGGCAATGGAGGAACAATTAACTTTAAGACTAAAAATTGATAGATTAGAGAAACTTGAAACAGAATTAAACCGGATTATTCTTGAATTGAATAAAGATATAATTATTTCAAAAATTACTAGATTATTATTTACAAGCACGTTCAAGACAAGTATGTTCAATGAGCAGATTGATAAATTAGATGGTTTTACATTCTCAAAAGCAACGGATGATGTTATTTCAAGGATACGAAAAACGCTAAATAGACAGAGAAATACGCTCAATACTAAATCTTCAGCTATAGAAAATAAGTTTCTGGCGATACTTAATTATCTTGCTCTATTTGAATTGGCTACTTTAGTAATTTCATTAGCTTTAGGGGATATTTTTGCAGAAAAGATAGCTGGTTTTGGTATAATTCAGATTATTGTAGCGTTATCAATAGTTATAATAGCGATTATATTATTAAGAATCCAAGAGAGGAAATTGTAACATTTAAAAAAAAGGGATTAAAATGGTTGATTTTATTAAGTTAGAAGGAAATCCTGCTGAAAGAGGATTCCAACAGGGAGAGCAATTGAAAGATAAAATTCATAATATGTTTGATATTGTATTCCATTCAAAAATGTTTTCTGAAGTAACCTCCAAACTAATACCTCTTTCAATAGTTAAATTTGCTTTAGGTATTATGGGCAAGAAGAATATAAAGAAGCCTTTACAACAACTTCTTCCTAATCAGTTTGAAAAAATGATGGCTCTAAAAAAAGGTGCAGGAATAAAAAGAGGAATTATATATGGAGCTCACTTTATCGAGGTGATGTCAGGTGATCCAAAGTCTATCTATAAAAATCCTCCAATTCAAGCTTGTTCAATGATATTCGCTCTCCCTGAAGCTACATCAGATAAATCAATGATCTTTGGACGTAATTATGATTTTCCCAATGTACTCCAGCCGTTCCAAGTAATTCGTGAAGAAATACCAGAAAGTGGTTATAGAAATATAAATTTTACCCAATACCCTCTTACAGGTTGCCACATGGGGCTAAATGAGAAAGGTTTAGCAATTGGTTATAATTATGGTCGTGCATGGAAAAAAGAGCCGCTAGATTTTAGATTAAAAGGTGTTCCTGGTACCCTCATGGTACAAGACGTTTTAGAAACTTGTGCAACAACGCAAGAAGCTATTGATTTTATTATTAAATTCACTGGCCGTGCAAATGGATGTCATTATGGACTTATGGATATCTCAGGAGATACGTGTGTAATTGAAACTACAAGTACTCGGCATGCAATCCGTCGACCTAAAAATAACATTTTGGCTCATACTAATCATTATCAAACTAAAGAACTGAAAAATGCTAATTTACCAGAATATGTTCGATTTAAAATGGATGATATGGATATTTCACCTATAGAATCTCCTATAAGACGGTATAACAGAGAAATTGAACTATTAATAAAATACAATGGTCAAATTACGATGAATATAATAAAAGATATTTTGAGTGATCATGATAATAGGGAGCCAGATGATTTTACAGTCTGCACACATGGACCATCTGCTGGAACCTTAGGCTCAATAATTCTTTTTCCACTTAAAAAGGAATTTTGGGTTACTGATAATCATCCTTGTAATTCTGAATATGAGAAATTTATGCTATAAAGTGAGTTTATTCAATTTAACTTAAACATAAAGATAGTTATTTTACTCTTAATAAATAAAAAATAGAAAAATTAGAATATATTCTTAAATCTTTTAATATCTGGTTCTAGTTGCTTGAATTCGAAGCTTAGCTTTTGTTTTTTCTTTCTCATCTTGTAAAATAACGTATTCAGTTTTTGATGGTAACTTGATTTTATATTCATATTCACATACAGTATGATCTTTTTTCAAATGATCTCGTTCCCTTAAAATTACTTTTATGGTTTCTATTGCAGGTTTATCTGCCCGAACAGTTTTAAATTGAGACCATAGCGACATATCCGCTTTTGAGGTAAATTCTTGATTTCTTTGCAATTTGATCGTCCCCTTATTTGGCCATCTAGCTTTAAACACCTTAGGCCCATCTACTTTAAAATAGAACTCACCTCGCCAGCCAAAAATGTCATAATCTTTAAGTGTCTTTAAACTCATTAATTCTATACTAATTAAATAGCGTTCTTTTTCTTCTCCTACTTGATCTTGGTCAAAAGTTTGATCTTTTGCATAAGTTTTCTTAGATTTAGCATAATAGCGCCTTGGAATTTTATTTTCACCTTTATTATCGAATTTATTATTCAAAAATTATTTTAAGTTTCATATAGTGTAGGTATATATATTTTTTTCAATTAATCTAATAATAATAGATGATAATATTTTCAATATTATGGATTAAGAGAGAGATAAGTTATATTTTTTAAACCTTGGAAGTTTTAATAAAATATTCATATGAGTAAAAAATCAACAAATTTCTAATTTTTAGGAGAGATTTGAGTGTCCCAAGAGAGTTTTTATAAGAAAATTTCAGAAGCTATTGTCAGTTTAGACAGAGATAAAGCAATTAATTTAGCAAAAAAAGCAATAGAAGAAAATATGAACTTATTAGCCGTAGTTGAAAAGGGATTTGGTGCAGGTATTCGTCGTATAGGCGAATTATGGGAAGAAGGAGAGTTTTTCTTGCCAGAATTGATGCTTGGAGGAAATATTGTGCAGGAATCAATGGGAATTCTATTACCACATTTAAAGGCGGATAAAGAAGATGTTACATCAGGAAAAGTTGTAATTGCTACAATAGAGGGTGATATACATTCAATAGGTAAGACAATAGTGGCAACTATTTTAAGTGCGAATGGTTTTGAAGTATATGATTTAGGTGCAGATGTTTCTGCGGAAAAAATTATTAACACTGCTCTTGAAAAAAATGCTAATATAATTGGAGTTTCAGCTCTTTTAACCACAACAATGATCGGTCAAAAAAAACTCATTGAGATTTTAGAGGATAAGGGGATACGAGATAAATTTAAAGTGATATTAGGTGGTGCTCCAGTTACTAAAGATTGGGTAAATGAATGTAAAGCTGATGGCTATGCCGATAACGCTATAGAAGCAGTTAAATTAATTAAAAATTTAATAGATTAATGGAATAAAATTTAGAGTTGATTAAATTATTACGTTAATTAAAGAATGGCTAAAAGATGATTCTAAAATAATTTTATTTGATGGTGGAATGGGTACTGAAATATTTAAACGTGGTATCAAACCAGGAAAATTACCAGATATTCTTAATGTTGAACAATCCGAAATAATCACAGAAATTCACAAAGCTTACTTTGAGGCTGGTTCAGATATGTGTCAAACAAATACTTTTGGTTCTAGTTATTTGAATCTGCAAAAATATAAACTTGAAGATCATATTAAAGAAATTAATGAAAAAGCTATAGAAAATTTAAAAAAAGTTACCCCGCCTAATCATTTAATAGTGGGGGATATTGGTCCATCAGGAGAATATAAACCTCCAATAGGAAAAGCGACATATGAACAATGGTATTTAAGTTATTTAAAACAAACTAAATATTTAGAACCTGGAATTGACTTGTGGCACATAGAAACCATTTCTGATATTGAAGAAATGATTGCTGCCATCCAGGCTGTAAAAAAAGTCTCAAAAAAGCCTATAATTAGCTCTATGACGTATAAAAAGACTAAACGTGGATTTTTCACGATCATGGGAAACTCATTGAAAGACTGCATAGAAAAAGTAGAAAATGAGAATATTGATATAATTGGAGGAAACTGTACTTTAGGCTCAAATGAGATGATTGAATTAATTAAAGAAATGAAAAACATTACTAATAAACCAATTTCGATTAAACCAAATGCAGGAAAGCCAAGACTAGCAGAAGGCGGAGTTACCCATTATGATCAATTAGAGCAAGACTTTGCTAAAGATATTCTACAAATTGTTAAATTAGGAGCGAAAATTGTGGGAGGATGTTGTGGAACATCTCCAAAAACTATAAAAGAGATAAAATTATGTTTAGATACCTTAGTTTAAGCGAAATTAGAAGTGATTAAGAAATGACGATTTTAAAGCCAAAAATCCAGCTATTAGATAAAGAACATAAACTTGAAATTTTTAATGAAGCAAGGGATATTCTTGAAAATCAAGGAATATTTCTGGAAAATGAGGATGCTATTAAGATATTCAAGCAATATGGTATTGATAAAAGGAATTCTCGCTATTTTATTCCGTCAGATTTGGTAGATAAATGTTTAGAATCAGTACCTAATGAAATTAATCTATATGATCGAGAGGGAAAAAAGTTTCTTTCATTAACGAAAGATAATGTTCACTTTGATCCAGGATCCGCTGCTATTTTTATTCTAGATGAAAAAACTGGTGAAATTAGACAGGCTTTATCTAAAGATTTTATACGCTTTTCAAAAATAGTAGAACACTTAAAATTTATTGACGCTCAAAGTACTGCAATTGTTTATCAAGATGTGCCAAAAGAGGCTCAAGACTGGCATCGTTTGTATCTTGCATTATCAAATTGTTATAAACCAGTTATTACTGGAACCTTCCGGAAGGAAAGTTTTAAAATTATGCGTGAATTACTTTTAGCATGCAGGTTATCAGAGGAAGATTTAGCTAGAAAACCCTTAGCAGTATTTGACGCTTGCCCAAGTCCTCCTCTAAAATGGTCTGATTTAACAACCCAGTCTCTTATTGACGCCGCTAATAGTATGATTCCCTCTGAATTCGTTTCTATGCCTTTAGCTGGTGCTAATGCTCCAATTACTCTAATAGGTTCTATTACCCAACATTGTGCTGAATGTCTTGCAGGAATAGTGATAGTTCAATTAACTAAAAAAGGAGCACCACTGATATGGGGCGGTTCTCCAGCTGTTTTAGATATGAGGAGGGGTACAACTCCAATGGGTGCTATAGAGACAATGATGATAAATATAGGGGATGTTGAGATGGGTAAATTTTTAAAATTACCGACTCATGCCTACATGAGTCTTAGTGACTCAAAAGTACCCGACGCGCAAGCAGGATTTGAAGCAGGAATGGGAGCACTATTAGCAGGCTTAGCAGGTATTAATATGGTTTCTGGACCTGGAATGATAGATTTTGAATCTACACAGAGTATTGAAAAATTATTAATTGATAATGAAATTATAGGGATGGTAAAAAGATTTTTAAAAGGTATTGAAAATTTTGGAGCTCCCTTTGCTTCAGATATTCTAAAAGCTTACGATCAAAAACAGGAATTATTATCACATCCCCTCACTTTGAAACTATTTAAAAAAGAATTATTTCTTCCTAGTCCAATTATAGATAGACTTTCTCGAGATGCATGGAAAGATGCAGGATCAAAATCTATCAGAAAAAGAGCAAAAGAGCAATCTCTAAAACTAGAAAAACTATCTTCAATCAATCCTATTGATGAAATTCTTGTAAAACAACTTGATAAAATTGCTGCTACCTTTATATAATTTAAGTATGAAATCTCCTATTTTTATTTCATCCAGAAAACATTCTCACTTAAAATAACAACGGAAAAATTTATACCAAAATCCTTTATATAGGTATATTTATATTATTTTTACAAATTAATTGAAAAAATTTAATTAATACTTTCAGGAATAAAAAATGGAAAGAAAAAATATAATTGTCATAGTGGTTGTTTCTATACTTTCTGTAGGTACATTAGTAGCATTAATCCCGGTATTCATGTATGGTCTTAGAGTTGATGTATTATCTGTAGGTACAGGATTTGGTTTAATGACACCTTTATCTAGTTCTTCAAGTGATTCGTATAATACCATGCAATTTAGTGGTTTTACTACTCCTAGTGTTAATGTACAACATGTTGAAGTAGGTCCTTATGAATATCTTTTTGATGGAGGAGAAGCGAAGAGTGTTGGAACTACAGCCCTTCAGTTGTTAAGTCAATATGTGGATCTAACAATTTATATTAATATAACAACTCCCAATGATCAACTTTATGAACTAACATTTACACTTGAAGATCTAGTAAATATAATAACTCAGAATGTAAACATTTTATTAGGTCCTGATGAAATTGAAATCGTAAATGGAACCTACACGGTATCCGTTGCGGTTGAACTCACTATTTCTATACCAGATTTAGTATATGAAGAAACATTTTACTATGGACCACAGGATTTTTATATAGATGTAATTATTGAATGAATTTTCTAATTATTTTTTTTTATCTAATTTATTATCAAAATAATATTGAAAGAACTGATTTAGAATATATCACTTCCTTTCATAATTAATGATAAGAACTGCTATTAAAACAATAATTCCTCCTAAAATGTTCCAAATCACAACTACATCACTTCTCTGTAATAATATAGAGAACATTAAGGTAAGAAACGGTTCAATATATAAAAAAGAAGCCACTTTTGCTGATTTTAGTTTATTTTGAGAATATTGCCAGATGTAGTAGCCAACTATATAGCATCCGATCCCAAGATATATTGAACTTATAAATAAAATCGGATTAAAGAAGTTTTGGACAAAGATTTTAAATTCATTATTAATTAATACTAAAAATAATAGCTCAATAACTGCCAGATATGAGATATATTTATTCATCTGATTACTAGAGCTATTTTTAACAATTTTTTTGGTTATTGTAGAATAAATTGCCCAAAATATTGGAGTCATAAGTGCAAACATATATCCTAAGAAATTGGGAGATTCTGGAGTAATATTCTGTAAATTACCTCCTGATACTAACAAAAATCCTCCAAATGATGCAATTATGAATCCACCTATCTTTAATTTATTTAATTTTTCATTAAAGAAAATAAGGGCTAATATAGATATCATGACGGGTGCTAAAAGGCACACAAACAATGCAGGAAGAGAAGGACCAATTAGATTGATTGCAGAATATTGAGCAAAAAAGAAAAAAGAAACTCCAAAAAAGCTTGCCAAGACTAAATAAATCCATTCTCTTTTAGAATAGCTTTTTGTTTTTATTTTTGGAGTTTTATTCTTGATTTTATTCTTTTTCAGTTTAATATACAAATCAATTAAAAGAAACCCAATCGAGGCAATGATAAACCTATATAGCGCTATAGAGAGAGGAGGTATAAACTCAACTGAAATATCCACTATTATAAATGAAAAGCTCCAAATAACTATCATTAACACTAAGAAGAAATATATTACCAACATTAGAAGATAAGTTTATTAACCAATATTTTATATTAATAAGTTCTATTTATATTATAGAATTAAGACAGTAATAATTATTTTTGGGACGTGAAGTATTGAAAAAAATCAAATTCAGCCTGAATCTTGGAATAATTGGAGCAGATAACTCGGGAATAGATTTCCTCATTGGTTATTTAAAGCGAAATGCTTTAAGGAATGATAATAATGAAAAATTAAATGAATTTTTAATAATATATCACGATATTCCAGTGAAAATTAAGGTATTTAATGGAAAGGATTTTGTTCAATTGAATGAGCGTTATGAAGATATTAGAAGGATAGATGCTATTATCGTTATTATTGACATATATAATCTTAATTCTTTTAATGGAGATCTTTTTAAAGGTTTTGAGGAATTTAATAAGGTATATATGTTTAAAGGTGTTTCAATTCTCGTTGGAATTGATAAATTCTTTATCGAGAATGGATTTTTGTCAGATAAATTAAGAATAAGTAGAATTAATCTTATTCAGAAAGCTAAGGATTTAGGTTTTCTATACTGCTTCGAAATCCAAAATAAAAATAATGATATATTAGAAATTTTTAATAAATTTATCGATAATTTTATGATAAAATTAAGAAATATAAATCCAGAATTATTAGAACGTGCTAAAACTTACGGAAAAGAATTAAATGACCAATTTAATTCTTAAAAAACTTCCTATAAAAAGAATTTAGGAATAGAAATAAATCAGTATGAAGTATAAAGTATGCAAATCTAAATACTCTGCTTGATAAGATTTAATAATTACAAATCTCATTATATAATCAAAAATAATTATAAAATAAATTAGTTGTTGCGGAGTTGAAATTTTTAGTATGGGAGAAGGTTCAAATAAAATATTAACAATTGATAAAACTGATGGACGTAGAAAGTGTCCATCTTGTGGTGAAGAGAATAAAAATATGATCCATGAATCTGTTGATAAAACAAACATTATCAGTGATTATCCAAGAGTATACGGTAAGAAGTATAGGTGCGGTAAATGTGGAATTGAATGGCGTGAACAATAGAAATTAAAACATTTTTTAATTTTATCTTTTTTTAACGAGAAAAATTAACGATTGAAATTAATCAATCATATTTAAATTAAAGTTAAATGCATTTAAATTATAGGATTACAATATTAATTACAAAAATTAATAAAAAATTCAATAATTGTGATTAATTTATGGTGTTATTTATAACTACAACGCGAATCATTACGATTTATGTCGCTCAGGGATTGATTTTTTTATTCTTTCTTTTTTTAGCATTTAAAATTTTAAAGCGAGATAGAAAGCGGTTGAATATCATTTTTGCAGGCTTCTATTTATCTGCTGCTGTTGGTCTCTTTGTTAATTTCATTTATGGACCTCTTGAAGATGTAACTGTTGTACTGATATTAAATTTTATTACTAATTTTGGAATATTTTACTCACCAATATTTCTTGTCGTTTTCAACTTGATAATATTAAAATCTGAAAAGATAATAACTACATCGAAACAATTAGCTGTATTAATTATCTACGGTATTGTTATGTTTTGCATGATGATCTTTCTACTGATTCCTGGATATGGAGTCACTTTTAATGCTAAATGGTCTCCCGTTTGGAGTTTACCATTTTTTATATATTTATTAATCATTGAGAGTGTAGCGGTTGTACCTTTGCTTATTTTATCGTTTCAAATATATGCTAAATTTGAAGACGTTAATCTTAAGAAAAAATGGAGATTATTTATATTTGGATTCTGTGCTCTTATAATTTTTATGTATGGAATTTTTGTATCTAATTGGCTTAATGACGATAATTTTAGATTGATAATGGGAATAATAGGGCTGATCTTAGCGATAGCGGGAGGATATTTAATTTATTCAGGTGTAGGACGTCAAATAGAAAAATAGTTTGTAAGAAGAAACAAATATATTTAATATCTAAAATTTTTTTTTCTGTATTAATTTAATAATATATAATATCAATATATGTGAGTTTCTAAACTTAAAAATTCTTTAATAGAAAATCTAATACGTAAATAGTCTTAAATTCAGCATTATGTCCAATGAACTTGAGCGAATAAGGGGTATTGGTCCAATCGCAGCATTAAATTTAAATAAAGCAGGAGTAAAATCTATTGAGGATATTTCAAAAGCAAAACCAGAAGAATTAGCTTGGATTAAGGGAATCGGTCTAATTTCTGCAAAAAAAATAATTGAAAATGCAAACGAGTTGCTCAAGTTAGAAAAAAGTATACAAATAGTATTAAATTCTATTAAAGAGAATTTTGCTAAAAATTGTCCTAAATGCGGAGGATTAATGCAAAGTAAATATATAATTCTAGGACCAGAAAGACGATTAAAGGCAAAGCAGTGTAGTTTATGTAAATTCTATATGCCTGAATGAATCTATGCTAATAAACATAGAAAATTAATTATACTTGAACTTAGTTTTTTAATCCTTTATAGAATGCTAGGATTTTCCTCATCCTTTTCCAGAAACACATTAACTAAAACTATAATTGCTAAATAAATCATTCCTATTCCAAACCAAATAAATGATGACACTTTTTATCACTCCTTTTAATAATTACCAAGGTTATCAAGCACGCAACCAGAAGGAGATTAGGAATATATAAGAAAGCAAATATAGCCCAATGAACACTATTCCTGCTCTTCTGTCTACTTTTTTCCTAACCGCGATAAGTGATATAACAATAAAGCTGGCAAATAAAGTATATAAAACCGTAGGAACCGCAAGACTGGCAGTTACTGTTTGCGGAAAAAGAGCTTGACCTATACCAATTGAGAGGGTAGAATCTACTATACATGAACCTATTATATCACCAAGAGCTATATCATGATGTTTTAATCTAAGAGCATTAATGTCAACAGCCAATTCAGGTAAAGATGTTCCCACAGCCACTCCAAAGAAGCTAAGAATATATTCATGAACATTTAGCATACTAGAAATAGTTATAACTGATTCAACTATCATAATGGAACTGATAGTAACTCCTCCAAAAGCTAATATAGCAATTAGTAAATGAAATTTTTTACTTCTTGGAGCTTTTATTTTTTCAATCATCTCCACTCTTTGCAATATACTTTCTTTATTAGCATTATATATTAGCCAAATATATATTCCTAAGGAGCCAATCATAAGTATTGCATTTAGTCTTGTAAAATACCCTTTTTCAACAACAGTAAATATTAGTATTAATGATAATACTTCACATGCCCCCAAAATTATGATATCTTTTCTATGAACATAAAAAACACCAGAAACTAATGGTAATAATCCAAATACTAATGTGAGCTGAGTTAAATCTGAACCTACACTATCTCCCACATCTATATCTCCATGACCAAGTGCACATGATATGATTGAATTAAATATTTCTGATATATCAGTTCCCACAGAAACTAAAGCAACTCCAATTACTAATGGAGATATACCTAATGCTGCAGCAAGAATAGCTGAATGTTTAACTGCTTTAATACTACAGATAACAATTAATCCTAATCCTCCAATCAGCATAAAAATAGCTAATGTAATCTCAGTCATTCTTTACCAATATCCCTCGAAAAAGATTTTAAATTTTTATAAATATGGGGGGTATTTCTAATCTTTCAAAAAAATATATTTAAAAATCGAAGTTAATGCCGCTTGAGAGGATTTTACCTACAATGAATCGTTGCGTTCAATTCCCATTTTTAAATTGTAATATCATATTTAAATATTTTCATTTTGGAGATTTTCTCAAAAATTATAGTGTTATCTCGATTGATGAATATTAATCCTGCTCCTGTAAATACAACAATTTCTTTAGAGCTTTTTATAATATCAACTGCTTGCGATAAAAGCCTATCGTTTATCATCTAAGAACATAATGATGGATTAACTTAAAAATTTAAGAAGGAAATTTAAAAAGCCTTTAAAAATTATAAAATTTTCCAATATCTTCATATTTATACTTTCCATATATGAACTCTTTAGTAAATTTCAGATACCTTGTATATAATTTCCATGTATTTTTCATTCTTTTTTGAGATTGATAGATTTGAAGCCACTCAGTTAATTTTTGCCTTAATTCTTCGGAAATTTTTACAGTTATTAACTTATTTTTTGAATCTTTATTAAATCTACCATATTGTGGCACAAAATATACCCAATATTCAATATTTCTTAGTTGTAATACTTTAGCAGCTCCAATCGCGATATCATGAGTTGCTTGATGGTCTTCATGGAAGTTATGGTCACTAGGTAATAATAATCGATCTACGTCCTTAATAATTGGTATAACTGTCTTAATGCCTTCCTTTATATAATCTTGAGCTTTTGCATCGGGGAATTTTAATAAGTGAAGATTTTCCGAAGGCAGACCTAAAAATTCTACTGATTTTTTAGCTTCAGTTAATCTTTCTATGGCTATTTCATCCTCGGTCATTTTTAAAGCCTCACTCGTTTTATCATCTTTCATTTTTCTGTAGCAAGCACGACCATCTGTAACCGTTATAATGTGAATATCATGTCCTTGTTCAATCCAATTAAAAATGATTTGCCCAGCTCCCATCAATAGATCGTCTGGATGAGGCTCAAAAATAACTATTTTCAGAATGATCACTAATATTATTAACTAAAATATAATTTTTTTTAATTTTATAATCACCAGCGCCATAATATATCTTCAGCATGACCTAACATATTGTTAATATGAATTTTCTCACCATTATCTAATATTAAATCACCATTGTACAATCCATGCATTAATGAAGAATTTAGTTTTATAATTCCGAGATTAATTTTCTCTGTATGAGGAATTAGAGCTCTAAGCATCATATTAAATCTATTATCGTTACTGGTAAATTTCCATGGCTTTGAAGGGTTCCGCCTTTCATGGTGAAAGGTAATTTCATCAATTTTATGGGCCTTTCCATTATAAAAAATAATATTTTCTGTGTGCGTCGAAAGGTCTCCAAATCCGTAGCCAATATTAAAAGCAACAGGTATTCCATCGACGATTCCGCAGGCAGAACCCCATAACCAATGAGTTTTATATGGCCAAATTCCTCGTCCCCAATCCATTAAACCGAATGATGAATCTGGATTGAATTCATAAGCTTTTTCTCCTAATCGCAATTTACCCTCTGCGGGCATCATATTTATCTTATGGTTATAATAAAATAGTCTTGGATCCTCCTGATACCCAGTTACAACCACTGTATTATCCCATTTAGGATTATCTTCAAGTGTTATAGTACCTTTTATTCCTTTTTTTTCGAACGAAGAGTCATCAATGAAGAGAATTCGCTTATTCCCTTGTTTTGAGATAGTGGCTTTAAACTTTTTAGTTGGAAATTCGACAGTATTGTCCTCTAAGGAATTTAATGGTAACAGTTTAGACTTAGTAAAAAATTTGAAAAGCACTCGCCCATCTCGCTTTTTATTTTTAAAGTCAAGCCACACATAACTCATCTGCGTAAGATATCCAATATCTCCGATTGTTAATTGAAATCCAAAATCTTTGTTTAAAACTGAAAAGTGATCCCATTCTTTTATTCGAGTCCATCCTTTTCCTATATATTCCTTATTGTACTTTAATATTGGCTTTCGAGCCCAGCCTCTTTGTACAAGAGAACCATCCCCATTAAATAGGTTTGAAGGTTTCGTAATTTCTATTTGCTCTCCCATTAATTTTCTCCACTCAACTTATTAATTTATATAATAAAATTTCGATTTTATAACTTAAAAAATTCATTGTCAATCAAAGTTACATTTTCAATTTTTAGTAGGTGCATTATAAGGCAATCTGTTATATCCCTAATTACCCAATTACCCGTGAATAATCTTCTTAGATTAAAAGTAAGGCAATAAAAAAGATTAAAAATTGACTTTTTGCTATGGATTAATGAATGGGAATGCCCTTTAAGGTTGATTTGGTTTTCAATAGCTTATTGAATTCAGAATTTTTAATGTTTTTTATATGAAAATATAATTTTAAAAGTGATTGCAGAAAGCTTACAGAGACTATGGTTAGAGTAAAGATAAAAAGTATGCCTTCTATTAGAAATATGTCTCTCACGCATATGGCTTCCACAAAAAGGGGACCTAATCCTTGCAGATTTAATACAGCTTCTATTAATATCATTTCCGAAATTAAAATTGAAGTAATAAGGAAACCTGAAGAATTTAAGAAACTTTTCTTTTTTTTAATAGCATAACTGGATGGATCATAATTATTAAGCATATCTCTTCTTTTCATAAAAGTCAGTTTACTTATCAATGATATAGACAGTATTGATGTCATAATAATCAATTGGGTAAATACTTCAATTGTAATCTCATTACTTAACAAATATATAAATAACACTAGTAAAAAACTAGGGATAGAAAAAAATAATAATAGGATAACCCTAATCAACTTTCTATAGATTCTTTTTTTATTAGTTTCTTTAAATGAAGTTCTAATCTTGAAAAATAGTAGTATAGAAATTGGAATGATTAGTATTATAAAATAGTTGGATATTCTTTCAAGTATGAGTTCTTTAACTGGAATTCCTGAATACTTTATAGCATTTCCCCAATTACCTGTAAATAATCTTCCTAAATATAGGAAGAATTGTTGCCATAATGGCAAATGAAATCCTAATTCATAATATAAACTCCAATACTCCTCAGCAACAGGTCTAGCAGGTAAATAAGAGCTAAGAGGTTCTCCCGGTAAACTCCGAAGAAGGATAAAATTAAGGAATAACACCCCAAATAAGATTAATACATGTTTTAAAAAAGAATTTACTATATAGCGTACTATATCCACTTTTTTTTTCGGAGGATTCTTAATTTTTGAATTATTTTGGATGGATTTCTTTTTATTTAAAGAGGATATTATAAGTTCAAGAATTATAATAATTCCGGTTAAAATTAATAAACCTCCTAAAAAAAAACCATAAACTAAAATGAAAAAAATGGACGAAATTACATATATTACACGAATGGAAGTAATTAATAGGTGCCTACTACCTTCTAAATTTAGAATCTCTGTTGAGATTTCTTTTTTAAATCTCTGTTGAGATTTCTTTTTATATTTCTTTTTAGGAGATTTTATAACTTCAAGAATTAAAATAACTCCTGTTAAAATGAATAATCCACCTAATAACAATGAAAGTTCAAAAAAGTTATAAATTAAATTGGAAATTGAGAAAGCAATGAAGTATATGATGTAGCTAAGTATAATGAATAGGAACTTCTTGACGAATTTTGATTTTGGTTTCTTAACCAAGGATTCTTTTTTTCTAAATTTCGGAAAGAATTTATTAAAAATACTTATTACAATTGCCGTAAAAATTGCTGCTATAATAAATAAAATTAGGAATAAACCAATGAAATTATTACTAAAATATAAAAAGTTAGATATTACAAGAATTAAGTAATATAGAAAATATTCGAAACCAAAAATTAATATCCATTTACTTGTCTTATTTTCTGGTAGAATTTCTTCAAGAACATAAGAATACTTTCTCTTTCCAAATAAGCGGACCCTTAATAAGAAAGTCAAAATTAAAAAAATCAAAACAAATGGTAATGTAGCCAGAACTGTTAATAATAGCTCTATAAACCTAAAATGTAATACATATACTAAAACTGGAGCTAATGTGGCAATAATTTGAATTAAAATTATAATAATTAATTTAGCCTTGGCATGATCACGATAAACAATGGGTAGGGCGCCTATTATTGTTCTCCCAGTAGTCTCCATATTGAGTAAATTATAAACCGTTATACCAGAAATGACGAGACTGAATCCTAGTAATATAATCCAATTATAGTATAAATCTCTACTTAATAAGTCTCCACCACCCGCATAACTGATATTAAAAAAAATCATGAAAACGAATGACATGACGATTGGCATAATAAAAGACATAAAAGTCTGGATATTCCTTGAAGCAATTAATAAATCCTTTCGAATAAAAGCCTTAATTTTCGAAGTTGTATGAATTTTTGGTCCGTCTTTTTTATCTGAAAAATCTCTCTTGTTTATTTTATATTTTAATGATATGATATTGTTAAGTGATTTTAGGGCTTTATGAAGAACAAAGTAAATTAAAATTAAATACAAACCCAAACCGAAAATAGGATTTAACAAATAGGGCATTTCTATTTGGGAAGTGGTAGTAAATATAGATATTAAATAACTAGGATTAAAAGGAAAAGGAATTAAACCCAAAATCGCATTATAAAAAGGAGAACGATACAAATTTAGACTAGCAATGAGAATAGTAACCAATGAATTTAAAATCATCTGGATAATAAAGATACTTCCAAAAATTATTATTGCATAACTGAATGTGTTTAATACTTGAATTAATAGGGATTTTTTAGCCTTTATGTTCTGCCTTCGTATTAATTTAGCTATTTTTTCGCCTAGTATAATAAGTACGCTAATTGAAAAAATACTATTTAAGATTGAAGTTCCAAGAGTAATAAAAAATACAATTATATTTTGTGTAACAAAAAGCATTATGATTGGAAATACAAACGTGTTTGCTAAAATTGGCAAATCAAAATTATGAAAAATCGTGATAAAAGCTAATCTTTTCAATTTTTTTCGGGGTAAGGGGAGGGTTTTAAACCATTCAAATATTTCTCCAGACATAATATTAATCAAATTAAAAACCCCCATTAAAAAGAAATCTAAAAATTGTAAAGTAAAAAAAATCTCAAAAGTTAAGCTTTTTATAAATATTGAAATTTGATGGTGTACTGGCACATCCACCAGAAAACGGCTAATATCCAAATAGGCCATTAATGGAAAAATAGGTAAAATTCCGAAAATTATTGCATTTATGATTTTATATGAAAGAAATCTTACTTTAAGAGAAGTTCTCTTTTTATTATACTTTTCAAGTAATCTGCTTGTCGCTTCACTTTTAAGTTGAAGCTTTTCTTCTATAATAATTTCATATGAAATATTTTTAGCGAGAGCATATGTGCTTATTTTATTATCTTTCATTAAAGTTAAATTAGTTAATTAAAAAGATATATTACTTTAAAAGACTTAATTGAAGGAAAAATATATAACTTATTATAGTTATCCCTTTTATTTAATGTTCAAAAATCTGAACACTCATTCCAAGGAAAAAAATGGATGAAATGGGATTATGTTCAATTTCAATATATTAAGATAGCTTTACCTGAAGATATAATTTAAAAAGCAATTGTATGAAATTTAGAAAGAGAATGATTTTAGAAAATAAAAACTTTCCAAAGAGAATTTTAATTCATAAATTAGTCTGGTGGGGATTTTTTTTATTTTTATTTAGAGAGGAGAATATAATTTCAAGAATTAAAATAATTCCGATTAAAACAAATAAACCTCCCAAAAAGAAGCCATAAACTAAGATAAAACTAAAAAATATATTAAAATATAATATACGAATAAATAAAATCAATACTCGTGTATCATCATCTGGTTTTTTATATTCTAAATTAATCTGGTGGGATCTGTTTTTATGTTTTTTATTAGGACTTTTTATGACTTCACGAATTAAGATAACTCCAGTCAAAATGAATAAACCTCCTAAAAAAAATGAAATTTCAAAAAAGTTGAAAATTAATGTAGAAATCAAAAAAGGAAAAAAGTATATAATATAGCTAAATACAGTAAATTGAACCCTTTTAAAGAATTTTGATACTGGTTTCTTAACTAGGGGTTCTTCCTTGCTATATTTTGGAAAAAACTTATTAAAAATACTTATTAAAATTACCGTAAAAATTACTGATATGATATAAAAAATTAGAAATAAAACAACGAAATTATTATTAAAATATAAAAAATTAGATGTCGCAAGAATCAAGTAATATAAAAAATATTCGAAACCAAAAATTAACACCCATTTACTTACCTTATTTTCTGGTAGAATTTCTTCAAGAACATAAGAATATTTTCTCTTTCCAAATAAACGGACCCGTAATAAGAATGTTAAAATTAAAAAATTCAAAACAAATGGCAATGTAGCCAGAACAGTTAATAATAACTCTACAAACCTGTAATGAAATACATATACTAAAACTGGGGTTAATGTGGCAATTATTTGAATTAAAATCATAATAATTAATTTAGCCTTGGCATGATCACGAAAAACAATAGGTAAAGAGCCTGTTATCGTTCTTCCAGTAGCCTCCATATTGAATAAATTATAAACTATCATGCCAGAAATCACAAGGCTGAATCCTAGCAGTATAATCCAATTGTAATACAAGTCTCTACTTAATAAATCTCCACCACCGGCATAACTAATATTAAAAAAAATCATGAAAATAAATGACATCATTACTGGTATAATAAAGGACATAAAAGCTTGGATGTTCCTTGATGCAATTAATAAATCCTTTCGAAGAAACGCCTTAATTGTTGAAGTGATACGAATTTTTGACTTATTATTTTCATCTGATAAATTCCTCTTGTTTACTTTATATTTTAATGATATTATATTATTAAGTGACTTCAGAGCTTTACGAAAAAGAACATAAATTACAATTATATACAAACCAAAACCAAAAAGGGGATTTAACAAATAAGGAATGTCTATTTGGGAAGTAGTGGTAAATATTGACATTAAATAGCTGGGATTAAAAGGAAATGGAATTAAGCTCAAAATAGCATTATAAAGTGGAGAACGATATAAATTTAAACTAGCGATGAGAATAGTAACCAATGAATTTAAAATCATTTGGATAATAAAGATACTTCCAAAAATGATTATGACATAACTAAATGTATTTAATACTTGAACTAAAAGTGACTTTTTAGTCTTTAGATTCTGCCTTCGTATCAACTTAGCGATTTTTTCGCCTAGGATAATTAGTACGCTAATTGAGAAAATAATGTTCAAAATTGAAGTTCCAAGAGCGATAAAAAATAAAATTACATTTTGTGTAAGAAAAAGCATTATTATTGGAAATACAAAAGTGTTTGCTAAAATTGGTAAATCAAAATTATGGAAAATGGTGAGAAATGCCAATCTTTTCAATTTTTTTCGTGGTAAAGGGAGTGTTTTAAACCATTCAAAAATTTCTCCAGACATAATATCAATCAAATTAAAAATCCCCATTAAAAAGAAATCTAAAAATTGTAGAGTAAAAAATATTTCAAAAATTAAGCTTTTTATAAATATAGAAATTTGGTTGTGTACTGGTACACCCACTAGAAAACGGCTAATGTCCATATACGCTATTAATGGAAAAATGGGTAATATTCCGAAAATTATTGCGTTTATAATTTTATATGAGAGAAATTTTACTTTAAGAGAAGTTCTCCTTTTACTATATCTTTCTAATAATCGGCTTGCTGCTTCACTCTTAAGTTGAAGTTGATCTTCTATAATAATTTCATATGAAATATTTTTAGCGAGAGCATATGTGCTTATTTTATTATCTTTCATTGAAGTTTTAGTTGATTACAAAGATAAATTATTTTAAAAGACTTAATTGAAGGAAAAATATATAATTTATCATAGTAATCTCTTATAATTTTGTCCAAAATTCTGATCACTCATTCCAAGGAAAAAATGAATGAAATGGGTTATGCTTAATTTCAATATATTAAGATATCTTTACCTGAAGATATAATTTAAAAAGCGACTCTATGAAACTTATAGAAACAATGAGTAAACTGAACAGAAAAAATATAGTAGTTATTTCAATATACATGCTACGACTTAAAGCAAAAAGGAAGGAAAAACCCCATCCTCTTAAAAATAATAATTTTTCTACAATTGTAATTTCTCCTATAAGGAAGGAAATTGTAAATATATTTGAAAAACTTAACGATTTTAAAGGTTTAAAGCTGGACTTATTCCTCGTTTTATATATTTTCTGTTGTATTAAAGCAGAGTTTATATGATCAATGGGAGAGATTTCATTTTTTCTTTGAATAAAAGCAACTCTACCTAAACTAGAGAACGATAGAATTAAAATTGCTATTAAATTTCTATAATTCAATTGAGAAAAAACCTCAAATCCTAAGTAGTATGGTAAAAACAAAAGGATAAGAAAGCTCGGAATAGCATAAGCTAGTATCGAAGCTTTTCCAATATATTTTTTCCAATCTTTTTTATGATCTTGTGTGGACCCATCTTTAAAGGCGAATAGCAGTCTTAAACAAAGAGGTATGATTAATAATGTAATAGTTCCTGACCCATCTTCAAATAATTGTTCTTTAATTTCTCTATTTTCAAAATATGCGATTGAATATTCCCAATTACCTGTAAATAGATTTTTTAAATATATTAAATAACGTTCCCATAATGGAAGTTGGTTCCAATCAGAGATGATTTGTTGAACAGGTTCGGGGGTTAAAGGACTAACATACATTTGATTGTAGAAAAAGAAAATTAAGGTAATTAATACAAAAAAGATTAAAAAATGTTTTAAAAATGAATTTACGATATATTTTAGTATTTCTCTTTTTTTTATGGATAATTTTTTATTCTTTGTAGCATATTCTTTGACTCTTTTTGATACTACTTTAGTTAAGGTTAAGAAAATTCCAATAATGAGAAGTAAAAATGAGATTTTAAAATTTTGGTACAGAAAAATTGAAATAAAATAAAAATTAATGTATATTACAAACGCAATCGTATAAACTAATCGTTGGATAATTATTTTTGAAGGAATTTTTTTAATCTCAGGTTTTTCAGCTTTTAAAGTGGTATGAGCTTTAGATTTTGGGAAAAAATTATCAAAGATTACTTTTAAAATTGCCATAAGACTTAAGGATATAATAAATAAAATTAGGAGGGACATGAGAACATCAAAATTATAATATAAGTAATTAGATATCAACACGAATAAGAAATAAGTAAGATAATTGAGGAAGAAAATTAAGATCCATTTACTCATCTTATTTTCCGGTCGCATTTCATCAAGAACATACAAATATCTCTTCTTTCCAAACAGACGGACTCTTAACAAGAAAGTAAGCATTAAAAAATTCAAAACAAATGGAAGTGTAGTAAGAATAGTTATTAATAAATCTATAACTCTATAATGTAATACATATACTAAAACTGGAGCTAATGTGGCAATAATTTGAATTATTATCATCATAACTAATTTCGCCTTGGCATGATCACGAACTACAATAGGGAGGGTTCCCATTATCGTTTTCCCGGATGCCTCCATATTTAATAAGTTATAAACTATCATCGCAGAGAGAACCGGGCTTAATCCTAATAAGGTAATCCAAGTATAATATAAATCTCCACTTAGTAAATCTTCACCCCGTATGAAACTGATATTGAAAAAAGTCATAAACACAAATGACATAATTACAGGCATGATGATCGCCATAAATGTTTGTAAATTTCGTGAGATCGTTAATAAATCTTTTCGAATAAAAGCCTTAATTACAGACCTTATACGAATTTTTAGTTTATCAATTTTATCAAACAATTTGTTTTTACTAAATTTGTATTTTAATGATATGATATTGTTAAGAGATTTCAGAGCTTTACGGTAAAGGAAATAAATCAAAATTAAATATAACGCTAAACCAAATAAGCTATTAAGCCATAATTGAACTGGTATAGGAGATGTGCTTGAAAATAATGAAATTAAATAGCTTGGATTAAAAGGAAATGGTATTAAGCTTAAAATGAGGTTATAAAGCGGAGAATAATATAAATTCAATAAAGTCATCATAATGTTGATTAATGAACTTAAAGTCATCTGGATTATAAAGATACTCCCAAATATAATTAAAGCATAACTCAAAGTATTTAATAATTGAAATAAGAGCGATTTTTTAGCCTTTATATTCTGTATCTTTATCCGTTTAGCGATTTTTTCCCCTAGAATTATTAATAGCGTAATCGAAAAAACAGTATTCAGAAGTGATGTTCCAAGTGAAATAAGAGAGATAACTATATTTTGAGTAGCGGAGAGCATTATTAGAGGAAATACAAATATATTTGCCAGAATTGGTAAATCAAAGTTATGGATAATAGTAAAAAAAGCTAATTTTTTCAATTTATTTCTGGGTAAAGGCAGTGTTTTAAACCATTCAAAAATCTCTCCAGACATAATATTTATTAAACTGAACAAGCCCATTAAAAAGAAGTCTAAAAATTGTAAAGTAAAAAATATTTGGAAAATCAAACTTTTTGTAAATAAAGCAATTTGAATATGTACTGATTCACTTACAAAAAAGTTGGTGAGTTCCAAATAAGCTATTAATGGGAAAATCGGTAATATTCCAAAAATTATGGAATTTATAATTTTATATGACACAAATTTTAGTTTCAGTGAACTCTTTTTTTTGCTAAATCTTTCTAATACCCGCCGTGTAGCTTCACTTTTAAGTTGAAGCTGTTCTTCAATAAGAATTTCATAGGAAATATTTTTAGCCAAAAAATATGTGCTTAATTTATTATTTTTCATGAAGCATAAGTGATTTCTAAAATAAAATTTTTTAAAAAGAATTAATTCAAGGAAAAATAAATAATTATACTAATTTTGTTAAATCACTATGCTAAATTAATTAAACAATTAAAATAAATTTAAAATTAGAATAAAATAAGATATTAAATAATTATTCAATCTTTTGGAAAATACTTTCTACCTTTTTTATTCTCTTGTTGACATTTTAATTATTATTCGGATGAGATGGAATTATTAAGTTTTGAATAATTCTTTTTCTAAAATACTAATCAATTTCAATATTTTAAGATAACTTCATCTGAAGATATAATTTAAAAAGCGATTGGATGAAACTTATAGAGATAATGATTATAATAAATAGAAAAAATATCGTAGTAATTTCAATAAACCTACTGTAATCTAATGCTTCAAGAAAAAGGTAACCTAGGCCCCTTAGATATAACATTTTTTCTATAATCATTAATTCTCCAATAAGGGCAGAAATAGTAAGTATATTTAAAGGCTTTATGGAATTTAACGAATTTAAAGATTTTAATTTTGTATTATTGGTTTGGGTTAAATTTGAATTACCATGATCAGTTAAATGATCAGTATAAGGCTCACTTCTTCTTATATTAATTGCTACTCTACTTAGAGTAGATATAGATAAAATTAAAATTGCTAAAAGGATTCTATAATTCAATTGAGAATAAATATCAAAACCAAAGAAGTAGAGCAAAAGTAAAATTACAAGAAAGCTCGGAATAGAATAATATAATAGGGAACTAATCCTAATAACTTTTTTCCATTTTTTTTTGCGATTTTGTAAATGATCAAATTTAAAGCTATACCATAATCTTAAACAAATGGGAATGATTAATATTGTTAAGGTTAGCGTCCCATGTTCTAGAATCTTTTCTTTAACTATCTCAAAATAAGAGATTGAATATTCCCAATTACCTGTAAATAAGTTTCTTAAATATGAAAAATACCTTTGCCATAATGGAAGATCATTCCACTCATAAATTTGTAGGATGACAGTTTCAGGGGCTGCATAGTAACTCCAAGGATAAATTTGATTATCAAAAATGAAAATTAAGGTAATTAATACAAAAAAGATTAAAAAATGTTTAAAAAATGATTTTATAAAATATTGTATTATTACTTTTTTTTTTATAGATCTTCTTCTCTTTTTTAAACCAGATTGTTGGATTCTTTTTGATACAACTTTAGTTAGGGTTAAAAAAATTCCAATAAAGAAGAGTATCACTAAAATTTCAAAATTTTGATAGATTAGAAGAGAAAAGAAATAAAAAATGAAATATATTCCAAAAGCAATCGTAAAAATTAGGCGCTTGATAATGTATTTTGAAGGTACTTTTTCAATCTCCTTTTTCATATCATAGACGGTTTTAAATTTTGGGAAAAATTTATCAAAAAATATTTTCAAAACTGCCATAAAACTCAATGATATGATAAATAAAATCAGGAGGGATTCTGTGAAGGTAAATTTATAATATAAATAATTTGAAATTAATATAATTAAGAAATAGACGAAATATTCCACAAAGAAAATTAAAATCCATTTACTCATCTTATTTTCCGGTCGCATTTCATCAAGAACATACAAATATTTTTTCTTTCCAAATAGATGAACTCTTAACAAGAGAGTAAGTATTAAAAAATTCAAAACAAATGGTAATGTAGTAAGAACAATTAAAAACAATTCTACAAATCTATAGTGAAATATATATACTAAAGTTGGAGTTAATGTGGCAAAAATTTGAATTACTATCATAATTACTAATTTCGCCTTGGCATGATCACGAACTACAATAGGGAGGGTTCCCATTATCGTTTTCCCGGATGCCTCCATATTTAATAAGTTATAAACTATCATCGCAGAGAGAACCGGGCTTAATCCTAATAAGGTAATCCAAGTATAATATAAATCTCCACTTAGTAAATCTTCACCCCGTATGAAACTGATATTGAAAAAAGTCATAAACACAAATGACATAATTACAGGCATGATGATCGCCATAAATGTTTGTAAATTTCGTGAGATCGTTAATAAATCTTTTCGAATAAAAGCCTTAATTACAGACCTTATACGAATTTTTAGTTTATCAATTTTATCAAACAATTTGTTTTTACTAAATTTGTATTTTAATGATATGATATTGTTAAGAGATTTCAGAGCTTTACGGTAAAGGAAATAAATCAAAATTAAATATAACGCTAAACCAAATAAGCTATTAAGCCATAATTGAACTGGTATAGGAGATGTGCTTGAAAATAATGAAATTAAATAGCTTGGATTAAAAGGAAATGGTATTAAGCTTAAAATGAGGTTATAAAGCGGAGAATAATATAAATTCAATAAAGTCATCATAATGTTGATTAATGAACTTAAAGTCATCTGGATTATAAAGATACTCCCAAATATAATTAAAGCATAACTCAAAGTATTTAATAATTGAAATAAGAGCGATTTTTTAGCCTTTATATTCTGTATCTTTATCCGTTTAGCGATTTTTTCCCCTAGAATTATTAATAGCGTAATCGAAAAAACAGTATTCAGAAGTGATGTTCCAAGTGAAATAAGAGAGATAACTATATTTTGAGTAGCGGAGAGCATTATTAGAGGAAATACAAATATATTTGCCAGAATTGGTAAATCAAAGTTATGGATAATAGTAAAAAAAGCTAATTTTTTCAATTTATTTCTGGGTAAAGGCAGTGTTTTAAACCATTCAAAAATCTCTCCAGACATAATATTTATTAAACTGAACAAGCCCATTAAAAAGAAGTCTAAAAATTGTAAAGTAAAAAATATTTGGAAAATCAAACTTTTTGTAAATAAAGCAATTTGAATATGTACTGATTCACTTACAAAAAAGTTGGTGAGTTCCAAATAAGCTATTAATGGGAAAATCGGTAATATTCCAAAAATTATGGAATTTATAATTTTATATGACACAAATTTTAGTTTCAGTGAACTCTTTTTTTTGCTAAATCTTTCTAATACCCGCCGTGTAGCTTCACTTTTAAGTTGAAGCTGTTCTTCAATAAGAATTTCATAGGAAATATTTTTAGCCAAAAAATATGTGCTTAATTTATTATTTTTCATGAAGCATAAGTGATTTCTAAAATAAAATTTTTTAAAAGAATTAATTCAAGGAAATATAAATAATTATACTTGATTTATTAAATCTAAATTTGCAAAATCACTTTACTTAATTAATTAGAAGCTCAAAATAAACATAAAATTAGATTAAAATAATATTATAAAGAGTTATTCAATCTTTTGGCAGATATTTTCTATCTTTTTTATCGTATTATCGATAATTTCATCGCTATGAAGCATACAAGTATAAAATCGACTTCCAGCAACACTAATGATTTCTTCATCAACTAAAGCAGCACCCATATGTTCCATAAATTCTTTACGATGTTTTATCTGAGGACCTTGTTGATGATCAGTAATATCCAAACCAAATACACACGAGGAGTGGAAATGCACTGTGCCACCATAATTGTAAGAAAACCAGGGTAAATTATACTTTTCAAATACTTCATTCAATCCAGTTGAGAGTCTATTTGCTGCTTTACCTGCAATCTCGGTAGCATTAGTTTCTTCTACATATTTTATTGCCCAATAGGCAGCAGCACAAGTTAAAGGATTCGCTGCTAAAGTTCCACCACAATATGCTCTTTTAGCGCCCCCACCCACTCCAGCAGCTACAGTAGCCATAATGTCAGCTCTACCGCCTAATGCTGCTGCAGAAGGATATCCATGACCTACAATTTTGCCAAATACAGAAAGATCTGGCGTATAATTAAAATAAGCTTGACCTCCTCCCATATGTAGACGAAAAGCGCACACAACTTCATCACTAATCAAGAGTGTATCATTTTGATGACAAATTTCCTCTACTTCTTTATTAAACTCGGGTCGAATAGGGATTGCTCCACTTTCTCCACCCATTGGCTCTATAAGTACTGCTGCTACTTTTTTCTTTTCCTTAAATAGATCTCTTAGGGCTTCAATATCATTTGGGGGAATTGAGTCAATATATTTATATATTTCTTTAGGAATCCCATGAGATTCCATTCTTTTAGTTCCTGGAATATGCATATCATAAACAAGCTGATCAGACCATCCATGATAACTTCCACCTACTTTTATAACATGCTTTTTTCCTGTGAAAACACGAGCTACTCGAATAGCTAGCATATCTGTTTCAGTCCCAGTTTGTAACCACCTAATATTTTCACATGAAGGAAAATGTTTTTGAAGCTGTTCTGCTGCTAGATACTCGTACTCACTTGTTATACCATGGCATGGAGCAGATTCTTTAATAACTTCTAGAATTTTTTCTGTCAAAGGTTTATAATTATGACCTAATATTATAGGTCCACCACACATTAAATAGTCCAATAATATAACATTATCAATGGTTTCCATATAACAATCATATACACGTTTACTAGTCAATGGAAAAGGAAAATTAAAGGCTAGATTGTGCTCAACCCCCCCTGGAATAACTTTGCGAGCTCTTTCGAAGGCTTGCTTTGATTTTAGATGGTTATTTTCATACCTTTCAACGATGCCTCTTAATTCTTCTGGTTTAAATTTTCTCAGTGGTTGGTTTACAATATTTTCAATTCTGGCGATTTTTTCTTCATATTTCATACTATACATTTTTATACAAGAACCAGTTATTTAGATAATTTTAATTGATTGATAATTAAAAAATAACATCAAAAAATAACTTTATTTTTTATGGAATTGAGAAGCAATTCTGGTAATAGAACCTTTATTTAGTTTTACAACATTTTATTTAATTATGACGATTACAGAAAAAAAATATATACTTGCCATAGATCTTGGGACTGGAGGACCCAAATCTGCAATAGTATCTACTCACGGAGATGTGCTTGAATGGGCATTTCAAGAAGTTCCCTTATATGTAGAAAAAGGAGGAGGCGTAGAACAAAATCCAGATGACTGGTGGAATGCTATATTAAAGACAGCAAAACAAGTGATTGATACTGGATGTGTCCCTGTAGAAGATATTGTTGGTGTTTGTAATACAAGCCAATGGAGTGGTACAGTACCTTTAGACCAAGATGGAACCCATCTAATGAATGCAATTATCTGGATGGATACTCGTGGGGCTCCATATATCAAAAAGTTTTATAAAGGTTTGATCCAGTTTGACGGATTGAATATTGTTAAAGCTTTAAAATTTGTTAAACGAACTGGCGGAGCTCCAACTTTAAGTGGTAAGGATCCTGTCGCACATATATTATGGCTTAAAAATGAGCTTCCAGATATTTATAATAAAACTCATATTTTTCTAGAACCCCAAGATTATATCAATTTAAAATTAACTGGAAAATATGCTTCATCCTATACGACAATAGGTACTCATTGGTTAACTGATATAAGAGATATTCATAATATCAGGTATTCTAAAAAACTAATCAAAATGATGAAAATCGATATGGATAAATTTCCTTCTGAGTTGGTAAATTCTACTGATATTTTAGGTCCAGTAAAGAAAGAGGTAGCTGACGAATTAGGATTAGAAAAAACTACAAAAGTAATTGCTGGGGCTCCAGATGTTCCTTCTGCTGCGATTGGTTCAGGTGCTGTTCGAGATTATGAAACTCATGTGTATATAGGCACAAGTGATTGGATGATTTGTCATGTTCCTTATAAAAAGACAGACATTTTTCATAATATGGGAGCAATAGCTTCAGGAATTCCAGGAAGATATATGTTAATTAATGAACAAGAAATAGCGGGAGGCACATTATCATTTCTACGAGATAAAATCCTTTATCATAAAGATGAACTTTTAAGGGAAGAGGCTGTTCCCGATGTCTATAAAATCTTTGATAGAATTGTAGAAAAAACACCTCCAGGAGCAAATAACCTTATTTTTACCCCATGGCTTATAGGAGAGAGAACTCCTGCAGATGATCACACAGTTAGAGGCGGTTTATATAATATTTCTTTGGAAATGTCAAGAGAGCACCTTATTAGAGCAATTTTTGAGGGTGTAGCATATAATATTAAATGGCTTTTTACGTATGTTGAAAAATTTGTACGTAAGCAGAAAAAAAAAGGAGGGATTAGCATCTCAAAAGAAGATCTAGTTATTCCAGAACTAAATTTAATTGGTGGTGGTGCAAGTAGTAATGTTTGGTGCCAAATATTTGCAGATGTTTTAAATAGGAGAACAAAGCAAGTTAGAAACCCCATCCAAGCAACTGCTCGTGGAGCTGCTTTTATAGCCTCAGTTGGACTCGGATATCTCGAGTGGGATCATATCCAAAAACATATCCAATTTTCAAATATATTTGAACCAAATCCAGAAAATAGAGCCATTTATGATAAACTATTCAAGGAATATTTAAATATATATAAAATCATGGGAAAAACATATAAACGACTAAATTCTTAAAGAAGAGAAAGTACCAAGAATTCCTTTTTATTTTTTTTTTATTTTTGCTGCTAAGTCAGGTGAGATTCTTCGTTTAATAAATTCTTTAATTAATCTCATTCGTGATTTATTGATTGAAGAAAGAGTTAACCTCGCATTCAGCTCTTTAATTAAATCCTTTTCTGAAATCTTTTTGCAATTTTCAAGGATAAATTTGGCTTCATCGATATCCTTTAAGAGTCTTTGTAAAAATTCCGTTAATACTTTAAATTGAATCCCATTTTCATCCCTATTTAGTGCGTGGTTAATAATCATTTGTTCATATTCAATATCTATTTCCCAAGGTGATTGTATTATATGCTTATAGGGATTAATTAAAAAAACATTATTCCTTCTACTTGTAAGGATTGAATAATAATAACCCGGACTAGGAAAAGTCTCACCATCGTACTCAATTTTATCTATAGTAGAAGAATTTCTATAAGGCTTAGGAATTATACTCTCTATTGTATTCTTTAATTCACTAATATCTGTATTCAATTCCAAACTGCTAACCATAAAAGAAGAATAACCAAATAACTTAGCATGAATTAAACCTGCAATGCAATTAAAACCAAATGTTTTTATTAAATCTTTTAAGGAAGGGCCTGTTGATTGTTCCTCTTTAATATCCTCAAATTGCTCTTTTTCTTTTGAAATAGCTACATCAAAGGTCTCATATCCTAAAACTTTACCTTTTGGATCTGTTAGAACTATAAAAATATGATCGGTACATACTGCTCCTTGAGGTACTTGAATCTTAATAAAACCTATTTTTTTTTCAGAAAAGAGAGAATCCGGAATTTTTAATTCCTTTGCCATACCACAGGAAGGGCATGCAATCTTCAATAACTTAAATGCCTGTTCCATCTTTTTCCCAATTTCTTATATTAATGAAAATATATTCTAATTTTAAAAATGTCAAAAAAAATGCTATCTCAACTAAAACCCTAACTATAATGCATAACTATAGTAAAAGTCATTATATATAAAATTATGTCAAAAAAAATAATTGAATTAAAAAATTAGGGAGTTAGCCTTTAATTTCTTTTCCTTTCTCAAGTTTATCTAAATCTTTTTCTTGTAATTCCCTACGTTGGACCTTTCCGGTCATGCTTACGGGCATTTTACGAATAAACTCGATGTATTGGGGAGATTTCCATTTAGCCATATTTTCTAAACACCATGCCTTTAAATCTTCACTAGTTATGTCCTTCTCTACTCTATATCCTTTCTTAAGTGAAACCCATGCCTTGACCGCTTCGCCTCTTTCTTCATCGGGGATACCTGCTACAGCAACCTCATCAATCATTTTGTGATGCCCCATCAGTTCCTCTACCTCTTTCGGATATACCGAGTGTCCCGAAACTTTTATTAAAGATTTCTTACGATCTCGAATTTCAATCCATCCGTGCTCATCCATAAAACCAATATCTCCCGTTAGAAGCCAAGTTTTTCCTCCCCATGACTTTAAATTATCTTCTTGCTCTTTTTGTACTCCTAAATAACCTAGCATTATGTTAGGGCCAGAAACACAGATTTCTCCAGTATAATCTATTCCGAAATTTCCTCTTTCCTTGGTGCCATCACAAATTGGTCCTGCTTCGAAATTTTCAGGATCAAATATTGCCCAATCATCTCCGGGTAGAGGTAATCCTAATTTTCCTGTTTTCGTTGGACCCCAAAATGGAGCAACACTTACTACTGGAGAAGTTTCTGTTAATCCATAACCTGATCTTATTTGACAAAAGATTTCTTCAAATGGTACCCTTACATAATCGTGTAAAGGACCTGCACCTTGAACAGCATAACTTAATTTTTTCCACAAATCATATTTTTTCTTAAATTCTTCAACTCCCATACTCTTTACAAAATCAGTTAATCGTTTAAATAACATCTCAACTCCCACATATATTACTCCCTGTGGAGCATCTAATTTATTAATAGTCTCGCATAATACATCATCTGAAGGTGGCTTTGGGAAAAGTAACATCTGCATACCCAAAGTTAAAGCACCATTCATAACTGAAGTCATACCAAAACTATGGAAAAAAGGAATACTACCAATGGTAATCATTCCAGGCTCTAAATTTACCCAAGGTTTTATCATATAAAGATTTGTATACAGATTTGCATGACTTAACATTGCTACTTTTGGTAAACCTGTTGTTCCACCAGTCATTAGATAAACTGCTGGATCGGTCCAAGGATCGATTATTGTCTCGATTTCGACAGGTTTTGTTTCTTTAATGATTTTTTCCATCCAATATACTTTATAATGCTCTGTTTCATTCGGTATTTTATCTTTAGCATTAGGAATTCCTAATTTCTCGATTGTTGCCTCATCAGCAGTTAGGAAATCAACGAAATTTGAGGGGATGACGTATTTTATACTGGTTTTTGGAAGTATATCCTTGGGACCCGCTATATAGAGCATATCCATCATCACAAATACTTTTGCTTTAGTCATTGTTAATGAATGTAAGAGTTCCATTGGTTTATAAGTGGGATTTATACCTTGTACTATAGCTCCTATATATTGACATCCCATATAGGCTACAACGAAGTTGATTGAGTTTGGTAAATCAATTGCTACAACATCACCCTTTCTTATTTCCAATGTCTCGTAAAGAAAGGTTCCAAATCGTTTGGCATAATCAAATAATGTCCGCAATTTAACTCTTTCGATGTAAGGTCCATATACAAAAACACAGATATCATTATCCCAAGTATCATAAGAATTAGCCATATTTATGAAACCTTGCCATAATGACGTTACATCAACACCTTCAACATTTTTTAGTTGTTTTGGAACTCCATCCGGCCAATAACCGCCTTCCTCTGAGGGAGTAAACCACACCTTATTTTCATTAACTAAAAATTCTGGATCTTCTAAGCTTGGCATTTAATATCACATTTTTCAATTTATTATATTTAACTTTTCAATTATTATAATATTTTAGAGATTAATACTATATAATAATTAAGCTTGATAAATTAAGGCATACGATTTAATTTACAATAATGGCTACAAATGGGATTTAAAGAGCAATTAAAAGAAAAATTACGAGATTCCCTTTCAGAAGAAGAACTCTCATTGCTTCCAAGAGGATTTCAGATATTAGGAACAGTTATAGTTTTAAAACTCAATTCAAAATTAGTCAAAAATAAATTCCTAATTGGGGAAAAGTGTTTAAAAATCTTCCCAAATTTCAGATCTGTTTACCTTAATTTAGGGAAAGTAGTTGGAGCCTTTAGAAAACCAGAAAAGATTGAATTGATTGCGGGAGAAGATAATCCTATAGTTGAGCATAAAGAACATGACGTAATTTATCGATTTGATATAACTAAAATAATATTTAGTAAGGGAAATATTAATGAGCGAAAATATTTAGCGACTTTAGTCAGAGATGGAGAGATTATTGTGGATATGTTCGCTGGTATTGGTTATTTTTCATTACCTATTGCTAGACACGCGAAACCAGCTAAGATTTATAGTATTGAATTAAACATAGAATCTTATAACTATTTAGAGAAAAACGTCAAACTTAATCATCTTGAAGAGCTTATCATTCCAATTCATGGTGATTGTAAGGAAGAAGTAATAAAATTAAGTAAGTCCGGAATAAAAGCAGATAGGGTTATTATGGGGGTCTTTCCCGCTCCAAAAGGATATATTAAAGAAGCACTGACTCTTTTAAAAGAAAATGGCACAACATATCATTATGAGGGTATAGTTGAAAGGGGAA
>JBHLOI010000104.1:1814-8081 GCA_048940645.1 Promethearchaeota archaeon | reverse complement strand
CTTAAGGGTTTGTAAAATTTGGGCAAGCAATGCTCTATAAATATCTTTATTTTTGATTTTACCTTTGAGTTCATATTTGTTTCGCCAAAATTGTAAAAAATAATTTGTAAGCCATGAGTACTTAAGTTACTTTCCTTTATATACATTTCAATCAATTAAACCACTTATCTTGATATTATACTTGATTTTATTTGATAGTCTTCCTTTGATTATAATTGGAATTGTTGTCTTTGTTGGCTTTGCATTCCTTATTCTTGATCAATAGGTAGTTTTGAAATTAAGAAATTAAACCACGATTATGAAGCGTATCCACAAGCAATTCTTACTTGTTAGAAAATGAAGTTTCTAGAAATTAATAACAAACCTAAAATGATAAAAACAATTTTATGTAATTAGAGACTTCTAATTATTGAGATTAATTATATGTTTATCGATTATTTTTATTACCTCAAGGAACGATTACCCGTCAGCATCACCGAGTATATGACTCTAATGGAAGCTCTGGATAAAGGGCTCATCCATAATATGGTCCAATTCTATTACGTCTCCCGATCCATCCTCTGCAAAAATGAACATCACTTCGACATCTATGATATCGCCTTCGCCAACTTCTTCAAAGAAGCCTCACTCAAATTTCCCGATGAGATTAAACAACAAATCTGGGACTGGCTGGAAAAAGATTTGAATCCGCCCGAATTACCCGACGGATTTCAAGAATTCCTCAATCAACACTTTGACCTTGAAGAATTACAAAAACATTTCGAAGAACTACTTAAAAAACAAGATGATGAGCATAATTTCGGGCATCACTGGATTGGAACGCAAGGCGATTCGCGATTTGGGCATTCTGGACAAAACCCCATGGGTATGAGAGTTGGAGGAGGCTCAGGACTCAGAATGGCTGTCCAAATTGCTCAAAAGCGGATTTTCCAGGATTATAGAAAAGATATTGTTTTAGATACTCGACAAATTAAAGTTGCCCTCAAACGACTTCGAAAGTTGGAGGAAATCGGGAAACAGGACGAACTCAACATGGATAAAACCATTGACAAAACCGCAAAAAACGGCGGGGACATCGAAATTGTGTTTGAAAAACGCCGGAAAAATAATGTGAAACTTATCCTCCTGATGGACGTTGGTGGAAGCATGACCCCATATGCTCATCTGGTCAACCTGCTTTTCTCCGCAGCAAATAACATGTCGCACTGGAAGGATTTTAAGCATTACTACTTCCACAACTGCATATATGAATCACTCTATTTTAATGCACAGCGAAATCCTGATGAGGCTATTGAGTTTGATGAATTTTTGAAAAAGTTCAATAGCAAATATAAAGTGGTAATAGTTGGAGACGCAGCAATAATTTAATGGGATTCCCGTTGAATTGCTAAGGCGTCTTGGGAATTAACTGAACGATATGGCTCAATTTATTATTACCACAGAAATGAAATGCCAGGAATCTACTATATTAGAGAAATCGCTAATCATTTCAGGGATAATGTTGTCTGGCTTAATCCTGAGCTCATTAGGCTAGAATGGGTCCCGTGGACGCGCAAGGTGATTTCGAGCATCATACCAATGTTCAATTTAACGGTTGAGGGAATTGAGGAGGCAATGGATTATCTTCGCAAGGGCGGAAAAGAGATGTACACGACTGTTCAAATGCTTAAAGGGTTTAGATATTAAGTGTTAGAATAGTTTTTTTTGTATATATTTCGATTTTGGTCTTATTTTAAAGTACTCATTAATTGAATTTTTTATTAATTTTTTCTCTTTTAATATTTCCCTAAGCTGGTCTGTGTCATTCCATTTAATATTATTTAGTTCATGGATTTTCTTCAAAGTCCCGATATCTGTATTATAATTTAAGTCTACGATTTGTTCAAAATGTTCTTTAGCTTTCCCTTGGAACCCTATGAGATCTGAAAATAGCTCATGATTAATCACTCTAATATTTTGGGGGTAGAGGATGTTCTTATCATTTGGGAGTGGCTTAACAGGGTCATAGGGATACCAATGAGTACCTACGATGTAGAGCATTAAATCTGGGCGTTGGTACTTTAAGCATTTTTTGATAACATTATCATAAGTAATGTCATTGGTTAGATCGAATTGAATTGCTTTGATATGATCGAATTGTGTATTTAAAGATTTAGCAGGTATGTGATGAATGAGGAGAGAAAGATCATCTGTATTGTTGGGATCTATTAATCGTTTTTGAAGGAATTTTTGATCATTTAGGATTAATCCATCTACTCCTTTCCTCGAGTTAGGAAAAATTTTAGGTTCTGCGAAAAAAAGTTCTTTATAATGTGTATTAAAATAAAGTGTAACCTCATCTAATACACAGTTATGAGTTTCAGTACCCAATTCAAGAAAATCTTCTTTGGGAAATCGATCTCTAAATCCCTTTACATCATCACCAAATACTTGATCCTTAGCAAACCTACGTACAGAATGGCGAGTAATAGAATATTTATCTGCAATTTCTGCTTGATTTAAAATACTATTTTTAATATTATTAATGACAGCATTTCGAGTTATAATAGGAATTTTTTCATGTACTGGCCATTTTCTTTCATACTCTTCTTTTGAATTTTCCTCCTTCGCTATTCTTGAAATAGCCTTCTCAGATACTGCAAATGTCTCTTTTAATTTTTTAATTGATTTAGGATAATATTTTTTAACTTCATTCTTTATAGCATCAATTTTCTCTTCTGGGATAATATCTTTATTCGCAATCCATATATTATCCAATTCTGATTTTTTTAGAGTATCTTCTGCGATTCTTATAATTGCAGTTCGTGATCGTCCGAATTTTTTAGCAACCTTTCTTATAGATTTAATGGTTCCTTGTTTTATTTCTTTTACGAGGTAATTCGCAATTTTATTTTCTTCTTGTTCAGTTATAATTTCAGATGAACTCGGAAATCTCTCGACTTTTGCTTTTTTATTTTCAAGAACGTGATCACGGGCATAATTTCCGATTGCATGATGTGAGAGATAGATTCCTTTTTTTTTTAGCTCCGCTGAAATAGCTCTCATGGATAATTCGGAATTGATGGTCTTTTCCATTATATATTGCGGGATTTCCCCATTTTTAGTGATTTTTTTGGCGGCTTCGATAAGATTTTTTCTTGTCTCAAGATTCTTTTCATTCTCACTAATCCAATTAATGAAAAGGTTGGTGACTTTAGCGCCCCTATTTGCGTACTTGTTTTTCAGATTGTTTTTTTCAGCATACTCATGGTATTGAATAAATTTTTCTTGAAGGAGCTTGATGTTTTCAAATATAATTCTATTTTTATCTAGAGAATATACTTCATTTAAAAAACCCCCCGTACCTGGAGGGAATCTATTATTCATTTGATTCTGATTATTATTATATAATTGTTTCAGAGCAATTTCTTTAATTTTATGGGGGCTTATATTTAGACCGTATACTTTTAAACTACGTGCAATCTCCTTTAGCGAATCATTTGTTGTCGTAATTTTATGTTTGACGATTTCCTGAATATATTTATAATTATTAACTTGTTCAATTTGGCTGAGATATTGTTTTGCTTTAAACGGGTCGATCTCATTAGTTTTTATCCAATTTTTAAATTTATCGGTGATACGAATACCTCGATTTGGATAGAGATTGGGTACATTTTCTTTCCCTCTCTTTTTTGCGAATTGCATATATTCGATAAATTTGGGAGTCAGTTCAGAAATATGATTAAAAATTTTGTTTATCATTTCCGTATTGTATATATCTTCTTGTTTTTCATGGAGTTTCTTATCATCTGTTAAATTTAAAGTTGGAAAGAATTTTCTTTCTTTTTTTTCTGACATTTCGAGTGATGGAGTAAAATTTCTGCGTTTTTTATTGGGATCAATGGTTAAGGTGAGGGTGAAGCGTTTCTGCTTGGATTCTTTAGGGGGTTCCATAGATGGGCTGAAGTTAGCTCGTTTTTGTTTCGGTTCTGGGGTAAGGCTTGGGGTGAAGGCTCGCTTTTTATCTTGGTCAGTTTTCTCCAAGGAAGGGGCGAATTTCTTAACTTCTTGCGATTTCTCTTGATATATGTCTGAGGTATCATCTTTTTCTTTACCTTCTTTTCCGCTCTTGCTGTGTTTATATTCATCTTCGTACATAATCATAAAAACCTCTAGGAATTTTTCAATTTGGCAAGAGGTATGTCAGTTTTAATGTTCAATTATGGGTGGTTATATTTAAAAGAAAAAATGGGTTTGATAGAATTAATCCAATTATAACTGAATTTGAGAAGAATTATAATAATATTAGTATTCAAAGAAAATGAAAAAGATATCTGAATCTCACAAGGATTATTTAGATTTAGAGGAACCTATCGGGGTTCAGAAAATATACATGTCGAGATTTTATAGGAAATCAAAAAGAAATTTTCCATGGTACCACCTCTTTACCTATAATTTTCACAATACATACCAACGAATTAATGCTTATGCTCATACAATACTCATTTTATTCTCCCTAGGTATATTATTTGCCTTAATTGTATGGATTATCTTGTCGGTTATTGGCATTAAAATTCTTTATACAGCCTTAATCTCACTCATCGCTTTTATTATTACCTTATTAATAATGATTTATACAAACATTTACATTCCTAATATGAAAAGATTTATAGGTTTATTACTTATAATTGGAGTAAGTTCTATATTCTTAGCTCTTAGTGGAATCTTTATAGCACCAGATCAAAGTGTAGATATAATGATTTTTCTCTTAGCTTCTATCTCCTTTTTAATAATTTGGAGTCTTTTAGTCTTACGTAGACCTTTTTTAGGGGTTGGTTTATTACACATCTTTGGATTATTTATTCTTGTTGATTTGGATAGTCCAGATTATGATAAGAAATTCTTAATTAAAGATATTAATATGTTTATTTCTAGCTGGGATGATGGAATAGCAGATAATTTTAATTTGCGGATTAAAAATATTGAAGAGGTTAGAAATCAGTTTTATAAAAGAGTTATTGAAAATTTCATTCAATTCAATAAGGAAATACAGACCAAGCTTTTGAACCAAGATTTTTTTATCGACTTGAAAAAATGTAGCAAAGTTTTGGAAAGCTTTCAGAAGGTAGATAAACAAATAAAAAACTTTTTACAAATTAAAATTGAATATATATCTGACTCCTTAGCTTTAAGAATTCGAAGGAAAATTAGAGTTTCGGGTATCGGGTCAATTTTTTTTGGTAGTATATCTGCGATAACAAGCCTTATTTCAATTATTTTAGTTCTTTAACTTGTGAACCTTATATAATTTTTAATTTTTAAGCAATGTATTATTTTTACATTTATGGCGGATGAAAATTATTATGATTTTTATTTTAGAGACAGAGACTCTAAAAAGAAGTTACGACTATATACTGACTTTTATTATGTTGATCAATCTTTTTGGGATACTTCAGGGGTTAATATGGATAATGAATTTTACTATAGAGTAGGATTATATTGAAAAAATTAGCATAATTTTTAGATTCCACAAAATTGTAAAATCTTTTATACTATTCATCATACTGATTTTTAGTATATTTTAATATATTTAGAGGAATTCAATAAATAATTCTATTTTAAAAGTAAGGTGGTAATACTGAATGAAAATATTTTTAATCTTCTAGACAAACAAATTAGTTTTGATCAAGAAGAAATTAATATTATCGCGAATGATATATTAGATGATTTAAAACCATTTTATTCTAGTTTATATTTACCACAGTTATCAACACATAAATCTCCATTTCCATACTTCGACTACTTCAATCTAGAATACTTCTTAAATTTTTCGTCGAAAGAAAGTCATCTTTATGAAGATTTTTTTAGAAATATCGATTTGGATCCAATGTTAGTTTCTGAAGCTTATGATGACTATTTATTTCACTATTCAAAATATTTAGTTTATCTTAAAGATAATTGGAAGGAAATTTCAAGAAGTAATATATCTTTTCGAGAATTAGAAAATAGATATAATTATTATATTGATGAATTTGAGAAAATTATTAAACCCAAAATTGAACAATTCATATATGAAATTGAGGATGTTATTCTCAACTTTCTTGTTTTAAAGTATTATGAACTTATGAGACTAAAATTAGATTTGATAGAAAGAAAGGAGATGTTAGGATCGCTAGAAAAATTTCATTCTAGCCCTGAATTAATTATAACCGTATTATTAGCAATTTTTTCAGGGTTGGGGACATCTATTTTAGTAAAGTATTTACCCGATAAAGAAATATCTTTATT
>JBHLOI010000104.1:0-1804 GCA_048940645.1 Promethearchaeota archaeon | reverse complement strand
ATGAGAAATCTACTTTCTATCAAAATAAAAAGTTTCTCTGGATGGGTAAGAAGGAAAAAACCGGAACATATTTGTAAAGAACAAATTCAAACTCTAGAAGAGAAAATCGATGAAATGAAAGAATCTTTTGATTCTTATGTTGAAATTCATGAGGAGTTACTTGGAGCATTCCCTCAGGAGCATCCTAAGATAAAAGCTATTGAAGCCTTAATTAGTAATATTGAAAAGAAATTAAAAGTATTGTACGAATTGCAATTCAAATTAAAAGAGAAATTAGAAAAAATTGAGATTATGAGAAGAAAATTACCAAAAAAACCTAGCATTGAAGAAGAAACAAATTTAGTAGTAAATATTTTATTCAATGAAGAAAAAGACTTAATTCAAAAAATTAATAGAACAATTGAAGACAATCAATTTTGGTAAAAATTAAAGATGGAATAAGAAAACTGCCATTAGAATCGGATTAATTTGTAACTATAAAGATCTCATATTTTTTCTAATCGTCCATCAGCACATCATTAGTGCGGAATACAAATTTTTCTTTTGTTATTTTATTTCGGCAGAAGACTTCTCTATTTCCTATGTTATTTATAAGTTCTTCTTGATTTTTGTTATGAGCCAATAATTTCGCGTTGTCTTCATCGAGGGTAAAATTAACGGGCTTAAATTTACTTATCAAAAATAATTATAGTGCGAATATTATTATTCGATAATTATGTCCATTTTCGCAACTATATTGTATTTGATATTATCAAATAATTAGTTGATTTTGTCAATATTTAAATTAACAAAATCATTTTATTAGATATCGACTTATGAAGCCTAATCATGAGATAATAGGAAAAATAAGAAGTTTTAATCGTTTCTATACTAATTTACTGGGACTCTTAGATAAAACCCTATTAAAGAGTGATTATTCTCTAACTGAAGTGAGAATAATGTTTGAACTTAACCGTTTATCAATCTCAACTGCGAGTGAGCTTGTTAAATTGCTTAACCTGGATCCAGCCTATCTTAGCCGAATATTAAATAGTTTTGAGAAGAATAATATAGTTAGAAAGGAACGATCAAACACAGATAAGCGTAAACAACTACTTTCACTAACCACAAGGGGAAATGAAATAATTACAGAATTACAGGAAAAAGCAAGTGAGCAGATTAAAAACCTGCTTGTGAAAGTAACTGATGAGGATCAAAATAAACTTGTTATCGCAATGAGAAATATTGAAAGAATTCTACATGATGCGAAAGAGAAGTCAAAATTTTACAGTATACGTTCTCATAAACCTGGCGATATTGGATATGTTACCTATCGACATGGAGTATTATATGCCAATGAATACCAGCTTGATGAAACATTTGAAGCGTATGTGGCAAAATACACGGCGCAATTTATTGAAAACTATGATCCAACCAAAGAAAAGATGTGGATAGTTGAGAATGAGAATGAGATCATTGCCTCAATTGCAATTGTGAAAATGGACGAAGAAACAGCTCAATTACGTTGGCTTCTGGTTGAACCTAATGAGCGAAATAAAGGAATTGGTAAAAAACTGGTTAACGATGCGCTTAATTTTTGTAAGAATCACGGTTACAAAAAAGTGATCTTAGGGACATTTAGTGACCTTATAGTAGCTCGAAGTATATATGAAAAAAATGGATTTCGGTTGATTGAATCTAAAACTCACTATATTTGGGGCCAAAATTTAACTGAAGAAAATTGGGAATTAAATCTCTAATAAATAAGCGATAGAACATATAAAATTGCGGTTCTCCAACAATAACCCAGAACATCATATTCACT
>JBHLOI010000103.1:0-8145 GCA_048940645.1 Promethearchaeota archaeon | reverse complement strand
CTAAATTAGAAGGCTTAATCTGGCAGACGATTTCAGAAGAATTTGAAACCTTTACATCCAAAAAGAGTAAGGTGGAAGGAGATCAGGTGGATTATGCATTGGATCACAGTATATTTGAAGCTTTAAACCTTTATTATTTGTCAAAGTTGGATTTTATCGAATATAATGAAATACAGGAAAAATATTTTACTTCTAATCAAGAAATATTCAATGAAATTATAAAATTATTAAAAAAGGGAGAAACTTTAAAAGCAAGTGCCTTATATAAACAAAGGGAAAACCAATTAGACGAAATCGAAAATTTAATATTCCAAGATATAATAATCACTTCACAATCTAAATTCGAAGAATCAGTTGAAATAACAAATAAATTAATTGAAAAGAAACCAACTGACTATATTGGATATTTATTTCAATCAATAACATACTTTTTATTGGATGATTTAGAGAAATCTCTATCAATTATTGAGGAAGGGATAGATAATGCTTTTGATATTTCATTAATTGCTCAAAAGGCCCAAATTCTAATGAAAAGAGATGAAGAACAAGAAGCTTTAAAATTAACTGAAGATGCATTATCTACATTTCCAAACAGCGTACTTCTATTACGTACTAAATTTTCAGCAATAATAAGTGATCCATTTTGTTGTTCTCTACCACCTGATAGACCTTTAAGTGTAATTAATTCTGCAATCAAGTTAGAGCCAAAGAAAAAGGAATTTTTGGTATTGAAAGCGATAATCTTATGTATAACTAAAAGATATAAAGAAGCAGAGGAAATAATTAGAGAAGAAATAGATTTTAATATATTTAAGAAGAATCCTAGCATTGACACAACAGCATTTTTACTATTAGTATATTCATGTATAGGGCGTGGAAAGTTTGACGATGCTTTTGAAATAGCAAACAATGGTGTAGTCATTTATTCAAATCATCCCATTTCTTATCTTACAAAAGCTCTTGTAATTGGTTATTCTCTTATCTATAAATTTGACTTAGAGGAAGCAAATCCAGACACTTTTATAGGTCTAATTAATAGAGCATTTGATTCTGAACCAATCAAATCTAATCAAGCTCTCTATCTTCAGTTTAAAGCCCTAGTTTTAGGACAAGTAGGGGGTTACGAAGAAGCCCTAAATGCATTAGAAGACGCAATTGAATTGAATCCAAGGGATTATGATTTACAGATTTCAAAAATTTATTATTTGATGACTTATGGTAGGGAAAACGAAGCAATTAATTCTATCGATGATATAATTAGTGAAGCACCAAAACTGAAAGCAAGATTGAATAAAATTAAATCATTTATATATTTTAGAACTCAGAATTATGAAGCTGGATTAAAAGTTATTGATGATGTAATTAAGGAGTATCCAGATGATAAGAAGCTACTCAATAATAAAGTATACTTACTAGTAAAACTAAAAAGGCCAGAGGAGGCAATTGAGATAGCAGAAAAATTATTAAATGTTGATCCTAATGATGGAAATTCCTATGATACTTATGGAGAAGTCTTAAAAGATCTAGGAAAATATACTGAAGCAATCGAAAAATTTGAAAAAGCTATAGAGCTTGATCCTAAAGGATGGTATTTATCTGAAACATATCAAAAAATGGGAGAATGTCATGAAGAACTCGAAAATGATGAGAAAGCTTCACAGTGTTATCAAAAATCGAAAGATCTTGAAGAAAAGAGGTTACCACTCTATAGAAAGATGTATGAAAGAAAATCCGATTAAAGGTCTAATTTATTTCTCTTAGATCTATAATTTATATATAAAACGGTGGTTAATTGGGGTATATCCATTTAAAAGAAATTCAGAATAGTCCTAAGTTTGGTAAGGTATTACCAGTTGATTTTAACTATAATGGTAGTAAAATTCAATTTTATCCAACTGATGAAATATTTTCGGAAGTTGAGGATTATTTTATAAAGAAAGAAAGTCCTGATTATATATGGTTAAAGGGAATAAATGATCTTGGTCTTTTTTCGGGATTTAAGCGTTTACTTAACAAGATGAAGGAGACATTTCCAAATCAGAAAGTAGGTGCGTATGTAAATTGCTCATTGCTCCAACACGCAAAAGTTCGAAAGGTGCTATCTACCTGTAATTTAATAGTAATTAATTTGAATACTATTAATCCTTCAACCTTTCATAAAGCATGTATATGTAATGAAGATGTAAATGTACAAGATATCATGGATGGAATTAAATCTTTTAGAAAGGAATTCTATGGCTACTTTAGTATATATACTATGTTCTTAAAAGATATAAATGATAATTTAGAAGATGTAATAGCATTAAAAAATTATTTATTGGAAGTGAATCCTGATCATTTTTCGGTAAATATTTTTACAGGTAAGGGCTTTGAACCTGTTTCTGCTGAATTTAAAATGAGAGTTAAAGAAATATTAAATAATCTTCCCTTTGAAGTGTCTTTCACATTCTAATTTATTTATCTCATGAATAAAGTTTTTATATCAGATTAATAAATATTCATAAGAAAGTTTTATAATACTAAATAACGTATTTAAGAAATAAGAACAAAGAAAAATTAAAGATAAAAACCATAACTGGTACTGATGAAATTGCTTCATTCTCGTTATTATAAGAAGATATTAAAAAAATTAACTTCAAAATTTCCCGAGATTAAAGAAGCATTAATTGTATCGAATGAGGGAATGCCGCTCAAGTCAACTCTTTCTCAAGATATTGAACATGTAAAAATCGCAGGAATTGCTCTTGCGATTTTATCTGCTGCGAAGAAGCTAATTTCTGAAACCAAAAATGGTAATTTTAAGCAACTATCAATTAAAGGCTCTGAAGGATATCTTCTTGGTTATTGGTTGAACCGTAATAGACTACTATTGGTTGTCTCCTCTAAAGAAATAGCCCTTGATTCGATAATTTAGAGCAGTATCTTAGCACAATGTAAGATTTTTCGTAATAAGAACAATTTAAAAAAAATTGAATTTTTTTTTACTCCTTGGAATTACTTAAAATTATTAATGATTAATTTTACTTGTAATAATAAGAATTTAACCTTTAGTTAAACTAAAGCTATATAATTACTCGAGAGAAGTTTATGCCTAGCGAGGATGCTCTTAGATCTCATAGAACTGCAATTTATTTTGATTGTATATGTGGTTCAATCTGGTCATTATTAGCGTTTATCTGTATTGCATTTACCGTATCTCAAAAAGGGATATTTGATCTTACAAATTTTATCGTATGGCTTGCTTTTTGGATTGCAAACTTCTCCGCTTCATTATTTCTTATCATTTTAGGACTTTATACGCGCTATCAAGAGAAAAATTATGCTGAAAAAAGTAAGAAGCGTAAAAACATAAAACCACCGATTATATAATTCTTTTTAAGATATTTTACTTAGTTGAAAAAGCGCTTAAACAGTGAAATTATGAATGATGATAAAGGTTAATCTTTTACTTTATATTGAATTTTTCTTTAACAAGAGGCATAAAAAATGAGTGAGAACAATAAATATTCAATTAATCTTGAAATAAAATATAAACCATTAGAAATTATTGACATTCCAAAATTAATAGCAAATTGTACGAAAAAATGGCAGAATTTGTCTCTTTGCGAAGTTAATGATTCCGTGGTTAGACTTGCCGTTATTGAAGGAGAATTTCATTGGCACAAACATGAAAAGGAAGACGAGTTCTTTTTCGTTATTGATGGACTCCTTTTAATTGATTTGGAAGATGAATTAATTGAAGTAAAAGCCAATCAAGGGTTTACTGTACCAAAGGGTGTATTGCACCGTACAAGAGCTCCATCTCGTACATCAGTTTTACTGATAGAAAAAAGTACTATAAAGCCAACAGGAGATTAAAATTAAAAAATTAATTGAGCTTTTCTCTTGTATTTTTCTTTTATTTTTCTAAGAAATATATTTGAGATTAAAATATTCAGTAAAACTTTTACATCTTAATTCGGATGGCAACAATTTCTCCAATGGCACACTCTTTTTCTTTTACAAAAAGTGAACAGGATACTGTTGTTTTTCGCTCCTCCATCTTCTTTATTCGTGCTCGAAAAACCCATGGTTTATTTAAAGGTGTTGGACGTAAAAATTTGACAACTAAAGTGCCAGTAGCATAAGCATTAACTGGTTCTGTCCCGATTTCTCGACCTTCAACTCGGTAAGCTGCTGAAGCAGCAGTATTTAGACAATGACAATCAAGAATAGCAGCAATTATTCCCCCACATCCTATGCCAGGATATGCACAATGATATCTTTTTGGTTTCCAAGTACAAACGCACTCATCTCCTTCCCAATAGCTCTTTATCTGCAATCCATGTTCATTTTTCTTACCACAACCCCAACAATAGGTGCCTATTTCGGGCCATTTATCCTGAATTGCTTCATTTTCCAATTAAATTTCACCCTCTTTGATATATATAATATTGAGTTTTTGATAAAAAAATCAATTTTTAATGACTTATAAGGATGAGTTATTATTAAGGTTTATAGCATACAAGATGTTTTCATTGAATCTCATTCAAGAGTGTTTTCTACATTTTAATAAAGAATAAATAAAAAAATAATAGTTAGATTATAATATAGAACAAAAGTTCTATGCACTTCCCCAGAAATTGATTCTATATCCGCCTGCCATTACGCGCCATACATTTCCAAAACGGTATAAAAATACATCAATCCTTCCATGATCGCCATAACAAATATAAGTTTCGTACCAAGAATATGAATTTACACGACTAATATCATATTTTATCCATGTATCATCAAAATGCAGATAGATTGCATTTTCGTATATGTGCATTTCACTAGGTCCTTCGTAGGGAAGATCTAAATATCTTGATCTTACAGTGCCATCAAATACTGTTGGCTTAGCAGATACGACAGGAAGAACGATGTACGATGGATTAACATCGTCATGATAAATTGTATTTTCAGCGTTAAACATATCTGTTTCTTGGTATAAAACTCCACCAGTATTAAGATTTCGATCATGCTTAGGGAAGTTGCTACTGGAAATATCTACCCGAATTTTGTGTCCTGCTTTAAATACTTGACAAATATCTCCCATACTTATTGTAAATTCGTAAACATCACCTGGATTACCTGACATCAACTCAGGAATGGCCATTGAATTACGATACCTCGCTCTTATTATACCATCACCAACTAACATTAGTTCTCCAGTAGGAAGAACATCTATGAGCTTAGCAGTAAAATCCGTGTCAGTGCAATTTGAAGAAGCACTGAGAAAAACCTTGATAGGGCCTGCTATTTCGATATCTTCAGTTAATTCTGAACTTGTATAGCTTATAATGTCATCTCGACCAAGTACTGCAGGTGTTTGATCCCTAGATCCCGCAGGTAAACCTAGATTTCGTCCACCCCATGTTAGTACTGGATCCATTGGATCATAGACATAACTTATTGAATCCTCAGATTCTCCACTTGGAGAAACATCAAGGTCTCCATTATCATGCATGTAATAAGGAGTGTATTCAATATTACCAGGTGGCCATTGGTCCGCCCAACGCCATTCATCATCTCCAAGGCCATAGTACCATACCGGAGGCTCATCCATTATGCCAGTATCTACATCCTTTAACCAATAGTCAAACCATTTATAATAAGGATCATATGGCATAGTACCTAAACCACCATGAGTTCCAGGTAATACGAAAAGTTTCTGATTGCCTAAGTGTTGTAAATTAACAAATGCATCCACTGAACATCTTGAGAAAAAGTCAAACCAACCACCTACATGTAATACAGGGATGTTAATCGTGTCTTGGACATTGAGTTTATCTCTAAAAGCATCTTGGCTAGGATGCCTTAGTATCTCATCCCCGAATGGTTGCATGATGCTGAAACTTGGTTCTCCACCAACTAAAGGAAGATTCATCCATGAAAGTGAATCCACAGCTCGATAACCTGGAACTAAAGATGTATGGGTGGCCATATCGTATAAATTATAACCAATATTCGTGAGATGGGTAGCCCAATCAGATGGGGGTGCAACTGAAAACATATGAGACATAGAGAGACCACCTATAGTTTGTCCATGTGTCCATATATTAGAATCAGCACGAAAGGCTCCACCATCAAAAGTAAGGTCATTATAAAGATTTGCACTTGCTACATAAGAAATAGCTGCCATTAGATTAGGATGATTTGCACCAGCAGCTAAATATGTAGTTATACCGGTAGCAGACCCACCTGTCATTCCTACCTTTCCATTACACCACGGTTGCGAAACAATCCACTCAATCATATCATATCCATCATCACCATCATCGTAAAAAAGCCGATCTACACCCTCTGAGTAGTATCTACCTCTTGTATCTTGATGAATTCTACCATAACCATTTAAAATTTCATGGGGCCATTGTGATAAATCCGCTGGATCTGGCGGAATACCTCCGTCCCAGGTAGGTGCACCAATTCCGTATGGTGTTCTTGTAAGAATTATAGGATACGCTCCAGGACCAGGGAGATATATTTTTGTATATAACTCTGTACTATCACTCATTGGAACCATTGCTTCCATAAATATTGGACCATTTGGATCTGCTCGAACTGTTGGAATGATGTTTATAATGATTCCAGCGAATGTCAAGATAAATAATGTAGCTAATAATTTTTTAGTTTTATTTATTTCCATTTCCAATCACTAAAATTTAGTTAAAATTTTTTAAAAATTTATGCAATTATCATCTAGACTCTTCAGTATATAAAACTTTTTGTTAAATAAACTCTAGATGACTTCTTCAGAATCTTGGTAAAATACGCCAAAAGGAGTTATTTTGGAAATCGTAAGTTTGATAAACTATAAATTTGAAGTATCACACTAAACTTTCGTGAAAGAAAAGAAACGTTGGTCAGAGACAGAACTTTTTGATTTCAAAAAGAGATGGCATGCTATTACAATTCCAGTTAACATCCAAATAGAAAATAGACAAATGGCCTTGGACTTGCATAGAACTAATCAGATTATTATGAAGGCAGAAAAGATTGCTTTAGGAGACTGCATTTGTCGTACAACTATGCAAAATTGTAATTTTCCACGAAAAACCTGTATTTTCCTAAATAATCGAGCTGAAACATGTGTGAAGAATGGGCGAGCAGAATATATAACTACAAAACAAGCCAAACTCACTGTATCCGAGAGCCATAAACAAGGATTAGTCCATTTAGCATTGTATCAATTAAGTACACCCAACCAATTTCCCTCTGAAATTTGCAGTTGTTGTCCTTGTTGTTGTAAAGCACTTCAGGGATTACAACGATTAAACATAAAAGGATTATTAGAGCCAAGTGAGTATCTATCCACTTTCGATCCAAGAACATGTATTCAGTGCGGTATTTGTATTGAGAGATGTCACTTTGGAGCGAGAATGTTGGATGCTAATGATGAAATTATTTATAAGCAAGATTTATGCTTTGGATGTGGTCTCTGCGTTAGTTCTTGTCCTGAAAGCGCCATAAAACTGATCCCTAGAGATAGTTCGGGAAAAACTCCCTAAAAATAATAATTAAATATTAGTTCTCTTATTTTAACCTTTAGACGTTATTCGTTCCCCAATTCGATAATAACTATAATCACCACCAGTAGTCCAGATGATGGGATGTAGGTTCTGCCAATTAATTTTATCACCCATTAGATATTGAGGATCAACATATGATTTAACAACTTTACCAATAATCCCTTCGTTAGGATCATAATCAAGAATTTCCACTACTTCACACTCCATATTTATAGGGCATTGGTGAATCATTGGAGCTGATTTTAATACTCCATAAAAATTATCAAACAGTGTACTTTTGTCGAAGTCTCTACCCGAGTTACTCCCACAGATTTCAAATTTAGCCATAATTTCTTCGGAAGGAATATTCACACTAAATGTTTTATGCTCATGAATTCCAATTTGAGTATATCGCTTTTTATATAGACTAAAGAAAATATGCTTTCCGAAGTCAAATGGACAGATATATCCTATCACTAAATAGTTTGGAACGCCATTAACTTGCGCTCCTACTAAAACTGCTGGTAAAGGACTTAAAAAATTCCCTTCAATCTCTTTCTTTTTCAATTTTTTTACCTATTTTCAAATCAATTTTAAAAATTTTCTTAAAATGCTA
>JBHLOI010000102.1:0-8229 GCA_048940645.1 Promethearchaeota archaeon | reverse complement strand
GATTCAATTCCCATTTCTTCTGGCGTTCCAATAGCTGTTTTTTTGAGAGGTTCATCATATATTGAGACCGTTACAGGACAAACACGGTGACAAAACCCACATTGAATGCATTTAGATTCGTCATATTTAAGAACCATTTCATGGTTAAGCATTTTATAAACGTAATGAGTAATATTTTCATCAACTTGAATTGCTTTTTTGGCGGGTAATGACATATTATCTTTCTCTTCTTATAATTTTTCTAATCTATATTTTATAATTAACAAGAAGTAATAAAAATTTTAATTTCATAGGTTGTTTGATATTTACTTAATTAACCACTTGTTAAAAATTTAAAGATTAATATTTGTAAAAGTGTTGAAAATCTTTTTTAAGATTTAGAAATAACAAAAAAAAAAGAATTTAGAATTTTTAGTACTTAAACTAAAGAGCCAAAGAAGAAAGCGTTACGTCCATACACCATTGCATAATTGTTTTCTTTGTTAATATATATACTGATCTTACCGAGATCACCCTTACCCTTATAGCATTCACGGTCATCCCATGATTTATGATAATAAATTTCCCAAGATACACGAACATCCCCAATTTTGAAATCTATAAAATTTTCGTTAATGAATATAGTGGATATTCCAAACTTTCGATAACTATCCATGGATAATTTTCCATATCCTTCAAGCATTCTATGACTCATTAACCATTCATATGTGGGTTCACTTACTTTCTCTTTAGAATATTCACCTGAGTAGACATCTAAATGACCAAATCCTTCTAAATAATATCCGGTAAAATCAGGATTTGCTATCCAATGTATGAAAGCCCCCCAATATTTTAATCCAAATAATTCACTCGTAAATCCGAGTAAAGGAACATCTATTTCATGATAATGATCATCAAAGTCGTATGTGACATAAGGACAATTATCCCAATCGCTAATAGCAGCACTTTCAAGGCTTAATCGAGTTGGCCAATATCTATCGAATGTAGCATCTATATGTATCATTACCTTAGGATCTCCGTACCCCTCGTAAATATTGGTTACAGCACCAGCACCCCACGCCATATAGAGCATGAACGCTGCCCATTCAGATATATTAGCCCATGGATCATACTCCGGTGTTAAAGGATTTTCTTGAGGTTCTAGAGGCGTTGTTGTACCTGGATAATATGGTGGTGCATCAGGATATTTATCAGCAAATTGCATGATAAAAATAGATCCTGGAGTGCCTCCTACTTCACTATACCAATTTCCTGTTGACTTTATATATGCAATCATAGCAGGTAAATTATATTCATTATCTACTAAATCTGGATATTTTGCTCCTGTTCCACCATCTCGTAGCAATATTCCCTTTAAATCTTCCTCCCAGTACATTGATGCATAATTCATAGCTGCACTGCCTCCAAAACTATCACCAGCAAGAAAAATCTTCTTAACTCCGGAAATCTCTTTAGCTAGGTCTACTGCTAATTTTATATCACTTATCCATTGATCCCAACCCCAGTCTGCCATGAAAGAAAGATCCTCTGGCTCTAATAATGGATTTACAAAATGTGTTCGATAATCTATTGCATATACATCAAAATTTCGGTTTGCTAAAAAAAATCCAAAGGAGTGATCCTCATCATGAGTCCACCAATCATCAGGAGGATTTGAAGTTAACTGTTCACCATTACTCCATGTTCCTGGCAGCATAAAGACAACCCCTTCTGGTTCGATACCCTCTTTTACAAGTCTATGCAAACCAATTTTATCATAAGGGCCATAAGGAGGTCTGTTCACCTGCCATATGGTTTCTCTTAAATCAGGATATGCCTTAACCCCTCTTTCATCTACTGTCTTTACCCACTTCAATAGAGCAGCAGGTGTTACATCAAGATCCTTAATTATATCAATGAACATTTTAGTTGTTGGCACTAGTTCTTCTTTCGCTACTGTATCTGGAGTGTCATATTTAGTGAACTGAGGAGGATTATGGGAGATATAATTTATAGTTGGTATTCCGAGTGCATGGAAGGGCCCTCCTTCACCTGGAACAGCAAAATCTCCTGGTAAAATAAATGTTCGCTCCATATCGTTTTTTACAATTGCTTCAGAAGCATAAGAAAAGAGGTGTTCATTCGCTGACATAAAGGGTCCCGAAAGAAACATTCCTCTTGGAGCAACTAATCCAGTTTCAACAAAATCTCCACCAATTACTTTAATTTGTTTACTTATCATCTCAATATTTATGGCACACGCAACTTTGGGTAATAGGTCATATACTTTACAATCATACGTATCCCATGCAGCTCTTTTACCAAAGTGGCTTGCGAGACTAACAAATAACAACGTCTTTTCTCTTTTATAAATTCGAGCAAAATATTTAGCTAATGCGATTACAACTGATGTCCCTGAAGCCTCATTCGTTGCCCAGCCATCATGATGAGTTAAAATAACAATTACATCATCAGTTTTTCCTGGTAAGAATCCATAAACGTTATAAGTTAATCCAGGTTCTTCTATTCCGGTTAAGACCATTTTAACTTGCACTGGACCCATTGCCAATAAATCTTTCAGGTGCTCACCGTCATTAGGACTTATAGTCAAACCAGGTAACTCCCCATTAGCATACCAATGAAGATATTGATTCACATAATCAGGCATACAAGTCATAATACCTATAAATCCTGCAGCACCATATGTATCAGCTAATTGATAGGAACTATCTAAGTTAGCTAAAGGCCAATTTTCAGTAGCCATTTCACCTGGCCCTATAGTATCTTCAGGATCATACTCAAACAATACATAGTTGTCAAGAAAACCTGTATAAGGCCATGGAGCAGCAAGAATGTCTACAAGAACAATCTTATCTTCAATTCCAATAGTTTCATTTAGCGCATTAAATTCAGCATCTGAACCAGTCCCCACATAGACCATATCTTTTGTGATTCCACCTGGAGGCGTGAAAGCAGTATAACGTAGGAAATAACATGGTATATCCTCATCATCTACACCCGGATTAATTGTCAAACTCCATGCATCTGGAAAATTAACAATTGCAGGCACAGGTTCCTTAAACGTATCTTTCAACCCAGCTTGCTTAAATTTTTGTAAAACATATTCTGCTCCTTCCCAATCAGCAGCTGTTCCTGGCATTCGATAACCATATCGACCTTGAATACCTATCTCCCACAGATCTTCTACCCAACTAAACATTTCCTCTTCAGAAGGAATTTTTGGTTTACACCACCAGCATCCATCTTTTTCAGGATTATAAGAAACTCCTGGAGTTACAAAGGCAAAAGAGCCTAAAAAGAATATAATTACTATAGTAAGTAATTTTAATTTTTTTGTTTCCATATATTTTTCCCTTAATTCTTTTAGTTTAAATGGTATTAAAGCATGAAAGATACCTTAATACCATTTTACATTTCAATACTCTTTTTAATTAATTATTTATTTATTGTTAGATTTCGATGCAATTAACATTTTGATTTCTGGATATATAAATATTTTCATGATATAGTAAAAAATATGGATTAGCTAAAAAAAGTGAAAATAAGATATATTTTCGATTACTTTAAAAGGAATTTGATTGAGAGTTAGACTTCTAACTTTCCTTTTTAATAGATTCAAGTGTTCTCTTTTTCTTTTTCCGTCTTACCACTATAAAAGCAACAATTCCTCCAACAGCTAACCCACCTAAGCTCACAGAGATTCCAATGATGGATAGGAGATCCAATATACTTTTCTTTTCAATTTGGTATCTTAATGTAATATCCCCACCATAATCATTAAAGAATTGTACGCAATAATCGTTATCAGAAGGAACTTCATATGTCCAATGATCACCCAAGGAATCATGCTCATATAATAAGTATGAAGTTGGTTTACCCGTTATAATAATATATGTTCCTTCAACTAAATAGGCTTCAATTCCACCTGGTCCAGATAAAACTTGATATTCGATATCTAATGTTATACCTCCTCTACAATTTGGAATGTTGATAGCGAGTACCTGAAATCCTGGTATAGTTTTCTGCTCCCATGCTTTGGATAATTTAAGATTTCCAAAAAAACTGATTGTAAATATGATTAGAAGAAGATAAAGAACAGTTTTATTATACTTATTTCTCGCCATAAAAATTACTCATTTTATAATTGGAATATTATTAATTTAAACTCTTTTCTATATAAACATTCTGTAAAATTCATTTTTGAGAAGTTATCCTAGCACTTTTGCACTCTAGGTTTGAATAAAAATTTAAATATTAACCTTTAATTACAAATAAGATAAAAATAAGTAAGTTTAAAAAAATAAGATTAGGTTTTTTCTGATTCCATTTGTTTGATTGCTTTCCCGGATCTAAAAGGGATATCATCAATATTCTCGCCAGCTGTATATTTAAATTTCTCTTTAAATGCCTCATTTAAAGACTGGAAGTATAATGATAATGGTAAGTGTTGAGGACAATTATTATCACAATTTCCACATTCTACACAACGGTCCGCAACGTGAGCTATACGGGTTAATTGGTAGGTTTCTTTGTTTATTTTCTTATCTTTCCGTTTTTTCTGTAAAATACAATCAACACAATAACAAACTGGGCACCCTCTGATGCACATATTACACATAGTGCATTCTTGTAATTTCGCAATTTTCTCTGCTTGAGGAAGTTTATCCCATTCTTCTAAATCTTTTGCTCTTTTAGCTAGTGACTTTTCCTTAAGCTCTTTAATTTTTTCAGCATGAGCCGTTTTAATATCAGCAGGAAGATCTTTCTTTGCGATTTTAGATTTTTCGATAAGATCAGCTGCTTTATCTGAATAAACTTTAAGAATCACATCTTCAGAATCAATAGGAATTCCAAGGTCACTTATTCCTAAATCAGCTACTACAGGAATTTTACGAATACATCGTGTGCAGTTTTCAGCAATATTCAGATCAACTTCTTTAATTTTCCCATCGTCTAATTTGAGAATTAAACCTTTATCTCCAATTTTCTCTTTTACTACTTTTGTAGGATCAACATCTTTAACTTTTTTCATTTCTCTTGAAGCATTGATTACCATTCCTCTATCTTCAAATGCGATAATAAAGAGATTATCTAAATTAACTTGTTTAATTTTAGCCAATTCGATTAAGGCTCTGGTGTCGCATGGTCGTGCTATAAGCCCTACTTTCTCTTCCATTGCTCCATCAACAGATTTATGTAAAAATTTTGCTGCCGAATCAGTTCTGGCATAACCATACGAGATCAGATTAGTTAACGGAAAGCTAGTTATATCTTCTGCTTTTTCATATAATTGAGGGGATACTGTAAAACGATCTTCTTGATTGCTTTTTTTATCAATCCTAGTTTGTGCCCCAATTATTTTATCTACCATTTTTTCCTTTAACAAGCTGGTAAGTAATTTTGGAAAATCCTCAATCTTTATGAGATACTCTGCCATCGCATCCATGTCATTTCCAACTCAAATTTACTCTATAAAATTTTATATAAATTAAATTACTAAAAACTTTTCCAATAAATTTTTTAATTATTTTTTTAAAATTTAATATTTTTTTATGTGTTTATGGTGCTCCCATTTCTTCAGCTGAGTTCTCGTTTTTTTAACTCAGCTTCATTAGTTAACACATTAATTTTCAAGCCTTAGCTTTTTCTTTGGCTTTTTCCTTTTTTGGTGCGCCGCCTTTAGAACGTAAAGGACTTGGTCCCAGTTCGCGAATCACTTTATCGAATTGAATTGCTTCCTTTTGGAATTTTTGCCCTTCTGCTGCGGTACAATTCCCAGACAGTAATCTATTTTCATTAAGACCCATGGATTTTAGGACTTCTTTAAGGTAATCAACTTGACGATATGCAAAATAATTACCAGTTTCATAATCACATTCATGAGGGTATCATCCAATAATCATGACTCCATCAGCACCTCTTCCGAATGCTCGCATAACCAAATCAGGGTCAATTCTGCCAGTGCAAGGGACCAATACTGTTCTAATAGAATCTGGATATTGAGCACGAATAGTTCCTGCCATATCAGCAGAACCGTATCCTCACTTCCAACATAAAAATGCTATTATCTTAATATCTTGCTCTTCTGCCATCTTATTCACCTCTTTACTCTTCTAAAGGTAGTAGTTCATCTAAAATTGCCATATATTGATCATCTCTAAAGTATGTTAATTCAATTGCTTTAGAAGGACAAACAGATTCACAAGTACCACAACCTCTACAGAGTATTAAATCCACAACTAGATTTCCCTTTTCATTTACTGAAATAGCACTATAAGGACAAGCTTCGATACATTTATAACATTTTGCACATCGCTCATCAGATGGAGTAGCACGAATTAATTCCATCGTATATTCTTTTCTACCCATCGGGATGCCTGCTGTAGAAGCCGCTCCCTTTGCTTGACTCACTGCCTTGTCAATTTCTTTTTGTCCCTGAGCAGATCCACATATATATATTCCAGGAACTTTTGTGCTTATTGGATCAAGTCGAGCGTGGTATTCCTTTAAGAAACCGTCCGGACTCTTTTCCATATTTAGAACTTTGGCAATTTGCTCCGTTCCCTTGGATGGAAGAGATGCTGGAGAAGTTACAACCATGTGTACTTCCATAGTAACTACTGTATCAGTTCCGACGGGTTCAAATTGAACGATTAAGTTCTTTGTTAACGGATCTTCTTCTATCTTCCCTACTAATCCTTTAAGAAATATGATTCCTGCATCACGAGATCGCCTGTAATATTCTTCATAATCTTTACCAGCACATCGCATATCAATGTAAGTACAAACAATTTCGGATTCAGGATACTCCGATTTGATAAGTTTTGAATTTTTGAGTGATAAATTACAACAAATTACACTACAGTGAGCATTTTTACTTATATCTCTAGAACCTACGCAATTAATAAATAATATCTTGGTAGGACGCTTTCCATCTGATGGTCTTTTTAGGTGTCCATAGGTAGGACCGTTTGGAGCAAGAATTCTTTCTAATTCTATTTGATTAATAACATTGTCGTAAATGCCATAACCATAATCGGGTCCTTCATAGAGATCCCATCCTGTTGCAACGATAATAGTTCCGACTTCTAAATCAACAATTTGATCTTGAATACTGAAATCAATAGCATCCTCTTCACATGAATCTACACATGCAAAGCATTCTACACAAGACTTTCGTGTTATATCGTAAAGAGCGGGTACTGCTTGTGCGAATGCGATATCAATACATTTTCTGGCCGATAAGTCTTCATCAAAATAATTTGGTACATAGATGGGACACACTTCCGTGCAAGCTCCACATCCTGTACATTTAATTTCATCAACATATCTCGTATGATGGTTAACTTTTACCTTGAAATTCCCAATATACCCATCAACTTCTAAAACTTCACTATTTGTTAATAATTCAATATTAGGATGGCGATTTGCCTCTAACATTTTAGGACCAAGAATTCATATAGAACAATCATCAGTTGGAAAAGTACGATCCAATTGACTCATTCTTCCACCAATCGTAGTGTTCTTTTCTACTAAATAAACTTTATATCCAGCATCACCTAAATCAACCGCAGCTGTTAAACCAGCAATACCTCCACCAACTATTAAAGCAACAGGTTTTACAGGTACTGTTTTAGTTGGAACATCTTCTAGAAGTCTTGCTCTTGCTATACCTGCTTTTATGAGTTCAATAGATTTTTGGAGCGCCTTTTCACGAACTTCTGGAGCTTGATGCACAAAACTACAATGTTCTCTGATGTTTACAAACTCTAAATACCTTGGAGGTAAGCCTGCTTCTGCGAGAATTGCATGAAATACAGGTTGATGTGTTTTAGGAGTACAAGCTGCAACAACTATTCTTTCGATCTTACTTTCTTCAATTTGTTCTTTTATATAGGAAGATCCTCCTTCAGTACACATACTAAGATATTCAAATGCTTTTACACGGTCTAATTTATTGAGTTCTTCGACAATTCTAGGAACATCTAAGATACCAGCGATATTTATACCTCAGCGGCACACAAATACGCCCACAATGGACTTTTCAGTTTCATTACTTTCCTTGGTCTGATTTCCAGACAATTTATACACCTTTTTTAATATATCCTCCTAATTTTTTAAGAGTATACTTAGTGCGTACGCTTTTCTAGTAGTATAAAAACAATAATTTATGATCTTTTTAATAGTCCTTCTTATTAAAATTCCATTATTATTAAAATTCGTTCAATA
>JBHLOI010000007.1:0-111076 GCA_048940645.1 Promethearchaeota archaeon | reverse complement strand
CAGGGATATAGCCAGTTTTAGGAGATTCTTTCAAATTAGGATTCAAGAAGAAGAGGAGAAAGAAAAAACTTTAAATTGAAAATAGGAGGTGTTGATTGATTATAAAGCTGAGCCGAACGGGTAAAAGGAGATTAAAAAATTTTATTATCTTATTTCTTCTTATTGGAACTCCAATCTTAACCTTAATTCTTGTAAATACTCGCTTTATTTCTTATATTGATGAAAATAGTGTGCAATATGTCAAAAGAAATGCTGCCTATTTTACCAAATCCCATCAAAATGATGATGGCTTATTCTTAGAACCAAACCTAGATACAAATTTTAGAGCTATTGATTCTATTAATTTCACGCATGTGAGTAATACAGATTCCCGTTTAATAGATCCCAACAATTTAAGAAATGATTTAATTAAAAAACTGGCCCCAAATTTCTTTTTCGACTACATATTTGAAAAGCAAAACATTAATGGAGCCTATTCCGATATAGGTGGCTTGGGTAACATGATTTCTACCTATGAAGCAATAAAAACAATTGAGGTGGCAAATAAAACTTATCTTAATCGTAAAATAATGGAAAATAAAACAACAGAAATTATTAATTATCTAAATGACTCATTGAATGGAAATGGATGGGGATTTAGAGTTGTTCCCGTTTTGAATTATTCGGATATCATCTCAACGTCTTATGCGATTGAATTAGCCCAAATACTTTCGGGAATTTCGATTTTAAATAATGAAAATATAAGTAAATATATAAATTCTACATGGGTAATAACAGGGGGGTATTCTTTAACTGATTTCTCCTTAATACCCACTCCCGAAACCACTTATCACGGAATCAAAGCTTATATCGGCATGAACATGACTTATGATACTATAAAAGAAATAGCATTATCAACATATATCAGCTCATTATATAATATAGATAGTGGTTTTAGAAGTAACCTAGGGGTTATATCAGATATTGAATCTACATTTTACTGCTTGGCATCATTGGATTTATTGAATTTATGGAATTTAACAAAGCTCTGGTTCAATGAAAATAGTACTCTCGATTTCATTTTAAATTGTAGTAATCCAGACGGAGGTTTTGGCCAGCATCCAGTTTTTGCAACAGCTTCAGATTTTAATTATGGTTGGGCTGCAATGAAAGCCTTATCAATTTTAGAAAAATCATATAACTTTACCCCCACTATTGAAAATAGGATAAATCAAATAAAACTTAATTATTATAACTGGTTGCATGATCACCAAGCGTTAAATTCGTTATTTGGTCATATAACCCTGGAATCTAATTATTTTGGAGTTTTAGCATTAAGGAATTATAATCCTGAAAATTTATTTGATAATGACACACAGGCCGATAATATATTAACTTATGTTTATAATTGTTATAATATAGAGGATGGTGGTTTTGGTTCAAGACCGGATTTAAATTCTACTCTTTTTTCAACGTATTGTGCCCTGAATATAATCAATTTTATTGATCCGTATGAGTTAAATCAATTTTACGAGCAAAATATTTCAAAAACCACAACTTATTTAGTAGGTCTCCAAAATCCTGATGGAGGTTTTAGAGTCGGAAATGATATTGATTTTTTACTTTCCCTATTTGGTCCATATTATAACTTTTTCCTAAATTTAATCAATACAAATGTTTCTACAGTTGAAAGTACATATTGGGCATTAATTTCGCTTGATATACTTCAGAGCAGTCATTTAATTGATCGGAACAATCTTTCACATTGGATAAAATCATGTCAAAATCCAGATGGAGGGTTTTCAATTTTTATAGGTTTCCATAGTGATATAATCTCTACATATTTTGGTCTTGAAATATTTAACCAATTTTTTTCTTCTGAACCAATGTCTAAGATTGCTGTAATAGAATTCTTAAAGCTTGCGCAAATGCGTGATGGAAGTTTTTCATTATTACCCGCTATAGGTCAATATATAGAATTACCATCAACATTTTTAGTTACATATTTAGCATCTAAGGCTCTCTATGATTATCAATATCAGCCAGAAGATATAAAAGGAGCATTAAATTGGTATAGAGAATGTATTAGTGAAACAACTGGAGGTTTTGGAGATAATCCAGGTTTTGGCGGAGATTTAAGAAATGCTGCTTATGGAATAGTCATAGTCGATGAATTAAAATATGATCAGGCTTTTGATTCTAAACCATGGAATGAGATGTTATCTTATATTCTTATTGTAGAGCTTATAGGTTTAGGATTATTTATTTTATTGAAATTATATCAGAGACTTTCTATTCCACAGAGGATAAAGTTATTATTTGGAATAGGAGAGAAGTTAACTCCATCATACCTGCAACAATTTCCTGCGATAAACTGTGAAAATTTTAGTGTGTATGCTGGTGGGACATTGATAGTTGATTCAGTATCAATGAGTATATCGCATGGTAAAATTCTAGGCATTCTAGGAGAAAGTGGGGCTGGAAAGTCAACATTTATAAAGGGCTTACTAGGTATGAGAAAAATAACAGGATTTTGTCAAATTTATGGAATGAACATGAGTAAGAGAACAGCAAAAAGAATAAGACCTATTTATGGTTATGTACCTCAAGATTTGGGAAAACTTTATCATGATTTCACCACTATAGAAAATTTATTATACTTTGGGAATCAGTATGGATTAACTGAAAAAGAGATAATAAGCAAATCTAAAAGGATATTGAGAAGCTTAGATATTGAAAATAAGATGTATGAATTAGTAAAAAATTTATCTGGGGGAGAAAAAAGACGAGTAAGTATTGCTGTTGGTTTGATTCATTCACCAATTTTTCTTATTTTAGATGAACCAACTTCTGGATTAGATCCAATAATAAGAGAGAGCTTATGGTTAACACTTACAAAAATTAATGAGCAATTTAAAACCACACTAATAGTTATCACACACTATCCAGAAGAATCGCGTTTTTGTAATGATGTAGCAATTTTTGGGAGGAAACGGGGAATGATTGATTTTGGAAAGCCAAAAGAACTGTTAGATCAATTACCCGGGAAGGGACGCTCAGTGGAGATACAATTTTACAAACACATTGAAAATGCCATAGAATCACTTGAATCTATTGAAGGCATCGAAAAAGTTTTAGAAAATAAAGTTGGAACAAATTTTTCAATCTTTACCAACTTAAATGTAAATGATTTATTTTATAAAATAGAAAACGTAATCGGTAACAATTCTATTCAATTGCTAAAACAAATAGATTCAAAGATGGAGCAATTCTTCAGATATAAAGCTATGGAGGTGCCCAAAATTGAAGAACTTTAAAATGGGCGAATTAGAGCGCCTTAGACTAAAAATCTTAGATGCTATACGCTTTTCTAAACGATTTTGGATGACCTATAGGCAAAATACTTTTGGAATTGCCTCTATTATAAATTTAGTTTATAAAAAGTCTTTTTTTGAAGTTTTATTCTTTACAAATAAAGATGTTCTTGAGAAGGGAGTCCCTTTATTAAAAATTTATACTCCTATTGAAGAGCAAATAGATTTCGATGAAATCATAGTAGAACCTGATTTTGATGATGATGGACTTGTTAGTCCGGTGAAAATTATCGGTCGAATGAGAAAGCTTATAAGAAGAGAATTTCAGAAACATTTAGCACTCTTGGATAAAGAAGTAGAACTTCTTGATGAAATATATGAAAATTTCCCCATAGATAATATTCCTTACCATAGAGAAGTAAGAATTTATTTCCCTGATTTTGTAGTAAAGCTTAATATAAATTTTGAAAAATTTCCAACTATTCCTTCATTTTCTTTTTCAAAAACTCTTTCAAGAATTGTAAGTGAAAGGGAATTTAACGAATCTGATATTATCAAAGAATGGCATGAATTAAATCCACCTCATATATATGAGTTAGTTGAAAAATTAACTCAAATTGTATCGGATCGTTTAAAAGTAGAACCTATAAAATATAATTCTCAACACCTTGTGGTTGATAATTTTTCAATAGGAGGTAATATAAAAGACATCTCATTTAGGATCCATAGAGGCAAATCAATAGGAATTGTTTATGATAAAGATTTGTTTGAGAATGCTGAGCATAGATTGACATTATTAAAACTCTTTGAGACTATATCAGGTGAGCATCCTAATTTTTTAGGCAGAATTGAGATCTTTGGTAGATATATTCAATTATTACCCTCATATGATATGGAGAGAATTTTTATCTTACCTCAAGCTTATGAGTCAAAAATAACTAAAATGAAGCTTAAAAAAGCAATTCAATATAGTATAGATATTAAGGGTATTTTTAAAGAAAAAAAAGTTGCTCTGGATAAAGTTTTAAAAAATGCAGGATTAACTTCTAAAATGGGGGATCTCGTAAGTGATTTTCTTATCGAAGCTCCTCTTTTAAAATTTACTCGCAAGAAAGAATTCATTAAAAATGCTTTAACAGCCACGGGCTTATGGAATAAAAAGAAAAAAAGATTTTCTCAATTAACACCTTTAGAATTTTTGCTATTTTCAATTGGAAGAGCTTTGCTTCAATCACCTACAATTGTAATGTTTTCAATACCTTTTGGATTGCTTAATAGAATAGATTTTGAGAAATTCAACAAATATATGAATCGCATTAAAGAAATATTCCATATAATACTTATTTTTCATGGCCCCGAAGGAATTTCTTCAAAATGTGATCAAATTCTGACAGTTTCTCAAAATGTATCTGAAATAGGGACACATGAGGAATATATCAATGCACTACCCTATGCGGGTGAATACATTACAGTTGAATTCAATAATGCAGATGAGAATTTAATTAAAAAAATAAAGGAGTTCGAAGGAGTTAATAGAATAATTGAAGAAAGGAAAAATGAAAAATATAAAATATACATAAAAGAAAATCCAGATAAATTAATAATAAAATTAACTGAATTGTTTGGAGCAAACCTTTTTAGCTTCAAAATTTCAAAAGCTTCAATAGGTGATTATTTAGAATATTTAGAAAGAAATTAACCAAAAAATTAGGAGGTAATTGTATGTTTAAGAGTCTTTATATTATGGATGAAAATGGAATTGTCTTATATTCTAAAAATTTTATGAGAGAGAAGTATGACGATAATATTTTAGTAGGATTTTTCGCATCAATCGCTAATTTTAGCAGGGAAGCATTAGGAAGTGTAATTAAAAACGTTGATTTAGGGCAAAATAATAAACTCATTTTGCTTCCCATATCAGAAGAAAATATGCTTGGAGCTGTAATTGTTAGCTCAAACGATAATAACCAGTTAATTTTAACTATTTTAAAAGATATTTTACAAGATTTTATAGATACCTACGCTCCAGATTTCAATCCTGAAAAAATTTTTGAGGAAGACATGGAAAAAATAATCCAAAATAATATGAAAGGAAAAATAATGCAATCACCAAAAATTAGATTTTTAATTGCTTGGTTAATTGTGGCACCATTATCATATCTACTTATTTTTTTAAGTATTTTTGCTACGAATTTTCTTTATACTGTTTTTCAGCTGAATCGATATTTAAATCCTTCCCAACTTTTAACTCGATTTATGCCATCTTTAATTTTATTATCAACTGTAAATATAATCATACTATTTTTGCTTCCAAACTTAATCCTTGGGTATCTTTCTCCTAATTGGAAAATCGCTACAGTAAATTCTTTTATATATTTGGCGGTTACAATAACTTTATATTTCTTTTCTATAGAACCTGGCTTTACATATATAATTGTAGGATATCTCCCCTTAGCGTTGATTTTTTCATTGTTCTTCCTTTTCATTGGTATTCGCTATTCTTCAAAAAAATTATTAAAAAAATAATTAAATTTTCTACTCATTTATGTATAAAAAATTTCATAATACGAATCATTAAATAAGCCAACTTCTATCTATCTATTTAGCAAAAAAAGGGTTAACAATAAGGTCAAACTTATCTTCTGATAGAGATAAAGACTGTTGATAATATTTTGAGCAATAAAAATCTTGAGTCGAACTTTAATGTCGGAAATTATAAGTCTATTTTTAAGAGTATCCCTACTCCTACTTATATCTGGAAAATAGATAATGATGATTTCAAATTAATTGACTATAATAAGGCAGCAGAAATTATTACTGAAGGAAAAGTTTCAGATTATTTAGGTTTAAGCTTAACAGATATATACGATGAAGATTCTGAAGTATCTAAGGATCTAAAAACATGTTTTTATGAAAAATTTAATTTTTCAAAAGAAATACTTTATAAATATAAGACTTCTGGTAAACAGAAGGTTCTTTATACAACTTATAACTATATAGCACCGAATCTCGTTATTGTTTATACCGAAGATATTAGTAAACAAAAAGAAGCAGAAAATTTATTGAAGAAGGCTGAAAGCGAAAAATCTATAATATTAGAAAGCATTTCAGAGCATATCGTTTATCAAGATTTAAATAATAGAATTATCTGGACAAATAAAGCCGCGGCAGATTCAGTTAACTTAACTACTGATCAATTAATAGGAAAAAAATGTCATAAGATTTGGAATAATCGGGATGATAAATGCCCCAGTTGCCCAGTTACTTCTGCAGTTGAAACTTGTACCCCAACTAAGGCAGAAATGACTACTCCAGATGGAAGAGTATGGTTAGTTAAAGGATTTCCCGTTTTAGATGAAGAAGGAAATGTTATAGCCACCGTTGAAATCACTAATGAAATTACAAAGATTAAACAAGCTGAAGAAAAATTAAAAGATACAGAACTACAATATCGTAATACAATTGATTCAATGGGTGATGCCATACACGTTATTGATAAAGATTTAAGACTTATTCTTATTAATCCAGCAATTAAAAGATGGCTTGAGGTTATAGGTTTACGAACCGATGTGTTAGGTAAAAGACTAAATGAAGCCTTTCCTTTTTTACCTGAAAAAGTTATTGATGAATACAAAGAAGTATTAGATTCTGGAAAAACACTTATCACAGACGAGGAGACTTTTATTAAGGGAACAACTTATTTCACTGAGTCTCGAAAAATTCCAATAATTAGTAAGGGAAAAGTAAATCAAATAATAACAATAGTCCGTGATTTTGGTGAAAGAAAAATCTCTGAACAAAAACTAAAAGCTTCAGAAAAAAAATTTCGTCACCTTTTTGATACTTCTCCTTATGGCATAGTATTATTAGATCTTAAAGGCAATATAATCGATTGTAACACATCTACAAATAGGTTTTTATCAAAACATACTATAGATGACTTAATTGGTAGAAATTATAAAGAAATTTGGTTCCTTCGTGAAAAAAACAAAAATTTAATACCATTTTTCGAAGATGTAATTGGAAAAGTAATCAATGGTGAAAAGATTAAAAATTTGGAATTCCCTATAAATAGATCAATTGGAGGTATAATTTGGGTAAATAGTAGTATATCATTGACAAAGGTAGGAGACGAATCATTAATACAATTCATATTAGAGGATATTTCGGATAAAAAAGAAGCAGCAAATGAGTTAAAAGAATCAGAAAAAAGATATCGGGAAGCTTTTAATCGTTCTAATTTTTACAAAGATCTTTTCGCTCATGATATAAATAATATTTTTCAAAATATTCAATCATCCGCTGAATTACTTTCTTTATTATTAGAAGAAATGAATATAAGAAAAGGAAATAATTTCCTTGATATTATTAAAGATCAAATTATTAGAGGCTCGAACTTAATCTCAAATGTAAGGAAACTTTCAGAAATTGAAGAAATTGAATCACATTTGAAAAAGGTTGAATTAGTTGGAGTTCTCAATGAAGTTAAAAATTACATCATCAAGTCCTTTCAAAATAAAAATATTAATCTTGAAATTCTCTATGATGAAGGGCAAATATTCATTAAAGCAAATGAGTTATTACCAGACGTTTTTGAAAATATTTTAATCAATGCTATAAGGTACAATCGAAATTCTTCAATAGAATTAATAATAAAGGTCTCAAAAGAGATTTTTGATGGAAGAAACTTTATTCGAATGGAATTTATCGACAATGGTATCGGTATTCCAAATGAAATGAAAGAAAAAGTTTTTCAGAGAGGTTATAATCACAAGGGCATTATTAAGGGTTTGGGACTGGGATTAACACTCGTAAAGAAAGTAATTGGAATTTACAATGGACAAATCTGGGTTGAAGATAAAGTTAACGGTGATTATTCTCAAGGAAGTAAATTTATAATATTGATACCAGAGGTGGAGTAATTTGACTTCAATTTTAATTGTAGAGGATGACATATACTTGCAGAAATTATATGAAATGATGCTAAAAACGCAAGGATTTAAGATAATTGGCAAAGCAGGGAATGGCTCTGAAGCAATTAATATTTTTAAGTCTCTAATAAACAAACCTGACATTGTTTTGATGGATCACAGAATGCCTATTAAAAATGGAATTGATACTACTCTCGAGCTTACTAGATTAAATTCTCATACAAATATTATCTTTATAAGTGCGGATAATTCCGTAAAAAAACAGGCGCTATCAATTGGAGCAAAGAGTTTTATTGAAAAACCCTTTAGTATTGATCAATTAAATAAAGAAATTAAGAAAGTTATTCAAAACTCTAAAGTTGTGAATATTAACTAGAATTGTTCTATTTTGAAAATTTTTTTAAAAATTTTTTTATCTTTATAATAAATCAACATTTTAGTTATAAGAAAAAATCTTCTTTATTTTGAATACCTCCATAACAAATTTAAAATTCAGTACTTAATTTTCTAAAATAATTCATTAAAGTTAAAAAAATCAAAAAATATGAAGATTGGTTAAAAGGTTAAGGATTATGAGCTATAAATTACCAGTTGAAAAAGATTTAGAAGCTATGATCGGTATTGTCGGTAAAAATTATGCTACCAACAATAAGGCAATCACAGCCTCATATCTTGCCAAATCTGTAATGGGATTAGAATCCCAGATTCCAGATATCGTTGTAAGACCGAAATACGTTGAAGAAATTAGAAAAGTTTTGATTTATTGTTCAGCAGAAAAGATTCCTGTGAGTCCAGTTTCAGCAGGGTTATCTGGCGGATTTGCATGCCCTACAGTTAGACCAGGTGGAGTGCTTCTAGATTTAGGAAGAATGGATAGAATTATTGAAGTTGACGAAGAAAATCGTTATTGTATTGTGGAACCAGGAGTTACTTGTGGCCAGTTATGGGCTTATATGGCTAAGAATCATCCAGATTGGGCTCCACCAATTCCAGATGGTGCTCCTCCAGCAGCAACCGTTATGGGTGATGCTATTGATAGAGGTTTTTCACTTTATACTTCTTCAGTAGGACCACAAGGCGATAACTTTATGTGTGGAGAAGTTGTTTTTCCTAATGGGGATGTCGTCCGAACAGGCTCTTGGGCTCTACCTACTGCGAAACCATTCTATAAATATGGTCTAGGTCCAGATATGTGGAGCTTCTTAATGGGTTCCCAAGGTGCTTTAGGAGTTGTGACAAAAGCAGCCGTAAAGATTTACCCACATCCAGAATACAAAACTGTAATAGTTTGGGGCATGTCAAACCCTTATGATATGCAAAACCTGACCTTGGAGGTTGCAAAAAAAGAATTTGGAGTTTCCCATCATACAGTTATGGTACAAGGTGGGAATTATCCTCTTGTTATGGCACGATGGCCAAAAGATAAGGTACCACATGATTACGAATTTTATAAGGAAATGGGAATTTCGCAGTGGTGGATGAATTGGGAAATTTGGGCTCAAGAAGAAAGTGAGTTAAACCATGTCATCGAAGTTATCAATAGACAAGCTAAAGATTTTAAGGAAAGTAGAGCTAAAGATGGAGCAGCAATGGCTCCTCAGGAGTTACATCCAAAACAAATCGCAAGCAGGTTAAAGAAACCGAATAAGATTGCAATTCCTTATTCATTCTGGGAAGCTGGCTTTCTATTTATTACATGGTACACTCCCTGGAATGAATGCGCCCATTTCGCAGAGATGTATTGCAATGCGATGGAAAAGTATGGTTTTCCTCCTGTGATGTGGATAGCATCGATCGAGCGCGGAAGGCAAGCAATTTGTATGCCAATCGTGTGTTTTGATAGTACAAAAGACGAGGATTTTCAAAAAGTACAAGAATTAAATCAAAAAACAACTGAATACGGATTAAAACAAGGATGGTTAAATTATCGCCCAGATCCATACATTCACGTCCAGGCATATTATATGTCAGGCATGTATTGGAAATATTTGAGAGCCTTCAAAAAGCTTGTTGATCCTAATATGATAATGCATCCAGGAAGACTTGCTCTTCCGTAAACAAAAGAGGTGGAAAAAATGGCAAAAACAGGAATGGAAAGGTTGGAAGAATTAAGAAAAGATATATTCAAATGCATACACTGTAAAGCGTGTAGATTTGCCTATTCAGGTGAACCAGATAGGAAAGGAATTGGAGAACATGTTGGTAAGCAAGGAACAGTACTTTATGAAGGTATGGTTGATGCTTGCCCAGCTGGGATAGAATACGGTTGGGAAGCATTTTGGAATGCGGGGAAAATTTGGATAGCAAGATCAATTTTAAATGAAGATTTGGAATTTTCTGAAGAAGTTAGAGATGTTATTATGCCTTGTATTACTTGTGGACAGTGTAGTGCTCAATGTGAAAATAAAGTTAGAACTGTTGATATTATAGAATCTTTAAGAGCTGCTTGTGTAGAAGCTGGAGTTCCAATGATAGAGAAACATGAATTAGTCAAAAAGCTAACTATGGAAAGAAATAACCCTTATGGTGGTGCTGCTGACGAACGTTTAAAATGGGCCAAGGATGCTGGCTTAGAAAAATACATTGATAATAAAGAAGCAAAAGTAGGATACTACGTAGGTTGTACAGCAAGTTATAGGCAAATGGAGATTGCAGTTGCTACTTGTAAAATCTTTGAGCAATTAGGAATCAATTTTACCTTAATAAGTGATGAAGTTTGTTGTGGAAGTCCTTTTTTTAGAGTAGGTGCGGTTGATATTGCTCAAGAATTAATGAATAAGAACCTAAAGGCTTTTAAAGATTTCGATTTAATCTTTTTTAGCTGCGCAGGATGCTTCAAGACTTTTTCAAACGATTACCCTAAATGGATGGCTGAAGAAAGTTTGCCTTTTAAAACAATGCATGCATTCGAGTTAGTTTCTCGGTTAATTACATCAGAAAAAATAAAATTTAAACCAAACAAGCAATTAAAGGGTAAAGTTGTTACATACCACGATCCATGCCATCTTGGAAGACACATGGCTTTAGAAATAGAACAAAGCATAATCGAGGAATCTAAAAACCTTATGATGGATAGCCGAAAGATTAGACAAATGATTGCAGAATGGTATGAAATCCCCCGAATCATACTAAAACAATTAGAACAAGATGTTGGCATTGTATTTAAAGAGATGTATAGAATAAAGCTTGATAGCTTTTGCTGTGGTGCAGGTGGCGGAGTGCGAGCAGGATATCCTGATTTCTCATTAAAAACATCTAGTTTACGATTAGATGAGGCAAATGCTGTTGGTGCAGATATAGTTACAACTGAGTGCCCCTTCTGTTATAGAAACTTGTATGATGCAAATGAACTATACAATCATAATGTAGAAGTGTACGGTTTAATTCAATTGATTGATTCCTTTAAACTTTTAGATATTCAAGAAAAACCAACATTTGAAGAAATTTTAGATATGAAGAGCTAATTTAATTAGCTTTTATTTTTTTTAGATATTTGCTAAACCTATTCTTTTGTAAAAAAATAATAATAAGTAAGCTCATAGTAATTAATATCATATATTTTAGAATTTTTTGAGTTGATTAGATGAATCTTAGTTTTAATGAGTCAAAAATTGTACTTTTAGGAACAGGAAATCCCAATCCTGATCCAATGCGGTTTGGTCCATCAGTAGTTATAATAGTGAAAGACGCAGCGTATTTAATAGATTTTGGAGTGGGAATCACTCGTCGTACCTATGCAGCTTTTTCTAACTTAGGTATCAAAGCTCTTAAAACATCTGGATTAGAGAAAGGGTTTTTAACGCATTTACATTCAGATCACACATTAGGATATCCAGATCTTATACTAACGCCATGGGTAATGGGGCGATCTAATCCACTTGAGATTTTTGGTCCTCAAGGAACACAAGAAATGACAGATTACCTTCTTAAGGCATATAATCATGATATTACAGAAAGACTAGATGGATTAGAACCTGCAAATAATAATGGTTATCAAGTTAAAGTTAAAGAAATAAAATCAGGAATCATCTATGAAGATAATTACATAAATGTAGAAGCATTTCCAGTTAATCATGGCAGTTTAGCTTCACTTGGTTTTAAATTCATTACATCAGACAAAACAATTATCATTTCAGGCGATACAGCTCCTTTTGATGAGTGTGTTGACTATTATAGGGGATGTGATATTTTGGTTCATGAAGTTTATTCCTCGAAAATGTTTGAAAGATTACCTCTTGAATGGAAGACATATCATTCTAGTGTACATACATCCTCCTATGAACTTGCTGAGATAGCTACTAATGTAAAGCCTGGTTTATTAATTCTCTATCACCAACTTTTTTGGGGTGCTAGTGAAGAGGATATTTTAACCGAAGTTAAGAAAAAATATGATGGAAAAGTTGTTTCTGGAAACGATCTTCAAATATATTAATGGAAGAATTTTTATTATTTCTCTTTTAAAACTTAAGACTAATTTATTTAAATTTAGATTTATGAATCATATATAGAGCCTAAATTTTATTGGTTCAATCGATGGTTCGAATTATCTTAATAGGAATGGGAAATAACTTGAACGAAGAAAAAGGAAAAATTCGAAGCAAGAAAGCTATTAAATGTCATTATTTACCTATTGAAGAAAGACTCAGTTCTTCTAGTGAAGTTAATCTCGGTTATATTGAATTCGAAGAGGTACTTAAAGAATGTGAACGATGTTATCAATGTTTCAAGAATAATGACCCAAAGGTGAAACCCCCACCTTGTATGAAGTATTGTCCAACTCACTGTAATTCTAGAGATATAATTAAAAATGTTTTAGTGGGTAATATTGAGGAAGCGTTGAGGATTATTTACACACATTATCCATTTCCTAGATCTGTTGAAAGAGTTTGCCCAGGCTATTGTCAACTTTATTGTACTGCTGGAAAGAAAGGAGATCCGATTCAAATTCCAATTATAAAACGTTTCTTAGTTGATCATTATAGACCACTTGAAGAATATTTTAAATGTGAAACTAATACAGGAAAAAGTGTAGCAATAATAGGTTCTGGACCTCTTGGTTTAACTGCAGCATATTTTTTACAGAAGGATGGATTTAATGTTACAATTTTTGAAAAGCTAAATGTTTTAGGAGGAATGATGGCAACAGAAATTCCTGAGTTCCGGCTACCAAAGGAAATCTTAAATAATGAAATTGAGAATATAAAAAAGTTAGGGATTGAATTCATAACTAATAGAGGTATAAATGAAAATTTTACTATTAAAAAATTGTTTGAATCTGAATTTGATGCGGTTATCGTAGGAATTGGAACTCATAAGGGAAAGTGGACAAATCTTCCAGGAGAAGAATCAAAGATTATTTTACAAGCCATCGATTTCTTAAAAAAATTTAATTTGAAGAAAAAAATTCCCAATCTAAAAAAGAAAGAAGTTGTTGTAATAGGAGGTGGAAGTACTGCAACAGACGCTGCAAGAGTTGCAAAACGACTGGGAGCAAATGTTTCTATTTTGTATCGAAGAGAGAAGGATCAGATGCCTGCAGGGAGAGTTGAAATTAATGATACGGAAAGTGAAGGCATCTCGATTAAGTATTTAACAAATCCTGTTGAATTTGTATGCTCTGAAAATGATTTTCAAATTACTGTTTGTCAAAAAGTAAAGCTAGGGGAATTGGATTCAAGTGGAAGGCCTAAACCAATCCCAATTAAAGAGTCCGAATTTAGAGTAGAAGGGGATTACATCATTGAAGCAATTGGTCAAGAACCTGACTTAATCGGATTTGATAAAACCGAATTTAAAATTACTAAATGGAATACTTTTGAAGTAGATGACAAATTCTTCACTTCTGTTCCTAAAGTACTTGCAGGGGGTGATTGTGTTACTGGATCAAAAAGTGTTGTTGACGCAGTAGCACAAGGAAAAATAATTGCTGAACAAATTCGAGATTTTTTATTATAAATACCATTTATTATTTATTGGAACCTCCGTGTTAATTATAACACTTTAAATAAGGTTATATCTTTTAAACGCACGTAAAGCTCCAATTGTAGCATTAACAGAATGTTCCTTTCCTCTACTCCTCTCAGGCAGCCAACTTCCATCTTTTCTCTGTTTCTGTCTTAAATCAGCTAGGCAATGTTCAACTAAAGCATGATCACGTGATAAACCGGCATCTTTTAGACATCGTAACAGCCATGCTAAGTATGAGCCTTCCCAATCAGGAGAATAATTGGATTCGATAACAGAAATAGCTTTTTGGAATGACTCTGGTTCAGGTCCAGGATAAAAAGCTAACATCGGGAGAGAAATCCATGTGGCTCTCAAATATCCAGTTAATCTTCCTCTTTCATTACAATTAGCTATTAAATAGTTTGTAGGACAAAAAGTCCCCTCAGCTTCTGCATAACCAAAACGAATTAGTACATGAGCACAATAAGCTGTTAACCAGACTCGAGTTTCGATTCGTCCAGGTATCATCCATTCAGGTGGATTGAATTTTTGGACTTCGTCAACCTCATCCCAACCACCATCTTTTTGTTGCCTATCTAATAAAAATCTGCATGCAGGTTCTACAATTGGTCCGCGATATAACTTTAAATCATCAAACCAAAATAAAACATGAATAGTATCATAAAGATTACTAATTTCTTTAATCCAACAGCAAAAACCGCCATCAGATTTCTGAAAGGTCGATAATTTTCTAAGGACTTCTTTTTGGGCTGGTTTATCCCAAAGAATAGCATTTAAACGTGCTTTTTCAATTAAATTACCTCTAGATCGTACAAATTTTATAGCTTTTTCAATATCCATTTTTTGAATTTTTCATTCTATTCAAATATTAAATTTCTAAGGAAAAATCAAATTTTTCAATTACAATATTGAGAAATTTAGCCAATATTTAAATTGATAGATTTTCTAGATTTCTGTTAAGGTATAATTTAAATAATAATTGTAAAATAGTATTAAAATAGGAATTCAATTTTGTGAAGATTTATGAAAAAGAAAAAAGTAATTGCGATTATTGCAGCTTTAATTATTATTGCGGGAGTAACTACTACGTTATTGCTGCTATTTTTACTTCCCGGACCAGGAGTATATATAGGTCAGAGGAAAGCTTTAATCTGTTGTAGTGCTAATGACTTTTTTGGTTCAGAACCTGAGGAACCATTTAATGATGGAAATGATTCTAATTTTGCGACAGGTAAAGGGAATTGGACATATTCTGGTCCCTTTGGGAGCATCGGAGAGTGGTCTGGAGTTTTTGGAAATCCGCTGGGATCATTATTTATTACGCCACCAAGTCCAGAGGCTATTAATGCGAACTTTTCATTAGATTGGAAAGGGAGTAACTATTTTTTACGCGATTATGCTTATTACAATATGACTGCTGAAATTTTTATTGCTAATCCAGAGCCAATAAATGGTAGTGGTATTAGAATTGGATTACAGTGGTTAGATTCTGGGGATCAAGTTGTAAGAACAGATTGGTCTAATTACTTCAATTCTACTTTAAATCAGTGGTTTACTTTAAGTGTTTCAGGTGTATGTAATAATGAAACTAATAATGAAATAACTGATTTAAGACTATTTTTGACAGTTAACGGTTCTTATTTTAACATTAACCCATTAGAGGGTATTGTCTATTTTGATAACATTGAAATATATAAATGGGTTTTAGTAGATTTGGATAATCCTACTGATCCTGGTACTCCACCTCCGCCTCCAGGTATAAATTCGGATGGATTTCCTGCTCAAGCGTTACAAGTATATTGGATATTGAAAAATCATGGCTATACTGATGATAATATCTTTTTGATGTTATATTATAAAAACGATGCAGATGGAATTATTGATATCAATATATTTGATAAATATACTAATGATTTAATTCATGATGGAATCCCCGTGTTAATAGATGTAGCGAATGATAGTGTTACAGCAAGTAGATTTAAGCAAGAATTAAATGTTTCCTACACAGGTTCTTTTGCTTCAGGAATACGTCCAGAAGATTATTTGATAGTTTACATGGTTGATCATGGTTCTAATAAAGTACTCCCTGATGGAAATGCTACATTTCACTTCGAAGCAGATAATAGTTGGATAACTGAATTTGAATTTTATGATTTAGTGAAAGTGATAGAATGTCAAAGAATGATGATAAACGTAGATTGTTGCTTTAGTGGTAATTTTTTAAATGCAGATGCTAATATTGGTCAGAGCTGGTATGATATAGAAAATTGCATCATGGTTAGCGCTTCTTCGAATTTACTTGCTTGGTATTATATAAATAATATGAACCCTGATGGATTTGCAGGCTCTTGGTTCTTTCATATGTTTTGGGATGCTCTAAATGACTCTGCAACTATTGAAGCTGCTTTCAATCATGCTTTTCATTGGCCTCCAGCAGCTCGTGGAATGCCATTATTTTTGATCCAGAATCCATTATGGAAGGATAATATGGGTATTAATAAAACATTAAGCTTTGATAGCGATCCTCCATTATAGAGACATTTAAATTTAATTTTCATTTTTTTTAATCTTTTACTCTATTTATTAATCATTTTTTGCTAAAACGCAGTCCTATCAATGACAAAAAATAAATGTAAAAATTATCATTATAATTAAAAAGATTTATGGGGATTTTTATTTGTCAAAAGTAGAAAAGAAAACTGCGTATCCATACATTACAGAATTTAAAAGAGAACCTTTTGAGTCTTTTGTACTAGTAGATAGGAAAAAAATTGGGAGTTTCCATCTGAGTTATTATGATAAAATCATAAATCTTTATCAATCAAAAGTTAAAACCCTAGTTAAAGAGCCTAGTTTAGACCTAGAGTATTTATATTGGTTCCTCTTATTAGGGAAGTATCTAAAGGAGGATCTCACACCTCAAAAGCATGTTTTTTATGATTTCATTAAATCCTGTGAAGTGGATATTTTAGAGAAGGATCAAATAGGTTTTAAATTAAATCCTCAATCTAAAGCTGTACCTGATATTTGGTCTTTATATTATGCCCTATCTAGCTTATATATATTAGGATTGCTAGAAGAATATCTCCTCTCAAAAGGAAGTAATGATCTTGTAAGAAAAGTCAAAAATTTTATATATGAACATAAAAAAGGCGAAATTTTTCTCCATTGTCTTGATAAACAATGTGAAATTCATAAAAAACCATTTTCCTCAAAAACGTTTTATTACGTTCTCGAAATTCTCACACTTATAGGCTCAGATGTTAGATTATTTAAAGAGCAATTCCGTGCATATTTAAATAGTAGAAAAAAAATTCCTTCTATGCTTTTCAAATATTTATCTCTTAAATATTTAAATTTGGATTTAGAAGTAAAAGATAAAGAACTTCAATATTTCCATCAATTTCAAAAATATGATGGAGGATTTAACTTCTCTAACGGAGAAGGAAATATAGATGATACTTTTTGGATAATTTATACTTTTAATCATTTTCCATGGCTAATGGATTACAATCCTGCTAGAATCTATTCTTTTATCAACGAAAATATTCAAAAACTTTTCAAAAATGGTAATGATCAAGGTTCACTCATATTCTTTAATTTATCCAAGATCACAATACTTTTATCTTTTATATGGAAAAAGTTTATTGGAGAGATAGAAAGGCTGATTTTTAAACAAATAGAAAAAAATGGATTCGTGGATATTAAACACATAAAAACTGCCTTTGGACTAACACATGGGATTGAAGAGATCATCCTGTATATCAATTTAAGTTATAATTTCAAGCTAAAAATCATAAATAATACATTAGAATTTAGTAAATTTCTGAGAACCCTCAATAATGGATTAAAAGTTATTGCGAATGAAATAAGTAATCAGTTAAATGAAAATAGCATAATATGTCTTTCTGACATTCTAAAGAATTATAAGTCGTCTTATCATTTTGAATCGTTGAAAATGAGAGAGGATGTTTTTCCTCTAATTTATGATATGATGGAAAGGAATTTTTTCAAGGGAAATATTCGAACTAAATCAAAATTTCTAGGAAAATCAAAATATTACTTTTATTTGGATTTTCTTCTGGATAATGTTATAACTTCGGACAAGAAAATAAATACAGAGAAATTATTTGAAGAAAAAGAAAAATTGGGCGATATTAAGAACGATATCTATAATATGACTTTAATTTTAAAAAATACATCAACGCAAATTAAAGAAGAAATTGAATCCTATTTACTTCTAGACGAAATAGACTATGCAAAAGAACGATTGAGATTTATCTTGAAAAATGCATTATTGGAAGCTGATTTTCTAAATGAAAATATTGAAAATTCATTTAGTCAAGATATGATATATATCAATATTCAAGCAGTATTAGCAACTGAAATTAATCAATGGAAAATAGCATACTCTATAATGCAGAAGAAGCTAAATGAAGTTGAGAAATATTTAAAAGAAAAAATTTCCGAAAAAGAAGAATTAAAAAAATTTAATACTATTTTAGATGAATTAGAAAATAGAATTTTTGAAGTTGGGGAATTTATTAAAAAAGAATTAGATTCATTTAGAAAATATTTTAGAGAGAAGCTTGAATCTGGATTTAATAACGAGAATTACAATTTAATAATTGGGGAATTTAATAAAATCTCAAATTATGTGGATAAGTATGATCATACGATTTATAAAATATCACAACAAATTACGATAAAAGAAGAGAAAGTTTTTAAAAAACATAAGGAGATTATTGATAATTGGGTTAACTTAAAAGAAGAATTCGGGTCAATTTTTAGTTATTATGCTGAAGGATTTAAATTTTTCGAACAAACAAGCGAAAAAATTGATGGGATTGATGATGAAATTAAAAAAGAAATATCTTATATAAAGCAAAAAGCGGATGAAAAAATTTCTCAAAATCAATTCAAAGAAGCTTTTGAGATTATTAAAAAGGATTCTGAAAGTTTATTAAGTCAAAAAATAAAGGAAATAAAGGAGCTTAGAATAATCGTCTCAGATCAAACAAAAACTAATCAAAAACTGTTCCTTCTATTTCAATATTTAAAAGAAAATTTGGATGTAATAGAAGAATCAATTATAAACTTGGTAGCAGAACAAGTTCAATCGCTGAAGGATGATGTATTGGAAGAGAGAAATAGAGCTAAAATTGAAGATTTTGATAATTTTATATCCGAACAAATTCAAAGATTCAAGATTAGATTAAAATTTTACAAAACTAAACTAGGTGAAGCAAAAAGCATAAAAATCAAGGATGTAATCGATGGTTTTGACAGAATAATCATAGAATTAGATGATAAGAATAAAATCTTTTTAAAAAAATTAAATGATTTAAAAACATTAATACAAAGTTTTGATAAAAATTCTATTTCAATCATCCAATGGGAAAAATTTCATGACTATCTTACAACTGAGATTAATAATTCAAAAGATAATTATGTTAATCAAATTATCATTAGTGAAATAGAGATATGGACCAAAGAAAAAAAAACAAATAAAGTAGATATAAGAGAGCTTGCAAATAAATTAAATTTAAAATGTAAAGCAGTAATACCTCTCATTAAAGAAATGATAGAATTTTCTAAAATCGAGGGTGATTTAAATGAAGAAAAGAAATTAATGGTTGTTCATAATGATGCTTATTACAAAAACAAGGAATTAAACACCTATATTGATACTAAACTTTTAAAATTTCATCAAGAAAAAATTGGAAAGATTTTAGCACTATATGATTCCGGAGTTAGGAATAAAAAATTAGCAGTCAATATACTAGAACTACAGAATAGAATCACAGAATATTCAGATTTAGAGAAAAAAATTAGAATTCAATATGAAGATAAAGTTAACCAACTTAAAATTACTGAAGAGAGAGAAGAAAATCTTAACACTAAAAAAGAATTAGAAAATATATTAACAAATGGAAAGATGGCAATTCAAAAAATAAAAGCCAATTTAAATTTCTTTAATGAGTTTCAGATTTTTATTTCAGAAGAATATAATGTATTAACATTAGATTTTGTAAATAATCTTATCAAAGTTTTTGAAAATATTGAAAATTTTGGTTCTTATGTAAAAGCTATTGAACATTTTGAATCTAAGAAAACAAAATTTGATGTTAAGGTAAAAAGGATTGAGGAAAAGATTAATGAAAAACTAAAAGGGTCACTAACTAAAAATTCTAGTTTCAAGCGGCTAGAAACTGAAATAAGGGAATTTTATGTCTCAAGAAAGAATGAATTTGGAGCTTTTTACAAGGCTAAATTGGATAAAATTACTGAAGATATTAGTATATTAAAGGATGATACCTACCGAAATGAATTGTTAGACAAAATAAATAAAATAAAAATACGTTTAAGTCAATTATTAGGAACATTTCAGACAAGAGTTGAAGACTACATAGAATATAAAGAGTTTAAAAGAGCTCATGCAAAAGTACAAAAAAGAGAAAAGAAAATCCAGGCAGAAATTAGAGAGGTTTCAAAAAACATAAAAAACTTAGTTAGAGAATATGAAAGAAAGTCAAATAATTTCGAAACCAAGAATAAGTATTTACTAGATGATTTTGAGTTATTTATTAAAGGTTTTCGTGATTTAATGTATGAGAAAGTTAAATCTCTTGATGAGATGATAATCAAATCATATGTTTCAATGGCGATTAAAGCTGTGGCAGACCAATATTTGACAATAAGCTTTTTACAGAACGAATTAAATATAAAGAAACAAAAAATTCAAGAACATTTAATTTCTTTAATTAGTTCAGGGAAATTAAAAGGAAAATACGATCCTCGTATTGGATTGTATTATGAAAATCCAGATTTATTAAATAAAGTAGATGAATCTGAACTAGAGGTTATGAAGAAGATGAATTTTAGATTTTATATGTTCTGGAGGCGCCTAAGGAGTTTTGCAAGCCAAAATTATAGTATATTTGCATTCCTAGCAGCAATATTATCTATTACGCTCTCATTATTCAATTTTACTGGACCAGCTATATTTATACTATTATTCGTTTTAATAATAATACTTGCTTTATATCTATTAATTAAGCGAAAGAAGCAAGACAAAATCTGATTTTCAAATTATATCTTATTCACAATCCGAAATTAATTGGACCTTTTCAGCTTGTTTACTAATATAACCTAAATAGCATGCTTGATTAAAATGGATATAAAATTTATCGTCATAGATATCTTCTTCACGGGCAAGATCCTGAAATGTTGAAAAGTTAAGTATTCCATTTTGCCCATAAATTTTTATTATATTTATGAGAGTTCTTATTTTCTTATTTATATGAGGAATCCTTTTCTTAGATTGATTACTTTTGTTCAATTTTATTTTTAGTAGAGACTTTTTTAATTTACCTTTATCTAACTTAATTATATCATTGAAATTTATTATTCCATATTCTTTTAATTCTTGATATTCACTACTGTTAGCAAAATTATCAATTTCTGTAATTATATCTTCAAGCGAATGATCAGCAAGAACTTCTTTTTCTTTTTCTTTACGTTCTTTAAGTTGTTTAATAAAGTCTAAGCTATGACCATAAATTTTACTTTTTTGAAAATCAATTTTATGCCTTTCAAGATTTTTGGATAATTCTAAAGTTGTGGGTTTTGAAAGAATATAATTCATAGTCTTTTCCTTTCGAGTGGCAACTTTATGAAAAGGCACATCAACTGTTCCTTCAGTAAGGAGAATGTAACATCTACCTGAAGAATTTCTTCCAGTTCTCCCTCTTCTTTGAATTAAACGAATTTCAGACGGAACGGGTTCATAGAAAATTATTGCATCTACATTTGGAATATCAAGACCTTCTTCTGCCACACTAGTTGCGATTAATATATTGACTTCTCCCGATCTAAATTTGTCAAGAATATCTAATTGCCTGTTTTGAGAAAATCCAAAATCATTAAATTTAGATGCTTGACCAATAAATTTCTCTACTTTTAAATTTGCTTTAAATTGATTTGTAATTTTATTTTTTAGATGTTCTGCCATTTCGCGAAATTGGGTGAAAATCAAGATTTTATGATTGTTGTATTCTTGAGATTCCTCTTGAATTATTGAGAGCACTTTTTCTATTTTAGGATGGGATAACTGTTCATCTTTTATATTTCCTAGCAAACTTTCTATGAATTTATAGTGTTCTGAGTGAATAATTCTTTTAGCTGATAATATACCCTTTTCTGATTTTGATTTTATTCTTTCTAAGAAAGATTTAAATAATGAGTAATTTTGGGTTTCTAGCAAATCTTTACCATGAAGAAGACTAATACAACTAGAACAATAAGAATAAATGGTTTGAATATTAAGTTCTTCTTCTCTAATTATATCAATAACTTTTGGGGCTTGATGATATAATAAATTGATATAATCATCCTCTGATAAATCTGGCTCATAACCATTTTCATATCTTAATGATAAAGTTAAATCCCGAGCTATTCCTAGAAACTCTACTTTTGAATAATACTTTTTATTGGGGGGAATTAATTTCCAATCAATAAATAGTCTTAAATGTCTCTCAAATAAGTTATACCAGATAGCACTGATTTCCAAAACCTTAATTGGAACATTTACAAACTCTAAAAAAGTATCAATATCATAGATGTATTTTTGTACATCCCCATCATCATAGGATTTGAAGACAACATTCTCAATGAATAGGTTATCGCATAATTGTTGAATGTATGAATAATCTTTACCTGGAGATGCTGTTAATGCTAATATTAGTGGATCTGAACACGTATTTATATATTCATTTGAAATGAAATTATAAGCATAATTGCCTTTAGTTCGATGTCCTTCATCAAAAATTAATAAAGAAATATGGTTTAAATTATATCTACCTCTTTCAATATCATTTTTAATCACTTGAGGAGTAGAAATTATCACTTTTGAATTATTAAAGAGAAGTATTCTTTTTTCCGGCTGAATTTTTCCTGTAAATGCAGTAATGTTTTCAATCTCAATATCAAGGAATTTTTGGCATGATGATTTATGTTGTGAAACTAATGGTCTAGTTGGTGCTAAAATTATGATTTTTGATTTTGGATACCTTTCTAATGATTTTGCGATAAGTAAAATGCCAATAATTGTCTTTCCTAAACCAGTTGGCAAAACAACCAGAGTATTTTTATTATTACATCTCTTAACAATGTTTTCTTGATAGTGTCGATAAAATACCTTATTCATTTTTAAGAAAGGGCCGTTAAAATACTCCAGTTTTTGAGTTTGCATGTTAAGGAAGACTTTACATGATTCTATTTAAAGAATACAACTCTGAAAGATTTTTATAAAATAACGTAAAATATTATTTTAAAGAATTAACATAATTTATGAGAAAAATGACAGAAACTAATTCTGTAAGTATAGAAATTGAGGAAAAAATTCCAGGAAAATCAAAATTTGCTTTTGGAGGAGCTACTTTAGCAAGTGGAATATTATCGGGTTTAGGTTTAGGACCAATTACTTATTATTATAATAATATTCTCTTACTTGATGAATATTGGACAGGATTAGCTTGGATCATATTTATAATATGGAACGCAGTAAATGACCCACTTTTTGGTTTTATAGAAGATCGTACCAAATCTAAAAAATATGGGAGAAGAATTCCTTACCTTCGTTTTGGATCACCTATATATACAATCCTATTTATGTTATGTTGGTTTCCACTAGTAAATGTTAATGATGAAATAGCTTTATTTTTAAACTATTTAATCATCCTTTATGCTTTTGATACGATTTATACAATGATAGGTCTTATTACTTATTCATTACCGGCGGAAATGGCTATATCTTCGAAAGCTCGTGCAAGTATAATGGTATTTGGATCAATTTTTAGTGCTCTTGGGACGTTAATCACATTTTTACTTCCAACACTATTATTAACTCCAGTACCACCACCACCTATAAATATTTTCTTAACTAGTATGGTAATCATAGGAATAATTTGTGGTTTAATTTTATTTGTGAGTAGTTATTTTATAAAAGAAAGAAAGTATACTCAACTTGAAGAACCATTAGGTTATTGGAAAGGTTTAACTGAAACTTTTAAAAATAAGCCTTTTCTAATTTTTGAAGCTGGAAATTTTTGTACTACTTTAGCGCAGTATACTTTGACTACCGCTGTTTTCTATTACATTAGTTCTGTGTTGGAACTTGGAGGAATTATGGGTATGATACCATTAGCGATTTTCTTTTTATTTGTTTTCGCATTTACAATTGTTTATAACAAAATTCTACGCAAATATGAATTGAAAAAAGTGTACATGATAATTCTCTTTTTAATAGGATCAAGTTTTATACTTTTTTTTGGAATTGGTTGGCTCTTTGAAACAGCCATTATTGGTATGATTTTGCTAGGAATTGGATTTTCAGGTTATTATATGACTGGACAGATGCTTATTGCGGATGTAATAGATCATGATGAGGTTTTAACTAATAAACGCCGTGAAACAAGCTATTCTGGGGTTAATGCCTTGTTAACCAAACCTGCTGTATCTCTAGCACCATGGTTATTTCTACTAATTATTGATGCTTTTGGATATGATAATGAACTTGCTAAATTGGGGCTTTCACAAAGCCCTGACGCAAAACTAGGAATAATGATCGGATTTTGCATTGTACCAGCAATATTCATATTTTTAGCGGCTATTGCTATAAAATTCTTTCCCTTACATGGTCCTGAATGGAAAAAGCAGAAAGCTGAACTACATAAAATACATCAAGAAAAAGAAAAAGCATATCTAGAAAGTTTACGAAAAGAAGGAAAAATTTGAGTTTTTAAAAAAATTTTTTTTTTTTTTAAAAAAAAAGTGTGATAAATATTAAAAATAACTAATTTATCACGTATTAATCAAAAAATATGATGCATCCAAATTTCTAACTGCTAACTTAATAATTTAAATGTTTAGATTAAAGCTACTAGGTATTTTATTCATATAAATTATAAAATATAAAAAATAGGATAATTAATTAAATTTAATTGGCGATTTTTGCTGGTTTTTGTACTTTTCTAATAAATGTGATATGTTCGCCTTTTTTGTCTAAACTATCAGATTTTTTAGGTATGAATGTTGTATTGGGTATTCCATTTTCCATAAATTCTTTTAATTCATCAGAAATTATCGATTTACTCATTCCCATTGAATGAAGCATATCATTTCCACTTTTAATAACAGTTTTAGCAAAGCGTGGTACATTTCGGCCCATCCAGTTAAATTTACCAAAAGGATTAGTATATCTTTTTATGAGCATTCCAAGCCAACCCTTACTAAGATAATATGCAGAATATGCTTCGCCTACTAATTCATATATTTCATTAGTTGTTAGTTGTTCTGTACGCATCATTGGATGAAATAAATCATAGTATCTATAATTCTTTGTTGTAATCATTTTTTTTTCTGACATTTCATTGTAGAACTCAGTTCCCGGAAATGCTGTAATGGGAGTAAATTGAATACAGGTTAAATTAAGGGATCTAGCAAATTGAATATTTTGTCTTACCATTGTTTTAGTTTCACCTGGAAATCCAATAATAACACCTCCGAATATTGAAATTCCTCGGTCCTGGAGCATAGTTACAACACCTTTAACCATTTCTGGAGTAGTATTTTGTTTATTCATAGCGTCAAGGCTTTGTTGGTGCACACTCTCAATACCTAAAAATACTTGTCTCATGCCTGCCTTGTGCATTAAATCAACTAACCAAGGATTTCGATATAATGTATCAACTCGGGATTGACAGGAAAAATAAATTTTGTTTGGGACTCCTGAACGAATCATTGTCTCTAGTATTTTTTTTGTCCGTTTTATTTTAATAGTAAAATTATCTTCACAGAAAAAGATAAAATCATTTTTCCAATCAACATCATAAATTTCTCGCATTATCCTTTTAGTTGATTTTGTTCTATAAACTACAGGTTTATTTGAATTCCTCCACATTTTAATGATGCAACAGAATTTACAATTGTGTGGGCAGCCGCGTGACGTTTCAAGCTGAGCTACTCTTGCTCCTAAGTAAATATACTTTGTATCGTCTAATAAATCTCTTCGAGGCATAGGAAGGCTATCTAAATCGCATTCTAATTGACGCTCTTTATTATGTTTTACTGTTCCATCTTTATCCTTATACGATAAGCCATCAATTTGATTTAATTCAATATTATTTCTATTACCATCAAGATAATCAATTACTTCTTTAAAAGTATGTTCTCCCTCACCTCTAATGGTGAAATCTACGTCCGGTTGCCGTGCTACGAATTCGGGTGCCAGAGTAGGGTGATATCCGCCTAGTATTGTACGACATCCTTGTTCTTTGGCCATATGTGCCACCTCTAATGCGTGATATATCTGGGGTGTCATACTTGTAATAGCAACTACGTCATATCGGTTTAAATCACTGCGAAATCTCTTTTCACGATATTTATCAACTTTAAAATCAAATAATTTAGCATCATGTTCAGGAACCATGGCAGCAATTGAAATAAGGCTTAAGGGCGAACCCTTAATGATGGCATCCAACCCTGCTTCCAATCGAGCAGGATTTACATATAGAATCTTCATTTTTTTTCTCTTTGTTTATCTCTAGTTTCTCTTAAATTTTGTGCCTTATATGAACTATCTCTGTGAAAATTATCTCTAATTTTTTATAAGCAGAAAATATAAAACACAGAAACAACTAGTTATTTTTATTATAGAAATGATCCTTAATAAACTTGTTGAATCTACATAATTGTTGTTGACTCAATATAGTACTTTTGACAAAAAAATTTTTTTTAATATTACTTTTTTGAGCTTCTATCAAATTCCTACCCTAAAATTAGGAGGATTTTAAAAAATTTGTCATAATAGACAAAAATATAAAAGCCAAAGTAACTTACTTTTTTGTAAATTCTATGAGATGATTATATGGCTAAAGTTGAAAGTAGAATTGAGATAAATGCTCCACCTAGTATAATTTATAATAGCTTAACTGATATCTCCCTAATTCGTAAATGGAATTCCACCGTGAAGGAAATCACTCAAACTGGGCCAAATGAAAGTTTTATCAAATCTACTGGGGGAAATTATACGTATACCAATATAGAGCGCAAAGAAAATGAAATATTTACTAATACAGCAGAAAGCGAGTATTTTACCTCATTCGGATATGTTTTAAAAGCGAAAGGTGACTTAACTGAAGTATCTGCATGGATTGATTATAAAATCGTGGAACATGAAAAAATATTAGAAAGAGGTATACTATTTATATTAAATGACTTAAAGAAGTTCGCTGAATACCTTGAAGGTGGTGGAGATCCAGATGAATATGATAAAAAGAAAATATTAATTAGTCCTTAATTTCGCCCTCTTGCTTGAAAATTGTATGAACAAATGTATTTATTTTCACTTTTCTTATCTACTAATATTGAGATATCATCCAGAAAACGTCGAAAAATTTTTATTTAGTCTGCAAAATACAAATTCAGCAATTAAGGGAGTCATTTTGCTTTCTGTCGAAGGTTTACCAATTGCATCTACTCTACCTAGAGGTATTAATAAAAGTCAGTTATCTGCTCTTTCTGCTACAATATTAGCAGTAGGAAAGAGAGGAAATAATGAAATGGATAATGGAGAATTCAATTATTTACATATTAAAGGGTCTAAAGGCGGCGTTTTGGTTTTCCAATTAAGTAAATTTGAAGTGGTTGTCATACTTACAACGGAAAATGTTAAGTTAGAAACACTCCTAAAAAGTGTAAATAACTTTCAATATGAGGGGCATATGTTATTTCATCTTGAACATGAATAAAAATACAAATCCAGAACTGTAAAAAATTAGATTGCACTTTACAGTAATTAAATCTCAAGAAAAAAAATTTAAAATTAAAAAAAATAATAAATTAAATTTAGGATGGTTTCTTTCCTATTTATTTTAAAAGTATTTAATGGCTAATAGGATGTCATCTCGAGTTACTTTCTTTCTTTTAGCATGCTTTGTTAAACTCAAGGCAGATTTAGTTATTTTTTCTGCTGCCATGCCCATCCAATCAACTAGTTCATCCACAGCATCACGAGCAACAATTATAGCGCCATTATGCTTCATTAATCTTCTAATAGGACTCCAACTAATATATTCAGACATTTTCTATTCCTCCACTTTTTTATTTTTATATTGATATTTTTATTGATTTTTGTTATTATTTAATGGTTAGTTAAATAGTAATATATCTTCTATATATTTAAAGATTTTGATGCATACATGATTTTATGAGGAATAAAATGAAAAAAATATCACGACAAAATTCAGAAATAGTAAAAAGATCAATCTCGTAAAAGTTAGAATTTTTTTATGGAAATTCGAGTTTCGTTAAATTTTAAAACTATTGAATGTAGTAAAGTGTAAACTTTCTTCCTTTTCCGCTAAAACATGTTCATTTTAAGAAAGATAAAAAATTTGATCAAATACTGAGATGCTTGATTAGGAATTTTTGTGTTTTCAATAAGTTAGTAACTTTTAATTAATATTGAAAAATTGACGCGAATTAATCAAATTACTAAAAATCTCCCATCTTTTTAAGGATCCGACTGATATAAGGAAAGATAATGCAGATTAAAACAAGATTTAATAAAGTTTTCAAGTTCTAAGGATAAATAAAATTACTAATTCTTAAAAAACTAAGACCATATTATTTTTTCATATTTACACTTAGTACATTCAACAGATTCCCCTTTTCTTGGGAAGTAAGGTAAGACTGTTCCACAATATTCGCATTCTAAATCATAAATTTGGTCTAAAGTTTCTATTATATCTTCAATTACTAATCGATTTGAAAATTCAGTCACGAAATTTGTTAAAATAGAAATAATTATATGAGGATTTTGGGAAGCTACCAACAACTCGATCTTATTTGAATTAAGCTGTCCAATTACTAGTATATCAGCTCCTGAGACTAATTCTGTTCCGAAATACCATGCAATTTTTTTATCATCATCTTTAGTAATTAGTTGAAAGTTTTGATCTAGGATTGTTTGTTCGAGTTGATAAAATAAATAATCAAAATCAGGATTATTTTCAATGCCTATTCCGACACTCTTAATTCCTCGCTTGATATCAGCTAATTGAAGAAAGTTACGTACTTCAGTACTAGGTAAAATTTTTCTTTCGATAGATATTGGATCAAATTTTATTTTAACAGGATCTGAGTCAAGGGCTCGTATAAAATCTGCATTATTTATGTAAGTAACATATGACCTAATTTCACCCTTTTCTTCTAATGACAATGGTGTTAAAAAAGTATTTATTTGTTTTTGGGAATTTTCTCCTAAGTTTTCAAATTCAATACGAATCTGCTTTTCATTTTCTTCAATTAAATCAGAGTCAATAATAATCTTTGGAGGATTGCTCCTACAGAGCATTAAAAAGTCGGGATATCTTATTCGAATTTTAATTTCCGTAATAGGGGCCATACTTTGGTTGATAATAAGAAGTGAATAAAGGTAATTGCCTCCAAACGGTTCTAGCTTACAAACTAACTTTATTTTATTCTCTTGATCTATATATTCTAATGATACTGCTTCTTGTTCTTGAGTTTGTTGCGATTTAACATCTTTAAATACAACTAATCCTTGAATGTCTTTTGGGTCATTATCATCAGGATTATTATTCATGGCACTATTGGGATATATCCGACATAAAGAATTTCTATCGTTATTATTTAAAAAGAATATTCTTCCTTTTATTTTTTTTGACCTTATATTTTTTTTATATATGGATTCTAAATATATATAAAGGTTATGAAAGATTTTGAAGAATTAGATCCTCTCTTTGAGAGCAAAACAATTAGACCTTCTTTCGATTATGCTCATGTTATTTTAGCTATATTATTATTTGGAGATAATCCTGAAGGTTTGGGAAGATATCGTCTAAAAGAAGAATTAATATTAGGAGGAGGTACAGCAAAATCTCTTGTTAAAAAATTAAAAGAAGAGGGTGGTTTTATAGAAGTCCTTGTTAAGAATAGTAATAACAAACAACAAATAAAGTCAAAAGGACATGTGTTGACTGAAAAAGGCCTACAGATTCTAATGAAAATTAAAAATAAAATCCCTTTATTAGATGAAGGAGATGTTTCTATTTTGAAAAATTTTATAATCGATTCTGAAATTTCAAAATCATATTATTGTTTAGTTAGAGATGCTGCTGATCATTTAAAAAGTGGTGTTGAACAAAGAGATGCAGCAATTAGATTAGGAGGATTAGGAGCTACTTGCCTTATTTATAATGGAAATGAACTATTATTTCCCTCGTATTCCTCAGGACAAGAAAATCATGGAGTAAAAATAAATGATAAAGTTCAATTATACTTCAAAACAAAAATAGTTAATGTGAATGTATTTTTTGAAAGAGGGGACGTTATAATTATAGGATCTGGTGCTGATATAAGAAAGGCAAGGTTAGCGGCTATGAATGCTGCACTAACATTACTATAAAGAGGGAGAAGTTTATTAGAAACGTGAAATTTGAGAAAGATATAACGTTCTTCATCAATCAGGATATTTATAAAAAGATAGAACAATGTGTTGATAAAGCTTATCCTAACGAGGCATGTGGTCTAATTTATGGAAAAATTGAAGAAATTAAGAAAACCAATTTCGAAAATGATTATTCTTATAATTATTATACTAAAAAGTTTGAGTGTATAGAATCCTCTTCTGAAAGTCCTGTAGCCTTTCTAATGGATGATTATCTAAAATTAAAAGAGATAACTGAAAAATTTTTGAAAAACTTCAATTTACAATTAATAAGTATCTTTCATTCTCATCCAGGTGGAGCTTATCCAAGTGGTGTTGATATACCATATATGAGAAGTTACTATGAGGGTAAGATTACAAAATTTAAACATATTATCTGGACAATAATGGATGCTCAAAAAAAAACATTAAATGGTTTTATCTATATTTTTGATGAACTTAGACAAATTAATATAGATTTTCTTAAGAAGTAGTTATTTAAAAAAATCATTGAATTTGTTTATAACCATCTTTAGTAACAGTACATATTTGAATTTTAAATCCAGATGCGGCGTCTCTTTCACGAGAACTAGAAATAGCGGTTTTGACTAATTCAACTCCCAAATTTGAAGTCATGCCAGGCTTCCAATCAGCCTCTAATACACCTAAGGAGAATGGCCCTCCAGAACCAAAAGCAATGAAATTTTCTTCTTCATAAAGAGTACCTAATAAGTCAACTCCGTAAAGTTTCCCGTTACTCTCTTTTACTGAGTAACCACCAATTATCATCATAGCAAGGTAATATGATCTACCACTGAATAAAATGTTTCTTGTAACGCTAGCAATGTACTTGGGTTCAGGAACTTTTTCCTCTTCAACTTCTTTTAATTTAGATAATGCTTTAAGTTGATTAACTACATACTGGCAATCTGCAACCCCTCCAGAAATAGTTGCACATGTATAATCATTTATCTTAAAAAGTTTCTGAGCTTGTTTTGTAGCAACAGTATATCCTGCAGTAGCTTGAGATTCCGTTCCTACTACGATACCATCCTTTACAATTATTCCAACCGTTGTGGTACTTGATTTAATGATTTTTTCTAAAGAGTTTTTATCTAGATTTAATTTATTTGCAATATTTTCCATCATTTTTCTGTTAGACTTTATATTACTTTTCTGATAAACTAATTGTTATAATGAATAAATTAATTTTTAGTATATTTATTTTACTTTTACAGATTATAAACATTTAAATACAAAAATTTTAAAGAAATCATTTCCTTTACTACTTACTAATTTAATGATGGTATGTCATGGCTCGTTCTCAAGCAAGATCAAAAAGAAAATACACAGGAAAAAAATATAAACACTTTAGAAAGAAGAGAAAAAGAGAATTAGAGCGCCCTCCCATAGAAACCAGAGTAGGAGAAGAAAAGAAGAAAAAGCAGAGAGTATTGGGAGGAAATCAAAAGCTTAAATTATTTTCATCTTTATACGTTAATGTTACAGATCCTAATAACAATCAAACTTCCAAAGTGAGAATTTTAAGGTTTGATAGTAATGATGCGTCTAAGGATTATAACCGCAGACACATTTTAACTAAAGGTGCGATTGTTGAAACAGAGCTAGGAAAAGCAAAAATCACATCTAGGCCCGGACAGCATGGAATTTTAAATGGTGTTTTAATCTAATTATTCTTGAATCTTTATATTTTTAACATTTGCTTTCTTACCTTCAATTATTTCTGTGTTTTTACTCTTACAAAACTTGCATTGGAATAATTGAAGTCCAGTTAATTGAGCTTCTTCACTTAAAGTTACAGCTGATACTTTTCCACATTCCCTGCATTTTATTTTACCCGGCACGATCTCAATTTTTAATTCTGCTCCCTCTGCAATTGAGCCAGAAGTTGCCATCTTAAATGATTGGCGTAGAAGTTCAGGAACAATTAAAGTTAATTCCCCAACTTCTAAATAAACTTCAGTAATTTTTTGGGCATTATATTTTAGAGCAGTAGCTTCTGCTATTTTAAAAATATTATAGGCAAAGGCAAATTCATGCATAATAATGATTTATCTCTTGGATTGTGTCTTTTTTAATTCCTTTGCTAATTCAATTAATACTTTAGATTTTTTCTTTCCTTTAGTATCCACTAAAATTCTTCCAGGTTCATCCCACCAAGTTCTCGAATATTTATAATTCTTTTCATGTTGAACAGTATACCCTAAACGCTTAGCTACGTTGTAAAGATCATTTGAATGGATTTTTTCTACAGCAAATTTTCTAGGAATACGCCTACCCTCTGCTCTACTCCTCTTTAAATCAAAATATTGAGGCCAGAAGATAATAAAAGGTTTCCGAGAGCGCATGAAATTATCAAAGTTTTCTATTTTTAAAAATTATAAGTTTAAAAACCCTCTAAAGAATTTAAAAATTATTAGTACAATGTATAAGGATAATTAAAAATAAATAGAATTTAAGATTTTTAAGTATACAAAACAAAGATAACGCTATTTCAAGTTCTAAACTCTAAAATTAACATCCTTTCCTTAAATGGGAGGGTGGTCTAGAATGGTATGATACCTTAGCTTGGTTTTACCGAACTAAATCTAATCGGCTGGGGGCCGAGTGGTCGGGGGTTCAAATCCCCCCTCTCCCATCAACTTTTTCTAAAAATTTTTTCCTATAAATAAGAATTATTAAAATATTGATTGGTATAACTTTTTAAGTATCATTATGTTATTTTTAAATTAAAAACCATTTTTATAAGAGAGTGACTCTAAAATGAGTGAACTTCAAGAAACAGATAAAGTTATGCGAGTTTTCGCAGTTATAGGGGGAATAGTTTCTCTTATAGAAACTATTTTAGTAATAACCGGAACAAGTATAATGCCTTACAACTTTGGAATTTTAGGACTTATTTTAGGAATATTTGGTTCAATATTAGTAATAGGATTAGGAATTAGACCAATTCATTATACTCCAACATTTTTAGGGATCCTGGGAGTAGGTCTAATTGTCTGTGCTGTTTTGATTGGGGGCATTATTGTACTTCTAGCCACCCTTATCGGAGCTATTAGTTAGCACCTTAAACAATATTTTTTCCTTTTTTATTTGTTTAAGCATTTATCAATGCTAAGCTGAGAATTAAAGCTCCTTCTATTTCAGATATTTTACCTACTCTTGATGTATCTATGATTGTAGAATTTAAACCCATATAGATAGCTCCATATGCTTTACCACCACCTAGATGAACTAAGGTACGATAGATTAAATTTCCGGAAATGCCGTCTGGAGCAATGATTAAATTTGACTTCTTTTTAAGGCTGGCTTCAATTAATATCTCATGATGTTTAATAGTCAATTTAGGATATTTGTCCTTGAGATAAGTTTCTACTTGTTTAGCTATATTAATAGATTCATCCACATATTCATCACGACCAATATCACTTAATCTACCACCGCTCAAAATACCTATTCGTGGCTCAACGTCTAAAGATTGAAACAGGACTATAGCATTTTCAATAAAGTTAATTTTTTTTTGAAAATTATTGCACTCATCAATGCCAACGGGTCCAAAAAAGAATTGTTCACCATCAAAAGACTCAAGTAAAGCTAAACGATTTATTTCTGAAATATTTAATATGTGCTTTAAATGCATAAGAAATTTATTAGAACTTAAGTTACCTCTTATCACAGCATTGATGGTATTTTCTTTTAAATAATTTATAATATCTTTTTCTGGCTCACTACTTTTGATTAAGTCAAAATTAAATTTAGAGGTAATTGATTCGTTTAATAGTTGTGATATTGCTTTTGGTTCACCAAAAAAATAAATTTTCGATGAATTTTTCCTTAAAAAATATTGTGTTGCTTTAAAAACCTTTAAATTTTGAGATTGCTCACTTCCAAGACCAATTCCAATGTTAGCAATTTTTCCTTTGGCTTTTGATTTGAAAAAATTTAAGAAGTTCATAAAATACTAAAATGTGCAATTCAAATAAAGTTAAAATAGATATAAGCTATAATTATCGTTATTGCATTATAAAAACCATGCATAATAACAACAGCAATAAGATTTTCTTTTCTCCAATAAAATAAAAATCCCAACAATAGGGATAATGCAAAATATGGGAAGAAGTTGAGTAAAAAGGAAAGTAGATAATCTATTGGATTAGCATTGCCTATTTGGAAAATTCCTATTAGATGGATTGAGGAGAAGATTAGTGCTGTGATAATAAGTCCTCCGTACTTTCCAACAGTCCTTACTAAACCTTTTTGCATGAATCCTCTAAATAACAATTCTTCTGAAGTACCGACGATTAATATCATAGTAATTGCGAGAAATATTAGAGATAAAATGTCAGAATTAGCTAGAATTATATCTATTTCATTTAATGAGCCACCTCCAGTAAACACAATATCTACGCCAAAAATCAATTCTAAAATAATTTCAATAAGGAATGATACTGAAAACACTAAAAGTATTCCTAAAACTGCAAATGCTAAACCAATAAAGACTTCTTTTACAGGTTTAAAATTATCATTACCCTTTAGGGTGAACCCTAATAACATTAAACGATTATTGAATTTAGGATTTTGAAGATACTTACCGACATAATAAACTGGAACTAATATAAAAATTAATTCAGTAAACGAAAGTAGAACAACAAAATATGGATTAAACATCAAGGCCGTAAGTTCTTCTAAATTAGATACCAAAGGAACAAGAAATGACATTATAATAGTTCCTAAAAAAAACATTAAAATAAAAGCAAGTATAGGAATGCCTATTGAATAAAAACTACCCCATAATGGTTTTTCTCCAAGATTTAAAATATCCTTATCTGCAATTTTTTCTTGATCCCACTCGGATCTATATGTGCTTATATCAATAGGCGATGGTGGACGTGAAATAACGTTACTTTTAATATATTCTAGGTCCACTCCACACTTAATACAATATCTTTGTCTATCTATTTCTGGAAGTTTAAATCCACATGAAGGACAGAAGGTCCATTCTTTTTTACTCAGAAACATATTTTCCTTGTGTTCTTCTTCATTCATATTCATTTTTATATTATGAATTCACTTAATAATAATTATTGGTTCTAAATTAAAAATTGATCTAAAAATGATGAATATACTATTAGAAGCCAGGTTAATGTGTAAAATAGCAAAATAATTCATTATTATCTCTTTCTATTGGATTAACAAATCCATATCTTTCAAACTGCACAGGTTTATTTAGGGGAATGTTTACGAGATTTACTTCCCCATAACCCTTCGAAATAGTACCGTCTGGTTTTAGAATTGATATATTTATATATTCATCTTTAGGAACCCAGTGGATTATTGCAAAATCTCTATTTAATTTTAAACTATAATAGTTTGCTTTTACTTTCTTATTCTTTAAATCCAAAGAATCAATTTGAATGTTTACCAAATCTTTTAAGCGAATAATGTCTCTGGGTTTTAGCTTTTCAGCATCTTTCTCTGAGATGAAAATGTATATCTTTCCTTTTTTTGCTTTTCCTCTTATATTTCTATTTCCTTTATTAGGATTTGATGGTAATAATAAAGGCTCTGCGCAATATTCTAAGAAGGGGATTTTTGAAATTTCAATTAATATGGGATTTTCTACATAAAAATATCTATCTGAAATTTCATCAATTATAGCTTTATTTTTTGAATATAACCAATCCTCATCAAATGTGATACCTGAGAGTGACATGCCAAGATCATATAAAGCTTCTCTCAACGCTTTTGGTCTTATTCCTCTCTTTGCTAAGGACTGTAAACTCCAGGTTCTTGGATCATCCCAACCTTCATATATTCCATTCTGTATATTATTTCTTGCTTCTGTTTTACTTAATTTTATATTTGGAAATTTTATTCTTCCATAATGCAAAAATTCCGCTCTTTTCCAATTAAAATGTTCCCATATAAAATCTTCAATAAAATCTTCTTTAACTAAATCTACTCCTCTGAGAATGTGAGATACCCCTATTAAATGGTCATCAATTGCCCAAGAAAATTCCAGCATTGGCCAAACAATGTATTTATCTCCTGTTCGAGGATGTTCTGCTTCAGAAATCCTCATAATAATTTGATCTCTTAAAGCAGGGTCTTTTTGGTCCATTCCGGTTTTTAATCTCACTACTGCCTCACCCTCGCTATACTTTTTATTGAGCATATTATTCCATTCCTCTAGATTCTTTTCAATTGACTGATCCCTGTGAGGACAATTTTTTTGGTCTTTTTTGTATTTTTCTCTAAATATGTCAGCAGAGCAAAAGCAAATGTATGCAATATTCCCATTTATTAATTTTTCACAGTAATCATAAAAAATTTCTAATCTTTCACTTTTATAAAAAACTTTTGAATAGTTGACTCCCAACCATTTAAGTCCTTCTTCTATTAGCCCATAAGCCTCAGGAATTACATATTTTGCCTTAGGACTAGCTCTCAATGATAGTGGACTCCCTATTGTATCATCAAAAAATAGAATTAACTCTCCGTTGTATCTCTTTACATATTCATCATTTAATATAACCATTCTAGCGTTTCCAATGTGTAACGCACCACTAGGATAAGGTGCTAACCGCATTACAATTTTTTCGAATTTTTCAATATTTTGTAAATCCGGTAAACTTTTTTGTTCCTCTTTCGGTTCTTTTTTATCTAAGGCATGGGGATCTCGTTGTAATAGCTCTTCTTTTTGTTTCTCGATACTTAATTTTGAGATTTTTGGCATAATCTCATTTAAGAGCGGAATTATTTCTTTCGCATGCGGTCTTAAATCTGGTCTTTGTGACATTAACTTTCCCATTACCGCCTTTTTATCGGGGCTTCCTTGAAATTCAATGGCGTTTTTAAGGCCCATTATCCATAATAGTTTTTTGATTTCTTTCTCATTCATATATCAGAATCAACAAGATAGAGAGATAATCTACTAAATCTTAATTTTATTAATAATATATAGTTTTCAAAAAGATAATTTTTTTAGCAATTGTTAAATAACAATAATGGTAATAGTCATCTAAAAAGTAGAAATAAAAAAATGTTTTATCGGGGATATATACTAGTAAGACTTAAAACCATAGGCACAGAATGGAAAGTCGTTGAGAAGCTTTCAAGTCTCAAATCAACTGAATCCGAAGAAAATTGGAGGGTAACTTATGTTACACCGGTTTATGGAGGATGGGATCTTGTTGTTGAATGCTCATTCACTAAATTACAAGAGTTAGATAAAATTGTGACTTATATGCGCGTAGATAATCAATTATCTCAGTGGATTGAAGAAACAACTACGTTAGTATCTAGTAAACCAGATTATTTTGGGTAACTTAACTCTTATAGACTATATTTTTGATGTTGACTACCTAAATTCATTAATTTCTTCGTCTATAATATGTTTAATTACATTTTCAAAAATGCTTAACCCCATATGTTTATAACCATCAACTGAAAAATGTACACCATCTCCCGTTGTAAATTCTGGTTTTAAATAATTTTCCTCATCTTTCATATAGGAGTAATCAGTAAACGGAATATTGTTTTTCATGAAAAATTCTTTTAATTCTTCATTAAAATCAGATTGAATTATATCATATCTTTGACTTGAAGCTCTTTTAGTTATTGGCGGGATCAATCCCCCTAAAGAGAGTATTTTGTTATTTTTTGAGATTCTATGAAGATCCATTATGTTTTTAAGAATTTTTTGAGTAGAACTACTCCAACCCAAATCATTCGTTCCAATTATTATGATAGAATAATTTGGTTTTGGTTTATATGCTATTAAATCATCGATTCTGTATAACAAGCCACTTGAAGTATCTCCAGGTATTCCTCTATTTACAAAAATTATCTCTTTTGAGATAGATGCTTTTTCTTTATTAATTTTTTTTTCAATATACTCAACACAGTATTCTTTTAGCCAATATTCATATTGAGACTGGAAATTTCCATTTCCCCTTGAAACTCCATCTGAATGGGGATAATATCCAGGCCAACCAGCTGTCAATGAATTACCAAAACATAAAAAAATCATATAAACTACTTCTGAACTATTTTTAATAATAGCATTATATCGTGAAGACTCACTTCTGATAAATCTTTTACAATTAGATCAGCATTAAGGAGCTCATTTTTTTCATGAGTTGTAGTAAGTGCAATTGATTTCATACCCGCCCTTTTTGCAGCTTCAATTCCTACTGGAGCATCTTCTATGACAAGACAATTTTTAGGTTTTGTTTTCAATTTTTTAGCAGAAATTAAAAAGACATCCGGTGCTGGTTTTCCATTTTTAACTTCGGCAGCACTAATCAAGACATCAAAATCTTCTTTTAATTGCAAAACATTAATTAATAATTCCACATTTTCACGAGGTCCACTTGAACCAACTGCCAATTTGAAATTATAAGATTTAAGTTCCTGGATTAAGCGTTTCACTCCAGGTAATGGTTTTAATTTATCTTTTACCATTTTTCTATAATACTGTTCTTTAAGAGCTGCCCATTTATCCACGAGTTCTTGTTCTATCTCAGATCCTACTAATTTCCTCACTATTGTAGGGCTTTGTTGACCGAATGTCTTCTCGAATAATTTTTTACTAAAATGGTATCCAATTTCATTAGCCATTTTTAGCCAGCTGTCAAAATGAATTGGACCAGTATCTGCTAGCACACCATCCATATCAAATATAACACTGTATTGATCAAACATAACTTTAATTATTGAGAATTATTAGAAAAGTATTATAGTTACTCAATAATTATTAAAAATTACAAATAAATCATTTCAAAAGGTCTGGTAGTCTAGCTTGGATTGCTATTTTGTTTTCAATAACATAGCATAAATAGGGCGCTGGCTTGCGGAGCCAGATATCTTGTATTAAATACTAGACTGGAAATCGAGGGTTCAAATCCCCCCCAGACCATTAAATTTCAAATTAACTTAAATTAGTTAAGTATCTTCTATTGTAATAAATTTATCGCATCTTGGGACTAAAAATCGACAACCGTCCGTTGTAACAACGATATCTTCTTCCAATGAAATCATTCCATAATTTTTCGTTTTAACATAGAGTTCAAGAGTAAAAATATTTCCTTCTTCAACTATTCCTTTGGGAATATCCCCGTATCGTTCCCAGAGTGGACCAAGTAAGACACCTCCATCATGAGCATTAGTACCTAGTTGATGTCCTAAAGCATGAGCATATTCTTCATAACCTTGGGATTTAACATAATCACGAGCTACTTTGTCCACTGAAAATCCGGTAACACCTGGTTTGATATATTCCGCCGCCTTAGTAATTGCTCCATGGACGGTTTTAAAAGCGTGTTTTAATTCTTCTGGTATTTCATCTTCGGGTCCAAAAAACCACATTCTCTGCAAATCCGAACAATACCCGTTAAATTTTACTCCTAAATCATTATGTAAAATATGTCCCTTTTTTGTTTTGGAATTAGGGAGAGGTCCAACATGTCCAAATTCTTTATCAGGCCCAGCATCTATAGCAGGGCATGAAACACGCTGCCAAGCTTCAATTACGTCGTACTTATCCATCTCTTTATGAAATAGGTTCTGAATTTCCGTTTCATTCATTCCAATTTTTATCAACTTAGTCATTTTTTGATTAATTTCTTCAGTAAGCTCACAAGCTTTTGTGACAAGTTCAATTTCTGTCTTTGTCTTTCGCCCTCGAATAGCTTGAATTAGTGGTGTAGCGCTTATAAAAATATCCTTTTTATCAGGTAAAATTGAAGTGAGTTTAAGAAACATTCCATGAGAGAGCCCATCTGAAATTACATCATGCTCAGAATAATTGAGAGCAATCTTAGATGGATTAATCCTCTCAAAAAGTTCTTTCATAGGAGCACTAATTCCTTCTTTATAAGGAATGACAACATCCCAAATACCTTTTCTTTCTTCGGCTAAAGCATCAAAATCACCAACTATAGCCGTTTTAGTTAAGTTTACTCCTTCAAATGCAAAGACAAAAGCAGAACTCCAAACTACATCACCACCAATTATTTGATTCATAATGGGATCAGGGTTAACAGAAGTTTCGCGAGCAAAGATTAGCCAGCAGTCAATTTCGCTTTCTTTCATAATTTTTGGGATGAGTTTATGTTTCTCTTTAACAATTTTTATTAATAGATCATGAGGAATTTTTGCTTGACTCATTATCTTCCCTTCCATAAGTTGCTTTTTAACTTAATGAATATGGTTTAATATCTCTGAAATGTCATTTACTTTTATATAATTTGGAACATTGATTTCTCTTTCAAATGGAAATTTAAGCATTCTATTACACAAAATGGTTTGTAATCCCGCTTTATCTCCACCAACAATGTCTGCATGTTCATCCCCACAAACCATGCATGTTTCAGGTTTTTCCAAACCCATTTTTTTTAGTGTATATAAAAAAATATCGGGATCAGGTTTTCTTTTTCCAAATTTAGCAGATGTAACCACAGCATTAAAAAATTCCATTAAATCATACTTTTTAAGTAAATTAATTATTGTCATATGATGTGGATGGTTAGATAGAACGGCCATTTTAAGATTTTTAAAATTTGATAACTTTTCTAAAGTATCTTTCGTATTTTTGAAAGGAACCCATTCTTTCTCTTCATATGAATGATATAAATCTGCTAATTCGAGATAAATTTCTCTATTAACTTTCTCTATATTCAATTCTTCTAATACTAATTCAAATACATTCGAAGTGGGGAATTCTTTTTTTGTCTTGAGACTTTGTTTAAAATATTGAGATCTTTTTTTATTGAACAATTTGGAAAATTGTTTAATGATTTCCTCGTTGTTTAAAATATTAGTTTCCTTCAATTTTTCTATTGACTTTCTAAGCCCTTTTCTAAAACATTCAAAATATTTCTCTACAGAAGCATTCTTGAATTCAAATAAAGTAAAACCAAAATCAAATATTAAACCTTCAATTTTCATATTCTATTTTATTAAAATTCTTTTTAAATTTTAATCTATCTCTCTCTTTTTATAAATTCAATTTAATTCAGTTTTGTTAAAGGTTTAATAATAAACATGTTTTTTAAGAAAAATTAATATTTTATTTGAAATACCATGTCAATTAAAAAATGGCTTACTGATGATACAATTGGGGAGGATAGGGAAAAAAGAGAAGAGGAATATAATAAGTTATCTAAGGAAGAAAAGACAGAATTAAAAAAGAAAAAACTACAACAAATAATTCAAAAAAGTAAGCAGGAAAAGCCAATATTAACCAAATCAGAAAACTTTTTGAATGAAGTTATAAAATTTAAGGAATGGTTAAACGATAGAAATTATATAAAAGGAGATTTATTAAAAATTGAAACGTGGATAAAAAATTTATATAGGAGACTTGAATCTAATTATGTTCAAAACCGATCTCAGAAAGAAAGTATGTCTGAGTTAAAGGATAAGTATAGGCAAATTCCACTAGCATTTTTAGACGAAAAAACTAGAATTGCTTTAAACAAGAAATTAAGGAACGTTAATAGAACAGCATCAGATAATTACTATCTAAGAAAATTAAAAGATACCATAAAAGAAAGATTAAAAGAAGCGGAATATTATGAGACTTTAAGAAAAATTTTAGAAAATTAATCTTAATTGATAAAATTATTTTGTTAATCATCAAAAAAACCGAGTAGAATGTGGTTAATTTGCCCCATTGCTGGAGTAGGAACACGCCTTCAACCTTTTACATATTCTAAGCCTAAGGCTTTTTTAAAAGTGGCAGGAAAAAGATTAATTGATCATATTTTAATCAAATTAAAAAAAACCTTTCCCAAAGATACGAACATATGTTTTATAGTGGGATATAAGAAAAGGCAAATTACTGAATATTTACAAAAAAATTATTCTGATTATTTTAACTTAGAATTTATTGAACAAATTCCTTTAGGTTACGAGGCAGATTCTCCTTTTTTTAGTGGTTTGGGTGATGCGATACTATTAGCTAAGGATTATGCTTATAATGATGATTGTTTTATTTTTCTTAGCGATCGTTTACCTTTAGAAGATTATTCATCTATTCTTCTAACTTATCATCAAGGAAATTGTGAAGGAATTATTAATATAAAGAAAGTTGAAAATCCTCAATATTATGGAGTAACGGTGTTTGATGAAACTGGATATGTAGAAAAAGTAGTGGAAAAACCAAGTGAGTTCATTTCTGATTATGCTGTGTCCGGAGCATATTTGTTTGGGAAAACTATAACCCCAAGATTATTTCAATTGTTAGAAGAGCAAAAAAAAGTTGAAATTAAAAATGGAAAAGAACACCAATTAACTCCAATTATTCAAAAGTTAGTTGAGGAAGGTGTTAAACTTAAAGTTAATGAAATGCAGAACGAAATCTTAGATTTTGGTCGCCCTGATAGTTTATTAGATGGTAACCGTCATCTTCTCTCAGAAATAAGGTTAAAAGATCCTTTATATGAAACCAAATTCCGTTCTGGAAATATCGTAGATTCTAAGATTATTCCTCCTGTATTTATTGGAAAAGATGTAAAAATAACTGATTCAGTAATAGGCCCTAATGTATCGATTGGAGATGATTTAGTTATTGATAAATGTATTCTTTCTGAATCTGTTATTGGAGATGGTGTAATCATGAAAAAAATAATATCAACTAATAGTATTATTGGAGATTATTCAATTTTGGAAGATTTAATAAAGAATAATATCACTATTGGAGATTCTACTTATATCACTACGTCTAATATGAAATCCTTTTAGATTTTTAAAAAAAAGAGGATTTGTTAAATTTTTAAATTAATTAAATACTGGTTTCTTATTCTGCCAAGGAGCAATTTCCTCAAAAGCTTTTGAAACTTGAAGTACAGCTTTTTCATCAAATCTTTTCCCAACTATCTGCATTCCTATAGGTAATTTTTCGCTAGACCAACCGCATGGTATTGATGCAGCAGGTAATGAAGTTAAGTTAAATGGATAAGTAAAGGGATACCATCCTGAATGCGAAACCGCTTTACTTTGGATTTTTGAAGGTCCGACACTTCCCAATTCAAAAGCAGGCACTGCTGTAGTTGGCGTAATTAAGATATCATAATTCTTAAAAAACTGATGCATTACCTCATCACAAGCCAATCTCTGAGATAAAGCAAGTTGAAGATTCATAGCAGTCATTGGTAAAGCAACTTTAATTTGTTTGACCAGACCAGGTGTTATACGATCTCTCCATTCATCAAATTTTTTTTTAAAATCATAAGCTGTTCCAACAGTACTATAGGTATAAAATGCATTTTCTGCTTTTCTCATGTTTAAATTTACTTTTTCGGCTGTCCAATCGAACGTTTCTAACTTATCAATTGAATTAAGTACCGATTTTTCAACATCAGAATCTAATGCTTTTGCTAAACCCAAATCAAAGGAATAACCAATTTTTAATTTTGAAGGCTTTTCATCAAGTATTTCGACATATTTTATATTATTTTCTGGGAGTGACTGTCTGTCTCCCAGATGGGGCCCTTTCATAACATCTAACATAAGAGCGGCATCTTTTACATATCGAGTCATTGGTCCATAATGATCCATAGTATAGAATTCAAGTCCTATGCGTGGATATTTAGGGATTCTTCCATAAGTAGGTTTCAAACCAAATATCCCACATAAACAGCTGGGAACCCTTATAGATCCACCTCCATCTGAGCCTAGCGCTAAAGGGCTGATACCTGATGCTACTGCTGCACCAGCACCACCACTTGAACCTCCAGATGTTTTTTCTAAATTCCAAGGATTTTTAGTCTCTCCAAAAATTAAATTAAAAGTAACCGTAACATGTCCGAATTCTGGTGTATTTGTTTTTCCTAAAATTACACAGCCTGCATTTTTAAGTCTTTTAATAACTACTTCATCTTCTTCAGGTATAAAATCTTCATATAGTTTAGAACCAAATGTAGTCCTAATTCCTTTAGTCATAATTAAATCTTTAATGCTAGTCGGAATCCCGTTAAGTGGTGGTATATCTACTCTCGTTTTAACTACTTTATCTGCTTCTTTAGCCATTTTTCTAGCTAAATCAAACGTTGGAGTACAATATGCATTTATAATTGGATTGATCTTTTCAATTCTTTCAATAATTAACTCTGTAATTTCTTGAGAAGTTATATCCCCATTTTTTATTGAATCTGCTATATCACAAGCAGACATATAACAAATTTCTTCATTTTTCATATTTTAATACCCTAATCTTCCTAGATTATAAGATCTTTTATATTATCTTTTATATAATTATTATGTTTTATTTAATTGTTATTAAGGATTAGAATAGCATTAATAATTAATTGTCATATTTTGAGAGAGAATAATATTGTGTTTAAATAAAGTATAAATTTCTAAATATACTATTATCGAATATAATTTAAGATAAGATAGCAGAATTATACCAAAAATTAGATGGTAAGTTGAAACGTAAAAACAAAATTATATTAACGTTAATATTCCTCAATATTACGGTTTTTTACTTATGTGCCAATGGGTATGTAAAAGCACAGGGTCCCTATTCTTTAGGTATACAAGAAGATAAAGAGTATATTTGGGAAGTAACTTATTTAGATTCAAGTTTATTTGGCAGAATATTAGGTTATGAGCCCAATTTTGATGTAGGTGATAAAATAAGAGTAATAATTAAGGAAATTGTTGACGTTGAGACATATTGGAGAATAACTATATATTTTTGGGATTATCAAGTTGATTGGGGTCAGCAAGGAGTTCTTGAGAATATAGAATTATATAAATTGGCTGCTCAATATGAACATTGCATATTTTTACCAACTCCAGTCGATAATTTCCTTGAATCAGTTGGAGAACAATTTCCAGCAGATTATCAAGTAGATGGATTTAAAATATCCCAAATTTTAAAATCAGAAATAGATGAAGAATATTTACATGAAAGAATATATAACAGTGATGGAATTCTAGAATCAGAAGCAGTTTATGAATATGCTAATACACGATTAATCATCAAGGTTGAAGCAACATTCATAATGATTCCTATGGGAATATATTTTATTGGTTTCATTTTATTGGCTGTTATAGCAATTATTTTTATTAGTACTAGAAACAAGAAATATTCAATTAAAGTGCTTTAAAGAACTTTTTCTAAAATTTAAAATCTTCCTGCCATTTTTTATATCCAATCTGCCAAAGTTTTAATCTAGGTTTGTTTATCTTATTATCAACTTGAAGTTCTGGTCGAGGATTGTCCATAACTTTCCGATAACGATGATAGTATTCTTCTGCATTTGGACTTTCTTTGATGAGATTTAAAATTGCTCTTTCAGTAAAATAGAGAATTAAATCAGGTTTAATTTTAGGATTATTTTTCGTTAATTCAAGTGTATCTTCGTCTTTTTTAATTAAATAATAATGTAATTTGGAATTTTCATCATCCAAAGAATTTTCAGTTATGAAATACTCCCAACATGCATTGACTTTAAGATGTCTCATTATATCTAAATTATTGGAAAAATATTTGTTTAATTCATTATATAATTCCTCTGAATTCATAATAAAATCCCTTTCTAGATCACTTAAGTTTTTCAAGATTAATTGGAGTTCCATCATAAATATATTTTCCAAAAACTAATTCTTGTGGATAATATTTACATCCGGGAGGATAAGCAGAATCTTTAATTCCCCCCAGAGCAACTGTAATATCAGTGAGCATGGGTCTTGCATTAATGTATATGTTCGCAGCTTCTAATTCGTTTTTAAAAGTTTCTATAGTGTGTAAATTTGAGGTATAAGCTACTGCTCGCATACCATAGTTGCTAGCATTAGCCAATTTTATCGCATCTTTTAAGTTTTCAGCTCTGGTGATAGATCTAACAGGTCCAAAAGCCTCTTCTCGCCATAAAAATGGAGCTTTAGTTAAATCTTCACACAATTCAGGCTTTATTTCTACCAGAGTTGGTTTATAAAATAAACCATAATCTTCTCCTGTGTCGATTTTATCAGCCCCCGTATATATTTCACAGCCATATTTTTTTGCATCTGCAACCATCACTTCCATCATCATTAAAATTTTACGACTCCCTAATGGACCAATATCGGTACTTGGATCCGTAGGGTCTCCATATTTTAATTTCTCAATTTCCTTTATTAAATATTCGATATATTCATCATAAATGTTACTATGAACAATTAGACGCTTCATTGAAAAGCATTGTTGACCAGAGTTTGTATAACTAGCCATAACGTTCCATTTTGCTACTTGTTCTAGATTTACATCATCCATCACAATCCCTGCATCGTTACCGGCACATTCAAAGAAAAAATTCTTAAATGGACTAGTATACATTGCCACTCCCATTGATTTATCAACGGTTTTTTTTAAGATATTGGCATAACGTACTAAGATATCCTTAGCAGTGTGAGAGGAAGTAATCGTCATTAGAGTTTTAACCAATGGAGATTTAAGAAATTCATCAACAGCCCAATTTCCAGGGGCAATTACTAAATTAAGAGCTTCAAGAGCAGGTAAATTCATTTCTTCCATCATGGATTGGGCTTCTATCATAGTTAGTGGACAAGCTGTGGAAGGTTTAACGATGGCTGCATTACCTACTAAATAATTTGCCCCCCATTGATAAAGAGGAAGACTTATAGGGGTATTACGAGGAGAAATGCATGCTGCTAATCCATGAGGAATATATCTTATTTTGACAAATTGCTCTCCTTCTATGCTTGTTAATGGTTTCTCTTCTATGAATTGATAATACCAGTCACAAAATCTAAATCCCGTCATTACAATATTCAATTCCCATTCTGAATATTTGATAGGTAGACCCCCTTCTGCTACAATTAAATCTTTTAGTTGCTTCTTTTTAAATCGCAATTTGCTTGCATAATTAGAAAGAAGTTGAGCTCTCTCAAAAAAATCCATTTCTTTTAAGAGATTTTGACTTGCATGTACTTCTTTTATTTTTTCTTGAACCGTCTCTGGAGTGTCTGCTGGTATAGTTCTTAAAACTTCACCTGTATATTTATTTTTTATTTCTAATTCTTTAACTTTTGACATTTATCCTATTTACCTTTATGAATTTCAATATAATTTCAAATTTAATTTAAAAAAGAGTTTTAAATACTATAAACATTATCATCCTCTTCGAGAATACCAGCGGTTCGAGCAAATCTTCCATAGCCCATATTAATTAAAATCTGAGTCCTTTTATGCAAGATAAAATCGATCCAGCCTTTTTCCTCGTCGGGGTTATTAAAGAAATAGCCCAGAAGCTGTGCATATTCCACCTTAGTTGTTGTTTGGATTAATTTTTTAACAGCTTTTATTGAAAGTGCTAGTTCTAAATCAGAATCATCTGCTCGCCCTGGTCTAATTTCTATTCCATGGCCATTGCAATATACATTAAATACATCTACAGGGGCTCTATTATCATAATCTTCAATCGTATCATAAAGTGCAAAATCAAAATCTGAACCAGAAATTAAATCAGAAAAGATTTCAGGATATTTTGATAGAAATGTAGTATATTTCTTTGCTAATTCTGTCTTATATTTCTGTTGATCTATAATTTGACTTGTTAACTCTTCTTCCAACATTGTTTTAAAATCCCCTTCTTAACTTTTTTCTTTTTCATTAAATTCCTTGTACCATTTAATTGTTTTTTCTAATCCTTCTCTTAAGGGTGTAATTTTGTAATTGAGTTTTTCAATGGCTTTTTTTGAAGAATATGCTCTGTGATATCTAATTGCTCTAAGTGTAGGTCGAGTCAAATAAGGCACTTTTTTATTGAAGAAAGCTTTTACTTCCAATAACCATGCATAAACTATCGTAACCCAGAATGGAAGCTTTTTTGCTTTTTTATCTCTTCCAATTTCAGCAATTAAATCTAAATATTCTCTAAATTTAACATTTTCTCCACCTAGAATAAAATCTTCCCCAAAAAGGTCTTCTCTATTGACTACACTTACAAATGCATTTGATAAATCATATACATAAGATAGACAAGTCATAGAACCTCCCTCTCCAGGACATACTCCTAAGGGAAGAATTTTTCCTCTCATGACATCATATAGCATTCTACCAAAAACATTAAAATCTCTTGGACCATATACGATTCCTGGATAAAATATTATTACTTTCAATCCTTTTGGTATTAAACTTTTAATCAACTTTTTTGCCTGAAATTTTGATTTCTCATATTCCATACAAAAATTTTGATTTTCATGGGTTTCGTCAACAGGTTCAGGAGGAGTAGGACCTAAGGCAGTAAAAGAACTAACATAAAATAATTTAAGATTCTTTTCAAGAGCAACATTAGCAACGTTTTCTATTCCCTTCACATTAACGTCATAATAAATTGATTTCTTTCGCGCCCATATTCCAGTGTAAGCTGCAAGATGATAGATCATTTCAATATTATCTACTGCTTTATATAAGCTATCTATATCTCGAACATCACCATTAACATATTCAATATTGTCAAGGTTTTGAAAAGGAGAAGTATCACTTGATTCTCGTACTAAAAGCTTAATCTCATGGCCCAACTCGTTTAATTTCTTTACTAATGGAATACCAATAAAACCAGTTCCACCAGTCACTAATATTTTAGCCATTTTGTAAGAAGGAATTGAGAGGTTTTAAAATTTTAATATTAGAAATTTTTTTCCTTTTAAAAGTTTAATAATACTATTAACAATTGTAATGGTTAAGAATCTTAAAAATATGGAAAGAAAAGAAAAAGTTTACATTATTGTGTAATATAATAAAATAGATATTTCCGATGAAGAGATCTCGCTTTTTAGAAATCAGTTCACAAATAGATTTACCATTTCTAGAAACAAATGGAGAGTTAATTCAGAAAATATTCGAAACTTTAAGGCTTAGGTTTAGATTAATTAAAAATTCAAATCAGAAATTAGTTGATTTAGGTTCTGGAAATGGCCAAATAATTGCTTATTCAGCTTTAAATTACGGAATTAAATCCATAGGGATTGAAATTAATCACAATTTAATAAAAGAAGCAAAAAGACATATTAAATTATTAAAGAAGGAAAAGCTATATCACCGAAAACTATTTAGGAAAATTAAGGTTATCCATGGAGATTTCTATGAAATCGACTTGATAGATTTTGATTTTATTTACATATATTCATTACCAACAATGCAGAAATATTTATACCATGTATTTTTAACAGCAAAAAATAAAGCTATTATAATATCTCATAAATATCCCTTAAATGGGTTTGATAACTTTTTAAAACTTGAATACGAGCTAAAATCTGAAACTAAAGATCAGATAATTTCAACATTTTATTATGACAAATTTGGATAAAAATTACGCTAAATGAGAGTATTATTGATAAAATAGGTTTTGATGATATAATAAAAGGATAAAAAGGAATGGTTTTAATTCAATAATTCAACTTACCAATACAACTATATTTTAAATAGGTTATTTTAAGAATGAAAAACATAAATCTTTCAATTAAAACAGTTTTAATTTACCGTATAATTTTTGCTGGGCTAAGTTGGTTTACTATTATAACTGGTTGGTTTATTAGTTCAATTGCTTCTGGAAACCCTCTGATTTGGTTAGTCGGTTTTAAATATTACACCATGCAAACAAACTTAATGGTTACCATATGGTTTACACTAGCTATTTTTTGGTATAATAAACCAGAATCTCTTGAGAAAATTAAGGGGCCTCTTAAAGGAGCTTTAACTCTTTATATAACAACAACTTTTATTTTCTTTGCTATTTTACTACAGATCTTTTACCAACCTACTGGATGGGCAGCTTTTAGTAATATTATTTTACACTATCTTACTCCAATCGCATTCATAGTAGATTGGATATTCACTGAAACTAAGAAATATAAGTGGAACTACCTTCCATACTGGACGATATATCCAATAGGTTATTTAGTTTTTTCTTTTATGCACGGGATTTTCACTGGTGATTACTTATATACCTTTTTAGATATCAGCAGACTCGGTCTATTTTATATAGTAAGTATTACTTTCTTAGTTGGAGTAGGTTTAGCTTTGGGTAGCCTATATATTGGTTTTAATAAAAAATTTTTATAAATAAGCTCTATAGTTAAAACTTTAGAGCTGGAAGAAGCTCGAAGTTTCGCAAAAGAAATAATTGGAAAAAATCAATAACTTTTTTTTATTTTACTTAGTGCTGCTCTCTACAAACTCTATTTTTTGTTTAATAAAAATTACGTGAAATGAGTGTTTCACGAAATGATTAATAAATTAAGTTGAATTCCAAGAGATTATGTATTTTAGGCTTTCTGCTTTGTCAATTTCTGGACTTAAAAATTCCCATCTTCCATTTAATCCTAATTCTTTAGCAGTAAGATCAAAATGACACACCGCAATTCCTATATCAAGTCGCACAAACGCATTATAAATTGAACCTCTTTTGGAATCCGAGTACTTTACAAAAAAGTGATAAATATCTTGATTATTATCTTTTAATATCCTCCATGGTTGGTTATTCCCTGCTGATGGGGCAATCCTAACCATTTCAAGAATTGTTTTATATTCTCCAATATTTTTTTGATTAATTGGAGTGTTAAAATCTCCGATAAAAAAGATTTCATCCCAAGATTTTCTCACTTTTGCTTTAGCCATAGACCTAATGAATCTTTCTTTCAATCTTCTTGTAGCAGGATATCCAATGGGAGTTATAGCAGGAATTATCTCATTATCTTCAAGTTGAATCATTTTAGAAATTTGTGAACGATGAAACGTACCCCCCAGCCAGCAGGTTTTTAAATTCATATCAGTGGCTGCTAATATAATAGCTTCAAATATATAACCGTAATTCTCGAGATCGTACTTAGATTTCTCAGTGACTCCAGCTATAAATTCCTGAGCACCTTTTATCATACCGTAAGTTCCGATCTTAATATTCTCTTCGGGATCGAATTCTGGCACACTTATTAAATGAAATCGAGAACTCCCAGATACATTTTTAAAAGGACTATCAATTTCTTCTAATTTTAAAAGTTTATCAATTTGGCTCCTTGGTTCATTTTCTATGAGTTTTTTTAAATATGTTCTCCAGGAAGTACGTTCTTTTATTATTTCAACTATTGATTTTGAAAATTGCATAATTTTAAATTTAATACTAATAAAGTTAGTTTTCCTAAGGATTGGAATTTAATAACTTTAATTTTTATATTTTTAAATTATTCAGGAACACATTTATTAACTTTTAATAACGTGTATTTTAAATATTGTTTCATGTAATATCTTTCGTTATTACAATAATCTAATTTCTGATTATTATTTAAATTATCACACTTTTTTAGAAGTATATGGATATCATTTGCCATAGTAAGATATTCTTTTTTTGCTAAATCACACTTCTGAACTAAATTTTCATCATTTAATAAGGGGGAAAAATCTAAATTTTCTATTTGAAATTCTCCATTTTCAACAAAAGAAGTATTTTCAAAGGATTCATTTCTTTTTAGTAGATTATCTACTCCAGAATTATTAATAAAACCTTTTGAAATGAATATTCATCTCGGGGAATTTTCAAATTAATGAAAATATGATAAAAGTGGTATTTAAAAAAGAAGAGCCGGTAAGTTTAGTAGAATAAGCTTATGTGATAATTATTAAATACAATAATTATTATGGACAGTTTTTTCTAATCCTTCTAAAATTGTATGTGTACCAATTGTCTCGTATATGTCATTTAAGTCTTTACGAGTTGCCATTTTTCCATTCTTTGCTGATAGATATGACATTAACACATCAAAAATAGCTTCTTTAGCTTGCTCAGGAGTAAATTCAGGTTCAGTATCATTTATAATGCAATCAGAAAAATGCAAATCTTCATTTCTCATAGAAATCTCATAATATTTAGGATACGGTCCATGTTCAATTTTCGGTTCATACCATTTTCCTTTATACTTTCCCAAATCTGGATGCTTTGAAAAAATCTTAATAGGATTTTGCCAAGCATGATTCTCTATAATACTGCCTTGAGTTCCATATATCTCTAAACTGTTCGTTAATGGCGAAACAACTGTAAAACTTACCGCTGTTTCTGCGATAGTTCCATTTTTATATTTAAATATCGTAATAGCATTATCTTCAGCCTTTTCTTCTAAATTTGTACATTGTTTAGAGAGATAACTATATGTAGATTCTATTTCATCATCTAAAATCCAATTGAGGGTAGCAAATTTATGAGCTCCCATATCAATTAATGCTCCACCTCCAGCTAAAATTGGATGTCCTTTCCAAAAGCCTTCTTTCATAAGACCTTCTATCTCATTGACACCTTCATATGAGCGAATCAGAAAGGGTCTTCCAATTAGACCAGATTGTACTGTCTTCATTATATATTCATGTGCAGGTAAAAATCTATGATTTTCTGCAATCATAAATTTGACACCAGCTTTTTTAGTTGCTTTTATCATCTCATCACAGCCCTCGAGAGTTGTTGCCATAGGTTTTTCACATAAAATGTGCTTTTGAGCCTCAGCAGCAGCAACAACGTGCTCAATATGTAAATAATGAGGCGTCATTATTAAAACAGCATCGATGTCACTGTTTAGAAGCTCATCATAATTCTTATAGTAGTCCATACCTTTCTTTTTAGCAGTCCTCCTTGCTCCCTTCAAATTTATATCATATATAGAAGAAAATTTTATCTTAGAATTATTTCTTATAGCTCTTTCATGGTAAATGTAAACAACTCCCGCGCCAACTAAGCCGAATTTAACTTGATTCATAATTACTGCTACCCCTTTTTTTTTTTAATTCATAAACCATTATTTTAAGTAATAATATATCTCTAATCCCATCTCTAAATTTAATTTTTGGATTAGTTTTGCTTCCAATTCTATGAAAACGCCAAACTGAACCAGAGCCAATTATTCCATATTTCACAAAATCCATAATTAAGAAATTAAATTAAAATTTTTAAAGATTTGCCCTTAATCTCTTGGTTTTTACACTATAACCATAGGAATATTTTATTAAAAGTTTTTAACTCAAATTATATTTTAATGATTATAAACTAAAAATCAGTAAGTTTCAATGGTTGGTCCAATAGGTTATAGTAAAAATAGGACAAAACAAGTTCTAAATAAGCATGATATTGATCTTTTAATTGCTTCTACACCAGTAAACGTATTTTATACAACTGGATTACCAGTAACTCACGTTGCTCCAAATCCTATCCTATATGTATTATCAAATCAATACCCATTTCTATCAATGGTTAGAAGGGATGGAGAGGAAAGTGCATTAGTTTGGTCTTTATATGATAGTATAGAAGAATATTCTTGGCTTGATCCAAGTGAGGTGATAAGAATTGGATCTGTGGATGCTGCAGTGAAGTTACTATTAAAAAAAGTTGATGAATGGGAATTAGGAAATAAAACTATAGCACTTGAGTCTTTTATGCCTCGATATCAATCTGAGGCTCTACAAAAGAAATTTCCCAATGCTAAATTTGTAAATGGTGATAAAGCATTTATTGATATGAGATTAATTAAAACAGAAGAGGAGGTTAGGCGAATTAAAAAATCTACTGAAGTTGCTGAAAAGGCAATTCAAGCTTGTATTGAAGCAACTGAATTAAATGTGCTAGATACTGAACTATTACAAATTGCGAGAAGGACAATTGTGAATGAAGGTGCTTGGGGTTGGGATCATCTTACGATGAATATAGGCTCATCAGATCCAGAAGCTCCTGGTTTAGGAATCCCAGTAACAGCAAATGATATTGTACGTTTTGATTTTGGTGCAGTTTGGGGAGGTTATATCTCAGATGTAAGTAGAGGAGTTGTTATCGGAGAGATTCCTAAAAAAGCTAAAGAAGCAATTGAATATATGATACAAGTTCAAGACTATTGTGCTGAAAATATCAATCCCGGAGTTAATGCTAAAGATTTTCGAGGAGAAGCTCAGGACTTCTTGAAATCCCTCACAAAGAGAGGTTTTTATTTAATTACTGGACATAGTATTGGAGTAGAATGTGAAGAAGCACATTTATTTGGTCCTACAGGTGCTATGGACATTTTATTTGAGAAAAATATGGTGCTTGATCTAGAAGTTTGGCTTAACGTAAGAGGTCAAGGATTAGTGGGCATAGAAGATTGTTACCGAATTACAGATAACGGCACTGAAAGGCTTTCAAGCCTTAATAAAGAAATTGTAATAAAATGATGGTGTAAAATTTATGAGAGTAAAAGATAAAATAGTAGTGTTGACAGGTGCAGCTTCTGGAATTGGACGCGCCACAGCTGAATTATTTGCAAAAGAAGGAGCAATTCAAGTTTTATCGGATATTGATGAAGATGGTCTTAAAAAAACAAATGAAGCTTTAGGTGAAGCACAAGAAAGAATCACAATTATGAAGGTGGATGTAAGAAAACCAGAAGATGTAAAAAAAATGATTGATAAAACAATAGAAATGCATGGTCGAATAGATGTATTAATCGTTAATGCTGGAGTAGTACGAGTAGGTCCTATTGAGGACTTTCCAGATGAAGATTATGATCTGTTAATTGATGTGAATCTCAAAGGAACTCATTATACTTGTAAATATGCTGTACCGTACTTTAAAAAGCAGAGATCGGGTTCTATTATTACTTTAGCTTCAGTGGCAGCTCATATTGGGCAAGTAGCCCATGCTAATTACTGTTCAACAAAAGCAGGAGTGCTAGGATATACAAGAGCTTTAGCTTTAGATTTAGCACCTTATAATGTGAGAGTTAATAGTGTAAGTCCTGGTGCAACAGATACACCAATGTTGCAAAGTGATGTTGCTAAACAAGCTAAAGACAGGGGCGTTTCTTATGAGGAAGTTAAAAATGAATTCGAAGAAGAAGGGGTTATGGGACGTTGGGCAAAACCAGAAGAAATAGCTACTGGAATTTTATTTTTAGCTAGTAAAGAATCTTCTTATATGACAGGAGCAGATTTAAGGTTAGATGGTGGTTGGACAACAAGATAGCATTTTTTAAAAACTTTTTCTTGTTTCGAATTACACAGTTAATTAGTTATTCCTAAAATCTTTCTTGCTTCAGATGGATCTGAAGCTTTACGTCCCCTTTCTTCGCCAATTTTAATCATACGAGAGACCAATTCTGCATTATCTTTAGCAGGTATTCCCTTATTTATGTAAGGATAATCTTCGGTACCTACTCGAACATGGCCTCCATATGTGATTGCTAAAGTAGCAATCTTTGTTTGTTCCTTTCCCATAACGCTAATTGTATACACACTATTAGACGGCATATATTTAACTCTGTGTAAATATTCATCTGCAGTCGGTGGAGACCATGTCCCTCCAGGCCAATTAAAAAAGAGAGTCAACACATACGGAGAGTCTAATAATCCTTTTTTGATTAAATAATTCAGATTCCAATATGACCCTGTATGCCAAACTTCCCATTCTATTTTTATGTTAAATTTCTTACATGAGATGCAATACTGCTCCAACTCATCAATATCATGGATAACATCTACATTTGCTTCTGGAAAGTGTTCAGCATGATGATTGGAAATAACAGAGAGCATATCTGGTCTTGCTTGAAAATCTGGGGCTCTATCTTCAATTGGATAACTTGACATTCCTGCTTGTATTATAATATCACATTGCTCTCTTATTCTTTCCACAGTTTCAATTTCTTCTCCTCTAGGTAAATGAATATGTGCAATAGCAGCTCCAGCTTCGTAACATTTCAGTACATCATCTATTAATTCATCAGTTGTTTGTGCCCAATTTTTTAAGTCAGGATAAATCCAAGAATTCGCTGTTGTTACTGTAATTATTAATTTATCAATCTCTTTCATACATTTATCTCTCTTCAATAAAAATAGATTTCATTAAAATTATCTAATAGTTTGTTAAATTTTAACTTTTTATAAATAAATTTAAAAATAAGAAAAAAGAAAAATTTTGATTATTGAAGTTTAATAAACTACTTTTAGTCTATAATTCTGATCCACAATTCTCACAATATCGAGCTCCTTCACGTAATTTTTGGCCACAGTAAACACAAAAATTTTTACCTACTGTGGACAAAGGTTCTTGAAGTTGCTTTGGTGGAGCCACATAGCTTTCATGAGGAGTATATTGCACTTTTTCTCCTAGAATAATTTCTCCTGTCTCTTGATTAAATTTATAAGCGATCAATCCTTTTGCTCTTAAATCAACAAGAACCCTTAATACGTCGCGTGGCTTTATCCCAACCTGAAGTGCGAGGTCCTCAAGCTTGACTGATCCTTGAACTCCGTGATCTGCGATTGCATTTTTAACTGCGTTTTTGAACTTCATATTTGTATAAATTTGTTGAAATCCACCAAAAAATATTATGAAGAACGCGGGAATAAACATCCAATATCCCCAGCCAGAAAGTCCTAAGAAATTATTATTGGTTGATAAAAGGACCAATGATAAAATTGCTACAAATAAAAAGGCTCCACCACAGAAAAAAGATGTGTAAGTGCTTTCATATTTTTCTTTTGAATAATACCGATCTTTTCTTTCTATAGACATTTTTTTTACACAATTAATATTTTTTTGATTGGTAAGATTGTTAATTAATCAGATTATTTATTTTATTTTAAACTAGATTAGACCAATGTTTAATAATCTTTAAAAAATAGCTAATCTTCAAAATATAAAATGGTCTAAAAGAGCTACGATTATCGGGAAGAAAAAAAGTAAGAGGATCTTAACAATTATTATTAAAATCTTTTTAATCCGCCTGTGTTTCTTTAAGAAAATTAAATCTTGTTGTTCCCCTATTTCTTCTTCCACCTTTTAAACACCACTTTAAAAATTAAATATTCTAAGGACAAAAAACGCAATATGGGCAGCGATAATAAATGATTCAAGTCCTAATATGATGTATTGTTTTGCTTTAGCAGAGAGATGATCACTTATATTTATATTTTCAATAACTTCCCTCAATTTCCTTTTTTTCTTTAAAAGGATTATGTCATCTTCCTCTAGTATGTTGATCCGATAAATCCGTTCTATTATTTCGGATTCATTTTCCAACATTCTTTTAATCACATCCTACTTTTAAAGGGTTATTATTACATTTCTTTAGGTATGACTAATGATTTTTTATTATACCCATGTTAAATTTACTAGTCATCATATTTAAATTTTTCTATAATTTAAAAAAGATTTTTCTATTTCTATAAATGTAAGTTAAAATTATTTAGCATTTTTTATTTAAAGTCTATAATTACTCAATAAATCATAAGAGTGTTGAGTATAAGATTTAGAAAAATATATATTTCTATATTACTATTAATAATTAAATAAAATGACTAGTAAATTAAATATAAAAAATAGGGAGGGAATATCATGAACGAGGAAGAATTCATCTATATAGGCACAATTTCACGTGATTACGTAAAGAAAGAAGTATTAAAAAATAACTTAATTCTTCTATTCTATGCTGCGATTTTATCAATTACATATTACTTTGTTTATTTTTTTAATCCTGATTTCACTTTTGAATTATTTCTAATTTTAATTCTTGCATCCACAATAGCTCCATATGTAATTATAACACTAACGTCTGCCTTATATTTTTCGGCTTATGTTCGAAATTTTACATATAAGGTGCAAAAAGACAGCATTGTGATTAACCATGGAGTATTTACAAGAACGAGGGCTACAATTCCTTATAAAAGAATCCAAAACATCAATATAACTACTGGAATATTTGATAGGATGTTTAAGACCTTTACAATAAAGATTGAAACCGCTGGTCATAGTGCTGTTAGTTCAGGCACGACACGTAAAGGAATAGGTCCTGAAGGATACATTCCAGGTTTAAAGGACCCCCATATAATTGAAAATAAGATTAAGGAAATAATCGCAAAAATTTCTACAACCCCGAGCGGTTTAGAGGATAAAATTTTTAGACCTGAACAATTGGCATTTGATAACTTCATTAGCTATATTCTTTCTAAAATGCGAGAGGGAGAGAGGTTAAAGACTTCAATAAAACAACTAAGAGAAAAAGCAAAATTAACTGCTATGATGTTAGCAGAGAAGGTAGGAGTTCCTATAGAAACAATAAACTATTTAGAAGAAGGAAAGTATAATCCAAGTCTACTATTGGCTTCCAAAATTGCTGAGGTTCTAAATTGTAAAATAGAGGATTTATTTGAGCTAGCATGAAAACAAATTTGTTTTTTATAAATTAAAAAATTAGTTGATTTGCTATTTGATTGATTGGTGAGAAATCTGTGAAATTTAGAACGAAGATAAAGACAAGGATCAAGGAAATTAGAAATAAATTATGTCTAAGTCAACAAGATTTAGCAGATAGTATCGGGGTTTCTCGCCAAACGATCTACTTCTTAGAAAAAGGAAAATATAATCCATCTCTCACAATTTCTTTTAAGATTGCCGAAGTTCTAGACAAACCTTTAAATGAAATCTTTTATCAAGAACCTATAATAAAAGATCAACTAAAAGAGATTAAATATAAGAAGCCCTACAAAGAAGTAGAGGATTTTGTTAATGCTCAGGGTATTGATCATAACACATTATTTCAAATAGGAGAAATAGATGAGAAGGAATTATCAAAAAGTTTTAGTAAAGAATTTTTAGAAGAATTAGCTAAATTTTTGGGATATAAATTTGATGATCTTTTTATTGATGCTGATATTTAACTAATAATTAAGAGAATTTATGAAACATTAAAAAGCATCTTTTCTTTTTATTCTTGAATGATTAAATGGGTGAATTAACGATAGATAATATTGCTATTAGAACAAAAGGTTTGACTAAACATTTTGGTAAAATATTCGCGGTAAATAATTTAAATATAGAGATTGCTTACGGTAAAACTTATGCTCTCTTAGGACCTAATGGAGCTGGAAAGACTACGACAGTTCGTATGTTAAATTCTATTATTTCACCTACTTCTGGCACAGCTTTAGTTGGTGGCTATGATATACTTACCCAAAGTAAAGAGGTGAAAAAAATTTGTGGATTTCTTCCTGAATCTCCTGGTTTATATCAAAAATTAACCCCTCGAGAATTTTTAGAGTTTATAGGTGAATTATATTATTTACCAAAAGAAGTAATAATTACTCGTATAGATGAATTACTAGAGATTTTTAACTTAGAGGGGAGAGAAAATGATCTTCTAGAAGGTTTTTCAAGAGGCATGAAACAAAAAGTTTGTTTATGTGCTGCATTGATACAAGATCCTAAAATAATTTTCTTAGATGAACCAACTTCTAATTTAGATCCTGCTGCTACTAGAATGGTGAAAGACCTGATTTTTGAATTAACTAAGAAAGCAGATAAGACTATTTTTATTTGTACTCATCTCTTAGATACAGCTGAAGAATTGTGTGACTTAATCGGTATTATTGATAAGGGTTCTTTGAAAGTGGAGGGAACACCACGAAAAATTATTGATTCTGTTGATGCTAAAGATTTGGAAGATGCTTATCTAAAAATAATGGGTGTTACTAAAATTGAGGACTTATTAGCTTGGAGAGAAGAATTACCCGAAAAAACTAAAGAGAAAAAAAGAAGGAAAGGTAGAAAAAAGAAATAAAATGAGAGCTTGGAAAGCGATTGCTAAAACAGAATTAAGAAGGAAAACAAGTAGTTTTCGTAACCATAGATTTTTGTTATTTATGGTTATTTATACGATACTCTGTATATGGGCGTTTTTTATTGCGCCTTTAATTTTTGACTTATTCATGCCTACGTTAGCCACAAGTTTCCCAAGTACTATTATAACGATTGTTGGATATCTTATAGAATTTATACTAATGATGCTATTCCTGATAATTATAATGTATCCAATGCAAAATATTTATCGAAAGACGGAAGTTGGCTATAAAGAAATGGTATTAGCATCACCAGCTAAACCAGGTGATATTTTTATTGGAGAATTTTTAGGAAAGATACCAATATATCTAATATTTATTTTGGCATTGGCGCCAGTTATAACTGGTTTAATAAACCCTATTATCGATTTAAACATTCTTCATTATGTTGTTATTTATTCATGTGTTATTGGACATGTTATTTTTGCTGCTTTATTAGGATCTATTTTAGTCTCTTGGCTCGAACATAAAATAGTAAGAAGTGAAAAAGCACGTGATTTAGGTAAATTAATTCTATTTCTTTTAGCTATTGCAATGGTAGTAATTATGTATACATTTACATACTTGTTTAATTATATAAAATCTAATCCCCAAATTAAAAATTATTTAAGTTTTTACCCTTCTTTATGGTTTTCAAATATTATATTATACACTATTCAACCAATATTAATAAGCTCGTATATTCTTAATATCTGGGCAAGTATTTCTCTTGCTGTATTTATTCCTCTTATTATTCTCTATATAAGTTTCAAAAAGGCTCATATTTTTTTCTCTCTAGAAACTAGCATTGAAAAAGTTACCACTACTATTGAAAAAGAAAATAAGTTCTATACATTTATAAAAAAAATTACAGGAGTAAAATGGAAAGGTCTAATTATAACTCAATTAAAAGAATTTTTTAGAAAAAGAGAAAACCTAATGAAAATTGTATATACAATAGGATTAACTCTATTTGAAGGAGTTATTTTTGCCTTTTTAGGAGGAGATTATCCAAATTTAGATAATCAAGACATCAGCTTGTATATGATGATGAGTGTGATGATTGCTGGTATGCTATTTAGTTTATTTTTAGGGAATTATATTTTTGTTGGTTCAAAAGAACTAATATGGGTATACAAGAAATCCCCCAGAAATATTAAAGCGTTAATCTTTTCATATCTGCAAATGATTTTTATTATAATCTTCTTTATAGGAATTGGCTTGACAATTTTTTTTAGTTTATTTTTTCAATATGATATCTTTACTATAATTTTCTTTTTTCTGTTTCTTATCATATATAGCTTAATAACTGTATCTCAAGCTATAGGACTTCAGTGTATTAACCCTGCATTTGAAGAAAAAGGGGGTGATATGCAACTTACTATAGGGATTTTAGTTATTATTAACATGGTAACGATCTTTGGAAGCCTTTTCTTAGGATTTCAATTATTAGGGAATTTAAATCCTCCACCAGAATTAATAAAAGTGGTTTTTAGCCTTCCTTTAATAATTTTTGGCACTTTATTCGCTATTCCATTACTTTTAATAGGTCTTAAAAAATTGAATAACATGGAATGATTAAAAAATATTAAAAGCACGACCCATCCAATAAACTATAAGAAAAGATATAGGTACTGCCTCCTTCAAACCATTTTCATAGATTTGGTCACTATTATCACCATTCTTGTGGTGATTAATCCATAATTACATAAAATATAGGTTGGAATTTGTTATTATTTAAAATTTTAAAAAAAAGAAATTCAAAATTCCTTTCGAAAAAATCACATAGAGTCAATTAAACAATCTATTAAGTTATCAACAGTATCAAGGATTTTCTGTAATGATGCCAATAAAAAGTCTCTATCTTCAATACATAGACATCCAATATTATAAATACCATCTATTAAATCTATGCTAACCAAAAGTTTTGATCTTGCGTCTCCTACATAATCTAGAGATTCAATAATATTATCAACCATAAAGTAATTATAAGCTTCTTTTAAATCTTCTTGAATAGTATTTAAAAAACATATCACAAAACTACAAATACATGGATTTACGATATTGCAAATATAATTTTTAATTTCTTCAATTTGTTTGTTTATATATTTGAAATAGTCGTCTGGAGTTATGATAATCTGGTTTTCAATAGCTGAGGTTTCTTCATCGCCTTCCCATTCTCGATCATTATTTGTTGCTTGAACGATTAATGTATGAACCCCTATGCCGCCTGAATAAAAGATATTTTTACAAAGTCGATATTTAATTTGCTCTTGATCTAATGTGCCTGTTGCTATTTCTTCTCCATATTGGGAGATAATTATATAGGTTCCGGTTGCTTCGCTATCAATTATACCATCATTATCTATGACTTCTAAATCGAAATAATCTTCATTTTCAGAAATTATAATTTCAGGAGGAGTAATATCATCATCAAAGATCTCAAAACAGGAAGTTACCGTGATATTTAACTGATCTTGTCCATATTCAGAATCATTATCAATAGCAATGGCAGTAAATTCATATATTCCAGGAACTCTCGGATTTGGAATTTTTATTTGGATACTTTCATCGTCATAATAATATCTGGTATCTATAAAATCAATAAATAACTCTGCAATACCAGATTCATCTTCAGCCATAACTTCGAAAATTATATAATCATAACTATCATATATTGGCGCATTTATGATAGATATATCTGAAAAAATGGGACAATTAACATCGTCATCAAAAATTTTGAAGCTTGAATACAAATTAGAATATAGTTGATCCCCTTCTCGATCATTATCTGCATCTTCAGCCATAACATTGAAGCTATACTCTCCTGGAATAGCAGGATTGGGTATAGATATATGATTATCTTTATCTTCATCAACATACAGATTTCCTAGAAAATCAATAGATAACTCTGCAATTCCACTATCGTCCTCAACTACTATTTCAAAATCAATAGTTTCATTATTATCGTAGATTGGAGGATTTTGAATTCCAATACTAATAAAACTTGGAGGGGAGGTATCATCATCATAAATATTTAAAGGTTTAAATTTAAAATTTGGTGTCCAATAATTTGAGATGTAGAAGGTTCGATAATAATAATAATCATCTCCTTCAAAATCTAATTTGTATAGAACTTTTACGTGAAAGTATAATTCATCGCTAATCATGTCAACGTTCTGTTTTATTGCTGTATAATCTTTTTCTGAGGTAGTCCATTCTACATGATCTTCTAAAATTTTACTATATCTAACACCCATAAAACTCTCATCAGGATTAAGTTCCTCCAAAATGGGAGGAGTACCAGATTGATACTGCTTAAAATCACTTCCATCTTCAAATTTTTCGCTATCGGTTAAAGATGTATCATCAACATTATAATCAAGATAACTATAGACTCTGATTACCCACTCATCAGGTGTATTATCATCTAATCTAAAATCAATCTCGAATAATTCATCGCTATGACTTTTTAGATCTAATCCTTCTATTGGGTGGTTGTCAGGTCCAAGATATCTAATAAGGGGAGTATTTATTTGCTCGCTTAAGGAATAAATGAATTCTGTGTCTCTCTTATTTAAATTATTCAGTTCTTCAAAAACATTAAAAGCATTAACTCCTTTCGGAGTTGTTTCTTTCAATGTTCCAATAAGAGTAGTATTTATTATGATTAAGGAAATTACTAAAATTAATCTATATATTTTTCTATATATTTTTCTCCCCATAAAGAATTTCACCTTATACCTATAATTATATTAAATTTTGTTTTATGATCTTTTATATTTATTTTTTTTCTATAAATGATTTGTTATTTTTACGTTGTTAGCCAAAAATTTTTTTAATAAGTTCGTAATTATGTTCAATTGATTAAAAAAATTTTAAGTTGAATTCCAAAAAATGAAGAAGATAAGAGTAATAAAATATTTAATGTTTTTTACATTATTTTTGATCTTTATAAGTTCGATTTTGCATACTGAATACAACAGTCTTACTAAAGTAAACCCAATAGAAAACGATAATAGTAAAATTAAACCGAATATAGATCATTATCCTATCATTATAAATGGAAATGGTAATTTTACTCTTGCTAATGGAGTTACTCCCGGGGGAGATGGTACTTATGGGAATCCTTATGTAATAGAAGATTTTACTATAGATATAGATGGACCTACAAACTGTATCTTTATAAATAATACTGATGCTTATTTTAAGATACAAAATTGTACTTTAGAAAATTCAGACACAATTGGTACAACTATTAGATTAAATAATGTTACTAATGGTTTGATATTTGACAATGATATAAACTTAGGCGCAATTCAATTATTTTATTCCAATAATATTACTATTTCAGATAACCAAATACTGAATTGTAGAGAAATTTATTTCTTGAATTCTGATAAGAACGAACTTAGAAATAACTATATTCAAAATAGCACACATGGAATCAGATTTGTATATTCAAATAATAATACAATTATTGCAAATGAAATTTATGATTCTGGAGATTATGGGATAAAAATACATTCTGAAAGTAATAATACTCGAATAATTGAAAATTATATTTACAATAATGGTGGCTATACTGGTATTGATCAAATTGACATCGATACAGACTGTATTGGTACTGTATTAGAAGGTAATCTTTTTAGGTATCGCGAAATTGCTCCACCAGAAATCCCATGGTTTTATATAATTTTAGCTGTAGCAATAGGAGCAGTTGCTATCATTGGTGTTGTTTTATATCGCAGATATCGAAGAACAAAAGAACTTAAACATCCAGAGCCCCCCGAATTTCCTGAGCCTGATGAACCTCCCGCAGCTACGGAGCAAGTTGATCTTCCTGAGCCTCCTGAACTTGAAGAGGATTAAAATAATTTTGTTTAATATTATATTTTATTAAGCCAAGTTGAATCGGATTTTAGTTGCTTATAGACATTTTTATCACCAAAATCCCCTCTAAATTGCTTTTTTTCCATTTTGACTATTCGGACTTTCCAATTTCTTTCTTTTATTCCCATATTTATTGCTTGCGGTAGTTCTATTTCACCTCTTTTAGAGGATTTTAAAGATTTTAACACTTCGAATATCTCTGTTGATAGAATAAAAATTCCACAATTATTATAATTTGATTTTGATTTTTTCTTTTTTGGTTTTTCAATTATATTTACACAATAGAGGCCATCATAATAAATAGTAGCTCCTTTATGGGTATCCTTCATATAATTAGCAACTAGTATGAAATCTTGATTTTCTTTTTTATATAAATCGTAAACTTCTACATATATTTGATAAGGAACTAAAATATCTCCCCAAATTAGAAAAAAATGTTGGTCTTGGATTAAATTCTCACAGAGTAATAGAGCTCCACCTGTCCCATTTAAATTTTTTTGAATAACATATTCAATATTTAGTCCCCAGTTTTTTCCATCTTGAAAATGGCGTATAATTTGTTCTTTTCTAAATCCTACTACAATTATTAAATCTCTGAAACCAGCATGGATTAAACCTTCAACTAAATATTCTAATAGGGGTTTACCATGAACGGGTAACATAGATTTTTGATAGATATTAGTATATGGGCGCAATCGCTTTCCATAACCTGCACACAAGATCACAGCTTTCAGAGGTTTCAACTCTATTACTAACCTTTATAATATTTAGGTGAGTGATGAATTTTCTAATTATAAATGATATTATTTCAATATCATTTAGATATTACATTTTTTTTTCTTTTTAGGCACTTAGATTTTTATTGATATATTCGTTGAATATAAGAATTTAATTTTTATAATTTTCTATACATTAATTATTGAGTTTCAAATGATCAGAGATATTATCATCATCAAAGATGGATTACCACTATTAAATAGAAGTTTTTTTAATTCAGCTGAAATTTCTAAATCAGGAAAACTTTTTTCACATGAAGATAACTTAATTATGGTTTCTGGTTTTTTTACTGCATTAAATTCATTTTCTGACTCATTTGAAGATCTTGGAACTATTAGTGAATTAAAACTTTCTAATAACGATCTCAAATTATCATTTCTTAAAGAATCTAGTATTCCTAATTTAATATATCTAGCTACATATGACGATGACTCTAAAGCTGTAGATGTTCAAAGAGTTTTAAGGAAAATTTCTTTTGCTTTTTTAAATAAATATAATATTAATCAAATTTTAAATTGGAATGGAAAAATTAATGCATTTAAATCATTTGAACACATCTTAAATATCTATGTCACTGAAGAGCAGGAAGAAAAAGAAGAAGAATTCAAAGAAAAAGTTACTGAACTTTTTAAAAGTGTTGAGGAAAAAATCAACGAGGAGTCGTGTCTATTAGCATTAAAAACAGAAAATGAAACCATAGAAGACTTACCGGAATACTGTAGAGAAATTCCGAAGCTTATAAGTTCTAACAAAATTAATCCTAAATATTATTTAACAGGAGATACTGCTTGTAAAATTTACTATGAAATAGATGGGAAAAAATCAATTAAATTAATTACAAATAAATTAAATTTGGGACATGAAAAAGTTTATAATATATGTAAGAACTTAATTAAATTAGGGTTTATTAGTTTATCTTAAAGGGTAAGAACTTTATTATTATAAACGTTTTTGATGTTGTTTTTTACGTTTACGTTGTTCTTCTTGGATTTCCTCATTCAATTGGTGTAAAGCTAACGTATCTTTCCCTTGGAATTTAAAAACTCCTGCAATCTTACTTTCTTCTTTATCACCTGATTTACTTACTTTTTCAAAAGAGAGGGTGATTGGTAAATCTTGATTTAAGACTAGATTTATAAAATTAATAAATCCAATATGCTTTTTTGGAGCAACATTAAATTTTATAGATACTTCTTTGTTTTTTTTGGTTTTTACTTTTAGTATCAATCGCAATTTCAATAGTATTCACATTCTCTTATGTTTTATTCGAATTTATTATTTAATTTAAACTATGAAATTAAAAAAATTATATTATTGTAATAATTAAATATTATATAAAAATGAACTTACCGTAGAATTGGTTAATTTCAAAAGGATAAGCTCAAAATCTTTCATAAAATTCTTTAACTTAATAATTATGCCCTCAAAATTCCGATTACGCAGAATATTCCGTCCTTTGATAAAAATTCTAGCCAAAGCTTTAAGTAAGATTGGGGTTACTCCAAATATTGCTACTTGTTTAATGTTAGCGTTCTCCTTTCTAAGTTTTTTTTTTCTGGTGATTTTATCTAATCTCTTTCTATTTTCAATCTTTGTCTTTATTACTGGGATTTTTGATGGAGTAGATGGAGAAATTGCCAGATTAACAGATAAAACTTCTACTTTTGGGGGTTTTTTTGATTCATTAATGGATAGGATTAGTGAGTTTATAATTTTTTTAGCCCTATTAATTTATTGTTGGGATAATATTCTCTGGAATTTTATAGATGTAAAAATAGTTATACTTATTTCCTTTATAGCCTCTCTTATGATTAGCTATTTACGAGCTAAAGCAGAGGGAATATATAAGGGAGATTTTGATTTTGGATTAATGGCAAGATCGGAAAGATTATTTTATATATTCATATCTATGTTATTAACGTCTTTTTTAGGATATATAGATGAATTACTTTTTGTTTTTATGATCTTGGTCTTAGCAACGAGTTTTTATAGGTATTTCAAAATTAATAAATCAATAACCAATTATATAAGTGAAAAAAATTGATATAACTATGGAACCTTTATTCTTTTTTAATTACTTCAATAATAAGTTTGTCTCCATCTTTCAAGTTGAAATAGTCTCTCAAATAAGGTTTAGCTAAAATTTCTACTACATTCTTTTTATGATGGGTTCGTTTTATATCGAGTATTGCTGCTTTACGACGATTATTTTTGTTATCCAACCTGTAAATGTATACGTCATAACATTTTACGGGACCGTATTCTCTTTCTTGATTTTTAAATCCATTAATAATCACAGGTCTAATATATTGCAGTTTTTCTCTTAAAATTGAATTATCTGTATCACTTAACTTCAAATTGAGTGTGCCCTTATAAGGTTCAAAACCCAATCTATTTTTAAATTGATCAAAATAGCTTTTAATAGCCACATAATAGCCTCCCTCATGCATTCCTTCAACTACTTCCCCGACAATTAATATTGATTCGAGAAGATCCTTCAGATTTTTATATATATTAAGCATTACGCTTGCTCCCTCTTTTGTAATCGAAATTTTCTGTGTTTTACCTTCACTTCTTCTTTTTATCCAGCCTAAATCTACTAAATCTTTAATTCTTCGACTTCCAGTTTGTTGACTTAAACCTAATAGTTCTCCAAATTCTACGCTACTAATATTAATAGATCTTCTATTTTTTGTTAGTCGACAAAGTTCAAAAAGAGCAAACCAATTAGCATAATTTTCAGGGGTGATTTCTTCACTTTCTTTCATCAAATATGCAACTATTTATTTTCTTTGTGAGTCTTAATAATTTTCCTTTTTATTAAACTAGAAGAATGCAATGCATATTTATCATAATATGATTTCATTCTTTTTACTTCTATATGGCTTAATCCTTTTCTTTTTAATCCTTCTTTTAAAGTATTAAGATCATACTTTTGATCTGGACCTAATAAAATAATATCTGGATTAATCTCTTCAACTGTCTTAAGAGTATCATTATCGCTTCTTCCTAATCTAGCTTCTTTTACATTTTTTATACCTTTTACAACTTCAAGTCTTTGCTCCTGTGAAACAATCGGGGCAACTCCCGAATATAATGCTCTATTTTTATCTGTAGCTACAATAACATAAACGTCTCCTAATTTAGCAGCTTCATTAATCAAGTAGATATGACCTGCATGAATAATATCGAATGTTCCAGCAATCAATACCTTTTTTTTCATTTTAAAACCTATTTTCTAATATTCATTCAATTACATTAAATGAAAGACCGATGAAAACGGGGCCTCTAATATCAATTTTTTTTTGTCTAGAGTGAATATATTCTAGTACAACATCATTTACCTCTAAATTCACTTCAGAAGCACGATAACACATTTTTATTCTATGTTCATAAGAAGTTTTATTTTGATCTAGTAAAATTTCTATATTATAAGCCATTTCTGAAGCGATAGCTTCAAGATAATTTTTATTTGTGTTGATTGCATTTTCAGGAATTTCATTTGGAGGTAATCCAATAATATTTCCATCTTGTACCCATATCTTATTAAGGGAGGCAGGGCCTAACAATTTTACATTTTTATCTTTTTCCCATATAAATACAGCAATCCTCTTATTTTTTATGGTTCCTTCCCAAACCTTAATTTCTATAGGAGATTTCTCATCCTTGCTATTCAATGCCGTTTGTAAAATTGCATTTTTGATTTCAATCCCTTTTTCAGTCAATGGTATATATTTATAGTTAATAGATCTACTGATTTCTTCATCTGAAAATGCAATATCTTCATAAAAGTAAGGATATACTAATTTTCTAATGTCTTCAATTTCAGTTTTTATCATACAAATTCTTTCAACACCAAAACCAATATTAAAAACAGGGTACTGAATATTATATTGTGCTAAACTTACAGGAGAATAAAATCCTCCGTCTCCAATCTCAATCCATTCTTTAGTTTTAGGATGTTCTACAAATATTTCAAACTCAGTTTGAGGAGCATAATACTTTGATGTAGCTTTCTTAATATCTGATTTATTATTTTTAAACCCCATTTTTTCACATATATCAGATGCTATATTCTGACAATCTTCCAAGGAGATTTCTTCTGCCATGATAACTAAAGATAAAGTATTAGAACAGTATAGATGAGTTGCATCAATTTTTTGTTCTCGACGAAATTTAGGGCAAATTGAAAAATATTGAAGTGGAAGGGGCTTTTTTTTCTGCAATTCATTTAATACTAAAAACCATAGAGCCGTAGTATGACTTCTGAGAGTAGTTTTTGTAGGTATTGGTTTTAAATTTTTCAATTCTGGAAAAACTTTATCAATAATTTCGGTGGCTTCAGTCTCTTCAACATTCAACCTTTCAATAAAAATTTCAATTAAATCATCAGCCTCAATTTCTCCTTTTTTATATGCTCTAAAGATATTCTTTAGTTCATCAATTTTGTTAAAATTTGGAATTATTTTCAATAAAAAATTAATTTTTTTATTTGAAATTCCAATATCTGGGCGAGGTAAACCCGCTAAATAAAATAATCTATCGAGAATTAAAGCAGCTTCTGGGCCATATTGCTTATAAATTTCACTTTCCTCGACAAACATTGGTAAAACTAATTCTTCAAATCCTAGAGAGAGAATTTTTTTCCTGACATCAAAGATAAAGTCATTTACAATGTGGCTTTTCCCCTTTTTCACTAAATTAAAATATTTGCCTTTTAACTTCAAAAGGTTTTTAGTCTCAAGCCATGCTTTCTCATAATTTATCTTGCTTTCATGTTTTATTTTTTCAGTTTCAAATGGCATTGGTATCGTTATAGAGATTTTTCTATTTTATTTATTAAATTTGACATTCTTTTCTATGCATATTTTTAATTCATTCATTTGTAGAGCAATCGAAATATCTCCTCGCGTTTTTTCGATTATGCTTCTTGCTCTATCGGTTTTCTGTCTTAGATCCTGAGTTAATCCAGAAGGATAATCTATTGCAAATAAATAAGAATAAATTTCATCCATTATTTCTAAAATTTTGTTCAAATCTTGAATCTGTGAATTTCTTATATTATCTAATGCATATCTTCTTAATTCTCCAATAACATCGGCTAAACCGAATGCATAATTCAATGGATTGATATTCAATTCGCTAGGGTTGGGTAATTCTTTATTAGCTATAATTGAATAGAAGGTTATTGCTTCAGCATATTCTTGTTCAGGAGTTTTTAAGTACTTAAAAAATGCTCCAGGATTATTTTTTACAATTGAAACGAGTTTTTCATGAACAAGTTTAATATTAGTTAATTTCTCATGATATTGTTCATATTCTTTTCTATGAATATTTTTAATTGCAATACTACAATCGCGAATAATTGTTCGAGAAATTTTTAATATTTCTTCACGGTCTAGATCTAATTTATCTAATGCTAGTATGAGTTCTGAAAAAATATTTTTAAGATTCATTCTAATAGATAACTATTTTAGTAATAATTAATTTGAATTTTAAATATAATAAATTATCAAATATTTAGAATTTTTTGTTAGGGATTTCATAATTAATTAAATAATCAAGATAATAATGAAAATTTTATTAATTCATTCAGATGGCGTAAAAGTTGTTAAGAACAAACCTGCCACAAGTGAACCACAAGATTTTCCAGAAGATTTAATTGAGATGAAGGGTTTAATTCTTGTTGCTTATGTTTCAGTTGAAGATCAGGATACTTATGATACAGATTTGATTTCAAAGCAGGGAGCTGAGGTAATTGAAGAAGCTATAATCCAAATAACAAATTTTCCAGAGAAAATTAGAGAAAAGAATGAAGAGATACGAGAGCACAATAAAAAGATCGAACAAGGAAAGATTAAAGGAAAAAAAAGAAAACTTGTCGAACTAATTAAGGATAGAAAAATGTACCAAGTTGATAAGGTATTAGTTTATCCTTGGGCTCATTTAAGCAAATTTCTTAGTAATGAAGCAGCTGCTATGGAAGTATGCCCAAAAATAGCTGATTTCTTAGGTGAAAAAGGCATTAAAGCAAAATTCTCGCCTTTTGGATGGTATAAATCTTTCGAAATTTCCTGCATTGGACATGAAGTAGCTGAAATGTATAGAGATGTAAAATTGGCGATTACCCCTGAAGAACAAATAAAAAATTCCATCTTCAAAGTAATCACCCCTACAGGTAATGAATTAGATATAAAATTTGATCATGAACATAATGTTCTTCCGTTTAAGGAAGTTGAAGATCAAGATTTCTATATGTTTCTAAGATCTGAACTTGGATCCAGGAGGGTGGATGAATCAATAGAACCTGCTCACATCAAAGTGATGAAAGAATTTGAATTAGTTGATTTTGACCCAAATACCGATGCTGGAAATTTAAGATGGTATACGAAAGGAGTTATAATGAAAAATTTGATAAAGAATTTCGTTGAGGATAGGCTAATCGATTATGGAGCGATACTTATTGATACTCCAATAATGTACACAGTTAAAAATAAAAAGTTAACTGCTCAAACAGCAAGATTTCCAGCTAGAAGCTATTGGCTTGAGTCTGGAAGTGATAGATATTTACTACGATATGCTTCGGATTTTCTTTTATTTGATTTATTCTCATCAATGAACTTAAGACCTCAATACTTTCCTCTAAGGGTTTATGAATGGGAACAATATGCTTTTAGACGGGAATTAGAAGGAGAACTCACTGGGTTGCGGAGGTTACGTGCTTTTATAATGCCGGATATGCATAGTTTATGCAAAGATTTAGATTCTGCAATAGAGGAATTTAAAAAACAATATTTTTTAATAAAGGGTCTTGAAAAAGACTTAGGAGTGAAAACTTATGTGATATTTAGAGCTACAAAAGATTTTTATAGAGAGAATAAAGACTGGATAATGAATTTAATAAAATCAGAAGATGCTCCAGCTTTATTAGAATTATGGGACGAAAGGTATTATTATTATATATTAAAACTTGAGAGAAATGTCCTTTCTGCTGAAAATAAAGATGCAACATTAGCTACAAATCAGATAGACGTGGAAAGTTGTTTAGACTATATGATAGATACAGATGGAAAAAAGAGACAAAAATATAATATCTCGTTTATAGATGCCGATGGTAAAGTTAAGCATCCTATGATATTACATAATTCTCCGACGGGAGGTATAGAAAGAGTTTTATGGGGGCTTATTGAATCTGCAGTTCGAAATAAAGACAAATTAGTTCCAGGTTTTAAAACATGGTTATCGCCTATTCAAATAAGAATTATTACTGTAAGTAATGAACAAAATGATTATGCTGAAAAGCTATTAAATCTTATAAGTGAAAAATCATTTCGCGTAGATTTTGATGATCGCGAAGAAACTGTTGGTAAAAAGATAAGACAAGCAGAAGTAGAATGGATTCCATATACAATTATAGTAGGTAAAAAAGAACAAGCAAATAAAACAATTTCAATAAGAAAGAGATTAATTGGTAAGCCTTTTGGACCAAAAAAAGCAACTTCAGAGCAAATAAATAATATAAAGGTAAGTGAATTAATAGAAATACTTGAAGAGGAAACGAAGGGGGCTCCGAAATACAAACTTCCTAGACCATTTCGCAGATTTTCAACAAAAGTATCTTTTAGAAAATAATTTTTATCTAAATTGAGAATATTATGGCAATTAAATGTATAATTTTTGATCTAGGAGGAGTTATTGTAGAGCTTGATTTCAGTCGGTTTTTTAATGAAGTTATCACTCCATCTCCATTAAATAAAACAAGCACTCCCATAATGTTGGAATTTTTCCGTCAATCTGATACATTTCATCAGGGTAAAATAACTAAAGAGGAATTTTATCAATTAGCATGTGAGTTACTTCAAGTATGTTCATTGGATCAAAAAGCCTTCTATAATGCTTTTAACAGTATTATAGCAGACATCAATTTGGAAATGCTGGATTTAATAAAAACTATTAAGAAAGTTAATCACGTAAAATTAATGTGTATGTCAAATATTAATGTGAGTCATTGGAAATATTTAAAAAAACAAAACTGGGATATATGGAATTTATTTGATGATTTTATCCTATCGCATGAAATTCAAATGACTAAACCAGATCCTGCGATATTTCAATTAGCTATTGCAAAAGCAAAATGTAAATCAAAAGAAATTCTATTCATTGATGATGGTTTAAATAATGTCAAAGCTGCTGAGGAAGCTGGAATAAAAGCACTCAGATTTAGCAATATTGAAAAATTAAAAAAAGATCTTCAAATTTATAGTATCAAATTAAAATAGGCATCATTATTAACTACAGCATAATTATTACTCTTCTTTCACACTTTCTAAACATGCTTGTGCAATCCTTTTAAAAGCTGGTTCTACATTTTCTCCTGTTTTAGCAGAAGTTTCTAAATAATCACAGCAATTAAGTCTTTTTACCAAATCTTCTGCCTCTGATCTCTCTACTTGGCGTTCTAAATCGGTTTTATTACCAACTATTATCATTGGAATTGACTTTTTTACTGACTTTTTAATACTACTTATCCAACCAGGAAGTTTTAATAAGGAAGGTTGACTTGTAACGTCATATACGCCGAAAGCCCCATTACTCCCCTTGAAATAGATTTGTCGAAGCTTACTAAATTGTTCCTGACCACCAATATCCCAAAGGAGTAATCTAACATTTGTATTTTCAATTTCTACATCTTTTATTAAAAAATTTGAACCGATTGTTTGTTTCAATTCTGGATTAAAATAATCCTTTATATATCTAATCAATAGGGAGGTTTTACCAACTCCACCCGCCCCAAAAAGAGTAATCTTAAATTTAAATGTATCCTTTTCCATTTTAATCAATATTTTTAAAGTTAAGTTATAAAAATGGTTACTTCTAGGCCTTATATTTTTATTAAATACAAAAATGCCTTTGTATATTTGATATATTATATTATAGGTATTTATATGTTTAGCATTAAATGCGACTAGAAAGCATTTAATCCGATATCGAATATTAGTTGTATGTATTTTGTTTAAAATTTCTATACATTATTACTCTTACTTATAAGAAAAAAGAGTTATAGTTAATTAGGATTTATCCTCATGTTCTTTCTTAATTTTCTCTACAATGAGATGTGTTTCTTTTTTTACTGCATGTGTTGTTTTTTGCCCTATTCTACTGATTTGTACCATTATCCATTCAGGACTTCCAACCCCATTTGCAAACTCTATCCAAATGTACATCAAAAAGCCCATTAAACCAGTGAAACCAAGCCATATAAATATAAAGAACAAGATATTAAAATAACCTACGAAAAGGCTAATAAATGCCCAATGTACAAGAAATAGACTTAGAGAAACTTTACCATAATATACAAGCATCCTAATAAAACTATTATCTTTATCTTTAATATCGATATAGTAAAAAAAGATTGCAATTATAAGTAAAGCCCATCCTAAATTATAGCACATGTTTGAGGATCTGCCTCTAATTAAGAAATCAGGCATTCCAGGAAATTTAAAACTCGTAAATGTTTGAGAGTTTGCTAATCTAAGCAAGTCTAAAAAGGGATAATCTACAGCAGATAAAGTTGCAGTTGTTTGTAAGGGGGTTCCAAGAATAAAAGGATAGATCATACCCAAACCAATAAGACAAATACCCCAGAAAAGAAATATTCTAAAAAGAACTGTATAGGCTTGTTTAGTTCCGTCAATCATTGCAGCATAGAGATATTCACCAAAAATAGTTGAAATAAAGCATATGGATAAGAACGGAATTAAAGGCGTCATTGGAGCTGGTGAAACTACAATATAATGAATAATTGAGAGGAATGTATTCCCAGCTACTTTTCCATCAAAAAGGTATTGTCTTATTGCATCCGATGTAAAAATAATGAAGGTCCCGATAATTCCTCTTGTCGCTTTACCTAACTTTAAAGCGTAAAGTGAGACAATCTGTGAAAAACCAATGAATACCAAGATATTCCAGTTCCAAATCCAGTCTGGTTTGTTAAAAAGGAAAACCGTTGGAAGATTAAACAATATCCCTATCACCATTATGACGATACCTCGGGTAACAATCCCATTTCTAATAACTTTATCTGGTACAACGCCTTGCTTTCTTTTGACGCTAAAGATAACACTAAGAGCTGAAAGAAACACAAACAGGGAGGGTCCGAGAAAATCAAGTAGAGCGTACATCATCCCATAAAGATATATCCATTGGCTATCTAACCAGGCACTGCTTGTGTGAGCCATGAGTATCATGACTATAGCTAATCCTTTTACGAAATCTATGCTTCGAATCCGTTTTGGGGAGGCATAATTCTTCAAATCATCGACTGGGATTTCTTGTTTTAAGTAATCGAACAATGCGACTGAATCCATATCTACTTGTTCTTCTTGAACAGACATGATTTTTCAAAAAACAGCAATTAATTTTGAGTTGAGAATTAAGAAATAAATTAATATTAATATTTATTTTTATACTATTTGAATGTTTATGTATGAAAAATCAAATATCGAGAATGGTATATGAACATCAAATCTAATTTTGATTATAGGTTGTTAGGGCTAACAGGGTCAATTTTATTGATTATATCTCAGTTTTTTTCGTGGTTTTCTGGATACTCATTAATGGAGAGATATTTAATAGCTATATCTGTGGATATTTCAAATGCATTTTTATATCTATTTCCTTTAATCAGTGGTAGTATATGTTTAATAGCTACTTTATTAATATATTTTAAATTAGAATATCGAATAAATTCGGTAATCATTAATTTTGTGGGATTTGGTTTCTTTTTGATTTTTATTTTTGAATTAATTCCTCAAGAGATAGCTTATATCCAGAGCGCAGGTATTGGTTTTTATATGTCTATAGCAGGTGCTATTCTTATCTTTTTTCATAATTTAAATATCCTTTTAACAAAAGAAAAATCCAAAGAAGGGAGTTAAAAATTAAAGAAAACGAAAAAGAAAATTTAGATAACAATGATTCTGGAAATTTGGAATCCAACTTTTATTACGCATTAGGACATGATCTTAGAAGAAGAATTATAAAAATTATTGGGGACAATGGATTTTCTTCTTTTACTACACTTAAAAAACAATTAAAAGTCAGCACTGGTACAATTTATCATCATTTAGATGCATTGTCTCAATTAATTGAACAAAGAAAAGATAAGAAGTATTATTTAACAGAATTAGGGCAGCATGCTTATGATTCATTACAAGATAGTATTGAAAGCATTATTTCTCCCGATTTCTCAAAAAAAGAATTCAATTCTCCTATATTAAAAAGTTTAATGTTTTTAACTCCAAAAAAAATTATTAACTATGAGAAAGGTTATAAAATCTATACGGTTATTTTTTCGATAGGCCTTTTAATTTTGGGGTTAATTTTTTGTAACTTAAATGACTTATTTCCAATCTTATTATTTTTTACCAATCTATTCCAATCTTTTCAAACAAGTAATTTAAGTTTACAGATATTTTTTAATATGTTTTTTATTATAAACTTTCTACTATATTATTGTATAAATGAATTAATCTGTCGTCTCTTTTATAAGAAAAGTGAGAATTCTATTAAATTGTTATTGTCTTTTAGTCTTATATTTTATCCAACCATAATATATTTAGCAATTCATTACATATTTAAGGAATTAGATCTATTAGATTATTCGGTTATAAGTATTTTGGATAATGTATTAATGATCATATTTCAAGTATGGGCATTATGGCTTCTAACATATAATTTAATCATAAATAAGCATTTAAAAGTTGAGAATGCATTGATTATCTCTTTACTGATACATTACGGTGGATTTTCAATTATATTAGCTTTATCTATTTAATAATATTAAATTCATTCTTTTTTAATACCTTTTTAATCTTGTTAATTCTCCTTTCAGATGAGGGAAGATCTTTAGTTTTTGTAGCAATAAAACAAATATAATAATCTTTTTGAGTTTTATCATCACTATTAAGCTTTATTGGGGGTGTAACTATTTCAGGAAGATCATTTATCATTTTAGGAATGATAATTTTACTCACATTTTCAAAAGAATCTATTCCAGTATATTCTAGATTTAAAGGACCAAATTTTGAAAATTTACGGAATTTATTTTTGTATAAATCAAAATCATTTTCATCAAAATTTAAGATAATTTCCATTAAGTTTTGTCTAACAACATTTCTAATTCCTATATATGAAGTGGTTAATCTTGGATTGATCTCGACGAAACTTAATAATTTCTCCTGTTTTTGGATAAAATCTATACCAAAATATCCATTAAAGTATGAAAAATTCAGCTTTTCGAAATTCTTTTTTAAAGAGAGCGCTATATCTTCCCAATTCTCTACGGGTGTATAACCTCCCAAATATTTTGACTCGTGATGGGAATCCTTTATGACAATATGTTGATGATTAATACCTATTATGATTGGAGAGCTCTTAGATAATTTATTTGGATTGTTATTTCCTATTACTGAAACACTCAAGTCAACACCTTCAATGAATTCTTGTAGGATATATCTTCTGGAATAGTCAAAAAGATCTGTAGATTGATTGAAAAACTTTATAATTTGACTTTCATTCTCAAAATAGTAGATTGATTCTGCTCCAACTCCATCTTCAGGCTTTATTATGATTGGGGCATCAAATTCATTCAGTTTTCTAATTATGAACTCAATATCAAATCTACCTTGTTTATAAGGTACTAAAAAAGTTATTGGAGTGCAAATTTTCTTCTCTTTTAAAAAATTATAGGTTTTTAATTTTGAAGAACCCAATATAATCCCTTTTAAACCAACACTTAAAACAATCCTATCGTTATCTAATGCAATTTTTGTAAGGTTAAAAAGAATATTTAAGAATTCTGGAGCAATAATAAAGCAAAATTTACTTTTTTTAATACATTCCTTAAATTTAGCACAAAAATTATCTGAATTTTGGATAATGTTAATGAAGTCAGCGTTTAAATACCTTGATAAAAAATGGATTCTAAAATCTAAAAGAGTTTCAATTTCATAATCTAAATTCTTAAAATCAGCAATAATAGATCTTAGCATGCCAAATCCTTCAGCAAAGAGAGAGGCAGGAATCTCAACTTGATTGAATCCCCCTCCAGAAACAAATTCAATGATAAAAATTGTATTTTTATTCATTATTTATTTATAAAATTTTAACTCAGAATTTTATAAATTTAGCTGTAATTAAAAAGTTTTTATAGATTAGTTTTAAAATGATGATTTAATAATCTTAATTAACTCAAATTTAACAAAAAAACTACTGAAAAAGATTATGTCTACTTTTTTTACAGAAGAGTCATTGCAGAGAATACGTTATCTGCATTTTAAAATTAAAAAATTAGAAGATGCCTTAGAAAAAGAGGAAGAACATTTTAGCTTGGACGATTTGAACCTGATATTAGAATATACTAAAATATTAAATATTAACTATCAAAATCACAATCAATCTGAAATTATAAAAAAATTAGATATTACTCCTTATTATTTAGATCCTCTTGAAAATAAGCGCGAAATTGAGATTAAAGATTTGATGTTTGAATGTGCTCGTGTTTTATCGGTTTTAGCAAAAGCTTATTCTCAATTATCTGAAAGATTTGAGGATGAGGAAGATTGGGAGAATTCAGTTGTTGCTATGTCTGAAAGCAGTAAGATTTATAAAACAGCGGCTTATTTCAGCACAGCAGTAGTCCTACAGAGTGATCTCGGTAAATCACTAAGCCCCGAACATCTTGAATTAAATTCGGAAGAAACGCGTGTATTAGCGCAAAGCATCGCTGCTTTAAGAGAAGAAAACAAAAATAACGTTTATTTTGCCTCAAAACTCTATGCAGGTCTAAGTGCTTTATCTAAGAGAATCTTTTATTTAAAGAAGCATGATGAAAAGAAACGACATCAGTTAAGAGCTCAATTTCATTTTGATATGGGGAAAGCATGCCATTTAAAGGCTATTGCTTCATTAGAATCATCAATCACGACAATAAATAAAGAAAAAGTCCAAAAACTGCAACAAAAAGCTAACTTTTATTATGAGAAGGCTGAAGAAATCTGGGAGGCCATGTATAATGATTTACCTTATTTATCAGAAGAAGAACAGGATAGTATTCAGCTAAATTTATCTATTGTCAAGGATTTACTGGAAAATAATAATGTGGAATCTTTAGATTATGAGGAGATTAAAAAAATACAGGATCCAGAACCTATAGTAATTATCCCTGAAAATTTAGCTCCATTTGTTCCCAAAAATATTGTATATTTGACCAAATTTGTGCCCAAAGATTTAAACATTAAAAGATTTAAATCATTTCAAAAGAAGAAATTAGAACAGAAAATTCCTTATAGTAAACGAGAAAAATTAAATGATAAAAAAGCAGGAATAATAAGAACGATTAATGAATTAAAATCTTTAAGAGAAAATAATGAGATTGATATTGAGAAATTTGCAGAAATTATGGAGAAATATTCTACTAAACTTAAAATGATTGATACAGCAATTGAAAAATTAGCAAAACAATAAGGAATTTTTTTTATCTCTCAAAATATAATTTGCGATTTTTTTTTAATTCAAATTTTCTTTCAGCTTCCTCTTTAAAGATGAGGTCATACACTTCTTTAAAAACCACACCCAGCAATAAAGTTTCTATAAAAATAATAAGACCTATCATCATAATTTGTAAATTATGTAAATTTCTGATGAGTAAGGAACTTATTAAAAAAATCTGTGGTATATAAATTAAAGAGACAATTCCAATTCTTTTTCCAAATTTAATAATATATCCATTATCTAATTTGAAAATTTTATTTAACCTTAGAGCCTCTATCATGTAATAGATGCTAAATATTATATTTACAATACTGATAATTATAATGAAATCCCTATCGGATGGCTCTAATCCAATGAAGGGTTTTAAAACAATTGAACCAATTAGAAATGTAATTGAAAAAATAAATAAGATTAAAGATAATGACAATAGTCCATCATGAAAATCTTTATAATCCATCTCACTTCAAAAATTTAACATTTTTTTCTCGAACTTAAATAGTGTAAAAATTAAAGCTTTATTAAATTTAAAAGTAAAAATTATATTAATCATTATTGTTTGACATAAATTCTCTTAATTAGTATCTTTTTCGCTTAAATGAGCCATATGGTATTAAATGTAGCATAAAGAGTTAACGTAACTACTAAAAACAAGAAAAAGAAATTAACATTTAAATATCTGTAGAATTTAAAAAACTTCCCGAAAGATATTACCACAAAAGACGCAAAAAGAACATTTTCAATCAGAATAGGACTTATTGGAGCTTTGATTATTGGTACTTTATTCTATTTTATAATTTTTATTATTTTTATTTTCTGAAATTTTTGTTGAATCTAGTATTTTTATATAGATTTTTAAAAAAAGATTAAAGAAGAATTATATTTTAGTTATTATGTCCGACCAGATTAAATTATTATTGTATATAAAGAACATGCTATCAGATCTTATCTATTTAAACTGTGTTATCGCGACAGAACTAATTAAAGTAACTGAAAATACTGCTGCTCAAAGACATGGAGAAGATTTTTTGAAACAAACTGATTGTATATCCGAGCATAACGATATAAATGAAAATATCCTTAATGTTTTAAATAAATATTATAAAACACCAGAAGATAGTGAAAAAATGGAAAAATTAAAAGACCACGTTTTAAATCATCTTAAAGAGAAACAATAAAATGACCGATGAGAAAGATGAATTTGATGATTTTGTTGATAAACTTCAACAAGAGATAATAGAAAAGGAACTTGAAGATTTTAATCCGTATATTGTCAAATTATTTCATAATCCTCCTAATTGGGGTAAACCATCAAATGAGAAAATTACCCTATCCAACTCTTTTCGAGGATCCTGTGGTGATTTAATGCAATTCTTTTTAAAAGTTGAAGATGGTAAAATACTGAAGGCTAATTTCATTACTGATGGATGTGGAGCATCTGTAGCGGCTGGCAGTCAAACCACCTTACTAATAGAAGGAAATACATTAAAATTCGCTGAAGATTTAACTCCTGAAGATTTAGATAAAGCTTTACATGGATTACCCGAGGATCATAAGCATTGTGCTGAATTAGCCGTAAAAACGCTAAAAGGATTAATAAAAAAATATAGAGAAAAAGAGGGGTAGGTTAAGTATTATGAGTGCATTAAAGATTGAAAATATTGATATACCGATAATATCCGATAATATTAAATTAAAAGCATCTATATACTCTACTGAAAAGACTCCACCAAAAGCTCCCTTTATCATTAATCTTGCAGGTTTATTAGATCATAGGGAAAGCTATTTTGTACGATTTTTTTCTGAGAAATTCGCAAAAGCAGGTTATTATGTTTTATCATACGATTATAGAGCTCACGGTGAGACCAAAAAACAAACAGGGCATAGATCATGGTACAGAATGGTAATTAAAATTTTTAAAGATATACAAATTGTGTTAGATTGGCTCATTCAAAGTCAATCCAAAAGACTATCCGATCAAAATATCATCCTCTTTGGAAGAAGCATAGGTGGGGCAATAATTTTAACTTATGGGTTTAATGATGTACGTGTTAAGAAACTAATAGCTCTCTGCACGCGTTATGATTATCATACAACTAATGTCAAATTTTCAGAAGAAATTGTAAAGAAAATCAGTCCAAGATATTTTCTAAAGAAAGATGATAAGAATATTGATAGAATTTTAATTGCTCATTGTAAAGATGATAAAAGAATTCCATTTGAAAATGTTTATTATATTAAAAATCATTTGAATTTGAATGATAAGAATGTCGTTATTTATGAAAATGGAGGTCATTCGTTTAAAGGACATAGAGAGGAAATTTTTGAATCATGTCTTGAATTTATAAAAAAGTTATAAGGAAAATTGGTAATTAATTAAATTAGAGAGTTAAATTTAAATGTGAAATTTATATGGAAAAAATCTTAATAGTGGGACCAGGAAGTCAAATTCTTGGAGTAAAAATAGCTGAAGAATTAGGAATTGAGACTGTAGATACTGAGTCTAAAAGCTTTCCCGATGGAGAGAATTATCTACGCTTAAATATTGAAGATGAGACAATTATTCAAGGGAAGGAAGTAATAATTGTACAATCTACTGGCCCAAGTTCAAATGCAGATCAAAATAAGAGATTATTTGAGCTTGCGATGATGATTGATTCCGTTAAAAGGATAGGTTCTAAAAAGATCATAGTTGTAGTTCCTTATCTTGCTTATGCACGTCAAGATAAGATATTTAGACCAGGTGAGTGCCCATTTGCTACTACAATTATTAGAATGATAAATTCCTTTAATATTGATGAATTTTACACGGTAGACCTCCATGAACCTAAAATTTTAGTAGATTTTTCTTGTAAGGCAATTAACGTTGATTCTATGAAACTTTTAGCGGATTACATTAAAAAATTAGGAGCTAAGGACATTGTAGTTGTTTCTCCTGACAAAGGAGCTGTTGAGAGATCTAAGGCTTTTGCCAAATATTTTGGAGATGATATACTCGTCGATTATTTTGAAAAAGTAAGAGACGTTAAAACAGGAGATATCGTGATGTCAGGCAAGTTAAGTTTAAAAAATAAAGATGTAGTAATTGCCGATGATATCATAGCAACAGGAGGTACAATGGCTACAGCAATTAAGTTATCAAAAGAAAGTGGTGCAAATAGAGTATATGCTGTAGCTACCCATGCCTTAATGCTTCAACAAGCAAAATATAGAATTCTAAAAGCAGGAGCTGATGAAATAATTGGCACAGATTCAATCGATAATGAATTAGCTAAAGTTTCATTGGCTAAAACAATAGCAGATTATTTAAAATTTGATTAAAAGGAATTAATAGTTATTAATTATCCACTTGACGATTTCTCTGGTTTTTTTTTCTAATCTTTTTATTGTTAAATTATTTGTTATCTTAAAATTAGCTTTTTTCAATACGTTAATAATACCAAATCCAATTTCTCTTTTATCTCTTTCCAATATTTCGATAAAATCTTTTGAATCATCGCTTCTATCCCTTTGAGCAATTCTTTTATATCTTAATTTATCTTTAGCTGCAATTTCGATTAAGGGGAATTTCCAATATTTTCTAAATATTTCAACTTCAGTTATAGACCTGATACCGTCGATAAAAACAATATTATCTTCCAAATTTTGAATTAATTCAACACATTTTTGCGCAATGATCCCTTCACCTCCCTTTTCTCTTAAATCTTTTGCAATTTTTCCTAAAATCTCATCAGTTGGTTCAAGATTTCTAGCCTTAGCTTCAATTCTTACTACATCCCCCATATTAATGACTTTTCCTAAATCTTTAATAGAGTTTATTGCTGTTGATTTACCTGAACCAGGAAGCCCACAAAATCCAATAACCTTCATTGCTTAGATTAAAATATAATTCAAAATATAATTAAATCATTATAAAAGAATAAAAATCTTTAAACTATAATTAATTTGTTAAAAAATTTATTTCACTGATTAAATGATGAATGATAGAAGCAACAAGGATCAAGATACAAAAAAGAAATCACTCAATCAAAACAAATTTGAAGATTCAGGAGAGGATAATGGCAATTTAAGATCTATAAGGTTGACAGAATTATCTCCAACTGATAAACTAATAGAAAAATATGGAATAAATCCTGCGAAAACACCCGTTTTATTGAAGTTTAATGCCTATCGAAGAATGGTTGGATATGCGATGAGATATGCTAATAATGAATTATCGTCAAAAAACTGGCGTGAAGTTTATGGAATCCTAATTGGATCTATAGAAAACAACAAAGAAGTGATTATAAAAGATGCCATCCCAATGATTGTAGGAGATCGAGCGGGTGTAGCATATGAAAACAAACAATATGTTGATATGGCTCAAATTGATGAATCTGTATATCAAAAGTCTGTTCAAGATAAAAAGGACGATTTTATAATAGGATGGTGGCATACACATCCTGGATTTAAGTTTTTTTTTAGTTCTGTAGATTGTCTAACTCAATTAGGTTATCAAATTCCAAATCCATTTGCGGTGGGCCTAATTTTTAATCATTGTGAATTAAAATCTACAGATTATTATCTAGGAGTTGCTGCACTACGCATGTTAAATCCAGAACAAGAAATGCTTTCTACATACGATTTTACAGATTTGGAATATGAATTCCCTCAAAAAGAAATGATTAAAGAAGCCACTCCAATCATAAAAGATTTAGATAAAAATATTACAAAAGTCTTGAAAGAAATAAAATATATTGATCAAATTTTACGTAAGAGGTATTTAGCCCAATTACAGAGAAATTATGGATTAATTTTAGTCCCTAAAAGTGACATTATAGTAACTGCTGATGAAGAGGAAGCCGAGGAAGATGAGAGATATTTATATGAGTGGGATCCTGATTTTTTTAAAAAAAGCTTTAGGATTCCTAAGTTTAGAGAAAAGGTAGAAGAAGATATTAAAAAATATGAAAAATTTTTATTAGAAATCAAGAAAAGCAATGATGATGCAAAATTTAAAGGAAAAAGAGAAAAATTTAAGAAAAAAATTCAGACACTTTTAGCAAAACCAAATGATTGGTATAATAAATTAATTGAAGATTTCACTAAACGCATTGAAATAATCTTTCCTTATTATGATTATTTAGACACGAATGAACGTAAGATAATCGAACATTTTGAGTCTAGAAGCTCTGATTATTATAAAATTTTAGATTATTTAAATTCACGTTCAGAATTTAATCTTTAATTAAATTTTCAACCTTTTAAGATATTTTAATTGAAAGGGTGTATTAATAGTTAAAAAAATAATTGTAATATATATAATTTAAAAAAATTTTATATTCATTGAAGTATACTTACTATTTACTACTAAACTTTTTTTGATTCAATCATAGTAAGTTTTTATTAACGAGGTTCTTTCATGGTTAATGATACCACACTAATAATAAAAAACCGTTCTGATAAAGATAGAACTATTAAAGATGCTATTTTTGCATTTTCTGGAGGGACTAAATCACTAATGATAAAAGGTGAAGGTGATGAAATTTCAACTGCAGTGGAAGTTGCTGAAATTTTAAAACATCGGATGTACCCAGGTGTAGAAATAGCGAATATTTCATTGGGAAGCCGTCCATATTATTATGATAATCGACAAACTTATAAAGTTAAAAAGAGAGAGAAGCAAAAAAAAGATTTAATCTCAAAGATAGAAATAACACTTTCAAAATCGATACCATAGTTGTTTAAATGTCATTTGAAAAATTAGGCCCATTATTGGGGGAAAATAGAACTTCTGCTATATGTGAAATCTGCAAGAATTTCATTTATAAAAGAGTTTATTATGACGAGAGTTCAGAAAAAAAACAAAAAGTAATTTTTGTCTGTAAAAATTGTTTGAATAATAATAAATAATTATTAGGATCTAATTGCTTTTCTGCTTTTTTTTTTGTCTTTTTTCAATAAGTTTATTCCAATTAAATGTCATAATGAAGAACATCAGAGTTATTGTAACCAATAACATTATTGCTTCTGTTATTACGCTTACTTTATCTTCTAAACTTATACCAGATGCATTGACTCCAAATAAAATTAAGATAGGAAGAAGTGCATAGAAGAGAGTTGTTATATTTTTTCCTAACCAGGCCCAAATAAGACATTTACGAAAGTTTATGGGCTTTTCTGACATACCTAAAGCAATCCATAGAGGATCATCGGGAATAGGTAATGCAGCAGCAATAAATATATACATATACATACTTTTTGGATGTTCTACCACTATTTTGCCAAACCCTTGAACATTTTCAAGAGTATTATTTGCTGCAACTTTCTTTGCACCTTTTCCAATTAAGAGACTGACTAATTCTCCTAAAGCACTCCCTAATCCCCCAACAAGAGTAATTCCTAAGATTTCCAACCAAAAATATCCATTGAATAAAATCTGTCCCATTACTAATCCTTGATTTAAATAATTTGTGTAAATTGAATTTGAGAATGAAAAAAGTATAAAAGGATAGGGTACAGGAAAACCTACACTAGCATTTCCAATTATACAAATAAAAAACGAAATTATAATAGCTAAAAAGTAATTAGTTCCTTCTGTTAAAATCGCAATATTCCTTCTTGCTTGATAAACAAGATTTTCTATCGCTGGGATTGTTAAAAATAAGACAAGATAGAGGATTATAGCTAAATAAAAAAATATGAAGACAATTGATAACTTTTTTGGTACTGTCATAACTTTTGTTCTCGTTTTGATCCAGGAGATTTAGAAATTCTTGTATTTAATCCATTTGTTGCTTTTAGTAATAATTCAAGAGTACTTTCTATCTTCCCAATCTTGTTTACTTTATTAGGCATGAGCATATTCTCAATAACTAAAATTAGTTCATCTGTTTTTGGATTATAAATGATGTCACCTTTCTCTACTTCTTTTTTGGATTTTGGATTAGTGCCTTTAAAAATTTCAACTCCTGGAAGGGTCCAATACTTTTTCCCTCCAAAACTATATCTACCTCTTAAAACAAGAGGTAATTTATCTAAAATTGCATCAGCAGATAAAGGCGCAAAATGTCGAATGATATTTCCTTTTAATTCACAGATTCCAAAAAGAGTAATATTTATTGGAATGTCTCCACTTTCAGGCATTATTTATTTATAGAATCAATTTTGATATTTATATTATTTCAAATTTATATTTAAAAAATATTGTCCCATGATTATTGGATTTAATAATAAGATTTAAATACTCATTTCACCATCTTATTTATTGGACAATAGTATTGCATTGGAATTGAATACAATTATTACAGTCCACTGTAGAGTAAATTGCGACTATTTAATAAGTTGAAATAACTTAAAGATTTTTTATTTTTGGTGACTAAGGATTTAATGATAACATTGAATCCAATTGTTTTTTATTATTGATTTACATTTGTTCCTATAGTGCTCTATAGAAAATTTCATAAGTTTTAATATTTACATCAATTCACAAAAGCGTTTAAATAAATCAGCATTTTGGAGCAAATAATTATATTATACAAATAATAGCTATAAAAGGAAAGGTAGGTTATACTTAGGAGCGATAATAATATGAATTCTTGTCGGATTGAGTAAATTTTTTGATACTCGAGACAATAAATCAAAAATGGCTCTTTAGAAAAATTTCCTAATTTCCCAATAGAAGCTTTGATTCAGGAGACCATTCATAGGAAGAAATAGTACATTTTTCCTTTGATACAACTCTTCTGAGGTTATTGGAGCTACTATTGTCCACCTTTTTTTTCTCTTTCAAGCTGATTGAAATAATTTAAATCTTCAAAAGTATCAATATCGTAAAACTGTTTTTTTGATTCTATTTTAAATGGAATTAACTTCTGATTTTGCTTTAAATATATGTTCAATAACTCTCTAATTTCCTCTACGGGATTATTTTTAGAAAGTTTATTTAAAATTTCTAAAACAGAGTAGTTTAATACTAATATAGGGATAATTTTTTTTAGCCATATTTCTTTGGGAAGTGAGTTTATATCTATCTTTTTAATTTCTTCAATCTTAATTTTTGGTTTAGTTTCATCAGATTCTAGAATGGATATAAAATTAACTCTTTCTTTATCAGGTTTATATAAATTTTTAGCTTGAATTTCTTGGTAAAAAATATAAGGACTCTTTTGAATTAATACATAATTTTCATAAATAAAACTAAAAATTTCTTTTAATAACTCGATATTGAAAATTGTATCCCCAGGAAAAACAATGAACACATTATCTTTCTTATAAATATTCTTGTTCTTTAATATGGAAAGTAGAGAAAATATTGGGCCTCTCTTATAATCTTCACCTGAATTAACTATAATTAATTTATTTTTTAAATTCCAATGCTCCTTTATTAGTATCTCTAAAGAAGCTTGTATTCTTTCGCTTAGATATCCAGTAACCACAGCAATTTTAAATACTTTTAAATTATCAAGATCTCTAATTAAATGATGAAGAATGGTAATATTATTAAGAGCCTTTATTTTAATTAATGGTTTAGGAATTTTTCGAGTAAATTTTCCATATCGAGTTCCTTTACCAGCACATAAAATGATAGCTATTAGATTTTTTTCTTTATTTTTCTTTTGTAGTGACAATTGGATTTCCATCCATATCAATTATAATTGTATGTTCTTGCTGGGCTACAGGGGCACCAGTCCTTTCAAGTAATATTGGATAATGATCCAGAATCTTCTTTCGTAAAAATCTATCAATTATTCCTTTGATTTCATTTTTTAAAATGCCGTTTTTCTCCAGTAATCGAGGTGAAAATGGAAGGCGATTAGTTAATTTTTCAATTTTATTCATTAGATCTAGATCTTTATAGGAGAGGCCTTTTTTAATCTTTTTAACAAAGCGAAAAATATAAGATTGTGTTCCATTTACAACTTTCCCAACTCCTGATGTGGTAAAGGGTTCACAAGCATAAGCATCGCCCGGTTTTAAAACTTGATTATGACTAGTATCTTTAAAATTTGGAATAAATGGACCAGCATGCAAATTAAATCTTTTTAATTCATGGCCTCCAAGATTAGTAATTGGTCTTAAACCACAATTAATAATTTTTTCAGCAATAGCTTCTCCTAACTCATATAATTTAGTTCCTGGTTTGAAAATGGCAATAGCAGCTTCAAGACCATCATTTGCGGCATCAATATAATTTTGAAGGGCTTTGTCATTATTAAGGTTGAAAGTAATGGCAGAGTCTGCGATATACCCTTTATAATGAGCTCCCAAATCAATCTTTAATAATCCCTTATCTGGTACACTTGTTTCATCATCAATGGAAGGGCTATAATGAGCAGCAATGTTGTCCAAGGAAATATTTATTGGAAAAGCTAATTCACATCCTTGATTAAATATCTCATCCTCACATTTATTTGCAATTTCTAAAAATAATGCTCCTGGTTTAATAATCTTTTTAACCAATTTTTGAGCATAAATTACAGCTTTACCGGCTTTTTTATATGAATCTATCCATTCTTCAGTCATAATTAAAAAAAATTCTATCATTGAAATTTAATTAAGGTGTTAATCTATCAGGTGTTCTAGGATACATAACAGATTCTCTAATATCATCCAAACCACATAAAAATGTAATCCAGCGTGCTATACCTAATCCAAATCCTGCATGAGGAGGCATACCAAAACCAAAAACATTAAGATGAGATTCAAAGGAAATGTGATTTAATCCTTTTTCCTCAAGTGCTTCAATAAGTTCTTCTTTTTTATGTATTCTGGTTCCACCTGAAGTTAATTCAAGCCATCCCATTTGTAAATCGAATGATTCGCTATATTTTGGATCGTTTGATGGCTGAATGTAAAATGGTTTTATAGCCATTGGCCAATGAGTAATGTAGTAATAACCTGTGATCTCTTCTCCTAATTTACGGTAAGCTTCTGTAGAAATATCTTCACCCCATTCTACGCTAATTTTAAATTTTTTATTTATTAACTCGAGGATTTCATCATAGCTATATCTTGGAAGTGGTACTTCTGGAACAGTAGTCTTATTTTCCATTTTTAGAGTTTTTAAAGCCGGCATTTTGTTTTCTCTTATATCCTTAATGACATTGTGGACCATCTCTTCTAAGATCTTGATGACATCGTTCATATCTGCAAAAGCCATTTCTAGATCTAATGTAAAAATCTCACATAAGTGTCTTTTAGTACGACTTTTTTCAGCTCTGAAACACGGACTTACTTCAAATACTCTTTCATATACTCCACTAAGTTGTTCTTTATATAGTTGAGCTGATTGTGTTAAAAATGCCTCTTTATCAAAATACATGATGGGAAATAATTCTGTACCACCTTCAGTAGCCGATCCAATTATTTTTGGGGTTGTAATCTCTGTAAAATCTCTTTCTAGTAAAAAATTTCTAATAGATTTTAAAACTTCTGCTCTTATTTCAAAAATCGCTTGATTTCTTAAAGATCTTAAATCTAAAGCCCTGTTATTCAACCGTAGATCTAATTCAGAATTAGTTTCTCCTGTCATATCTATGGGAAGCTTTTCAGGAGTTTTATTTAATATTTTAATTTCTGATGGAATAATCTCAATTCCTCCAGGAGCTTTATCAAATCTCTTTACATTTCCTTTTACCATTATACAATACTGATACCCCAACTTAGCCTTATCGAAAATATCATCAGAAACCACTCCTTTTTTTAAAGTTATTTGCCGTTCTCCATACTTATCTTGAAGATTAATAAATTTTAAACCACCAAGATCTCTAAAATTTCTCACCCAACCTCCAAGGATTACCTCTTTATCTATTAAATCTTGAGTTATATCTTTAGTATAATGGGATTTTCTCCAATCTTCTAATTCTTCAAGTGCCATATTTTTAATTTTTTTGATTATTATTACCTAGATTAAAAATTGAAAAGGAAATTAACAATAAATTTTTTGCTATCTTATAAAGGATTAATTATGCCAAATCTAATTTGGAGTGGAAAAAAAGATCAATATAATTTCTCTAGATTAAATCTCAAAAATAAAGAAAATTTGCAAAATAGAAAGCAAAATCTAGGAGTTTTGTTTGAAAAATACCAACATAAAATAATAGATAATACACCTGAGAAAGATTGGCATAATCTTCTTATTTGGGGAGAAAATAAAAATATTTTAAATTTGTTATTAAAGGATTTTTCGAGTAAAATCAATCTTATCTATATTGACCCTCCATTCGCAACTGGGGGAAATTTTAATTATAAAATCCATATTGGAGAAAATGATTTTAGTGAATCTGCAATAGCATATTCAGATACGTGGAAAGAAGGTTTAGAGGCTTATTTATCTTTTTTATATGAACGTTTGATGTTAATGAAACATTTACTTTCTGAAAATGGAAGTATTTATGTTCATTTAGATTGGCATGTTAGCCATTACATAAAAGTTATTTTGGATGAAATATTTGGAAGTGGAAATTTTAGAAATGAAATAATATGGTCATATCCAGCAGCTTCAGCTCAAACAAGAAGATTTTTCATCAGATCTTATGATGTTATCTTATTTTATACAAAATCTGATGATTACATTTTTAATGATGATCCAAATATCTATATGAAATACTCAAATAGAGTTAAAAATGCATTAAAGAAAGATAATCATGGAATATTTTATTACCGGGGAGGAAGTCATAATGGAAAAAAATTATCTCGCAAAGTCTATGTTAAAGAAGACGGGATTTTTCCCAGAGATGTTTGGAATGATATACCTTATATTAGAGCTAATACACTTGAATATCAAGGTTTTTCGACTCAAAAACCAGAGAGACTATTAAAACGTATTATTTTAGCATCTTCAAATGAGGGTGATCTTATAGCAGATTTCTTTTGTGGAAGTGGTACCAGCCTTATTGTTGCTGAGAAACTTAATAGACGTTGGATAGGGTGTGATTTAGCAAACCATGCAATTCATATTACTAGGAAAAGAATTCTGGATATTTCTAATAGTAATAATCTTTTTAATTGGAAGGAAACTTATGATCGTTCTTTTCAACCATTTGAAATTATCAACATGAATGCAGAATTTAATACTGTTAATATTCCTGAAAACTTTCTAAAGAAAGAAGATGAAAATATCAATATGAACGGCCCTCCTAGATTTGAATTAGAGATTTGTAAAGATGGAAAAAAGGTGTGGATTGAATTAAAAAGTTATGAATTACCTTTTATAAATTTAATAAATGATAAGATTAAACACAAAATCGTCTCATTTCATGACTTGGTTGATTATTGGGCTGTTGATTTTAATCATAAAGATGATTGCTTTAACAATGTATGGTTTTCATATAAAACAGCTAAAAACCGAAAAATACAATTAACATCTACTCCATACTTTTATAAAGAATCAAATCAATACCACATTCAAGTAAAAGTTATTAACATTTTTGGGCAAGAAAGTATTCAGAAATACTCCGTTAAAATAAATTAATTATTTTATAAGTTCTCTTAATAGCATCGTAGCATAAGATCCCTTCTGGAGCGAAAATTCTAGTTTTAATTTAAATTTTTCTTGAAATATATCGTCTTCAGTAAATTCTAATAAGTTTAGACCAATTGGTTTGGCTGTTATCGCTCGAAAAGCTCCTTTAAATTCATGATCTCTCAATAGTTCCCTATTAAAAATGTCTTTATTAAGATTTTCCTTTGAAAATATTTCTTTGCTTAAAGCTTTCGCTAATGGAAATTCATCTAAATCCGTATCATAACCAATTATAGGGAATATTATAGAAGCACGCTTTAGCTTTAAAGCCTCCTTTAAAAATTTATCATAATTTCCTCCATATTTGTAAATAATTTGTGTACACTGCCCATCAATATCATCTAAAATGCTAATTACATCACCATTTATTGGTTTAAATAATGGGAAACCCTTCATAATCCTCATAGTTAACATGCTGTTAAATAAGTAAGATTGAAAAGAGCTAAGTAATAATTTTATTAGATAATTAGGTAGCTTATATACAGCCCCTTTGTAATCATCAGGATTTTCAATTAGATACTTAATCATAATCTTTTCATAATTCAAACTATTAGGAAATTGATTGTAGGCTTTTTCAAGATCACCGCTTTTTCTTAATTCATTACGAATTTTTTGAGATCGCATTGATTCTGTGGCATATGAATTGACAACATATTCATCAAAAGCTTCCTTAAATTTGCCTTCTAATATAAACCTTCCAATAAGATGCGAATTTGGTCTAAATGTACCAAATCTTTGAAGTCCAAAATAATTTGGAAATCCTTGATTTTTAAGAATTTTAAAAATTTTGTTAATTTTTGTTAATGTATTTTTGAATTTTTCTATATTTCTTACTGTAATTATAAATTGATTACCCCAATTACTTCCTAACTTTACAGATTTCTTTGAAGGGTAAATATTTCTTATGAAGATATCTTTAAGTTTTAAATCTCTCAGTATTTCAATAAAATTTCCCCTAATAGACATTTTTTGCACGCTAATTGAACATTTATCTTTTAAACCAGAATAATAAATTGAATCTATAGGAATCTTTAGAGTTTTGCTTAGGATTTTAATTACTTCAAATGTTTCTTTATTTATTTTAATCAGATTAAAGGTTGTGAATCGATCTTTTGATTCTTTAGAGAAAGAAGAGCTAGGATTATCTTCCTTTATTTCAAGCGTATACCGCCCTTTGATAATTTCCTTTACTATAAAATCTTTAAAATCATATTTGTAAAGCCCTCCTATTCCTTCTACATTCGAAGAAGAATAAATATTAATATTTACAAATCTCTCAAGTCTTTTTTCCCCATTGGCAATAAAAATTAGATTATTTTTACCACTTTCATCCAAAGTATGTAGCCTTCATATTTTTTTATAACAGTTTTAGATTTCCAGTGATATCATCAATTTCTTTTGACCTTGCTGGACCAATACCCAAAGCTGTTGTAGTACCTGGAGGTAATTGAGTTAATCCAGCATCCTGAACTAAAAAATATGGGATTTCTTTTTTATCAAGTTTATTTAAAATTTCGTTTAAATATATCAAATTATCAATCTTAAGAACTACTTTTTTTTGTCCTGAATTAATCCAATGTTTCCAAACTGACTTATTTTTTCTCCTAACTAAATCTGCCGCTGAAACTGAAGCATGACATGATTGAGCACACTTTTTACCAGTACCCATTTTTAAATCTATTCTTATTAAAATGACTTGTTTATATTCTTCCACGGTTACTAAACCTATTAGTTTTTAAGAAACTAGATGAATTACTCAAATTCTATCCGCGTTACTTTCCCAATTAATTCTAATACTAAATCTTCTAATTCTTCTTTAGTAAATAAGATTTCTTCTTTATCTTGAGATCTAACAACAGCCTTAAATTCAATATCTCCAGTAGCTAAGAAGATCTCGTTTAAGGAAATCAATTTACTTGGAGCAATTAAAGCTTCTATTACGGGTCTTGGCTTATTTGTTTTTTCAATAAAAATCAATTCATCTATTTCATATGTTTCTTTTATCCAATTAATCAAATCTTGAGTGATTCTGAGCTTATCTTTTCTTCCTAGAACCAGTATTACTACATCTTCAAAATCTATAGCTTTATAAAAAGAAATATCTTTCAAAAAATTAAACTTTTCTTGTTCTTCCAGTGTTAACAATCCTTTTGCTAAATCTAACTCAAACTCAGTCAGTTCGCCAGCATCTAGCTTCTGTTCACAACTATTACATAAAAAGCCTGAATTTACACATGTTTGACACGCTGGAAGATTTTTCATTATTTAAGCTTAATTATATATTATTTAAACAATACATTTCTCTTATAATTCAATAACATCGCACTTTAAAGTATTTAGCAGTCTATTTGCTGTATTAGGATCAGTTTTGTATGTATATAAGTATTTCTTTGTTCTGAGCTTTAATTTTACAACATCCTTAATTCTTTTTACTCTACAATGAATTGCGAATTCAGCCAATTCTAAAAATTCATTTTCATCGAAAATTTCCTTAGGCATGATATATCATCCGATATTTAAATGCTTAGAATTCAATTATTTGAATTCTAATTAATTATAAAATTTGAATTTTTTCATTCAGATACAAAAATTTTAATTCTTTTTACTATTCTTCCATACATCTTTATCTTGTTATCTAAAGATTATAGAATTAAAACATTTAATTTTCTAAGTAACTAAAAAAAAAAACGGAGGAAATCGCTTTGGCACCTATTGATGACCCTTACAAAAGAAAAATAGCTAGATATCATTTATTAGAAAAAAGTGTATGTAGACGCTGTGGTGCACTCAATCCAATTAGAGCCAGGAAATGTCGTCGTTGTAGAGGAAAAGATCTTCGGCTAAAAAGAAGAGAATTAACAAAATAGAGCTTTTTCGTGTTTTTAACACTAAAATGCCTTGATTCTTCCTAAATTAATGCTTATAGGATTGCCAGTATTTACATCTGCGCAATTATTTTTTCCCAGTATTTTGCAGCTCTATCTTTCCCTAAATTACGATTTATCTCAAATTTATTAAATCAATTTAATTTATTAAATTAATAACCTGTGTTCTATGACATCATTTGAATATAATATGCGATTTGACTAAGTCCTATTGTTGCTGTTCCGATGAAATAGATAAATCCTGCTATTTTTAATGAAGAATCGTTATTAACGAACGCATGAATCAATAGAAAAATGCTTGCGAACGCGTCAAAAATTCCTCCAAATGAAAAAACCTGAATAAGAATTGCAATAAGCTCGAAACTGGGAAAATTAAAAACCTGATGTAAGATATATACTAGCTGAGAGATCCTGAAAAATGGCGAGAAAAGAGTAATAGAAGCCCAGATTGTAAATATGAGCCAAAAAATACCTGTGTACATTAGATAATTTTTAATTACACTTCGATTTTTATAGCCATAAGCAAAAAATACGATTCCAAAAGAATAAATTCTTGGAATATACGTAAGCAAAGAAGGTAAAATATCTAAAAACAGAATCACTGCCATCATTTCCTCATTAGTTGGACTCCAAATATAGGCCCCGCTAGGAAAGAAAAATAGGAGAATGATGCTGATAAAGTTAACAATTGCTGCATACTTTAAATGATTTTTAAAAATAGTGGTTCTATCTTTCTCTTTACTGGCAATGATTAGAAAAACACTAAATGCGATCATATAAGCGCTATACATACCTAATGGTAAAAAATATGCAAAGGAATTGAACCAAAAATGAAATATAATTGTCATTTCTCTTCCTCAGACTAATTTTTTGATTAATATTTTAGCTAAATGGATTTTTTATATGATTTCTTTAATTTATAAATAAGTTGAGTGAATATATAAGGATTAATTTCTATAATTTAAAATCAAATAAACCAAAATGCAAAGGGAAAGAAATTGATAATTCCTATAGTATTAAGATTTATTCGACATATTTTAACAAAAAAAGAATGAGAAAACAAATAAACCTTAAGAAAATGAAAGGGTAATTCGGGAGACTTTTATATGAGAGGTTTATAATTTGATAATTAAAATTTTGTCGTTTTAACAAAGTAGAGCTGGATACTAATTTTAACAAAATAAAATTTAATTTTTTATACCTTGAGCTTCTTTTTCTCTTATAATAAATTTTCGTAAACTTTTTTAATTTTATGACTTAGAGATCATTATATAACAATTAATTATTGATACAATTCAAATTTAAATTTAGTGAAAGTGAAAAAATATGGCACAATTAGGAGGTCAACCTATCATCCTTTTAAAGGAAGGTACTGAAAGACAACGCGGAAAAGACGCTATGGAAAATAATATTGCTGCGGCTAAAGTAATTGCTGAAGCAGTCAGAACCTCACTTGGACCACGAGGTATGGATAAAATGCTCGTTGATCAGTTTGGTGATGTTGTAATAACGAATGATGGAGCTACAATATTAAAGGAAATTGATGTACAACATCCTGCGGCAAAAATGATGGTAGAAGTCGCCAAAACTCAAGATTCAGAAGTGGGTGATGGTACAACTACGAGTGTTATTCTTGCTGGTGAGCTATTAAAACGAGCAGAAAAACTTTTACAACAAAAAATTCACCCTACAGTAATTACTGAAGGTTTTCGAAGAGCTGCTGAAAAATCAATTAAAATTTTAGAAGGAATGTCAATTAAAAGTGGAATTGATGACTATGATGGTCTTAAAAATGCCGCAATGACTTGTATGTCAAGTAAAATCGTATCTGAATCAAGAGAAATGCTTGCAGGATTATGTATTGACGCTATTAAAGCTATTGCTGAAAAAGATGAAAATGGTAAATGGATAGCTGATATTGAGAAAGTACAAATTCAGAAAAAAGAAGGAGAAAGCATTGATGATACTACATTGATTAAGGGGATTATATTAGATAAGGAAGTTGTAAGCCCAGGTATGCCAAGAAGTGTAAAAGATGCTAAAATTCTCTTATTACAAAGCGCTGTGGAAATTGAAAAGACTGAGTTCGATAGCAAACTTCAGATTACAAGTCCAGAACAAATCCAACAATTTTTAGATGAAGAGGAACACATGCTAAGAAAAATGGTGCAAAAAATCGAAAATTCAGGCGCTAACGTTTTAATATGTCAAAAAGGAATCGATGATATGGCTCAACACTTCTTAACAAAAGCAGGGATTCTAACTGTAAGAAGAGTTAAGAAATCTGATATTGAAAAGCTCTCAAAAGCCACTGGAGGTATGATTTTTACCAACCTAGACGATGTTACACCAGAAAAACTAGGTTTTGCTGGTTTAGTAGAAGAACGCAAAGTTATGAATGATAGCTGGATTTTTATCGAAGAATGCAAAGATCCAAAGTCAGTTGTAATATTAATTAGAGGTGGAACCGAGTTAATCGTTGATGAGGTAGATAGAGCAATTCATGATGCTTTATGTGTTACTAGAGACATTGTAGAAGATGAAAAAGTCGTTGGAGGCGGTGGAGCACCAGAGTTGGAAACTGCAATTCAATTACGTAAATATGCTCAAACTTTAGGTGGGCGTGAGCAATTAGCAGTAGAAGTTTTTGCCGATAGTTTAGATATTGTACCAAAAACTTTAGCGGAAAACGCAGGTTTAGATCAGATTGAAGTCCTCATGAAATTAAGAGCCTCACATCAAGCAGGTAATAAATTTGCAGCTATTGATTTAGACACGGGAGATATAATCGATGATATGGTAAAAGTAGGAGTCATAGAACCTACTATTGTCAAAATTCAAGCTATTAAAAGTTCCGCCGAAGCCGCATCAATGCTGCTAAGAATTGACGATGTCATCGCCAGTGCGAAAACTGCTGGCCCACCTGGGATGCCCCCTGGAGGGATGCCCCCTGGAGGTATGGGTGGAATGGGAGGCATGGGTGGTATGGGCGGAATGGGTATGCCCCCTGGAGATATGTATTAAGCAATTCAATTATTTTTTTTAATTTATTTTTAATTTCTATTTTTCTTGTAACTTTTTAGCTATATTTTGGCATAGCTCGCATCCAACGATATCAATTCCGTTAATTGCCCATTTAAGTTGTTCTTTTATTTCTTTTTAGTAAGGATTTTAATCTGAAGCTAAGGAAAGTTAGGATCAAATTGCTCATTCAGTGAAAATTAGTCAAAATTTTACCGGTAAAAATCATTATTTAGTTGTAATTAGGTATTTTTACTGGCAAATTTCGATTGAAGCTTTAAATTCACTTTTATCTATTTAAAATATAATCTTTAAATGAAATAAATAAAGATATTTCAGAAAAAAATTTGGGTTCTTTTTACATTATAGTCTATACATTTTTGGCGAAATAAATTAAATGAGAAAAGGAAAAGAGAGGAAAAAGACGAGTTAGAACTTGAGGGGATCGTTCAATAACGATTTATGTTCTAAATTAAATTAGTAAGTTGAATTAGAAATATGGGATTGAAAAAAAGCGGTATTTCTTTATATGTTATTGGATTGATTATTTTAAGGTGTAATTACTAATAATATAAGGAGGTTAATAATATGTCCAAAAAGAACGATACAGGAGAAAAGGAAGATTATATGAATTTAGACTGGTTAAAGCATCAGTATTATGTTTTAGGGAGAACAATTCAAGATATTGCAGATGATCAAAAGGTAAGTATGATAAGAATCAGAAAATGGCTCGACAAACTAGAGCTAGACGATCTTCTTATCGAAGAACCAATAGAGACGATTTATTCACCTTATTGTCGTTACTGTGGTAAGCATGTAAAATCGAATTGGAAAGTGTGTGCCTATTGTGGTCAAAGAATTAGAGAAATAGAATTATATCCAATCAAGGAAGAACCTTTATCAAAGGAAGAAATAGTTATTGAGGAGTCAATCAAAGGAGAAGGTTTACCAACGGAAGAAGTAGTTATGGAGGAGCCAATCAAGGAAGAAATTTTACCAAAGGAAGAGGTAGTTATGGAGGAGCCAATCAAGGAAGAAGTTTTACCGAAGGAAGAAGTAGATATATATAATTGTCCTTCCTGTGGCAGCGATATTAAATCTCATTGGAAAGTGTGTACCCATTGTGGTCATAGATTAGTTGAGGAAGAATTAGTTATCGAAGAGTCAATTAAAGAAGAAGCTTTACCAAGGGAAGAAATAGTTATCGAAGAGCCAATCAAGGAAGAATTTTTACCAGAAGAAGTAATTATGGAAGAGAAAATTATTAGTATTCAACCTTTTAAAGGACATAGAAAGGGTGTGGCGTCGGTGGCGTTCTCTCCTAATGGTGAATATATTGTAAGTGGTTCGAAAGATAGGACCATAAAAATATGGGAATTCTCCACCGGTAAACTCGTAAGAACGCTTGAAGGACATGAAAAGGATATAAACTCTGTTGCCTTCTCTTATGATGGAAAATATATAGTTAGTGGTTCGAACGATAATACTGTGAAAATATGGAATTTTTCCACAGGTGAGCTAATTCAAAATCTTAAAGGGCATTCATGGTATGTTTCATCAGTAGCTGTTTCTCCTGATGGTAAATATGTTATCAGTGGTTCATTTGATAAAAATATTATGATATGGGATTTAAAAACCGGTGATCTGTTGAATACGCTTAAGGGGCATAGAAAGGAAGTGAGTTCCATTGCCATTTCTCCCAGTGGTAAGTATTTGATAAGCGGATCGAATGACAAAACTATAATAATCTGGGAATTAAATACCGGTGAAATAATTAGAACGATAGATGCTCATAAAAAGCATATTACTTCAGTCGTGGTGTCTTCTGATGGAGAATATATAGTTAGTAGTTCAAATGATAAATCCGTGAAGATGTGGGATATAAATACCGGAAGATACGTTAGGTTGCTCAAAGGGAATACTTGGTGGGTACTTTCTGTAGCTGTTTCTCCTGATAGTAAATATGTTGTCAGTGGTTCATTGGATGGAAAAGTTAAAATGTGGGATTTAGAAAGTGGTGAAATCGTAAGAACAATCGAGGGGCATAGAAGAGAAGTAAATTCAATTACTATCTCTCCCGATTGTAAATATGTTGCTAGTGGATCGGACGATAGGACGATAAAAATCTGGGAGCAATATTAAAACCTAATTAGCTATAATTATCAAGGCAGAAAATTAAAAAAAGTAAAAATAGATTTAATTATAGTTGAGGATTACCGTTAAAACCCCAAAGATCTTTAATTCCTAAATTGTCTTGAATTAGTGGGGATTGAATTTCATTTATAGTTTTCACATATCCTGAGGGAATGAAATTTCTAGCATTATTGAAAGCATCTCCAATTGTCATACTTTGATTTAATTGTTCCCAGAATTGATGGAAAAACCATGAGCCCGCAAATCCATCAGCATTATTATTATCACGCCAATACCATGAAAGGATATCTGTTGTTGAGGTAATTAATATAGAATTGGGTATATTATACCAATCAGAGCCTATGTTTATATCATGATTTAAAAAATTACCGCTAAAACAAATATCGATATTTATCAACATTCGTTCACAATTAATCAGTTTAACGAGATTAAAAAATTCCATTTCAGTTATATAACTATCGTCTGCCTCGAAATGAAATGTTGCGTTTCCATTACCGAGTACTTTATTTGAACCATGATCTACCATATAGATAATCAATTGATCATTGGGTTTTATACCAGAAGCAAATGAACCTGGAATTGAGATATCTAGTTCTTTTTTAAATCTACTGGCATTCACGTCATCATTCTCAACATCTATCGATGCAAGAATACCAGATCTATTTAAGTCATTAGGGATACCGTCAGATGCATATATATCTATGATGTCATCCCCCGTATGATAAAGCATTAAGAATATATTGTCATCAGTATATCCATGATTCTTTAAAATCCAGTAAACTTGGAGTGCCTGAGCAGGAAAACCATCTGTATTTACATTGCTTGGAATTGGGATTGGAATTGGGGGAGGAAACCAATATTCAACTTTAACGTCGTCAAAAAGTACCATGTCACCACCATTCATATAACCCCCAACTGCTAGAACTAAATGTAATTGAGTTATTTCATTTAGAGTTGAATTATCAGCAATACCAGTAACATTCAAAAATGTCCATCCCCAAAAACCTCCATATAATCCCGTCGACCAATCTTCTCTCACTATATCATTGCTAGAATTTAACCACCGTAATCCTATTCTTGCACCTGCACCGGGAGGTGTTATGGTAGCAGGTGTAATGGGTGGAGAGTATATATTAGTTGAAATATTAACCCAAGCAGAAATTCTGTAGGCCGCAAATTTAAGTAACTCATAATAGTTTGTCCAATTGTATACGAACTCCGTATTAACATATTTGGGTTGGGGAGGATTAGTTAATGCATATAAAAATATAAATCCAGGAGTATCATGACCGGGGAGTGAGCTCTCAATTCCTCCAGACGCATTAACAAAATCTTGCGTCCACGTAGGAGGAAAAGCTTCAATATCGAATTTTGAATCTTCTCCATCATTAAAATCAGGTTCCCCATCTTTTCTATGATAGTTATTTGCACTGCTAAGTACGATTGCTTTCCGAGAGCCTGGTGCTACAGGTGGTTGTGTTGGAAAGAAAACTATAAATAAAGTAATAATCAAGATTACGCTAAAAACTACTACTATAACAGGAATAACTCTTTTTTTATTCATGTTAATCTCAATAAATAATGTAAAATATTTTAATAAAACAAGATTACAATCGAATTTTTAAATACATCTCCTAATTCTTAAAAGTTTTTATAAAAAAAAGCTTTTGATCATAATCTATCACCATCGTGAAGATAAGTCAACTCCTAAAGGTTACATATTTTAAGATTTTTGCTATCTATTTTAAAAATATTCAATGGGAATAATTGGTGGGTTTTATCAGTAGCTATATCTCCTGATAGTAATTATGTAATCAGTGGTTCATTTGATGGAAAAATTATAATATGGGATTTAAAAACTGGTGAAATCATCAGAACACTCGCAGAGCATAGAAGAGAAGTAAATTCAATTTCCATCTCTCCCGATTGTAAATATATCGCTAGTGGATCGAATGATAAGACGATAAAAATTTTGAACTTATTAGAAGCAGAAATTAAAAACCTTATGTACTATTAAGATTATTTTTATCTGTTACCAAATAGCTTATCATATTAGTATTAATTAGTTCATTTATTTTCATTTAAATCTTTGAGTTTGAATAATTAGTTGTTTTAAAACCGGAAAATCCTCCGAATTAGCGTCTTTCTTTTTTTACTTTTCACATATTCATGAAATAATGCGAACTTCTTCTTATGTTTTTTTATTCTCTTCTTGTCAATTGCGTATAATATCATAATCCAAGTTAATACAAAACCTAGATTGATCGAAAATATTACCCATGTAAACATTAATGTTATTGAGTCAACCACAAATCGTGTTTCTGTAAACAAGTTATAGTGGGTAAATTGCCCAGTAATATTCATTACTTCAATTCCGAAAATATTCAATGTCCATATGGGGGGATTCGTAATAAAAGTTGGAAGATGAACGCTTAATTCTAGAGGGAAAGATAAAAGTAAAAAGTATCTTTTTACTAGAAAAGAGGGGTATCCCCCTTCAGTTTCTATATAAACAGTAATCCACAAAAGACTAGAAGATATAAAAGAGATTCCAAAAGTAACTAGAGCAAAAATTAGATATACGAAAAATAACTTTATTTTATGTGGTTTTACTTTCGCCTTGTATATCCACCAAATTATCATACATATCAATAGACTAAGTAAAATAAATGTGTCAACTCCTAAGGCTTACATATTTTAAGATTTTTGCTATCTATTTTAAAAATATTCAATGGAAATTTTTATTTTTTATGCTCCTTAAATGAAACTCAAGATTATCACTCTAAGTGGTTATTAATCACTCTGTTATCTTTCTTTTATTCTTTTTTAAAATTCTTTTTTTCAAATTTTTTTTAATTTTATTTGTATTTATTCTATTAAGCGTTTAACTTTAAAAATAAGATTTAAAGGAAATTTTGAGAAGATAACATGAAATTTATAGATTTATCAATTCCGATTATGGATTATGACGAAGCAATATATGATCCTGCTCCTTACGCTCCACATATTACGTATAAGGATCATAAAAGGGGGGGTTTGGAAATAGGAATATTATATCCTAGATTGAAACCTCAAAAATATCTTCCTGACGGTGGAGCTTGGGCAGCTGAAGATATTACTCTATCCACGCATAGTGGAACACATATGGATGCACCTTGGCATTATGCGCCGACTCAGGATAAGGAAATTGGGGAAAAAAAAGCAATGACAATTGATGAATTTCCATTAGAGTGGGGTATTGGTCCCTTAATAGTGTTAGATGTTACTGATTTAGAAGAAGGGTATATAATGAAACCTGATGACATTGACAAAAATTTAGAAGAAATCGGTCATAAATTAAAGGAAGGTGATATTTTATGCATTCATACTACGGCGCCTAATTTTGCTGGCACTAATGATTATTATCAGCATGGTGTTGGAGTGGGAAGAGAAGCAACGCTTCATGTAATTAGGCAGGGTGTCCATGTGGTTGGGACAGATTCTTGGACGTGGGATGCTCCCTTCATTTATACTGCTCAAAGATGGAAGGCTTCAGTGAAAGCAAAAGATCCAAATCCGTCAATTATATGGGAAGGCCATTTTGCTGGAAGGGAATTAGGGTACTTTCAAATGGAGAAATTATGGAATTTAGATAAAGTTCCTGCTGTTGGTGCGACGATTTATTGCTTTCCAGTAAAAATTGCCAGAGCAAGTGCTGCTTGGGTTCGAGCAGTGGCAACAGTACCAGAATAAAATAAGAAAAATAAAAATATATTTTTTTATTATTCTTGAAAGATTTTTTCGACCATTAAATGGTCTTCTTTGAAATGGACTAGCGCTCCACTCCAGTCTTCTAGAACGGTTCTATACTTGGATTCAAATTTTTCAACGAATTCTTTCAATTTTGCTCTTATTTCAGAAGTTTGTTTCCCTTTAATAAATAATGCTCCAAATATTCGTTTACCATATTCAAGCATTATGGTAATGTCTCCATGGTCAATTGTTTTAAGTAAATCTTGGGATTTAGTGGTCTCTTTAATGAACGAGGTAATTGCTGAAACCATACCTGAAACTAAGCCTGGGTCGTGAACAACTTCTCTTACAAAAGTATAATCAAAGATACCTCTTCCATCATCGTAAATTATATATAATCCTTGTTTTTCAACTCTTTCAAATATATAACTAAATTCAGGTTTTAAAATATCAATAAAATCATTGTTAAAAAGATACTTAAGTGTAAAATAAAACCTTTGTTTTTCTTTTTCTTCAAATGGAATAAGTTCCTTAAGAAGCCGATCATGTTCAAGAGAATTGAGTAAAGTCTGTACTTCCTCCCTTTCTGACGTAACGACATCCGGAGCTACCTTTTCACTTTTACTTATTAAATATTGAATATCTCCTTTCTTATAGTCATCTATTGTGATGAAATCAGTAATTGAAGAAAATATGAGTTTCTCCAAATGTTTCTCATCAACTTTTAAGTTTTTAGTTTTGAATTCTTTCCGTAGATAATGTATAATTAGACCCCAAATGATAATATTAAAGATATATCGCGTATATGTATATGGAATCGCTAAAATTCCTAGAACCCCACGTAAATCTGCCTCTAAGCCTGCAGTTCTTAAGGTATAAAAATTAAAGCCAAATATTGTTGTATAACTAGTTTGTCCAGTTATCCAATACGTGTCTGGACCCAAATAAATTAAAGCAGATAATTCTAAACTAACAAATAAAGCTGAAAGAAATATTAAGACGGGAAGATAAGAGGCGATTGCTGTTAATATACTTCTCATATACTTAAGGCCTAAAACTAAAAAGAAGGCAGCTAGAGCTAGAGATGTAATGACTAAAGCAATAAATGAAAATATATTCATAACATCAAATCCAAGAGAATCTCCCAGAAAGTATGGACCTGGCGCGTTAAATTTAGCGGATTCTTGTATAATCTGGTCATTTGGAAAGATAAAACCATAAACAGGACTAAATAATACATAATTTAGTACAAAGTATATGAAAAAAGCTAAACATGCAAATACGATTCCATAATAGAAATTTTTTGTATCAAAAGCTTTTTTTTTCTGTTTCCTATGTTTCCACCAATCAATTATTTTTATAAATATAAGTATGGATATCGGCTCAAAAATCTTTAAAAACAGAACGAAAATAACAGACGCCATAATAAAATATGCGAAAAAGTAAATGATTATCGTTATAGATTCTGTGGATCCTTTTTGAATCGCATCAACTATGAATAAAATGATTGATAGGATTGAGATTGGAGCACCTACTGTATATAAACTTTTATATGTTTGAGTTCTTATAGATTCTCCGAAGTATCTTCCTTTTAATGCAATTTGTGAACTAAATAATAGTTCTATACTAAAAATAAAAGTAGCAAGATATACAAATAAGATTTCAAGAAACCAACCAAGAGCAGTCTCGCCACCAGTTAACGAAACAGTTTCTAGATTTGTTATACTAAGTACTAATTGTAGAAGAAATAAAGATATCGGTAATAAAACAATGAGTAATTTTAAAATTTCTTTTTCTCTGCTCCAATCACTCTTCTTTAACTCATCTCTAATTCGGTTATAAGGGCTCTCCGCTAATTGATAAGTTAATGCTTCCAAAGATTCCTTTGTGGGTGATTTCTCTTTTCTTAAACGATTCCAAACCAAAACAATAGAAATAAACGGAGCTACAAGAAATATAAAAGGTAATGTAACCAGAGGGTACGAGCCAAACAATGATATTAATGATAGAAAATGAGAAATTATATAACCTACTCCTAAAGCAGTGTTTCCTTCTTCTCCGGATTGGAGTTCAAGTTCTATTGGTGCTGTTGCTAATTGAAAGACTATAGGTAACACCCAGTAGACAATATAGAATACAATAATTCCAAGCAAAATTCGACCATATAATTTCCCTATTATCTTTTTTTTTATAAAGAAGTAAGGGATAGATATTACAAGGATAGGAATGATATTCAATAAAATTGTAAGAACTATTTCAATGGCACTCATCTTAAATACTCTAGTTTTTTTAATTAAAATTAAGTTATTTTTAAATTAATTTAAGCAATTTTTCATATATTATTTTAGGTATTTTTGAAAATCTAAGATTGAATATTATGAAGATGAATAACAAATTAGGGATTGTCGTTCATAATGATTTCGCGTTAAACCATATACCACCCTATCCAAAACCTGCATTTATATCCTTTGAAAGTCCATTAAGAATTAAATTTATAATTGAATATTTAACTAAAAAGAAAATTTTTGAGGATAATCGTATCACCAAGCTAGTAGCAGAATCTACTGATGAAGATATCCTTCTTTTAGCACACTCACAATACCATATTAATTCCATAAAAAAAATTTCAAATATGGGTGGTGGTTTATTAGATGAAGATGTTTTTGTCTGTGATGATACCTTTGCATTAGCCAAAAAAGCAGTAGGTGGAGCTATCCAAGCACTTAAGAGTGTTATTAATCAACAAGTTAATTATTCATTTGCTTTCATAAGACCACCAGGACATCATGCATTCAGAGAAAAAGCATCTGGGTTATGCATTTTTAATAACATTGCAACTTCAATTCTATATTTAAGAAAAAGATTGAATTATGATAGAAAAATAGCTATTATTGACATTGATATTCATTTTGGGGACGGTTTAGCCCAATACTTTTATGATGACCCCACAGTTCTTTATTTTTCAATCCATGAATTTGATTTTTCTCAAGCAGATTTAGGATTTTTAGATGAAGTTGGTAATGGAAAAGGATTGGGTAAAAATATTAACTTTCCTATTCCTGAAAATTTGAATGATGATCAATTTTTGGAAATTTTAGGCTTTCTTATTCCTATTTTGAAAGAATATAATCCAGATTTAATTATAGTTGCCACTGGATTTGATATGTATTTTGCTGACCCTATAGGAAATTGTTGCTTAACTACTACTGGATACTATAATTTCACAAAGAATCTTATGAATGTAGCAGAAGAAATTTGTGATGGAAAAATATCTTTCATATTGGAAGGAGGTTATAGTATAATAGGTTTACAATTCTGTGCCTATGCGGTATTGTCAGCGCTTTTGGATAAAGATTTTGAAGCTCCTGAATTTGAACAAAATGTATTATCGAATGGAGTAAATAGTGAACAATTTAGTAGAATTATTGAAGCATTGAAATTGCAACTGAGCCCATTTTGGAATTGCCTAAAAAGATAAGACTTTTTTCTTATTAGAAAAAATTTTAAAAATTTAAACTAAATCTTGAAGTTTTAGAGCAAAGCTCTGAATAGAGAAAAGAGCATCTCTAGGCGTAATTTGGGGATTTATATAACAAATTAATGCTCCGGTGCCACCTATAGGAATAGGTGCAATAATTATATGCCCCTGACCCTTGATATTAGTACCAATTTTACGTTCTTCAGTATTTTCGACAATCATATATTTAATACCTTGTATTGAGATACTTGTCATACCCTTTTGACCCAATTCTAATTTAGTTTGAAGTAATTCATTTATTTTGCCAAGATCTTGAGTTATATCCCAATTTTGAGTCTGAGTGATTAAATTTCCTAATTTACCAACAACTGCTACCCCAAAAACGTTCTGTTCTTCATTTAATAAATCGTCTATAATCGATTCTATTTCAGATGACATTTTTCACTAAACTTTTAATTATAATTTTATTATATAACTATACAAACAATTCATATAAAAAATTAATTTTTATAAATCGGTGAATTAATTGGCATTCAGATTGTTTAAAAAAGCAGTTGTAATGGTTTTACGAGAAAAAAGGCAATTTACCGTATTTTGTCTGATGTACACTATTTTAATCTTTTGGACAAGTTTTTCAATTGAATTAATAATTGAAAGTGGTGGCTTAGGGATGGCTTCAGCATCCTTTTTTATAGCTTTAGGAGTGGGAATATTCTTATCCCTCCTCTATGCGTGGATAATAGTGAGAAGAAACTCAAAGATAATAGCTACCCTTAAGTGCATAGGTTGGACGAATGGAGATATAAATTCTCTTGTTTCAGGATTTATTTTATTTACCACAATTTTAGGTTTTATCTTAGTTATTGAAGTTTTATTTCATTATGCCGCTATTGTAGGATATTTAGAAGCAGCAGCAGCAGCGTTAAATGGAAGTACATATGATATAGCAGAATTACCTTTGGTCAGTTTACTACCAGTTGTAGTCACATTTGTTATATTCTTATCATTCCAAATTATTGCGATATTATTAGCTAATAGGAAGATATTGAAAGTTAGACCTATAATCGCATTAAAAAGAGTAGGTGAATAATGAGGTGATAAAAAATTCCAGTAGATAAAGATACCATGATTGAGGCTATTGATGTAAATAAAGAATATCGTAGAGCAGGTGCTATTATTCGAGCACTGGCAGATGTCAATTTGACAATTAAATCAGGAGAGTTTGTAATTGTGCAAGGTCCAACTGGATGTGGAAAATCTACACTTTTAAACGTTCTTTCAGGTTTAGATCTCCCCGATAGTGGAAGAATTATTTTTGATGGTGAAAATATTGCACGCGCAACCGAAGACAGACTTAGTAAAATAAGAAGACAAAAGATTGGTTTTGTTTTTCAAGATTTCAATCTTGTACCTACATTAACCGCTGTAGAAAATGTTATGGCGCTTTTATGGCCTACTGTTTTACGTGAAAAAGAAATTGAAAACCGTGCCATAACTGCTCTTAGAGATGTACATTTACTCGAAAGGAAGGATCATTACCCCGTTCAATTATCAGGTGGTGAAAAGCAAAGATGCGGACTTGCTCGAGCTATTGTACACCGCCCAAGAGTCATACTTGCAGATGAACCAACAGGTAATCTAGATCCAGAGTCGGAAAAGCAAGTTATGGATTTACTGAAGCAGATTAACAAAGATATGGAGACAACAGTAATAGTGGTTACACATCGCGCATCATTAAACTCATACGCAGATAAAGTAATACAAATGGAGAAAGGCGCAATAATTAAGGTTCAATAGAATCTAACAGATTCAAAATTTAGATTATTTTCAAATTTTTCTCTTTTTTAACTTATTAAAATTATCTATTTCATAAATTTCAATTTTAACTCAAAATATCAACATATAAAGATTGGACTAAAACAAAATTATAAATATAACAATCGTGTTTGATTTAGTAAGTAAATATCAAATGTTTTCAACATGACTATTTATTGAGGAAATTCTCATGGGATTCAAAATAAAAATTCTTTATCTTAAGGAGTTGAGTTACAATCGGTATTAAACGTGTTATTTGGAGTGGGATCGTTGGAATGCTTTTTTTAGTTCCTTTATCTTGGATCTCCTTTAGACTTTTAGATTTAACTAATAGTATAACTGGGGGATTGGTCGACGATTTAAATTTGGCACTCGCTTCATTAGGAGCAGGAGGAGGATTTTTATCGTTCCTTGCAGGATTAGTAATGATTTTATTATTTCCGATTCACTGGTGCTTAACCTATCGTCCAGATGATGTCCTTTTAATAATATCAGTCATTTTACCATGGGTTTTGACTTGTACGATTACCAGTGCGATTTCTGCGCATTCTCCTAGAGGAGGAATTCATACAAGTTTAGCAATCGGTATCGGTTATATCATAGTAGGGTTTGCCTTCTACTTTATTTTACCCTTGATATTTGGTGCATTATTACCTCCTGGTTTTGCTTCTGCAATAATAGATGGTCTTTCTCAGGGCTTAACTGATCTACCGTATCTGTTAGCAGTTTTTACAGCAGTCCTGGAAGGAAGTTTGGTTGGTGCTGTATTTGGAGCATTTATTGGAAGCTTAAAATATAAACCTGCAGGAGGAAAAGCAAAAGTTAAGAAAAAAGAAGTAAAAACAGAAGTTGAACCTACGTTAGATGGAACTGATTTTTGCACTAATTGTGGAGCTAAAGTACCCCCCGGAGTCGATTTCTGTACGA
>JBHLOI010000006.1:0-111315 GCA_048940645.1 Promethearchaeota archaeon | reverse complement strand
TATGATTTAGCTTTTTCAAGATTCATACCCTTTATTACAGCACAAATTTCTCTTGCATGTTTTGGCTTAATTCTTAAATCTCTTCCAGATGCTTTTGCTAATCTTTCTGCATCATATTTCTGTTCAATAAATGAATAACCCCATGTAGGCATTATAATCATCTCTTTTTATATTAATATTTAACATTACTTAAGTGGAACATATTTACTTGAACGTGTTGCTCCGATACCAGGGGAACCATGCTGTACTCTCTTTCTTGTAAGGGCAAATTCGCCTAAATAATGACCAATCATTTCAGGTCGTATTTCTACAATATCATAATTCCTTCCGTTGTAAATTCCAACCTTAAGCCCAACGAATTCTGGGAAAATTATTAAATCTCGGACGTGTGTTCTCACAATTAGATCTTTACCTCTTTTTTTTGCTCTATACGCTCTCCTTAACCTTTCAATAACTTTCTTTTGTCTTGGAGGCAGTCCTCTTCTTAAACTTCTTCTAGCTCTAGCAGGTAATAATTGTAATAACTGATCCATATTCATCTTTTTTAAGTCATCTAAAGTATGACCACGATAATGAAAACGTAATCTATCACGCTCTTTTTCGACATCTAAAACTTCTTCCTCTTCTACTTCTTCTTCAACTTCTTCTTCTATTTCCTCAAGAAATTCTTCTTCTTCTAAATCTTCTTGATCTTCTTTGTCAAGTTCCTCATTCGGAGTCATTTTTCCACCAATCTGTTTGTTCCGTTTATTGTTTATTGTTTATTATTTACTTAATTATTTTGACATGTAAGGTTATTAGTTATCTATTAAATTTTAATTTTATTAAAACAAGAGAACTGAAAAACATAAAATTTAAAAGGTTATAATACAAATTTGATGAAAGTCTATAAGATCTTTAATACACTAATTTTATCGAGGGATTTGGTAGTTATTTTCAATTTTAGATTATAACTAATAATATTTGTTAGGATTATATACCCTTTCTATGTCCTTCTCGTCAAATTTACCTTCCCATTTTTCTCTAATTAACACGAAGTTTCCTGGATCAATATTTGGGTTTATCACCGAATGATAGGTATTAATTGGGTTTTCGAAATAAGTGCCATTTTCAACAAAATAAAAAACTTTATTACCATTAATAACTATTGGTTTTCCTCCTAAAATTTCCCAAATCTCACTCCTGAAGTAATGAACTTGAATAGAAATTCCCATCTCTGGTTTAATATAAATTAAATTATAATCAGGATATGTGAATTTTATACTGTACCACTTTGATAACACATCAATAAAACCTTCAGGAATATTATACAATTTTTTAAACGTTTCTGGGTCAAAATCTGATTTTTTAGAATGCTCGTATTTATACGGATTGTAAATTATATCATGAATAGAAATATCATGGTTATAATTAATTTTAATTTTCTTCTTACCATTATTTATTATCATATAGTAGTTGTGCGGTTCTATAATTAAATCTTTAGCTCTTATATTTTTAGTGATAAAAGAAGTTCCATTTATAAGGTATATGTTATTAAGCTCATTATCATTAATGCTAATTAATAATTTATTTGTACTATTTTTCCTGAGAAAATTCCCTCTCTTGGGAAATAAATATTCACTTATCATAGGAAAATACCCCTAATTAAATAATCTATTAAATTCAATATATTTTTCTTCAATTTCATGGAAATAAGGGATTGACGTTTGCGCTCCTCTGCGAGTTACTGCTATAGAAGCTGCTATAGTGGCATATTTAACACTTGTTATTAAATCTTTTCCTTGATTTAATTTACTAGCTAGAACTCCATTAAAGCAATCACCAGCTCCAACTGTATCAATGGCTTTAACTTTAATTGCGGGAATTTTAGTGATCTTATCTATTTCTGATTGATAAACTAATGATCCTTTCTCACCTAAAGTAATAATCACATCCTTGACTCCTAAACTAGTAATATCTCTTGATATCTGAACCATCATTTCATTATCCTTTCTCTTAAATTCCTTAAATCCCAGCAATGAATATAATCTAATTAATTCACCCTCATTTGGAGTAATAACATCAATACTTTTTAAAATCTTAACTGGAATTGGTTTTAAAGGAGCTGGATTTAGAATTTTAATAACATTTCCTTTAGAAGCTATGGAGAAAATCTCATTGATAGTTTCAATTGGGATTTCCATCTGTACTACTAACGTATTCGCATTTTTAATTAAATCTGCCTTTTTTCGAATATCTTCAGGCATCAACTTTACATTTGCTCCAGGAGCCACACTTATCATATTTTCTCCATTTTTATCAATCATTATGAATGCTATTCCACTTTGTTCATTTGGATCCCTAATAATATGGTCAATATTGATACCCTCATCTCCTAACTGTGAGATAATTTGATCACCGAAAGCATCTTTCCCAAGCTTTGCAATAAATAATGTATTCGAACCAGAACGTTTAGATGCAACTGACTGATTAGCTCCTTTTCCTCCTAAATATTGCTTAAATGTTCCTCCAGTAACAGTTTCACCTGGTTCTGGTAGCCTTTCTGAATATATATTTAAATCCATATTACTTGAACCTATAATCATGACATAATCTTTTACGTTGATCATAATCCTACGTCTATTTTTTTAGATCTTATTTACTAATTGTGGATCATCACCATTAAAATCATATGTATCTTATCGAATGGTTTTAATTTAATATTATTTTAAAAAATAATATTAACCATAACTAAGTTGCTTATTAAAATAAGAAACTAATTAAAATTAAAAAGTGATAAATAATGGCAAAAGATAAAATTATAGGTGCTATTGTAGCAATTTTAGGAATTTTAATTGCAATTATCTATACAATGGGATCTCTCGTTGATCTCATATTTGATAAGTTGCTTAATAATCCAAATTGGGATCTAGCTTTTCGATTTTTTGGTGTTGATTGGCTAGATTATGAAGCATTCGTTGTTTTACCAATGTGGTTGATTGTAATATTAATTTGTATTATCGCTATTTGGATAGGGTACAGTATGCTCACCACACCTGCACCAGTTCCACTCGAAGAGTTGGAGGAAGAACTAGCAGCTGAGGAAGAAGAATCTTCAGAAGGTTAATACGAGAATAACTAAAAAATTTTTATTTTTTTTATATTCATTTATTTAATTTTGTTATATTCATATTTAGTTTTTTTAGATTAATTTGAATTAAGGAGTTATTTGGTATTTCCTTGGCCCCCTTTAATATTGGAGTTGTTGATACTGTTACCCTATCGAAGTTTTTAGAGATAAATAGCGTATGATGCCTGCCATTGAAGTTTGTATTATGATATGTGATTATATTACATTCTTTTGAATTAAAAAGAAAAGCATTTGCTCCAGCTGCAATTTCTATCTTTTTAAACATTTCTTCTAAGGAGCTTTTTAGGTCATGTTCCATATTTAATTGATCAATTATATAACACAGGTATTTTCGTGTATCCAATCTTGTATTATTCTTAATATCTTCTAATTTAGGATTTATTAATTTAGGAAAGGATTTATTCTTAATAACTCCATTATGGACTATTAAATACTTTTCATCAATATTAATGGGATGAACATCATTAAAGCATTTATTCCAAGGATAAGCTCTTCTTGCGTGTACTAATAAAAATCTGGTTTTAATTTTAACCAAATTCTTCCAATCGGAATGATAAATTGGAGTAATATCTCTTTTAATAATTAGTTTACTATTAGTATTTTCTGGAATGTAAGCAAAACCCCAACCTAATCCATGATGTCCATATAAATTATATTTTCGTAAATATTGCCAATGGCAGGTTTTTACAAACTTTTCTAAAAAATTATATTGAATGTTAAATGGTTCTGTCGAACACTGGAAAAACATACGACACATTGTAAATACTTAATTAATAATGAGTCAAAAAGATAATTACTTTTAATCAAGAATAAAAGCATAAATATATCCATTATCATGACAAGTTACTAAAGTCATTGAATCATCATCAAAATAAAAACCATTTAAACAAGAAGGATTATTAATTTGAGCTAGTAATTTACCATTGAGCTCATCTAGTAGCATTAAATAACCACGCGTTGTTCCAATCGCTATGCACTTGTTTTCAAGAGCATTAATATAGCTAAGAATTTCAGCATTTACATTTTTATACTCCCATTTAACACCAAGATTCTCATTGAAACACATTACTTTGGATTTGAATTTTATATCTTTAATTGAGTTGTCTAAAAATTCAAAAGAATAGGAACTTACTAATAAATTATTATGTTGGTGTGGAGGAAATGAAAGGCATTTCCAAATAATATCATCTGATTCGAAGGTTTTAATCTCTTTTTTCCGTTCTTTATCAATAATATGTATTTTTTTATCATCTCCTCCACATACGAGGTAATCGTATTGATATGAACACATATAAGATAGGCATCTAACTTTATTAGAAAATCGTTTAAACCAGAGTAATTCTCCATATTTATTATCAAAAATTCTTATTGTACCATCATTACCACATGCAATAATTTCAATCTCATTGGGATCTTTTAAGTTTCTCCATATTAGTGCATCCCCAATTCCTTCTTCAAAAATTTGTCCCCATATTAAAGAACCATCTAATGGGTTTAGAACTCGTAGACTTTTATCAAGAGAAAAGGAGATAATTTCATTAATTCCGTCATAATTAATATCATCTACTAAAATTCCCCCAATAGAGGAATTAAATCTATGTGTCCAATAGTGCTTTAACTTAAATTCAGCCTTATATTTAAAGACTCTTAAAACTCCATCCATTCCACCTAAAAGTAGCTCTTCTTTACCATCATTATCTATATCATATATTAATGCTTTCCAAATTGGTGTATTCTTTGTTATTTCATCTTTAAACAATAATTTGCCATTTAATGAGAATATTAGGATTTTTCCAGATTTAGTATATGTAATAATTTGTTTATTATTACCTTCGATGAGATTTCCTAATTCAACTCCTAGTAACTGTTCATTCGCGTTAAAATCCCAAATTTTTTCAATGTTCAAAGTAGTTCAAATAATTATAGATTCAAATCCTTATAAGAATGATATTTTAATTTTTTAAAATAAATTCTTTAAGTTGTAATTTTATAAAATAATACAATTTATTTACTCTAAAACCTAACTATATTCTAAAAATAAAATTTATGATAGAGAAATGTCAGAAGATAGAAAAATTGATATTTTTTCAGCATTAATATTAACACTTAGTATCATATCCATTGTGTTGGAGGCAATTGGTCCTTTCGCTGGATTCTATTATTGGGGATATGGAGATAGATATTCATGTTTATATTGTGATTATTGGACAACAGTTGATTTAATCGCACAGATTTTCATTCTAATCCTATTTATTATTCAGGTGATAATTGCATTGAATGATTTAGTTCCAAAGAAATTTATATCAATCGATTTAACTAAGTATGGCTTATATATCGCAATAACAACGTTTGCTTTGGCAATTATAGGGCTTATATCTTTTGGAGTTGTACATATAGGAGATGATTGGTGGCCCGAATTAGGATTTTATGGAAGCGTGGTTGGTGGAATTCTCAATACAATTTTATTTTTCTTAAAACAAAAAAATAAATAATTTATTTTTTTCCTTAAATTATTTAATTTTAAAGTAAATCTTCAAAAGAATATTTCTTAAAATAAAAACGAAATTTAAATTTTTTACATTATTCTCACATTTACTGATAAATACTTTTTTAGAACAAAAAAAAATTCAATAATAAAAAGGTTTTAAATATGAGTTTCGGGATTGAAATTGATAAAGATGCTTGTACTGGATGTGGAACATGCTATGAAGTTTGTCCTAGTGAATGCTTTGGTGAACCTGAAGGCGGTAAAGTTAATATAATTGAGGAAAATAGAGACGATTGTGTAGGATGTAGAGCTTGTGAAACACAATGCCCTGAGGAAGCTATTACAATAACTGAAGAATAAATTAGGTAGCGATTAGCTCTAATATTACTTTTTTTTATTTTTTATCTTTTAATTATTCACTTAAAATTTTGACATTTTTTAATGGAATCCATCCAGCTTTATTACTTTCATCAATCACCCAAATCCAGCCATATGACTCTTTTTCAATAGTTAGGATTTGACCAGCTGATACTGTTAATTCTATAGAATTATAATCTTGGGTAAATTTAGCTTGAGTTTCTTGAAGTTCTATATGATCTATTGGAACCCATCTTCCTTCGCCATCATTGTTTATGCACCAGATCCAACCAGACCAATCACATTCTTTATTTTCAATTCTTAATATTTCACCCTTATTTACTATAAAAGGATCTGGATAAGCGGAATGATAATCTTCTATGACTTGACAGACTTTTTTTTTCATAATTTATATAATAATATTTAATATTATTTTTTTTTAATTAGTTCGTGAAACCCCCCTTTCACGTAAATTTATTTGTATCTATAAAATATCTAGAAGAATATGAGGATATTATTCTAGAATATCTAATGGCATATAAAAATCTTATAAATCACCACATAGAAAAACAAGTATTTCTTTTAGTAAAGTTTTTATGTCCCTAATTCTAGTAAATTCATTTTCTGCATGAGCTTTAGATGTTGGAGATTCGATACCAGTTAAAATAACATCTTCCTTATTAAGTATGTCAGCTACAAATCCCATATCTGTAGAAGCTGAAGTTCCAATAATTTGAATCTTATCTTCAAAAATATTATTCACTAATGCTATAGTTTTTTTCCATCGTTTAATAATCGGCAAACTATGATTTACTTTTAAAGGAGGATTATCATATCTAAAAGAGACTTTAACATCTAATGCCTTACTTTTCTGTTTTCCTGTATTAATTGATTCTAGGATTTCTTGCTTAACATCTTCAAATTTCTCATCTGGTATAATTCTTCTATTAATAATTAATTTACAGTATCCCGGGATTATGTTCTCTTTTTTACCTGATTCTATAATTACTAGACTAAACATCGGTCTTAATTTTTCTCCAATTTTATCTCGAGGATCTCCAGGAATGTCGGCACTTCTTCGTTTTTCAACTTTTCTCTTGAGAGTCATTAATTCATTTAAAATGGGTAGTGACTCTTCTATAGCATTTATTCCTAAAAAGTTGTAGCCTGAGTGACAACTCTTTCCAATGATCTCAATTAGTACATTCAAATCCCCACCAGTTCCTACGGGAATTAAGGGAGTAATCATTCCATCCATACAAAAAATGGTTCCCTTTATATATCCTTGTTCTGCAAGATAACGAATTCCTGGATAAACCCCCACTTCCTCATCTGTACAATTTAATACTTGAACATTAAATTTTGGCTTAAGATTTAATTTATCTATAATCTGAAGAGCCAATATTAGGCATACCATATCACCTTTCATGTCTGCTGTGCCTCTACCATAAATCTTTCCACTTTTTACTAATGTTGCTTCAAATGGCGGAAAACGCCATTTCTTTTGCCCCTCTGTTAATGCTGGTACCACATCCATGTGACCATAAAAAGTAATCCATTTATCTTGATTATAATCTTTTGTTGCAACGAGATTGATTCGAGGTCCTTCTAGGGGGTATGGAATTTGTTGGATTAACTTTTCTGGAATAATAATTTCCTCTAATGTGAAATCCAATTCAATAAAATATGGTGAGATAGTGTCGACATATTTACGATAGGTATTGCCAGGAGGAACTGAAGTATCTATTTTAATGACTTTCTTCATAATATCCATAATTCTTTCTTCTTGTAAATTTTCTATATCCTCGAAAATTTTTTGTAAATTTATCAAAAATTGATTTCATCTGGTAATATAATTCGTATAAAAAGGAAAATTTGCAATATATTAAATTCTTTTTTCTAAAGGAATAGAATTGATAGTATAATTATTTTGAAGATAAGATTACCATAATAAAATTTTATTACAATTTTTACATGTACCTTCATTTATCTGCATATTTAGACATGTTTCATGATATAGCGTTTTACAGGCATTACACATATAAATTTTGCCTGTGTATTCCCCAAAGTCATATCCACAATAACCACATGTACTAGCAAATGAAAAATCATTGCTATTTACATTTGCTTCTGTGATTTGTGCAGTTCCTGTTAATCCGCTTACCGCGTCCGAAGGAATCAAAAAGTCTTTTTGTTGATTAGGTGTTGTATATTGCTGTTGAGGTTGTTGCGTTTGTTCCCAATTAGATACATACCCTGTCGTAGGTGATTTTGAAATTCCTGTCTTTTGAGAGACTTTTTCATCTAAAATGTTAGTTAATATAAGTGCTGATGCATATTTTCCTTTAGGACCTCCTTTTTGTAAATGAGTATGGGAGATCATATGAATTACCCTTCCACCAGCTTTACCATAATCAAAATATAAAAAAACAGGAGATTCTCCCCACTTTCGAAGAATATCTTGCGATGATATTAAAACATGAACTGTTGGATTCAATATAGTTATAGGAAAACTTTTAGTCTCCAACCACCATCGAAATTCCGTTTTTTTGGTATTTTTTGAGGCACCTTTTTGCCATTTACTCTGTTGGATTTCAGTTAAAACACCATCTAAAAATGGATGATTTGGTTCCATTATTTGACAAGCAACAACGGCATCTGCAGTCTTTTTTCCATTCCAGCGAACATATCCTGGGAAAATTACTTCGACCAGGGTTTTAATTGCCCAATCTGTCGTAATTAACCAACCCCCATGAGTTGACACGTATTCTTTAATTTTTGGATAAGCTGAATGTGGTACTCCATCACCTGGGCATCCAATCAACACAACGTCATAATCTTTAAGGTTATATTTCATGATTTGTTTTGGTTTTATTGTCTCATGTGCTGCAGCATACATGTGTTCAATAATCTTTTTTGGTTTCTCATATCGTCCTTCAACAGCTAAAATTTTACCATGTTCTTCAACTGCTTTCACAACATCCTTTTTATTGAGGGCTTCCATTTTACGTTGCTTGACTTCAGAATATAAATCTTTCCAGCTACTCATTTAAAAATCTCTCACGTTAAGATTATAAGAAAATTAATATTATTTTTATAAGTAATAAAAAATAATGCATATTTATATTTTCATTGAAAGCGATTATGATGGAAGATTTAAAAGAATTGGGTAAACCTTTAGAATTTTGGGAATATTTTTTCGAAATATCAAAAATTCCTCGATGCTCTGGATACGAGGATCAAATGAGAATTTTTATTCAAAAAGAAGCAGAAAAATTTGGTTTCCAAACCAAAACAGATCGAATTAACAATATAGTAATTAAAATTCCTTCAAAAGAAAGAACTAATAGTTCAGGAGTCATTTTGCAAAGCCACATGGATATGGTTTGCGAAAAGAATGATGATGTTAAACACGACTTTTCGAAAGATCCACTAGATTTGAAATTAATTGAAATTAATAATGAAAAGTGGATAACCGCAAATGGTACTACTTTAGGAGCTGATAATGCTGTTGGGATGGCTTACCAACTAGCAATTATGAAAAAAATCTATAAAGGAGAGTTAGATTTAGGCTCAATTTCATTAGATCTTTTATTTACTGTAGATGAAGAGAGGGGTTTAACTGGTGCAAGTCAAATTGATAAAAATATGATAAGTGGCTCCTATATGATAAATCTTGATTCAGAAGAAGAAAAGAGATTCACTATTGGTGCTGCAGGAGGAAGAGTTTTTGAAGTAATTGTAAAAGACGGAAGAAAATCACTAGATTATGAAAAAAGACTAATCCCAATGAAACTTTCAGTTATAGGGCTAGTTGGTGGCCATTCTGGGGGAGATATTAATAAAGGTAGAGCGAATGCGCTAAAAATAATTTTTCAAATTTTATGGAAATTAAAAAAGAAATATAAAATTTATATACATTCCTTAAACGGGGGTAATTTAGATAACGCTATTCCAAGAGAAGCAGAAGTTATATTTTTTATTGAAGAGAATGAGCTTTCTGAGATAATTAGTCTTATTAATAACAATTCTCAGAACATTAAGCTGCTATATAATGGAATTGAATCAAATATGGAAATTTCAATTCATAAATTAGAAAATTATAATGAATCTTCAATGAGTTCTAAAGAATTACAGAATAAATTAATAGATTTATTATTTTCAATGCCAAACGGCCCCATTTCGATGCATCCTATAACTAAAAAATTGGTACATACTTCGACTAACTTTGCTTCAATAAGAACTGAAAAAAATTCTATAAATTTTGTAATAAGCCAAAGAAGTTTAACTCAATATGATTTAGACGTAATATATGAAAAATTTTTAACTTTATTTGAAATATCTGGTTTGGATTTAAATGTACATATCAAATATGAATATCCAAGTTGGCCTCCAAATTTCAATTCAAAAATTTCAATACTTTCTAAAAAAATATATAAAGAGTTATTCGATGATGATGTTATAATTCAAGCTATTCATGCAGGCTTAGAATGTGCCTATTTTATTCATCATTATTCAAATATGGAGATAATTTCTATCGGACCAGATATAATTGATGTTCATTCACCAGATGAGCGATTAAAAATAAATAGTGTTGAAAAAATTTGGAATTTCTTGATAGCATTATTAAAGAAATTAGTATAGATATTCTGAAAAGAAGATGAATAATTAAAAAGTTTTTAATTTAAAGAAGATTAATTAATTTTAATAACCATGGAAAAACGAAAAACTGCTAAAGAAGAAATCAGTGGTTCAGAAACAGTTTTTGAAAAAATGAAGAGTAGGACTCCATGGATATTTGGAAATTCATTACGGAAACCTAAAATAGCCTACCCGCAGATAAAACTTCCTAAAATGGATATGCCTTTACCAGGTAAGTCTTTAGTGGTTATAGGAATTTATATTATTTTATTCTTACTTCAGATGGGAATAGTATATATTATTTATAGAGAACCTGTAGCAATAGGAGCAGATAATCAGGGTAATGCTGTTCTATTATATCCTGATCTTAACGAAGCTTTTATAATTGAGAGTATAGTAGCTTCAATTTTCATTTTTCTTTGTTCTATAGGATTTTTATTAGTATATCAAGCATCTAAATATGTATATAATAAGAAAACGGCAGTAAAAATTTTAGTTATAGGAATGATTTTAGTTATTACTGCTTTTGTTGCATTACAAGCAATAATAACAATAAAGCTTGGTGAAAGGTTGTTTAATGTTTAATTTTTTAAAGATAAAACTTATTAATTTGTTTTTGTGATAAATAGAAGATCTTGATTTAAATCTTAAGCTATTTAAATAAAATCAAAAAAAAAAGAATAAATTAGGTATATTAAATCAAAAATAATTTATTTTAGTGTGTCAATGAAAGCCTTATAAGCGGCTTCATCTAATAAATTTCCTTTCTCTGCATCCCAATTTGAAGGCTTAACCTTAAATAACCATGCAGAGAGAGCATCTTCATTGATGTTTTCAGGTTCATCCATTAAATCAACATTAACTTCAGTAACTGTACCTGAAACTGGGCTATAGATATCCCCAACAGCTTTACTTGATTCAACTGTACAATCTAATGGATCGCTACTTGGCTCATCCCCATCCATTTTAACTTGATTTATGGTAGCTCCTTCAAGAGCTTCAACATCTACAAAAGAAATTTCACCTAATTGTTCAGCAGCAAAGGGAGTAATTCCAACCTCTCCAGTTTCATCATTAAACCATTGATGGGTTTTAGTAAACCAAAATGTCATACAATATCAAACTCCTTGTTAATAATTTTATGAATTATAATTATATTGAATTTAATTGTATGATAAAATTAATTATATCAAAAATATAAAATTTTTTTATTAGGTATACTGTTAAATTTGAATTCATTAAAATGATAGCTTTCTTAAAAGATAGGATTAACTTTTATGAAGAATTCAAAAAATTTTATTCTAAAATAGTAATAGATTTCAAGTTCGATCGCCATAGAGATATTGAAGCAAGAAATTTTTTACACGAAATTATATTAAAAAAATCTAAAGAATGGAATATTGAAAAAGTTCTGGATTCTCTTAATAGTCTTATTAACAGCAAAAAAATAATTTTAGCATATGGTTGTGGTCCTTCTTTAGAAGAAACAATAGATTATATTCTTGATACTAAAGGAAAGGAAGTCTTTAATAATTTTGTTAATTTTACTGCTGATGGTGCATCCAGATTATTACGAGAAAATGAAATACGCGTTGATGCTGTATTTACGGATTTAGATGGAATAACAGATATGGAATTTTGCTATTCAAAATTTGTAGTCCTTCATGCTCATGGTGATAATCTAGATAAATTGCAGGATTTTAAAAAACATATTATTAGATTTGAAAATTTAATATGTACTACTCAAGTAGAACCCCTTGAAAATATTATTAATCATGGTGGTTTTACTGATGGAGATCGAATTTTATTTTTTTTAAAATCTCTAGTATCGTCAGAACACAAAATTTTTTTAATAGGGATGGATTTTAACAAAATTATTGGAAAATATAGCAAAATTGGTAAACTTGAGAATTTCAAAGGTTCGAAAATTAAAATTATGAAATTAAACTACGCAAGGAAGTTAATAGAATGGATTCAAAATAAGATTGAATGTCCAATTTATAATGTAAATTCTAATACTAAATCTAAGAGCTTTCTAAACATTTCATTAAATAATTTTAAGAAATTAGTTTTAGACAAATATTAATCACTGATTTTATAATCTTGAATTCCTTCAGAAGTTATTTTATATAATGCTTCTTTCTCTGGAAGGGAAAAAGAATTAACTAAATGGGCAGATCCAATTGATTCTTCCTTAAAGTTTAAATATATGAACTCTGAAAAGAAATGGCTAAGAAATTGAATTCCTACGGGAATGTGATTAATAATAGAGTTATAAACAAAATTAGGAGTAATTTGAGCTGTTGTTATTGTTATTAACTTATATTTATCAGTAATATGATTAAAATATTCCAATATTTTCATAAAAGTTGTTTTAGCTTTTAAATAGCTTATATCTGAATTAGCTTGTTCAAGGCGATAATGATTATTAATTGAATCTATCAAAATCACTTTGAAATTTTTACTTTTTATCAAGTTTTTAATATTTTTCAAATTTAAGAGGAACATCGAATTGCTCATGATCTTTGAAACTAAAATACTTTTTAATACTTTAGCTGAATTAAGTCCTTGAGTTTCTGCTAGTTCATTTATTCTCTCTGGTCGAAAGGTATTTTCTGTATCTATATAAATCGAATTAGAAAATTTTTTATATGCTTCAATGCATAACTGATGACATAATTGAGTTTTCCCGGTACTATTTGATCCAAATATTAAATATTTTTTTCCTGAATGAAATCCACCATTCAATATTCTATTCAAATCTTTTGATCCTGAACTTAATAAATTGGATTGTTTTAAATTTTTACCTTGTTCATTAATTACAGCATTAGCATCAATATATTGATTTGATTTGTTAAGAAATTTGGAAATGTCAAGATTCATCTTTTATCTATAAATTTGATTTAAAAAATTTAATTATTATGAAGAATTTAATCAATAAAACATTAATAAGTAATACTAAAAAAATAAACCAAAAAATTAATTTTGAAATAAACATAAAGTATATTGCTAAATTAAATAATCAATATTAAACATGGCAAAGAAAAAAAAAGAAGTTTGTCCTTACTGTGGCAATAGTTTTGCATATTTATCGCGTCATAAATGTAAAGTAAAAGAGAGATTGGAGAGTCCTGAAGATTCTGATAAATCTGAGGTTGACAGAAGAATAGAAAGAATAGAAGAAAGGAAAAAACATTTCTCTAGGAATCTTAAGAAAGAAGAAAAGAATGTTCTTGACATTATAAATAAAAGAGGAAATTTATATTTTGAAGATCTACTAGAAATTACGAATAAAAGTCGCAATGAATTGGACGATATTTTAGATATTTTATCTTTACAATCAAAAATTAAACTAAGGAGAGAATTAGTTGATGCATCTTGGACAAAATTCATATCTGCTATTGAGGAGATTGAATTAAAAGTAAAAGATATTAAAATTGATGAAAATAAAAAAGATTTTATTTTGGATATTTTTTCATACCAACCATGCTTAATTTGTCCATTCATCAATAGGTGTAGTGAAACCAGTAATGATCAATTTAATCCTAAGGTTTGTCCCTGGCTTACTGATTGGATTTACTCCTTATTAGAAGGTAGAATTTATAAAGTGAATTTTGAGGAGATTCAATCAGAGACTTTAGAATAATTACTTCTTTTTTAATGCAATAAGATAAATTTCATTGCTTTTTTTATATGAAGATTTTGGTTTAAAACTTTTAATGTTAATAAATTTTTTTTTTAAATCTTTATAAAATTCTTCATAATCTTTTCCTTGAAAGAGTTTAATAACAAAGTTTCCTTTATATTTCAAAAATTTTGTTAATTTTAATATTTCATAGCACAATTTTATTTGTCTTGCTTGATCACTAAATTTGTTTCCAGATTTATTTATACTTGCATCAGAAATTATCAGATCTAACTTTTCTCTATTAAAATATTTATTTATTTGATTTTCTAATTCTTTATTCGTGAGATCCATTCTAACAATTTCTATATCCTCAATTGGAGTTAGCTTTTTAAGATCGACACCCATAATTTTATAATAGGTTCTAGAGTAGTGATCATCATTATATTTTTCTAAATTTTCAATGGCAAATTGTTTTGTAACCTGTAACCAAGAGCCAGGGGCACTTCCTAAGTCAAGAATATAAAAAGCTCTTTTGAAGATATTAAACCTTTTTTGAATTTCAATAAGTTTAAATGCGGAACGTGCTCTATATCCCTTTTGTTTAGCTTTTCTATAATGAGATTCTTTTCTATGGCTTACTGGATATTTAGACACATTTGACGACTCTTACTTCTCTATTTCAATTAATATTTTTTGTAACTCATTTATTCCAATATCTGTTTTTATCGATAAAAAGTCAAAATGAGTTCTTGAAGCTTGACCACCAATTCTTTTTATTTGTTCAATTATTAAATCAATTTTAGGTATTTGGGATAATTTCAACCTTTCACATAGGAGATGTATATTATAGTAGGAAATAGGCATATCAATTTCATTTGATATCAAGCTTAGAATTTTATTAACCTTCTTCTTAGTAAAATAATTTGAGTTTGAATTATGAAAAAGAACTCGTTTAATAAATTCTTTATCATGGATTTTTTCAATCCAAAGAGGTCCAGCATATTCTGTTATCTTAGTCTCCTTACAGGATGGACATTGATTATGGATTTTTACAATATTGTTCGTATATACAGAACGGTACCCACAATTATTACAATGTATGATATATCCATAATTAGAAAAGTTTGTATGAATCTTATCCTTATTCTTATAAGTATGGGCAAAAATTTTTATGAAATGAGTTGAATAAAACGTCAATAATGGATTTATGCCCAGATTATTTATATTGGCTATTTTTGATATAAAATGAAGTAAAATTCTTGCCCCAGTTTCTTTACAATATTCATTATGAAGAGGTTTGGACATGTATTTTCTAAAACATGCTTCCTTTCTGACACCAAATAGAACTGCTGTATCAGTTGCAGTTATGCATAATAACCCATTTTCTTTTTGAATTAGTTTCAACGCTGAATCTACAAAATGAGAAGGTGTACCAAATGGATCGATTATTATTACATTCGGACGCTTAGAAATTTTTTTTAAATTTAATTTAATTTGTTGGGCTAATTTTAAACATAATAAATTGGAATCTTCATTAGTTACTTCGATATGAGAAGAATTTATATTATTTAATTCTAGATTTTTTCTAATAAGCTTTATTGCTAAAGGATTTAAATCATTTATATATAATTTTTTAATATTTTTACATTCTTTTAGTAATCTTATGGCCCCGATTCCTGATGCTGCCATAGAATCCACTATCATTAAAGATTCTGGATTAAATAATTCATTATATGTAATAATAGAAGAATTAGTGATATCACGATTTATTTCCATCTTTTTATTATAAAAAACATCCATAGATTTTGATGGAATTTTATCTTTATCTGAATTATATATATAAAAATCAACAGAACTTTCTTTCTGAAGTAAATATTTTTTATTTTGAATATTAGTGTTTATTCTCATAATTAAAATTTTTATATATTTAAGTAAATTTTTTTTGCTTTGTTAATTAAATAAAAAGTTTAAAGCATATAATATAGATCTACCGCTTTTTTACTCCCCAAAATTCCACCATACGTAAGAGAATGAATTTTTTGAACATTAGTTCTCTTTAAAGGTTCAAAATCCTCTATATGTTTTATTTTCTCTTTTTTATTTAAATATTCCAAAGCTATAAATTCTCCTTTAAGAGATTTTATGATAAAAGCCAATGGTAACCATTCATAATAAACTCTAATCTTTGGATTTGGAGAGGGAAAATATGCATATATACCTCCATAATTAACGATTGCATGAAAGTCTCCCACAAAGCTACCACTATAACGATCTTTGAAGCGTTTATTCATTAATAATTTCTCATAATTTTTGTATTTATCAATCCACCGTGTAAAATCTCCTCCAATACACCTAATACATCCCTCTTCTTTATTTGGCATGGTTTTTAACTCTTGAAACACATAATGATAGAAAGTCATACTATAAGGCGAAGTATCCAAAATAAATTCAACAACTTTACCATTAATAGCTAAAACAAGATTGGTAAAGATTCCATACAGTACATAAAACCCGCATATTATTTTCCCTGATTCATTATAAATTCCTACTATAGTTCCAACTGTTCTATTGACAGCAACATTAGAAGAGCCATCAACAGGATCAATAGTAATTCCAAAAATTCCATCCCCTAACACAGGTTCTGACTCCTCAGATGCAATAAAAGAAAAACCTACATTTCCTTCATTTAAAGCTTTTAAGATTATACTATGAGTTAATATATCTTCATGAATTTGAGTTTCTTCAAAAATATTTTTGGAATCATAAAGAGGTTTTTCAATATTCATTCTATGTTCTATTTCACGAGATGTTATCCCTCTTTCTAATAAACCACGAATAGGTATCGTGGCTTCAGCAATGGTTTCAATAATTTCAATTATTTCTATTTTATTTGGAAAGGAGTGAGGTATATATCTCTCTAACCATCTAGATAGCTTTATTTTCTCAGTTTTAGCATTCATATGTAAAAAATTAATTTTTTAATTATTTTTTAAATTCTTCAATTATATTAATGAAAAATTATAGATAATTTTTTATAAGTAATCAATATTATAATGAGAATTAATCTAACTTAAACAGAAACCAAATAATAATTTTTTTAAAAACTTATTTAAATAAATCCATCTTGTGTGAGAGTTGTTAAAGATTCGATTACTTTCTTATTGTTCTTAATTTTAAAGACAAATTTCCGACAAGTTAATTTGTTTGTTCGCAAAATTTTGAGCGAATTGTCAATCCAATAATCCATGACCTTACCACCACTTTGAACTTCAATTAATTGCCCGTTTTGATTAATATTAGTTTGAGAATTTACAACTAGAATATTAATGTGGTATTTCTTATTTAAAAAAAATAAATTTGCTAAAATCTGGTTTAATTTATAATTCAATAAAAAATTTTTTTCTTTACTTTCTCTGTTCAGCTCCAACCGGTATAAATCGGTTATAGAATCGATAATTATTAAATCTATAATGTTATTAGGTTTTTTATAACTATCTATCACTATAAATTCTAAATTGAAAACTAAGGAATACAGATCTTCAAAATTTAAAGATTTAATAAAAATTATGTTATCCAAGGTATTTCTCACTGATTTTTGGACAATATTATTTATCTTCTCAAAAGGAAAATTAGGTTTTGTATAAATATAAATTATTTTTTTTTTTTCTGATGCATAATTTATAGCTTTTTGTAGTGAAAAGGTGGTTTTTCCAACTCCAAAATCACCCCAGACAGAAACTATTCCTTTAATTGGAAAAATATAATTAAATAACTCGTTAAAGGGTTTTATTAAGAAATCCATTATTATAAATTATTAAATCAATTGTTAATTTATATAATTAATTTGAGAAAATTACCTTTATATATATTCACAGAAAATTTGAATTTTTTTTTTAGATTAAACAAGGCATTACAAGAGAAAAAAATCCAATTTAAAATTTTGAATATCGGAAATAAGTTACCAAACGCTCCCTCAATAATCCTTACTACAAGTAGAGAGCTTAATAGAGTAGTAAGAGTAAACAATAAAACTATAATTTTAGCATATTCAGATACTCAAAAGTTTGAAAATTATCTTTTAGAAGTATTATCTTCTTATAGAGTTGGATATAAAGAGATTTATTCCTCTCTTACATTTTCAATTGATCCTGGTAAAAAAATAGGTTTAATGATTTTTCTAGATGATTATTTTTTAGATTCTTATTGTTGTTTCAAAGAGTTAGCCTTTATACGTATTTTAGAAGAATATATAGCATATTTTGGAAGTAAAAATGACAATTTAACGTTAAATTTCAAATTTGGGATAGGTGTTATTTCAGTAACTCATAATTTAGTGAAACTTATATTTAATATTTATAAAAACAGAAAATTTATAAGAATTTTTTTAATTGACGAACATAAGTCATCAAAAATAAAAATATATAATAAAAGAAAGGCAAAATTATCTAAAGATGAGATAGCCGCATTGATTATATCTTTGCGAGAAGGGATAGAGGTAAATCTCGTTAATTATGAAACTTTCTTTAATAAAATTAAGACAAAAAGATTAAAGATTGAGAAATGGAAGGATTTTAAATTTGAAAAGAATAATGGATATGGCCTTTCATTAGAAGCTACAGCAAAAAGGTTATTAAATGGAGAATTATCCTTAACCGAATCAACAAAGATTATAAAAGAAAATTCTTGTCTTTCGAAAAACAAAAATTAATTAATAAGTTTTTATTTGTTTTTTTAAACTTAAGAATAAGATTTAGTTACCATTTTTTTGTTAGATTTTAAACTAATTAATCAGTTTTGGAATGAAGAGATTTAAAACGATCGATACTCTTCGGGGAATAAGCATAATTTGGATGATAATCGGTCATTTGACCGAGTGGTGGATACTAAATGAGGAACTTTGGTTTTTCAATACACTTCGTTCAATAGGAGACCCATTAGGTTCAGGAGCATTTTTGTTTATTGCTGGAGTAAGTACTGCATTGTCCTATAAAAAGAATATTCAGGATAGTGAAATAAATGGCATGAAATTATATAAGAGGGCGTATTTTCTTCGTACATTCATTATATTTATAATTGCTTTGATATATAATGCTCTTATTTCTATAAAGTTGAATAATCCTGCAGATATTTGGACATGGTTTATTTTATTAACTGTTTCTGTGTCGTTATTTTTGGGGTGGCCCTTATTGAAAACCAGTAAACGCTTCAGAATATATTTAGGTTTAGTTCTATGGGTCATGAATCTATTTTTAATGAGTTATCTATCGAATTTTAGTGGACAAATGAATTTTCTTGGCTTCCTTAATCATCTCCTATATAATAGATTAGGATTAGATCCTATTTTATCATTCTTCACATTTTTTATAATTGGAACAGTTATCGGAGAAATAATTTTTGAAATTTATTTAATTGAGGATCCGAAGGAGAGAAAGTTTATTTTGAAGAAGAAATTACTGATTCCAGGATTAATATTTGGTATAATATTGATTATTTTTGGGATATTCTTTCGATTTCCTAATTTCTTACACCATCGAACATTTTCTTGGTTAGTTTATTCATTAGGTATTCAACTAATATTAATATCTTCTCTGATTTTTATTGAGGAGATTGAGGTATTTCGTTTTAAGAAAAACTATAAATTTCTTTATTATTTCTCGTACTATTCTCTTTCGATTTATCTACTTCATAATGTGTTATTTTTTATTTTTCAAAACAGCTTACAGCATATATATCTCTTGATGTATATTTCAATCACTCTCTTTTCACTTGGCATTTTACTGAGAATTATTCATATTAAGATCGGGCCACATTTTTCGATAAAGATACAGATCGGAAGGTTAAGTAGAGCCTTAGCAGAGAGATTATAAAATTTTTAGTTAAAAACCTTAAAAAACAAGGGATAATCTTAAAATTTAACATCTTGATATTAATTAAATTGATTTATGAAAGAGCGTATTGATTTTATTTTAGTTGAAAGAGAATTAGTAGAGAGTAGAGTAAAAGCCCAGTGGTTAATAAAAAGCGGTTTTGTATTTGTAGATGGAGTTGTACTAAAAAAACCGGGAAAAAAGGTAGATAGTAAGGCTATTATTGTTTTGAAAAAGGAATTTCCGTATGTAGGGCGTGGTGGGTTAAAATTAGAAGCAGCGCTAAAGAAATTTGCAATAATAGTGAAAAATAAGGTATGTGCTGATATAGGAGCTTCTATTGGGGGATTTACCGATTGTCTCATAAAGAATAAAGCATTAAAAGTCTATGCTATCGATACAGCAAAAAATATTCTACATCCATCATTGAAAAGTAAATCATCCATTATTATCAAATTGTTAGGAGTTGATGCACGATCATTGATAGAATTGGATGAAAAAATTGATATCGTAACCATAGATATTACGTTTGCTTCATTAAAAACAATTCTACCAAATGTTAAATATTATTTAAAAAGTACTGGAGATATTATTGTTTTAGTTAAACCACTTTTTGAAACAAATTTTTATGAAAAAAAATTTTTTAAAATAATAACGAATATTCAAAGACTTAAAGAAATCTTACATGATTTTCTATACTGGAGTTCTGAAAATGGCTTTTTTCCTTATGGGATAACCAAATCTCCAATTTTAGGTAAGGGGGGTTCAATAGAATTTTTAGTCCATTTTAGAATAGATAAAGAAAGTAAACAATTCAAGATCTTTAAAGAAATTGAAGATGTTATCGATAGCGTAAATATTGAAGAGTTTAAATAGATTGATAACTTCTAAATAATTTTCCCCATTCTGTTAGCATAAATTTTTTAATCCTACGTTTTCCTATTGTTGGATACCAAAACATATCATGGAATATCATAGATGCCATGATTGGTCCCATAAAAAAAAGATCACTCTTAAACAATGGATACATGAATTGTAAAGGTCCTTTTCTAACCATTTGGTCGCCCCAAATTACTAAGCTTCTCTTTACATCAAATTTCCAATTGATGTTTGAAACATCTTCACCTACTAATTCAATTTGATCGAAATCACCGCACCCTAATCCCATATCATGAGCTAGTTTTATAGCAGGTAATCTTAATGGATCAAAACCCATCATTTTAGAAACAACTGTATCTACAGCCACTTGATCATATCCAGCGAGTAAAATGTTCTTAATTTTTGGTATCATAGTCCTTGGTCCAGCTCCATCTCCGCAAACAGTACCATCAACTATAGATATAATATTTGGGTGTATTTGTTTTTGGATTATTAGTAAATCAACAAGAACTTCACTCATATATTGGTGGGAGAAATGCCTTCTTTTTGTTAGTAATCCACCAAAAGCATTCTTCATAGCACAGGTAATTCCCCCATGCTTCATTTCACTTTTGGTATGCTCTAATGATCCTCCCACAGCACCAGTATGTCCATGTGTTTTCATCGTTGGAAGATGAATAATAGATTTCCCGATATAAAATTTCGGTATTTTAAATCCTTCAGGAAATATTTTAGAATCTAAAGCAAGTAATTTCTGGTTTTTTAAATTCAAGAATTTATTTCTCAGTGATTCGTAAGGAACAAAATTAATACGCGTTAGGGGTATAAACCATGCATTATACTTCCTTATGATTGGCCACCAACAATTTCCTTTTAAACCTTTTTCAATATTTGTAACTACAGTTCTATTTTCTGCTGTAAATAATTTTTTAGGATCATAACCATCCTCAATCATGGTTTTCAAAACACCCTCTACTTGCCAAGGAGGACTTGAACATGCTGGAAAAAATTTCGACCAGCTTAAATTAAGCTTGATGATGATTTTATTTTTTTTGGAGTAATAATTTTGATATTCCGTAAGATGCATTAATTTTTTATAATCTTCAAAAATTGTCTTTGGAGAAGTCTTAATTACAAAAATTTGAGATTTATTTCTAATCATTTTGATTTCTAATTTTTGATTGTTTAATTTCTTTATTAAAAACGAAATTGGTCTCTTCAGAGAAAGGATTATTGATAAAAGGTTAAATAATAATTAAAAAAAGTAGTTAAAAAATTATAAAATTTTAATCAGAAATATATTCCATTCCTTCATAAGATTTTTCTTCTTTGATAAACGGTCTGCACATGATATAATGATCTTCGCTTATCTTGATCTCAACAGGATCCTCCTTCCCGCACCCTATATGCTTACCTTTTTCATAACATCTAGGATTAAAAGCACATCCCTCGGGAGGGTTAATAGGACTTGGTACATCACCTTCTAAGATTATCCTAGTTATTCTTGAAGTAGGATCAAAGGTTGGGCGTGCTGATAATAAAGCTTTTGTGTATGGATGGACAGGATGATAGAAAACTTTTTCTATAGGACCTCTCTCAACAAATTTACCTAAATACATAACAGCAATTCTATCAGCTATATGATGCACTACACTTAAATCATGGGTTATAAACATATAAGATAAATTGAATTGAGATTGAAGATCTCTTAAAAGGTTTAATATTTGTGCTTGAACTGATACGTCTAAGGCAGAAGTTGGTTCATCTAAAATCATTATATCAGGATTACAGGCAAGAGCTCTAGCAATAACTATTCTTTGTTTTTGACCTCCTGAAAATTCGTGAGGATACCGATCTAAGTGCTCCGCTTTCATTGAGACAGTTTCTAATAATTCAAGAACCCTAGCGCGAATTCTATTTCTTTTTTTCATTCCCTCTAATATTCTAAGTGGTTCACCGATAATATTTACAATTTTCCAACGAGGATTTAAAGATGAATCTGGATCTTGGAATACCATTTGAATTTTTTTCCGAATCTCCGTGGTATATTCAATCGCTCTAGCTTCTTTTTTTTGTAATTTAGTTAGCCTTACTTTAGGTTTTACCTTTTCTTTCATTTGTTTTTTATGTAGCTTTTTAGAAATAATTAGTTTTTTATTTCGATAAATGACTTCTCCGTCTGTAGGCTTAACTAAGTTTAAAATAGTATTTCCTATTGAAGTTTTACCGCATCCGCTTTCTCCGACTATACCTAGAGTCTCACCCTCGTACATATTAAAGGTAACTCCATCAACTGCTTTAACATCTGCAATTCTTCTCTTAAAAAGCCCACCGTATATTGGATAATAGGTTTTAAGATCCCTTACTGATAAGATGACCTTTCTGCTACTTGTGGAAGTTTCTATTTTCTCCTCAGCTACTGTCATATTCTTCTTCCTTACCTTCTTTATTATGTTATATATTAAATTAATTTTTATGGAATTTCAATATTGTCTTTACTCCAATCATATTTGGGTGAATCCTGATATTTTGGATCAAAAAGATGACATGCTACAAAATATCTTTCACCAATTTCATTCAGTTTCGGTTTTATTTTATCACATATTTCCATTCTATGATTACATCTAGGATGAAATCTACACCCTGATGGAGGAAATATTAAATTAGGAACCATACCGCGAATAACCCTTAACTTTTGGTCTTTTTTTTCAATACTAGGAATTGCTCCAATTAATCCTTGTGTATATGGATGCCGAGGGTTTTTAAATAAGCGTTCTGCAGTAGCATACTCAACTATATTACCACTATACATCACTGCGACTCTATCGCATAAATCTGCAATAATTCCTAAATCGTGAGTAATCATCAGTATAGAAGTATTAAATTTATTTTTTAAATCTTTCATCAAATCTAAAATTTGAGCCTGAATGGTAACATCTAAAGCAGTTGTTGGTTCATCAGCAATTAATAACATCGGTTCGCAAGAGAGCGCCATAGCAATCATTATGCGTTGTCTCATTCCACCGCTAAGTTCATGTGGATATCTTTTTAATATTCCCTTCGCATCTGCAATACCCACTTCTTTAATGATTTTTTCTACTTTATCATTTAATACATCTTTTAGGTTTGGTATTTTGGGTTGCTTTTCTTTAACTTCTTTAATTTTAAGTTTAATATCCTCTTTTTGATCTTCTGATAATTCTTTATCCTTTAATGCTTCCATTAATTCTTTACGTTCTTCAATTATCTGTTTCCTTTCTAGAATTCTTTCATCCAGAAATCTCCTAAGTTCATCTTCTTGATGAAGTAAAAAGACTTCTCCGATTTGTACTCCAGCTGACATAACTGGATTTAGTGAATTTAAAGGATCTTGGAAGATCATAGTAATATCTTTGCCTCTATGATCCCTCATTCTTTTTTCTTCTAGATCCAGTAGATCTACACCTTTAAGCTTTATAGATCCGTCAATTATCTTTCCTGGTTCCCTTACAAGGCCTATAATGGAGAGTGCCGTAACCGATTTTCCACAACCTGTTTCACCTACCAAACCGAGGACTTCATCCTCATACATATCAAAAGAAACACCATCTACCGCTTTTACAACACCCTCTTCGGTGTAAAAGTAGGTTTTTAGATTTTTAACCTCAAGTAGTTTCTTTGTCTCTTTTTTTATTGATGATACCTCTTCTTTAAACACTTGTTTTTCTTCTACATTTTCCATTATTCTTAATCATCAATCTTAATCTAATTGTATTTTTTTAAAAAAAATAAAAAATTATAAATTCTTCAATCTTGGATCGAGAGCATCTCGTAACCCATCTCCTAGTAACATGAACCCTAGCACTGTGATGATAATCATCACTCCTGGCCAAAGTGATGCCCATGGTGCTGATAAAATATGACCCCGAGCTAAATTAATATCTCTTCCCCATTCTATTAAATCTGGATCACTATAACCCAGAAATGCAAGACCAGCAAAACTTAAGATAACTCCTCCGATATCCAATGTAAATGATATAATTATTGGTTGGATGGTATTTGGTAAAATATGTTTAAACATGATTCTCCAGTTTTTCGCACCAGCTACCTTTGCCGCTTGTACATATGGCAATTCTTTTGCCTGTAATACATTTCCCCTTATTAATCGTGAATAATAAGGAATTCCAAGAATACCATAAGCCATAATAATATTATTCAATTGTCTTCCAAAGATTGATACTATAACGATAGCAAAGATTAACGCAGGGAAGGCAAGCATAACATCAAAAATCCTCATAATTAGCGTATCGACCCAACCACCTTGATAAGCAGATATTACTCCAAGAATAATACCCGCACCAAGGCTTACTCCTATTGCGGGTAAGGCCATAGTTAATGAAGCTCTGGCTCCATATATCATTCTTGCATATACGTCCCGTCCCATATAGGTGGTTCCTAAAGGATGATTTGGAGAAGGTGGTGTCCAATATACACCATATACAGCGTCAGCTTGTTCAAAAGTATATGGAGAAATCCAAGGGCCAAATATGGCTAGAGTTATGACATAAAGCACCAGAATAATTCCAACAACTGTTAATGTCGATTTCAATCTTTTAAGAAATCTTCTTTTACTTACAGTTTTTTCATATTCGCGTTCTCGAATCGTAAGTTCTTCTAACCTCGAAGCAGGAATAAGAAGAAACTTAATATTTTTGAAGAACCAACTAAAAACAGCTTTACTAGCGCTTTTCTCTTCTTCAGGTTCTAGCTCTCCCTCTAATTCTTCTAGACTTACTTCTTGTTTCATTATTCTTTTCACCTTTTTGAATTATAAAATTTAATATTTTATTCGAGGATCTAAATAGGCGTAAATTATATCCACAAATAAATTCACAATAATAAAAACTAACGTTGTCATAACTACAATCGCATTAAGGGTATTATAATCATTACCTGTAATAGCCTCTAACAAAAGATTACCTACTCCAAATAAATTAAAAGTTGTTTCTGTTAAAAATGCTCCGCCTAATAACCCTCCGACGTTTAATCCAATGATTGTTATAGTTGGTATTAATGCGTTCTTCCGAGCATGCTTCTTAATTACATCTTTTTCTTTACACCCTTTTGCACGAGCAGTTCTTATATAATCTTGTTGAAGAACTTCAAGCATACTTGATCGAGTTTGCCGTGTAATTGATGCGAGAAAAATAAACGATAAAGAGAAGACTGGTAGCGCTAGGTGGACTAAATAATCCCCTACTAAGTACCACTGTCCTGATATTAACGAATCAATTATTCTAAAACCCGTAACTACAGGAGGATCTGGATATCCAGCATCTTTAAAGTGCATATTAGGTAACCAACCCAATTGATAAGAGATAAAATATTGCAATAATAACCCTAACCAAAAAACAGGGATTGATACACCAATAAGGGCTGTACCTCTAAAAACCGTATCCCTCCATTTATTTCGATGCTTTGCTGAAATTACTCCAGTTTTAATTCCTATAAATGCAGCAATAATCATCGAGAAGAGAGTAATATCTATTGTTCTGGGTAGTCGCTCCCAAATTAAATCCCAAACTGGTACACCTTTAGCAACATTTATAGAATTACCCCAATTTCCTGTGAATATATTCCCAAGGTATATAAAGAATTGTTGCCAGATGGGAAGATGAAATCCATATGCATAGTATGCTTCCCAATATTGTTCAGGAGTGGCTCTGGCAGGGAGGTACGCTGAAACCGGATCACCGGGCATGGCTCTAGAAAGAACAAATGTTAGAAGTAAAGCGCCAAATAACACTGGTATCATACTTAGAACTCTTTTGAAGATATAATTGATCATACTCATAGATTATTAGATCACCCTATATAAAATTTTTTTCTTTTCTTTTTTTTTTTTTTTTTTTTGATAGATTAGGAAACTGTTTTAACTTTTTCAAGATACTTTAAATATTTTTCTTTTAAAATAGCGCCAAGAAATGCTGATAGTAAATTTACACCTACTAATGATAGAATTGATATATAAGCTTCATACCTTGTAAAAAATGTAAAAATTATGAGAATATCAAATCCATTAATAAACCAATACCATATCCAGGATTCGAATATTATAAACAGAATTAACCACATACTATTTCTCATCCCATATTCAAAAAATCTTTCTCTGAATACAGTAATAAAAATAATACCAAATAAAATAATTAGCGATAAATATGATTGGGGATTAAACATTACTTTATACAAAAAGAGAATATTCTCTCCGATTGATTTTTCATATACATTACATATATATCCAAAGTATAAAAAATGAATTAATAAACATGCTAGAATAAATTTAGCTTGTCGTCCAATTTCAATTTTTTTTTTCATACTAACATTCCCTACTTTAAATCTTTTATATTAAGACCATTTAGAAATTTTTTAAAATCAAATTCATTAGTTTTCGATCCGTTATTAATTATATTATTTTCTTTCCATAATTGTAAATCAAACAGTGGATGATTTTCTCCATCTAATAATTTCTTGTTATAGGAAAATGAATCAAACAGATCATCATATATCAAATACGGAATGAAATTCATAGTTTTCCATTTTTTTATATTAGAATTATAAATTTTTAGAGAAATTATATTTGGAAAATATTTATTTTCCCTTTCCTCATATAATTTTTCAGTTTTAATAATATTTTCAGATTCATCTTCTAATATATTATTTTCTATTCGATGTTTTAAAAAATTAATTATTCTATCGCAATATTGGATAAATTCAGGATGATATTCTTCTATATCCTTATTAAAATCAATTTTTGAATATAATTTTAGAAATTCAGAAGTTAAAAACGTAAAATCATTTGTAAGATAAGAAATATCTGCGGTTATTATCTTTGAATAATTAAACCAATCTATAACTTTATTTTCTCCTAATGCTCGATATGTTATTTCTTTATATTTCTTTTTTGTGTAATTTATTAGATTTTTAAGTCCGATAAAGAAAAATAGCTCGTAGTTGATAGATAGATTTAACTGTTGACATAAGCTATTTAATTTAATAATGTTAGGAAAAATAATTAAAGTGGGCATTCCGTTTGAAATTTTATCAATTCTCATTGGAACGGGCATTACAGGAATTTTAAATAGATCGGGGGCAAATAGATCAAAATAAAACCCAATTGGAGCAATATCATTTTTAAATGATTTTAATTTAGGTGGGGGACTTTTAAATAAACCTTTTGAGCTCATACCAATATACCTCCGCGATCTAATACCAAATCTTCAAAATTATTAGGTTTCGAATAAGTGACTGAATCTGTGCAAATTTTGGCAGCTTTAACAGTAGAATTGATTCCAAAAATCGTTAATACCGCATTTAATTCAGATTACTTTTTCATATATTTTTTAAATAATTCTTTAATTTCTTACTTTTTAAAATTATCCCTAATACATTCTGTTCAAAAATCTGAACACCATCTCTAAATAGTTTAATTGGTTCTTTGGGGTTCTTTCTTTTGTAGTCTTAATCTGAAAATAATGAAAATAATAAAAAATAATAAAAAAAAAATATAATTTAATTTGATTAATTATGTATATCTGGTATCCTCTAGATTAGGTAGGGATATATCCATCTTCCATATATCCGTATTCGCCTGGTAAAAGTTTTCCGTCCCAGTAAGTTCCGTAGAAATCATTATATCCGATTGGATTGCCAACCCATCCTTTAAGGTCTTTGTCAAAGGTATCAAAATTCTCTCCATGGTAGCCGAATAGCCAATGTCTGAGATCTTCAACGACGTATCGTTGAGCCTCCCAATAAATGTGTTTTCTTGCCTGTTCATCAGTTGTAGAGATTCCTGCTGCCATTAATCCATTTAGATAAGCATCATTTACTTGAGCAGCGTTACTGGATGAATCAGGATGCATTAATGGGTTGAAAAAGTTCTCAGGATCGTTATAGTCAGGGATCCATCCGACCCACCAAAGATGCATAGCATTATAGCCGGCACTTGATACCCTTCTATTGTATAATCGGTCCTTGAAATCTTCCCAAGTCATGCCCGCATCCTCTACAACTATTCCAACTTTATCAAAGGCTTGTTCTAATATATCGTATACACCTTCTCTGACTAAATTGCCAGTGTTATAGGTATAGTTGACAGTTAGAAAAGTTGCTGCCTCCCATTCTGCATCTGTAGTAAATCCAATTCCATAACCCATGCTCTGCATATATGATCTAGCCGTTGCAAGATTATAGGTTGGGCAATCGAATGTGTCGTTATGATACTTAATACCTGGCGGTACGGGTGTTTTCATTCTAACTCCATAGCCTTCCATTATACCATCAATTACTCCAGTATAGTTAAATGCATATGAAAATACATTTCTCCATGTTATGTTGTACCATTTGTTATTAATACCCATGTATTGGGTAATAGAATTTACTGTACCTGTATTTAATAGAGTAACTTCTGGTTCAGCATCCATTGTAGGGAAGTATGAGAAGAAAGGATCTGTTATAATATCTACCGCACCAGAAAGTACTGCCATATTTCTGGCATCACCATCTTGGATTTTAACATGTACTAAAACATCAAAACCAATTCTTGGTCGATGATAATTTTCAAAAGCCTTGAATCTTACTTCATAAGTTTCAAGTTTTAGTATTTCCATAGGACCAGTTCCAACACAGATACCTGTATCAACTAAAGCAGGATTAATATAGTCGTATTGTGGTGTAGAAGTAGGAGACATGATAGATGATGCTGGAAATGTTAATAAAGCACGGAAAACCCCATAAGGTTGACTTAAAGTAAATTTTACCTGTGTTGAGGTAATGGCTTCAACATTTTCAATGATTGGAACACCACCAACATAATATAAGGAATCGACAATAGTTGGGATGTTATAAAAGACGGTACCTGGTAGAGGGCCCCAAGGATGAGGACCACCATTCCATGTGGTATTCATCAAGTATAATAATCTCATAAAACTCCATACAACAGCATCGGCATCACAAGGGGTGCCATCGTGGAACAAAACTCCTGGTTTAAGGTTAACAGTTAATTCTGTTCCTGTTACATCGTAAGTACCCATATCAGTTGCTAGTAAGGGAAATGCTTCCATATTAACTCCAAGGGCAGGGGCAGTTAAATTATTCTTGAATAATTGTTCCCAGACCATCATCTCCGCATCAAAAGAAGCGGAATCCCAGGAATATTGAGGATCAATATCCTCAGCTATATACATGTTACCGAATTTAACAACCCGTGTTGCTGTTGGAGCTACTAATTCTGGTTGTACAACAAGTATAATGTTGCCTACGCCTGAGGCGATTAATGCTATGGCAAGAATAATGATTGCTACATTTTTCTTTTCCATTTCCATATTTATATCACTTAATGATTTTTGATTTTTTATTTTTAATAGATTAGTAGTTAATTATTTTTGTTAATTTGTAAACTTATAAGTTTTACCATTTTTTTGTTGTAATGTAAAAATAATCAGAATTTACGTATTATGAAAATATTTAACTAGTTTTTTTATTGGAAAATCAATATATTTCAAAATTAATCTTTCTGAGTTGCTTTTTAAAAAATATATATCTTGATAAATATAATTAAAAATTATTTCTTACTCAAATTCTAACATAATTAACATTATAAAGGATCAATAAAATTATAAATTGAGATGAAATGGTGGTTGTATTAGAACAAAAAATAATTGATGAATTAGATACCATTAAACATGTTAATCTTTTAGCATTTGATCGCTCGGCAGCAACGGTAGGAGAAACAAAAGCTGTTAATTATATGCAAGAAGAACTTAATGATAATGGGATTAATTTTAAATTGGAATATTTTGCATGGAGTAGTCCAATAAGATTTTTAATGAAAACTATTTATTTAATGGTATTAGCATATTTACTTGTTTTTCGTCTATTCTTAGTAATTGTACTCTTTTTTTTTATTAAATACATGTTTCAAAAAACTAGGAAGATCTCGTTTACAAAAAAAGAACAATCTAAAAACTTAATCGCTACCATAAAAGCTAGAAGGAGAGTAAAAAACAGACCAGTTATTATTTTTTCTGCTCATTATGATTCTGTATCTTCAAGAATCTCTTATAAAGTTCAAAATGCATTATTATTCATAATTCGAATTGTTATCTTACCATATATTGGTCTAAATATGTTTGTTTCAATTTGGATAGCACTTAATTTGTTTTCAATTACCGTTTATAATGTTGTTTTTATTTATCTAGTTAGTATTATTTCAATAATTTCTTTAAGTGTAGTAATTCCAACTTTTTTATTTTTCTTTATTGCTAATAAATCAACTGGTTCAATAGACAATGCAAGTGGGGTTTCTATTTTAATTGAGTTAGCAAAGTTAATAAAAAATAAACCGCTTGAAAATTATGATGCATTATTTGTTTGGTGTGGAGCAGAAGAATGGGGCTTGAAGGGTTCAAAAAACTACATTAAAAAAAATAAATATTATCTCAAAAATAAATATGATCTCAACAAATCTATGAATATTAATATAGATATGGTAGGTACTTATATAGGACTCTTTAATAGAAAGGGACTAATTAGAAAAAAAGCACTTAATAAGAATTTAAATATAATAATTCAACAATCCGCACAGAAAATAAATATACCTTTAGAAGTTTATGATAAAGCCCGTAAACCAGCAGGTGATTATATTTCATTTCGACGTTATAGCAAGAAAAATAAAAGTTCTTTTCAGGTTGCGTGTTTCCATTCAGATAAGGATTCAAAATATATTCATTCTATAAGAGATACTCCAGATAAATGTTCAAATAAGATTTTGAATGGATGTTTAGGTATTTGTTATGAAACCGTATCATATTTGGATTCACAAATTGGATAATCTTCCAAATATAAAACGTATTAGACTCAAGCTAAAAATTAAGATTAAGGTAAAGATATTTTAAACAAATCATATAAAATCTGCTTTATGTCAATATAATAAAAAGTAAAAAAGAATATCGCACCTAAAAATAACCCCGCAATAAGGATTCCCTTATCAAAAATTACTTTTTCAGTACTCCGAGCAATTTCAGGTTTCGATGAGGTTAAAAACATATATCTCATAATAATATAAAACAAAGTTGGAATAGATAAGATTATTAAGTATTGATAAAAAAATCTCAAATCTTCGAATAGATAGAATTGAGAGATCAAATACATAATATAAATTATTAAGATAGTAGCCGCAGTAATCGTATGGAATTGTTCTAACAATTTCATGTTATATTGTTTGTAGATTTTTTTATGTACTTTAGCTTTTTCTTCTCCTAATAGGATTAAATCTCCTTTTCTTTTTGCAATAACCAAAAATAAGGCACTTTCATATACCGCTAAAATTAACCATGGAGATACAACAACATCTATCAAGACGCATCCTGCTAAAGCACGCCATAGGTAAATTAATGCTAAAACTAAAACATCAATAAATGCAAATCTTTTAAAGAAATAATTATATAATTGTCCCGTTCCAAATACTAATACCAACATGATGATAAAATTTAAATTTGGGATTAAAAATATTAATAAAATTACTATAACTGCAGAAAGGAATGTTATCAATGCCAGGGCAAACTTTACAGAAAGTTTTCCAGAAGCAAGGGCTTTTTTTTCTAGCTTTTCTGGGTGTAACTTATCTTTTTCGATATCCATTATATCATTTATAATATAGTTGATTGAAGATGCGCAACATAAAATAATAAAACCTAAAATAAGAAGTGGTAAAAGTGAAATGTCCAATAATTTTCCACCAAAGAAAGAACCTACGAAAATCAATATATTTTTATAGTACTGTCTTATTCGTAAAAGATTTAAAATATTTTTAATAGTGCTTTTCATATTAATTTTTTAAAAAGGACATCTAAATTAAACTTTATTAAGGCAAAAAATCGTTGTTTGTTTAAATTTCTTTAAAATCTTTTTTACTAATAAAAAGTTTTAATTATAGCCCGGCACGGATTCGAACCGTGGTCACGGGGTTCAAGGCCCCATATGCTTGGCCGCTACACCACCGGGCTTTTATTTATGTGATAAATAAATTCATTAGAATTTAAATATTAAATGGTTTTAAATCGTGTTTAAAAAATTTTTCTCCCAATAATTTACTATTATATTTTAAAAAGTCAATTTCTTCATTTTTATTTCTGTATTCATCTGGAAGCATTTGTGGGATGCTGTCTCTTATGGGAAACCAACGTTTACATTTTGGACAGAATAAAAGCCCTGACTCAATTTCAGTTTCGAGTTTAATTTTATTTATAAAAAATAATTCTGGCAATAATGTTTCAATCTTGTCAAGCTGTATATTTTTAGAATAGGTTATAATTTTTTTTTTAATTTCATTTTTAATTATATTGAAACATATTTTGCTAGCTTTACTTGATGAATTATCATATATAAAATCAAATTCATTAATACTTGAAATTATTAACTCAAGATATTTTTGAATAGGATTTTTTTCGATGATAACATTATCTTTGATAAATATATCCTCATTTTCTCGAAATATTTCAAGAATACTTTCTTTTTTAACAATTTCTAAATCTTTTTTCTTATAATTATTTACAAATGTTTGAAATTCATCTTCCTTTGTTCCAAATGAAAAAATATATAATTCTAAGGGGAAATGTTTATCTATAGGGCATGCTAAAATGTCAAATAGCCATGGTTTCATAAAAGAACTCACTTTTAGAGAAAAATAATGATTTTTATAGTAAATAGCTTCTTAATTGTTGAATATTTTTATCTATTGTTCTATCAATCCGTCTCCTCCTTTTCATGAAATCTTCGAGGAGTTTTTGATAAGCCGCTTTTGAGGGTAACTTACCTCTTTTATATCGATTATCTAATAAATTTAGACTATCATTCACACTTTCTCTTTCAGCATCTAAGACATCTAATTTCTTGATAATATTTTCAAAAGTTTCACTAGTTTCCATTAAAGCTTTTTTAAACGGAAGTAATTCTTGTTTGATTTGCTCTATTTTAGTAGTGTTTTTGCTTAAAAGATTACTGAATATTTTCTTTGCTATTTTTTTACGTTTAGCATCTTCTTCCGCTCTTCTAATTTCTAAAACTAAAGCATTTTTTTCTTCATGTAATGAACAAAATTCGCGAAGCTCATCTACGGGTATTTCAACTTTTTCAGTAACAAATTTTTCTTCTCTTTCTTTTTTGATTTTAATTACTATAACATAAATTGATGCCAAAAATCCAATAATTAATGAAATTATGATTGGTCTGAGTAATAATTCAAAGAGATCAATTGAAAAAGTGAATTGAATCATTTTAGATTCAATTGGGGTTACAAATTCAAAGTAATATACTAAAGTTTTTGCACCTCCAGCATCAATTATTGCATCAGGCGGAAGCGACACATATTCTAAACTATTACATCCTTGAATAACCACATTTATAGTTTGTTCCTTACCCAAACATTCAAAGGTTGTTGTAAATAAATTGATTTGGATTGACTCTTGAAACCAATTTATTGAAATATATTCATATATGTCTAAAACATATTCTACAGTAAATCTAATTTTAGATAATGGTTTTAATGGGACTCTGTTTTGAGCTAAATTAATTGTAAATGATTTTTTATTTAAAAATACCTCACTATCCTTCAAGGCAACAACTGGATTACCAATGGCACCAATATCGTCATACACATGCACATTTTTAGAGCTATATGGAACGTGTAAAGGGAAAGTACTTATATCTATAACTCCCAGATTTTGGAGTATATAATTCTCTTTAACTTTAATTATACCCCATGGTGAAATATTTATTTCCCGATCGATTTTTTCGAATTCCATTTTGGAAAATCTATTGTCTTGAATAGTGATTAAGATCTCTTGTTGAGATTTATTGAAATTTGCTAGAAAGGGGTCTACATGATCAAAATAAACACTTTGACTCAAATCATATACTAATATAGTTGGGGTGATAGGGATTCCAAGGTCAATTACCTTTTCATAATTCACTATATCAGAAGCCTCAGGGAATATTATTTGTGTCTGGACTACCCCGCCTGCTGCTTTATAAGGTAAAATTGGAAAAAGAGATTCTGTGATATTGATATGTTGCTCAATTTGATATTCTTCATTAAGTAAAGTGTAATAAATTAAACTATCTTTATGTGAATGGTAGAAAGATATAGTTGTGTGTTGATGGGGTAATAGTGGTGTATCAAAATAGATAGCAATTAGTTCATAATCGTTTAAAACAAGATGGGCTCTTTCAATTAACAAAGCATTCTTGCTCTCACCAGTTGCTTTACAAAAGATTACATCATTTGATTCGTTTAAGTGTATTGGAATAAATATTGAAGTAATTGGGTTATTATTTTGATTTAAAATCCTTAATTCGTCCTTAAAATTTACCAAATCATATCCACTAACGTTTATGGTTCGTAAAACGTCTGTAATTAATATATTCTCTGCGCCCTCTAAACTTGTAGATAATTTTGGAGTTATATATACTTCGTTATTCTTACTGTTTCTGGAATTATATTGAATATTTGATATTAATATAATAAGAAATATCAATCCTAAAGCTAATATACAAAATTTTTTTTTTCTAAACATATTTTTTTATTTTACTCCTTAAATTAACTACAAATAATTAAAATAAATAATAAAAATTTATTTAATTTTATTTTTATGATTCGGGATAAAACTTAATATTAATAGATCTCTATATTTAAATAATTCTTGATTAAAAACTTTTTAATAAATTAGAAAATCATGTCTACAAGAAGAAGAAACCAATCAAGACGTCGAAAAAGACGAAGTGGAACTGCTCCAATGCCTATGGGAGGAGCGGGATTAATGAGGTTTTTCGAGGATAGTTCTATTGGAATAAAGGTGGGACCTATTAGTACAGTTATTATGACACTTGTATTAATATTAGTTGTAATATTTGCTCATCTTGGTATTTTTGAATGGTTTTTTTAATCTTAAATTTAAATCACTTATTCTTATTATACTTAGTAAGATTTTATTATGAAGATTTCTGAGTTTCAAGATTTGATTAAAGAGTTATATTTTAAGAAAGATTGTAAGAGAGGCATTAAAAATACATTCATTTGGTTAGTTGAAGAAATCGGTGAACTAGCGACACTTTTAAGAAAAGATAATATTGATACTAATAAAGTTTCAGAAGAATTAGCTGATATCATTGCATGGACAAATTCATTAGCAAATTTATTGAATATTGATTTAGAGGATGCCCTCTTTAATAAATACCCAAATCAGTGCAAAAAATGCGGTAATAAGCCCTGTAGATGTAATAATGACTTATAAAAGATGAAATATTTTTATATAAAAATTAATTTTTCCCTTCAATTAAATGTTCAGAGCAATCAATATGCCTTATCCAATAGAGATCTTTTGGTAAAACATTAAATTTTTGACCTTCAGGTATTGATTCTTTAAATGCAAGTTTTACTAAAATGTATGGCATATTTGCTAGAGGATTATTAAATTTTTTGGCTGCGTAAGAGAAAAAATAGCTCGTTGTAAAAAATCTACCTGCATTAATTTCTGTAGGGCAAATTTCTCCGGATTCATCCACTTTTAAATCAACACAAAATACTCCTGTTGCGTCTGGATCAATTGCTAGTACTGTCTGGGTAGCTATATTATTTACATTATAATCATGTATAGTTTTAGCTACTATAGGAGTTCCTGTTACTCCCGAAGGAGCGAGATAGGGATAGATATATTCAATTCTTTCTCTTGCTTGTGAAGTTATTAATTCTCCATTTTTAAAAATACTTTGAAAAGCGATATTTCTACCTGGTAAATATTTTTGGGCAATAAATTCCCATTTTTTACCGCGGGAACGCCAATATTTTATCCAATTAACTCCCGTCTCTACATTTTCAACTGGAGTGCTTCCGGTGCCACCAGCACCTTTTTTGGCACGTATCCATAATTTTTCTCCTAATACATTAAATGCATTTTCCAGATCACTTTCTAAATGGGTGTCCCTGATTTCAATGGCTCTAATAGAAGGAAAATTTTTTTTTCTCCAAATAGCAGCACTAGAAAATTTATCTTGACATATTCGAATTGTTTCTTTTTTTGGTAAATAAGTAATTGCATTAAGTTTTTCACGATTTTCAGAAACATTTAAGACCTCAATATCAGGTTGAGGATGGATAAAATCTATTTTATATTGATTTATTATTTCATTTAGGCTTGGTATAAACTGATCCGAAACTGCTCGAGGAATTAAAAACATTTTTTTTGTCCAGGGTTTTCCAAATTCTAAATGATAAGGATTAATATCTGTACCATATAATTGGATTTTCTCTTTGACTAAATTCAATGACTTTAGAAAATTTACTCCTGCTGGACCTCCAGAACCAGTAACTAATATTTTCTTCATGATTGCCTTAAAGTAATTTAATAAAAATTATGATTGTAAAAATTTTGTGAAAAATATTAATATTGGGTTTTGTTTAAAGGGAATCATAGTATACATAAAAGTCTATGTTCCCGACTCTTTCATTTTTTCAATTTGTCTCCAAAAAAATTTGATTGTTAACAAATACCATAATATCAATCCTGGAGCAACTAAAAGTATTGAAAAAAGAATATTACTAGGAATAATAATTATCCCCAAGTTAATATCCTGTTGAAAAATCGACATAATAACAGAATCGATAAAAAACAATGAAATACTAATTATACCTAAAAGGACTATCATTAAAATTACGGTTCCTCTTATTCTGGGGAAAAAGTATGAAATTAATATAATTAAAACTAAAAAAATCATGAAAAAAAGAAGAAATATAAGAGTATCTAAATTTCCTAATGTCCATTGTATAGATAAGAATGCTGTTATGGAAAAAATCCCACAAATAATTGAAATAATATAAAATTGTTTTATTAATTCTGGTTCTTTTAATGGTCCTTTTGCTAAAATTAATCTAGGTAAAGTTAATGCTGCATCTTTTTGATCAGAAGCTTTTATTCTATCATCCTCTAAAAGTATTATATCATTTTTCTGAGTTTGAATCTCACTGCTTTCTAAAAAACCTTTTACAGAACTAATCACATAAAAACTATTAATAACTTGAATGAGAAGTGCGCAAAATACTGCAACCTCCAAAGAACCTAATAATGCAATACACGCAAAAAGAGAACCCATGCCTAAAGTACCTACATCTCCAGGAAATATTTTAGCAGGGAATTTATTATATAGGAAAAAAGGAATCAAAACACTAATTCCAGAAATAATGAATATTAAAGCTTCAGCAGAATTCCAAAATATAGCACAAATTAGAAGAAAAAATAATGCTATTAAGGATGTCCCTGAACCTTCACCATTATATCCTTCTAGCATATTTGATGTATTCGCAAAAAAAGCTACGATTAAAGGAGCCACAAATGGATAAATTCTTGTTAATCTTGTAAATCCTAAGAAAGGTATTGTAGGAGAATGAATGGTTATAAAACCAAAAAAATTTGCCACAAAAATAATTACTCCTGTAAAAATTGTTAATAAAATCTTATATAGTGATCTTAATTTTATCCGATCATCTATAAAACCAATTGCTCCGGATAATAGAATCGTTAAGAGGAAAATTAACAATTCATTACGCAATGCAGGAAAAAATATGATCGAGAATATAGAAGTTACTGTCAATCCAAGGATAAGGCTTAAACCTCCTGATTCAGGAATTTCAGGTTTTGCATTTTTGTGAATATCATATCCAATATACCGTTTTTTCCTCATTAATTTCATGAGATATGGTATAAATATATAACTTACAAGAAAACCGCTAAGAAAAATAATAATTAAATAGAATATTTCAAGTAATTCCCAGTTTAATTGTGATATTAAAATCATAGAATCGATTTTTTAATTATATTTTTTAAAATAAAATATGACTTTAAGAAATTATCCATAATTTAAATTAATTTTTCTACAACTCTTTAGATGTGAACTTTTGTTGAAACATATATTGAAAGATATAATAAAGGGACAGTATTTAAAAATATAATAATAATTAAATTTTCATTTTCAACCAAGTAATAGATTAATTTAAAGGTTTCTTATAATAATTAGAGGATTAGAATCCTATATAAATAATTAATAAAGAATCATAATGGAAATCAAAGATAAAAATGTTTTAATAACAGGTGGAGCAGGATTTATTGGATCTCATTTAGCAGATCGCATTATTAAAGAGAAAGCGAAGAATATAATAATATATGATAACTTTTCAACAGGAAATAAAGAGTTCATCCAAAACAAACAAGTTAAGATTATTGAGGGTGATATATTAGATTTTAATAAATTAAATTCATGCATGAAAAATATAGACATTGTTTCACACCATGCTGCTGAATTAGAAGTTTTTACGGGAATAGAAAATACCTTACATGACTTGAAGACGAATATTATAGGTACTCTAAATGTTTTAAATGCTTCTTTAAAAAATAATATTAAAAAATTAGTATATGCGTCATCGGGAGGCGTTTATGGTCAAGCACAATTTATACCAGAATCTGAAAACCATCCTCTTTTGCCTCATTGGCCTTATGGTGTAAGTAAATTAGCTGGAGAGAAGTATTGTAGTCAGTATTTTTTATTAAATAATCTCCCAACTATCTCTCTGAGATATGGAATAGTATATGGTCCTCGTGAATGGTACGGAAGAGTATTAACAATATTTATAAAACGTCTATTAGAGGGGAAATCACCTATTATTTTTGGTGATGGCAAACAAAGAAGGGATTTTGTATATATATCGGATGTTGTTGAAGCAAATATGATGGCAATAAAAAGTGAAAAGGGCAATGGGATGGTGTTTAATGTTGGTGGAGGAACCTCATACTCAATTGTTGATTTAGCACATATTTTAATAAAACTATTTGGAAACTCTACATTAAATCCAATTTTTGACAATCCTCCACCAGGAAAGGCAAGTAAATATCAACCAGATCGAAGGAGATTGCCAGGAGAATTACGAGATTTTATACTTGATAATTCTCTAATTCATAAGACATTAGGATATCAACCAAAAACGAATTTTGTTGAAGGGATTAAGAAAGAAATTGATTGGATTACTAAAAACCCAGAATTTTGGAACTATAAACCACGTGTTTAAGTAAATACTTAGAAGGGATTTCATGAAAATATGGTTAGATTTTTGTGAGCCAAAGAGTGTCACTATGTTAAGACCTCTTTATGAGAGTTTAATAGAGGATTATGAAGTTTTTATAACAGCTAGAGATTTCGATTCTACTCATTTCTTATTAAATCAATGGAATGTTAGTTATACTCCTGTAGGAAGCTATGGTGGCGGAACTTTAGAAGGAAAATTATTAGCTTATTCGAATAGATTATCTAGATTAATAAAAATTATAATTAAAAAAAAACCTAATTTTTTATTTTGTATAACGTCTCCAGAAGCAATGAGAATTTCGTTTGGTCTTCAAATTCCTAATATTATGTTTAATGATGAACCACGATCTTATGGTCCATGCTCCACAACTTTTCCATATGTTAATCAAATTATAGTTCCTCAATGTATACCTATCGAATGGTATTTGGATTACGGATTAAAGGAGGAGAGAATAATAAGATTTAATGGGATTGATGAGGTTGGATGGCTTTCAGATTTTAAACCAAATAGAGAAATCATTAAATCCCATGGGCTTAGTCCTGATAGCTACATTGTATGTAGAACAGAACCATCAAAAGCAGGGTATTTAACAGATAAAATGGCTCCTCATGAAACAAAGTTAAGTAAAATCATACCAGAATTACTAGAAAATGAAGTTGATTTAAAATTTTTAATATTAACTCGAAATATTGAACAGTATAAATATTTAAATAATTTTTTCAAGAAACACATCAAACAAAATATAATTAGTATTTACACTGGATTAAACAATCTAGCACATTTTATGTTTTATGCTAAAATGGTTATAACTGGAGGAGGTACGATGGTTAGAGAATCTGCGTTATTAGGTGTTCCTTCAATAGAATTTTTTCCATTAGCCACTTATCCTCAAGAGCAATTTCTTATAGATCATGGTTTTCCGTTAAAACATGTAAGGAATGCTGATTTGATAATCAATACTGCTTTAAAATTTTTAGATAAAAATTATAAAATAAACACAAATGAGAAAGTTAGACAATTAGAAAATCCAATAGACATAGCTTTAAATGAATTTAGTAAAAAAATGAAAAACTAGAAGTTCATCTTATATTGATAAAAATCTTTCATATACTTTCTCTAATTTTTCTCCAACAGAATTCCACGAATATCTGGATATAAAGTTTTGAGCATTCTTAAGTAATTCTTTGCGCTTTTCATCATCATTAATCAAATTTATTAGTTCCCTTGCTAAAAATTGTGGTTTTTTGGGTGGAACAAAAATAGCATTGTCTTGCAAAACTTCCTTATACGCTCCTATAGAAGAACAAATTACGGGTGTTCCACATGCAATTGCTTCAATTGGAGTTAACCCAAATCCCTCTGAAGAATATGAATAAGTAATAAAAACATCACCCATACTATAATAAATTGGAAGTTCTACTTCTGGAATGAAACCAATAAAGTGAATATCTTTATATTTTTGTTTCCACCTTTTATAAGTTTCCTTCATATAAAAATCTGGGGTTCCACCAATTACTAATTCAAGATTAGCTATTTCTTTTTTTGCATATTTATATGCTTTAATAACGTTTTCAATATCCTTATACAAGGCTATACGTCCAATATATAAAGCTACAGGGCCTTTTAAGCCAAAATTTTCTTTAAGTTGTTCCGCTTTTTTAGGATAAGGTTTAAATTTGCTTTCAATCGCCGAATATAAATTATGAATTTTATTCGTTTCAATTTTAGGAAAGAAATTTTTAATTTGATGTTTAGTAAATTCTGAACATGTTGTTATGATATTAGCCTTTTTAATAACCTCATTAATTAATATCTTCTCAATTGGAATTAATGAAAAACTAGATTCAATAGGTCCTAGATCATGAATAGTTGAGATAAAATTTTTTTTGTTGTATAATAGTAAGGGTAAAGTACCTTTAGGTCCATTTCCATGAATAATATCAAAATCAGTATTTCTTAAAAATCTATTGACTTTTAAAGTGAATTGAGGTATCCATAAATAACTCTTTCGAATTATTTTAATTTGTGAAACATTTGGATCACCTAAATTAAGGTTCCATCTACCAGTTATAACTTTAACATCATGTCCTCTATTTTTCAGATAATTATATATTCCTGAAAAAAATTTTGCACTTCCATCTTGACTATCTGGAGAAATTGTGAGAGAAACAAGGGCAATTTTCAACTTTTTCATATATAGAATTTTTTTTTTCAATTGATAATTAATATTATTTAAGTCAGTTGTTCATAACCATCTTCAGTTATTAATATAGTTTCTTCAGTTTGAGCTACATAAGTACCTTTTTGTTCTGCCAAAACACTATGTACCTTCAATTTATCTTGTTGTACTAGTTCTTGAAGTCCAAAAAGAACCCCCATTCTAAATTCTTTTCCTAACCATCTTTCAGCAAACGGCAGGGTTTTATAATTCTTATTAATAAATCCTAAGATCTGTTTTGAAAATTTTCTTCTTAAAGGAACCCTTCCTGTATACGGATTAAGTTCGTATATATATGAGGCATTTGTGTAATGAACAGAACCATTTCCTGTTGAGGCAAATATCTCAACAGCAAACGCATCTCCTTCTTCCATTATATCACCACCTTGAGATCCTAATTCTGGTAACTGTTTTTTGCCATGAACTGTCCATCTTTCAACTTGATGACCTCCTAGTTCTTTAATTGGAATATATTTAAATCCCCTTACAATATCTTCAATTTTCTTTCCTATATCTTTTGTATTGATTTTTGGTTTAGCCATCATTTTTGCCGCTTCTACAGCCACTTCTGTTGCTTGAATAATATTTTCTAATACTTTTTCATCATTAAAGTTTATAGTGAAAGCTGTATCGACAATATATCCGTCAATATGTACCCCTAAATCAATTTTTACAATATCTCCATTCTTTATCACAAGATTATCGTCTTTTAATGGAGATGTGTAATGAGCTGCTATATTATTTATTCCTATATTTACAGGAAAAGCACAGCTTCCTCCTAATTCCACTATTTTTGATTCTGTTGATTCAATTAAATCTAAAACCTTGGTATCTATTTTTATCCTTGGTTTAATAAAACTTTTAACTTCTTGAGCAATTTTTCCAGCTTTTCTTAGTGATTCAATTTCATGTTGTTTTTCTTCAGCCTCTTTTTCTAATTCCTCTTTGCTTTTCTTTTCATCAGGTTTACTTTTTAATTTTTGATCCTTACTCATTAAAATCAGTAAATGTAAATATTGATAAAAATATTTTTTAAAAGCTTATTATTTCACACTATAACTAAAAATAAAAATAAAAATAAATAAAGTAAATATTAATAATTAAATATAGTTAATTTTAATAGATCATATAATTGAATAATTTATCACCCATTTAATTTGAATTATTGTTGAGGAAAAAGTTAAGGAGATTAATTCTACAACGTAATACATTATGGAGGAATTAAATTTTGTCTGAAAACATCAGTGAACTTACAGATCTGCTAAGAAAATTATCTGCTGTAAATTCGGATATAGAGGGGTCGGCTATTGTTAGTGTACAAGGACTTCCAATTTGTTCTGTTTTAAGCCGTGATGTAAATGATGGTATTGTATCTGCTATGTCAGCAGCAATTCAGAGTGTATCAGAAAGAGCGGTTGAGGAATTAGATCGTGGAGGTTTAAAAAGGATTCTTATTGAGGGAGTAAGTGGAATTATAATTCTGTCTAAAGCTGGTGAAAATGCTATATTATGTACATTATGCCATGCAAATGCAAGTTTAGGAATGGTTTTTCTCAACATTCAGAGTGTAGCAAATAGAATAGCAGCTCTATTGGATTAATTTTAATGATATAAAAATTATATGAATGATTTTAAAATTACTTATTCTTTAAAACTATCACAAGAAAATTCAAGCTTTAAGTCAATCTATGAAAAAAGGGATTGGATGAGTTCAACTTGAGTATGCAAAATGAATCAGAAAGAAGAGAGTTAGAAAATAAATATTATGGATATATATCTTACTTTTTAAAAATTAAAAAATTTGAAAAAATTAGAAAGCTAATTGAGAAATCAATAGATTTAGATATTTTTATCAATCCCCGTAAAATTCCAAATCGAATTGAAATAGTCTCCAATTTATTAATAGAATGTATTAGAAATCTTAATTTAGGTGAAATTTTTAATATTTTGAGATTTGTTAATAAATACAATTTAGTTGATAAAGATTTAACTGATTCAGAATTAAAAATTGTTGAAAATATTAAGAATGATTCTCTATTCATTTCTAATTTAATAGATTTATTTGGAAGTGTTTCTAATAGTTTTATCTTATATGTTAGGAAATTAATGCCTTCCAATTTATATAGGTATTATGACAATTATTTTAGCGAATATTCTTTTTATTCTAATGATGGTTATGACATAGATTTAATCTTAAACTATTTGAACGAATATAACGTTTATGGATTAAGCATTAAATTGTTGGGTAATTTGGAGGATTTCATTTGTTCATTTAATAAGAACTATGTGAATAAAAATGAGAAACTTATCGAGTTTAAATTTGCAAATAAAAAACATTTAGTTTCACCAAAAAACATCTTAAATAACATAAAAAAAAATACTTCTCACGAACAATATAAATTCTATAACTTATCAATGGTTATTTTATATGGTATAGGTCCTCAAGGATTTGGATTCACCTTTTCAACACCCAAAGGTGAAGTAATTGAAATATGTTCAGATGTCAAAGAAAATGAAGCAATAATTATCAAATATAAAGAATTCTTAACAGAACAGTTTTTATTAAAACTCAAGCAAGAATTAATTGATCTTAATATCGAGGGCTCAATTACAGATAAATTAATTCTATATCTCTTGGAATTACTTAAACCTAAGAACCTAATTAACTTTTATAAAAAGGAGGAGATTTTACGTAAAATTAAGTTTTTTTTTGATTCTAATATTTCGATTTCAATCGATAAAAAAGAACATCTTCAAAAGTTAATAAATAAAATTTCAAAAAGAATTTCTAAAATATTAAGGCCAATTGAAATGATCGACCAATTTAAAGCTAGAATGGAATTGTTAGCAGATGGTAAGTTAAGATCTGAAGATATTGCAAAACTTACGAGTTTAAAAGAAAAATCTCATTATGATGTTCTTAGAGAACGTGTTTTTCTTCAATATATTGTGGATTGGTTTCATAAAATATATTTGGATAAAGAAGTTGATATAAAGGATTAATAAACTAAACTATTAAAAAATAATAAAAAATGATAATTTTCTTTAACCCCTTGAACAGAACTTAATCACCATTCCTAGTTATTTTTCTCTTAAGGTAAAATCTAAACATGACTAACAATCCATTATCAATAATTCCTCCGAGTGTCCCAAAAAATGCTCAGAATAAAATAGTTAGTATTAACAGTAGCCATCCAAATCCAGTCCCTATCATTAATGACCCAAATTGTTCTAAAAGTATAAATATTGCATACCCGTATATTATTATATCTTTTAAATAAAATCAATTCTATAATATGTAAAGTATTAAAAATTAAATTATAAATTATAAAAAGGTGAATCATAAAATTGTTTGCTACCATTGAAGGATGGCTTAACGGAATTTCTGCTTTGGGTGTACTTACTATAAATATAATAATAGGCTTTTATGGTTTATATAGAGCAAATAAATTGAAAGCTAAACTTCTTACTGTTACTGCGTTGACTATTATTTTTATTGGATTATTGTGGTTAGGCCCAACCACGGATTTTATCAAAATCCTTATAACAGATACTAATATTGACCCAATTTGGGTATATCCATTACTAAGTTATATGTGGGCCGCTCCGGGTATAACTTTGGGTATGTATATTGGTGGAGAATTATTGATACCAAAAAAGAAATGGATTCTAGTGGGGATTTTCCTTATTATAAGTGTTGTTTATGAATATTTTCTTTTTTCGAACCCTATAGGTTCTTTTGAATTTACTCCGCCCCCCCTTGGCCCTGGTACAGACTTGATTGATACATCTAGTGATTATTCCTATTACACGTCCTACTTTTTAATTGTTTTTATACTATCTATTTTAATTTTTAACGGTATTGGCTTCTTGGTGAAAGCTAAACAAGCAACAGGGATTTTAAGAAAGAAGTTTCTATATCTAGCAATTGGCTTTATTGTCTTTGCAATTATTGTAGCTTTTGATTCAGTAGTTCCTCCTATAATTGCGGTATCTATTGTTAGATTTGGAGTTATTATTAGTAGCATTTTAATATATCTCGGAATAAAAACCTAAATTTTATTTATTTTTTTTATTATTTTACTTTCTTTGAAAAAGCGGATCTACTACTGGGCTAAAAACTTAGTTATTTTGCGATTAATTTAAAAAAATAGAATTTTCAAAGAGATTTACTTTCTTATTTCTTGAATATAATCAAAAATAGTATCAATCCTTCCTTTGATGCTACCAAATAATCCTTCTTCTTCTGAGACAACTGAATTAATGGCAGTTTTCAAGCCATAATGACTTTCAGAGACTAAAACGCGTATAGGTAACGTAAGTATTTGATTGAAGAGCATTAGAACTTCTTGGATAATTCCTATTATCTTTGGAAATTTTTCTTCTGTTTTTTCTATCATCGATTCTTCAGAGGAAATTAACTCACCTTCTTTTTCTCTTCTTAATTCTTCCCAAACATTTTCTTTTAATTCTGAAAAATTAATACCTAAATTCTCTAAAGCGATTTGAGCACCTTCAAATAGGAAATTTATATCATCTTTTCCTGAAAATTTCTTTACATTTTCAACCATATCTGCTGGAGCAAGTCCTTCAAGGAAACTTATCAAAAGGTGATGATAATCATTTATTACATCTATAGGAAGGAAAAGTAAAGCAAATTCCCTTAATTGTTTAAATAGATAACCTGCAACTTTCGCAAAAGTTTCATTTTCTAATATTTTTTCCACTAATCCTCCATATTCATTAAAAACATGTATAGTTAAAAAACCAATTATTCTAATCATATCATCTTCATAATTCGTAAAGTAATCAAAGAAATGTTCTGGTTCCATATTGAGCTTATCCTCAATAATTTCTGCTACCTTTCTCTTTATTCCTTCTAATGGCTCATCAAGTAATTCTTCAATTTTATCTAATGAAAGAGCATCTTGTAATTTATCTATAATATCTAATTTTGTCTCTTGAATAAGGTCCTCTTCCATTCTTTCTTCAAGAAATACACTAGATTTTAATTGATTTTGTATTTGAATCGCAGTGATTTCCTTCCATTCAGCAAGATCATAAATTTTACATATAAACTGAAGAGATTCATCTCCTTTTGCCTTACATTTTTGCTCTACTATGTTAATTCGATAATCATTTCTCTTTATTTTAAGAATAAAGTTGGCTACACTTTCCAGCATTCCACATAAGCCGCAAGCTAATCCTTCAGTTTCCTGATTCTTTATTTTTTGAAAGTTAAAAGTGTCTTTCTCATCTAGTCCATAACCAGCGCAAATTGGACAATTCTTAATTGTGATTATATAATCATTATATTTTGAATCCTTCTTAGGTATTTCTTCATGTGTTAAATCTCCTTCTGCAATCTCCTTTCCAAATACGACCACCCATAATAGTTCAAAGTATTCAAGAACTTTTTTAGGATTGCCAGGCATCCACCTAAATATACCTGAATGGCGCTCACATGATTCTAAAGCAGCATTTTTACCAACTTCTCTTAAAATGATTAAACTATCTTGTTCATTCTCAGTAATTTCATTAATCTCTTTGAGAATTTCACGATAAAGAAGTGTATAGAAAAGAGAATTAGTACTACGACCAAAAACTTTTGTAATCTTTTTTAATAACCATTGAACAACACCCATCTTATTCTCCTCCGTTATCATACTTAAATAGTTGAATACATGATTTATTACCAAAAGTACGTGATTCTTTAATTTCAATAGGATGAATAGAGAATGAAGAATTATTAGTTGCTTGTTTATTTATCAATGAAACAAGTTCGATTACCATTGCTGCTATAATTTCACATCCAGCTACTTGAATATCTTCAAAATGATATTTACATAGAGGGCAATCACTATCTCTTATTATAATAAGTTTTTCATAATCATTGATCTCAATTGAAACTGAGCTATTTAAGATATTTTTATAAATAGTAGCGAGAACACTCTTTATATTTGTAATATCTACCTTATCAATGGGTTTCCAATGTTTAATGTAGGTATTAGCAATATTTTGACCCATTCTATGAAATCTTTGTTTAATTTCAGAAATACTATTATTCTTCATAAAACGTTCAAGGTGATAAATTGCATTACGCATTTGATTCATAGTAGCATCTGATTGTACTAAATCTTTCCTTGTATAACTCATCATTAATTCACTCAGAAAAATCAAAATTTAAATAATAATTGAAAAAGGATAATCTAATTTAACATTTATGATACAAATTCGAATTTTAAATAGATGAGATTTTAATTATACAAAAGAGATTTGTTATGAGAAGAAATTCATAACTTTTCTTGTTAGCTCCTTGATTTTTTATAAATGAAACTAATATAAACTCAAATTAATTATTCCTATCAATATTAACCAAAATAATTTATTATTTCGTACATTATTAAAATTAACTTTAGCAAAATTTGTAAATATTAAAGGTTGAGATTATATGACTAATATCGAAGAACTAAAAAATTATGGACTCGATATTACTGAGGATATGAAGGAAGGGGTCTTAATATGTGATATTTATACGGTTTGGTGTAATCCCTGCAAATTTTTAAGTCCAATCTTAGAAAAGCTCAAGGAAGAGGGGCTTATAAAATTACTAACTGTAGATTTAGAACAAAATAGACCTCTAGGTGAAAGGTTTGGTGTGACAGCTATCCCAACGCTTTTATTTTTTAAAGATGGCAAAATGGTTGACGGTACTATTGAGATTCCAGGTCAAGCTTCAGTAATAGATGGAATAATGATAGGAGCTGCCGGAGAGAATGTTTTAAAAAGTATTATAGCGAAAATTTAATTTTTCATAAAAATATATTTAAAAAATTGATTTTATCTTTTTTTTACCTACCTCTTATAAACCTTATTAATTTCATTAAAAATGTTTAAAATATCTTTTTTAAAATGATTTTGATTGAAAAATAAAAGAATTAATTTTAAAATAGAATGAGAGTTATTAATATATAAGTTTAAGTAAATCTCATATAATTAAAATGGCAACAATAGATTTTGATTTTAGAAACCAAATCATCCAATCTGATATTGGGAGTACGCTTGCTTATTGTTATCAGTGTGCTACTTGCAGTGGAGCATGTCCGGTAGCACAAGTCACTAATGGACGTTATAATCCAAGAAGATTGATTTTAGATGCTCTCCTTGGGCTAAAAGAAAAGATTTTTGGTAAGGAAAACGCATTTAATATCTGGGGATGCACAGTTTGTGATACCTGTGATGAGGTTTGCCCTCAAAAGGTTGAACTTACTGAAATCTTTACTATTCTAAAAAATATGAGCGTTGATCGGGGAGAAGCTCCTGATTACTATACTACTCAGGCTTCAACAATTTTGGAAAATGGAAAAGCAATCCCGATGCAACCAGCGATAGAAAGAAGGAGAGATCAACTTGGTTTACCAAAAGTTTTGACTCCTGATGTTAATGAAGTACAAAAACTTTTAGAAACAACAAAATTAGCTGAAAAACTTAAGAAAGAAGATTAATTTTTCTTTTGATACTCTTTTTAAAAACAATTTTATTTTTTAGAATCTTTAACATTATAATCCTTCTTAAAATTGAAATTAGATTGAAGATAGATTTATTTAAAATTAATAATCATTAAAGAAGTGAATTTGATGAGAAAACCAGTTATTGGTGCAAATTGGAAAATGAATCGAGGAACGCCTAAAGAAGCTTTAAAAATGATTCAAGACCTTAAATCCTATCTAAAAAAGAAAACCTCAGTTGAAATTATTATCTTTCCGCCATATACAGTTTTAAATACAATTTTTAATACTCTTAAAAAGACACAAATAAAGGTTGGAGCTCAAAATATGTATTTTGAAGAAAAAGGAGCTTTTACAGGAGAAATTTCTCCTATATTCATTAAAAATATTGGTTGCGAATATGTTATACTGGGACATAGTGAAAGGAGGGATATTTTTCAAGAGACTGATGAATTAATAAATAAAAAGTTGAAAAAAGCTTTATCCGTGAGTTTAAATCCAATAGTATGTATAGGAGAACACCTTGAAGATAGAGAAGCTGGTAGAACTAAAGAAATTATTCTTAATCAATTCAGGAATACATTTAAGGATCTAACTAAACTAGAAATAAGAAAAACAATAATTGCTTACGAACCAATTTGGGCAATAGGAACAGGTAGAACAGCCACACCAGAGCAGGCTGAAGAGATACATCTCTACATTCGTGAATTATTAGATACCTATTATGATAAAGATACAGCTCAAAGTGTAAGAATCCAATATGGTGGTTCAATAAAACCAAATAATGCTGAAGATTTATTTAGAAAAGAGAATATTGATGGAGGGCTAGTAGGAGGCGCTTCTCTACAAGCAGATTCCTTATTTGAAATAATAAAAGCAGCACAAGCAACTTTAAATTAGAAGTTTTATAAAATTTATCCAAGTATTTGATTAAATTTTGTGGCTAATGTTCCAGGAAATTCTCCTAAGTATGATTGGGGTTCAGAGAATAAGAGATAAAAATATGATTCAAACAGCCCATTAACTGTTGGTCCTACTCCTGACTTAATAATGTAAACCCATATTTGCTCTTGTGAAAGATAAGACTGCCTATAGATCCATTCCATAGGAGATATTTCAGGAAAAATTCCTATATGCCTAAGAATTGTGTTAAGATCATTCAAAGTATATTTTTTTCCAAATACAATAATTGGTGATAAATCAAATGAAGTAATACATATTCCATTAAGACCGTAACCTTTCATTTCACTGAGTAGATCATTTCCTAGCTTTGATATTTCTTTATTATTAGCCTGAATTCGATTTCTTGCTTCTTTATCCATTAATATATCAAGAATCAGATCTTCCTCATTTTGTAAAATTTCTAATGCTGAGTCAAGAGGAACTTTGTCTCCTATAATTAAATTGTAAATTAGCTTTATTTTTTGACGAACTGATTTATGTAACAAATAAGGTTCTGTTTGAGTAGTTATCAATACATCTCCATTATATTTTGAATCTTCATTAGAATAATTAGCTTTTTTATTTGAATTAAATTCAAGAATTTCTATTTTTTTATCTAAATTACGCGCAAATTCAAATAAGGCAGAAGCAAGACCCGCATTAAGTTCAAAAGAACTGAGAGGGTCTAAATTTAAGACTTGCTCTGATTTGTTTTCGGAAAAATCAAAAAATCTTAAAAATAGTGTTACATTTTTCGGTGGATCTTTCACCTTTAAGTGGTAATAAGGAAATCCCGTATTAGTTATAACTGAAAGTTCATAAAAGGTCATAATTGTTGATTTTAATAATAAGTTTTCATCAATTAATTTATGGTATATCTACTAATAATGATTTAAGTATAAATATTTAAATTAATTGAGTTAATATCTATGTGATAATTGGTGAAACAAAAGAATTTTAAATATTTTTTTCTTTTGATATACTAATTTTCTTATTTTAAAATAATAGCAGGTCTTCCAGGTAAAGCTTGAATTGCCTTTTTTTCATGTGAATCTCTTTCATGCAATACATTAATGGGGCAGAGATATTTTTTTTCAAATAACGACTTTATATCGGTAAAAAAATTATATTCTTCATCAGCAGATAGGGTTGATCTCATATATTTACCACGATTTTTTAATGCGTTTTCTACTATCTTGGAGATGAATTTACCATATTTCTTATAATCTTCATTTTTTATTATTTTTTTTATGATTTGGTTATGATTTTCCATATTTTCAATTAATTCTAGTAAATCTGAAATTAAACTATGCTTCCAATCTTCAGCGACGATAATTGATATCTCTTTAATGTTATTTAACTTGATAATATGCAAAATATGATTCACTGAATCCATTGTATTATTTAGAAGTTTCCATTTATAGTCATTTTCAACAGTTAAAATATTTTCATCGTATGAGGGCCATGTTGTTAAGCTTAAAAAACTTTTATTTCCTAAAATCTCCCATATCTCCTCAGAGATATGAGGAGCAATTGGATGTAATAATTTTACTAAATTAGTTTTGCAGATTTCAAAAATCTTTTTGTTTACTCCTTCAAGTTTATATTTATTCAATTCTGATGTAAGTTGAATAATTTCATTAATAGAATCCCTTATCGCAATTTTGCTTAAGCTTTCAGTAACACTTTTAATGGTCTTATTTAAATAATATTCAATTAGAATGTCTCTTATATTTCTCTCTTTTCTAATTTTGTCTAGGGGTTCACACATTAATGTGAAAAACTTCTTAATAAATTTAAATGCAAAATCAACACCTTCATCTGACCATTCTAGTCCTGACTTTGGACTAGCACCAAATAATATAAAGAATCTTGCTGCATCAGCACCATATTTATCCATTATACTGATAGGATCTACGGTATTTCCCAGACTTTTACTCATTTTTACACTTTTTAATATATATTTTGTACCACATCGTTTACATTCTTTATTATTCATATCTGCTTTCATTGCAAATGCTTCGCACATTGGACAATATGGGTGTAGTTTATTGATCATACCTTGAGTTAATAATCTTTGAAAGGGTTCATCAAGAGAGTGCAAATTTAAGTCTCGTGCAACTTTAGTAAAAAATCTAGCATATAATAAATGCATAACTGCATGTTCTATTCCACCAATATATTGATCAATATTACCCCAATAATCTACAAGGTTTTTTCTATATGGGAGATCTTTTGATTCAGGGTCGCAATATCTAAAGAAGTACCATGAACTATCAATAAATGTGTCCATTGTATCAGTTTCTCTCTTAGCGGGTTTATTACATTTAGGACAGTTCACATTAGCATAAATTTTACTTGTTTTCAATGGATTTCCTTTACCTGTAAATTTAACGTCTGTTGGCAGTTTGACGGGTAAAGCTTCATAAGGTACAGGAACAGTTCCGCAGTTTTCACAATAAATAATAGGTATTGGGCAACCCCAGTATCTCTGACGTGAAATTAGCCAGTCTCTTAATTTATAATTAATAGTATTAAAACCCATTTCTAATTGAGCTAATTTTTCAGTAATAGCATTTATTGCATTTCTATTTTCCATACCATTAAACTCACCAGAATTAAATAAAATTCCATCACTTACATAAGCTCTAGTCATCTTTTCAGGAGTTAATTTATAATCGTATGGTTGAATCACTACTTTGATTGGAATATTATATTCTTTAGCAAATTCGAAATCTCTTTGATCATGGGCAGGAACAGCCATGACTGCACCAGCACCATATTCATAGATGACAAAATTTCCAATATAAATAGGCAGCTTTTCATTATTTATTGGATTTAAAGCATACTTACCAATAAACATCCCTTTTTTTTCAATATCAATATCAGTTCTTTCAAATTTATTCTGTTTTGCTACTTCTGCATAAAATTGCTCAAATTCTTCAAAATAATCAGTGTTTTCTACCCATTCTCTAATCCATGGATGTTCAGGTGCGAAGACCATAAATGTAGCACCGAATAATGTATCTGCTCTAGTTGTAAAAATATCAATAGTGCGTTCTTCTCCTTCTATTGTAAATTTAATAATTGACCCTTCTGATTTTCCAATCCAATTAGATTGCATTAATTTCACTTTTTCTGGCCAATCAACTATATTCAAACCCTCGAGTAATTGCTCCGCATAAGCTCTTATTTTTAAAAACCATTGAGTGAGAAACTTTTGATCGACATCTGTATTACATCTCCAACATTTTCCTCCTTGAACTTGCTCGTTAGCAAGCACTGTAGCACAATCAGGACACCAATTTACATAAGATTTTTCTCTATATGCTAAACCTTTTTCAAACATTTTTAAAAAAAACCATTGGTCCCACTTAAAATAATTTGGATCATGGCTATAAATCATCCTCGTCCAGTCATATGAAAGTCCTATACGTTTTTGTTGTTGTTGAATAGCATTAATATTCGAATCAGTCCATTCTCTAGGATCTACTCCATGATCTATGGCAGCATTTTCAGCTGGTAAGCCAAAAGAATCGTATCCCATAGGATACAAAACGTTAAAGCCACACATTCTCTTATAACGCGCAAAAGCATCCCCAATAGAATAATTTCTTAAATGTCCCATATGTAATTCAGATGATGGATACGGATACATTTCAAGAACATAATATTTTAGGCTTTTTTTAGCTAAATCTTCCTTAACCTCAAATATTTTACTCTTTTCCCACTTTTCTTGCCATTTTTTCTCAATTTTGGGGGGATCGTATTCAACCATAGAAATGAACCATATTTAATTTAAAATTGCTAAATATTATTTTGAATAATTTATTCATTAAATTTTTTTTGAAATAGAGATTAAATTTATTGTAAATTAACATAATTATAAACTGGAGAAAGCTTAATGACTATTGAAAAAATTAGAGTTTCAATTGGAAGTGCTGTAGTTTTAGGATTATCTCAAAGTAATAAATTTAATATCGAACCAACTACTTGCTACGTTATGACATACCTTAAAGGGCGTTGTACAGCAAATTGTGGATTTTGCCCTCAAGCTAGAGAGTCGGAAGGCTCTATAGAGTTTTTATCACGAATAACTTGGCCAATTTTTGAATTTAAGGAATTTTTAACAAAATTAAATTATATGCCTCCTCATAAAAAGTTTAAGAGGATTTGTATACAAACACTAAATTATGATCAAAATTTTGAGGATTTAGTAGAAATTATAACTAAAATTAAGAAAAATTCAAACATTCCTCTCTCGATTGCAATACCTCCTATGCCAAAAAGCAAGCTAAGAGATTTGAAATTAATTGGCGTTGAGAGAGTTGGAATCGCTTTAGATGGTTCTACAGAAGAGATTTTTGAAAAAGTAAAGGGAAAAGGTGTAAGTGGACCCTATAATTGGAATTTGCACCTTCAAAGCCTAAATGATGCATTAGAAATATTTTCAGTAGGTTTTGTAACCACTCATCTAATAATCGGGTTAGGAGAAACTCCGCAACAGGTTTTAGAACTGATTGAAAGATTACATAATTTAAAAATCAAGGTAAGCCTTTTTGCTTTTACACCTATAAAGGGAACAATACTTCAGAGTAATTCAAAGCCTGAAATTGTAATATTTAGGAAAATCCAACTTGGGAGATATTTGATAATCAATGAGAATAAAGAATTGAAAGATTTTACCTTTAATTCGAAAGGAGATATAATTAAATTTAACTTAAATAAGAAGGAATTGAAAAATATAATTGAAAATTCTAATGCCTTTATGACAAGTGGATGTCCTGGTTGTAATCGTCCTTATTATACATCAAAACCTTCTGGACCAATTTATAATTACCCTCGAGGCTTAAATATAACAGAGCAAGAAGAGATTTATCATTCACTTTTAAAATTTATATTGTGAAGAATCATGGAAAAATGGAGATTTATACCATTGCAAACTAAAAATGGTTATTGGAATATGGCTTTAGATGAAGCAATTTTGAGGTCAGTAATAAATAGAAACTCATATTATACGATTAGATTTTATAAATGGAAACCATCAACAGTTTCAATAGGTATAAATCAAAGTCTTTCGGCAGAGGTAAATTTGAATGTTGTGAAAGAAAATGGCTTCAATATCGTTAGGAGAATCACTGGAGGTGGAGCTGTTTTTCATGATGAGTTTGGGGAAATTACTTATTCAATCATTTGTTCACTTAAATTCTTAGAAAAACTTAATGCTAAAAAGGTGATTGAGCAATTTGAAATAATTGAAACAGGCATAGTAAACGGATTAACTGACTATGGATTAAAACCAGAAAAGGGTATTATACATTGCCCTGCGATATTTTTAAATGGTAAAAAATTTTCTGGTAATGCTCAAGTAAGAAAGAAGGGTTATCTCCTGCAACATGGAACTATTCTGTTAGAAATTAATCCTGAATTAATGTATTCTGTATTAAAAGCTCCTCATAATGTATCAAAATCAAAAATGGTTAGATCTGTTTATTCTAAATGCGTAGGTATAAGGGACCAACTCCAAAATTACAACGAAAGTGATTTATTATCTTCTTTGAAAAGGGGATTTGAATCCACATTAGGAATAAAACTGGAAGAAGGTAACTTTACTGAAAATGAGTTAAATTTAGCAAGAAAATTAATGATGGAGAAATATTTTAAGGATAATTGGTTAAAGAAATATGAGTAAAACGAAAAATCTATTAGATAAATTTAAAAATGGAAACCCCACTTGGTCTGATTACTCAAAGTTTATAGATTTAAAAACGAATAATATAAATCATTTTTTACAACTTGCCTTAAAATTGAAAAATGAGAATTTTGGCAACCAAATAAAGATATATATTCCAAACAAGAGATTTCCAGCTATTAGTGTAACTGGAGACGATTGTGCTTTAGCATGTGAGCATTGTAACAAGAAGTATCTAAAAGGAATGGAAAAAGCCCTTAATAAAGATGATTTAGAGAGATTTTTATTCAATCACTACGAAAACGGAGGAGTTGGTGCACTAATATCAGGAGGCTGTGAGCCAGACGGTTCTGTTCCTTTATTAGAATTCCTGGATTCAATCAGGTTAATAAAGGATAAAACAAATTTGATAATAAATACACATACAGGGTTATTAAATGAAGAAACTGCTAAAAAGTTAGCTGAAGCAAGAGTAGATATTGTCTCATTCGATGTAACTATGGATGAGGAAGTAATCAAAAGGATTTACCATTTAAGTAAAGATCCTGAAGATTATAAAAATTCTATTGCGTATCTAAAGAAGTATAATTTAAATATCGTACCTCATATTTGTATTGGGTTATTTTATGGGAAAATACATAAAGAATTGGAGGCAATAAAATTTCTTAAAGAATCTGGAATGAATCCTTCTTTGATTGTTTTAATTGCATTAATCCCACCTAAAGAATCTAAGACTAAGTTTATTAGACTCAATCCAATTGATATAGCAAAAGTAATTGCAATAATTAGGTTTGTTTTCCCTAAAACAGAAATTTCTCTTGGGTGTATGAGACCAAGAGGAATAATAAAAACCCAAATCGAAAAATCTGCAATTTTGGCTGGAATAACGAGAATAGAAATTCCTTCTATTGAAACTTTAAAGTGGTTAAAGCAAAAATATCCCGATATGAAGTTTAAATTTTTTTCTGCTTGTTGTGCAATACCTGAAAAGTTTGAAAAGTATGCTAAAAGTAAAGAATTTGATTTGAAAAAATATAAAGAATTTAACTATTATCATGAATAAAAAAATCGAGTTAATAGGATTAAAGAATTTTCCTCTTATAAAAGTGGGAGATAATATTGCCCAAATAATTTTTAAAAAATTAAATGAAAATAATATTTCATTACAAAATGGAGATATTCTTGTCATAGCTCAAACTATTATCTCAAAGAGCAATGGAAGAATTAGAGATTTAAAAAAAATTATTCCAAGTAAAAAAGCAATTGACATTTACAATAGAATAACTCCAAAAGGAAAAAAAGTCCATATACCGATAAAAAGCCCTGAACTTATTCAAGCAATTTTAGATGAATCAGAAGCCATATTAAAAACTGAGCATGTTTTAATAGTTGAAACTAAACACGGATTTGTTTGTGCAAATGCAGGTATTGATAAATCCAATATTGAGGGAGAGAATAATATAAGCTTATTACCAGAAAATCCTGATGAAGAAGCAAATAAGATACGCTCTTCTCTAAAGAAATTAACTGGTAAAGATTTAGCTATAATTATTTCTGATTCTTTTGGACGTCCTTTCAGGGTTGGAGCAATAGGAGTAGCATTAGGAATTTCTGGAATTAAACCAATTTTAGATAAAAAGGGTGAAAAAGATTTATTTGGATATGAGTTACAAAGCACAATTATAGGGCAGGTTGATAATTTGGCATCAGCAGCTCAATTAGTTATGGGAGAAGCTGATGAAGGTTTACCTGTTGTAATAATTAGGAATTATGAATTTGATTTTGTGGAAAAAACATCTATTTCAGCAATTTTAAGAGATAAAAATCTGGACTTATTTAGAGAAAAAGCTTCAGAAGGATATTTGGTTGAACTTTTAAAATCAAGAAGAAGTTATAAGTTAGAATTTAGTTCGGAAGATGTTGATAAAAATTTGATCGAAGAATGCATTGATATAGCTCGTTGGGCTCCAAGTGCTCATAATGGACAGTTTTGGCGGTATATTATTTTGGAAAAATCCAAGCTTCGCATAGCTCTAATTACTAAAATGAATGAAAAATTACGTAGAGATTTATTGAATGATGGCAAATCAAATACTTTCATAAAAAGTAAAATTGAAAGAACAAAAAATCAGTTCTTGAACGCTCCCTACTTAATTTTACTCTGTTTAGATAAGCCTAATTTTGAAAAATATCCTGATCCTGATCGTAATCAAAATGAGTTTTTTATGCAGATTCAAAGTGTTAGCGCATCAGCGACATATTTATTGTTAGCTCTTGAATCCAAAGGTTTAGCGGCATGTTGGTATTGTGCTCCATTATTTGCTAAGCATACTGTGAAAGAAGTGTTAAATTTACCAGAATCTTATTATCCAATTGCCTTTTTCACCACAGGATATTCAAAAAAAACACCCTCTGTTCCAAAAAGAAAGAGATTAGAGGATATAATATATAATTTAAAATAGTAAAATATAGTCAAGATGAAAGATCGTTTCTATTTAGTGCTAGCTGGTGGGGTTGGTGCAGCAAAATTTATTGATGGTCTGTCAAATGTAATTCCTCAAGAAGAGCTTAAAGTAGTAATAAATACAGGTGATGATCTTGATTTATTCGGTTTAAAAATTTGCCCAGATATTGATATTATTACTTACACATTAGCAAATATAGTAGATAGAGGAAAGGGATGGGGTTACTTTAATGAAACATTTAATTGTTTGAGTATTTTAAAAAAATATTATCAATTTAAGTGGTTTAATCTTGGTGATAAAGATTTAGCAACCCATCTTTTTCGAACAGACTTACTTAAAAAAGGATTTACTAAGGCAGAAGTTACTTTATTGATTAGTAAGAAATTAGGAATAAAAGCTCATCTTATCCCTATGTGTAATGAAGATGTTCAGACAATTATCAACATAGGTTCGGAATCAATAAATTTTGAAGAATACTATATAAAGCATAATTCTGAACCTGAAATTAAGGGTATACAATTTAAGGGAATTGATGAGGCAAAACCAGTAAAATCTGTTTTGAAATATATTAAAGAAGCAAGGAGAATAATAGTAAGCCCATCAAATCCAATAGTATCAATAGGGACAATTCTTCAAGTTAAAGGAATCAAAGAAACCTTGAGTAAAGTGAAAGATAAAGTATTTGCCATATCACCAATAATAGAAGGCAAAACAATTAAAGGTCCAGCTGATAAATTGATGAAATACCTCGGTTTAGAAGTCTCATGTATAGGTGTTGCAAAATATTATCAAGATATTTTAGGTCATTTTATAATTGATGATAAGGATTGTTATTTAAAATCAAAAATAGAAGAACTAGATATAAAAACTTATTGTTTTGATACAATAATGGAAAATTTGGATAAAAAGAAGAAATTGGCTCAATTTATGATTGATATTAACGATTAAATATGATTATGTAACTGCCTCCTCTGCTTTAACTTCTTCTTTGGCTTCTTTTTCTTTTATTTCTTCTTTCTTTACATAATCTCCAACAGAGGCTAAAATTTCTTTGATTCTTCCCTCTTGCTGTAATCTGATAATTAAATTCCTATGTTTAACAAAAGAAATAATTTTAGATACAATTGGAAAAATTAACATTATTGGTAATAATATGAGTAATATAATTTCTGGTGAATACATTACTACACTCTCTGTGATTGCTGGGGGTAAGTTAAATACATCTTCTAAGAACCATTTTGGATGAATAATTATGAAACTTATGATGATAAGTACAACAAGACGAATTAGAATATTTGTAAAAGTGGATAATGCCAAACTTTGTGCTCTAGGTGCAGATGAACTCGCTGTTAATGTATCTTGAGCTTCAATATCTTCACGATAAAGTCTCTCGACATATCTTCCCAGTCGTCTTGTTTTAGATGCTGCAGTCACTAATTTTTTTTCTTCTTCCTCTAATTTCCTTTTTTCAATCATTTCTTTGATATATGAAAATTTTTCACTTGTTTTGGCAAAAAATTTACTTATTGTTGTTTTCTCTCCAATTTCCAGCTCTTCCATTCTACCTTTGGCTTCCTCTTTAATTTTTTCTACGTTTGCAGTAATATAATGGGATTCACTCTTCAAAATTTCTAACTGAATTTCTAGTCTATTACTTCTTTCTAATGAAGGTCTTGTAACCGTTTCTGTATAATTAATTTGAAATGCTAATTCTATATACATATAGGATATAATTGCGAGTAGTATGACTGGACTTGCCAGAAAAAGAAAGAAATTATTTATTGGAATTGAATTTAAAGATGGGTCTAAAGGATTTGGTAAATCTTCCAGATATTCAATTGAAACATGAAATAAATCTAAAAGTTCATTAAAACCAGAAAAAATTAAGGGTACTATAATCATTAGAACTAAAGCTCCTACAGCAATTAAGTCATGTTTTGGATTTGTTTTTAAAAGTGTTCTAATTGCATAAATAATTGAAATAACAAATAGTAATTGGAAAAGGATTAAATAAAAATCTCCAAAGAAGATTGAAACTTCATTTAGAATCAAATCTGGAATTTGATTTAAATCTGGTGTAGTTTCATTAGGGAAAGTGAACCAAAGATTTAAGAAATTTTTAAAAAAGCCATCTATGAAGCTAAACATGAAGTCTCGATTAATAAATGGAAGAAAAACGGAAGTTGCGATGAAAGCACAACCTATTGCTATTATATATGCTCCTGCAAAAATAATGAGCGTAAAAATGTTTTTAATACTGTCGATAAACGAAAATAAAGCAAATTCACCACCAGATGTAAAAAGAACTTCATTAAAGTTGAATATAGAGAGAAAAACTAATATTAACCAAACAAACATCAGAGCATTGATTATCTTTAAAATTTGTAAATAATATCTCACCATATCTAAAACGCCTTTCCTTTTTTCTTTGCCTCCATATAATTACCTAATACTTGGTTCATCATATCATCAGGACCTACTGTTACAATGTTAATTCCGAGATTTCGAATATCTTGCTTAATCTTCAGTATATGTTCCATCATCTCTTCACTTATGGCTTCTGCTAAAGCTTTATCGGTTGTAGATAAATCAATTTCATGAATCTCAAACCAAGGACTAAAAGGATTAACAATTATAATCGAGTGGTTGAATGGCACCAATTTTCTTATACCTTGACTTATTTCTTTAATAGGTGATTCTAAATCTGATATAAAGAAGATTAAACTGCGTTTTTGAAAACGTCTTATAAAATAATCCATTGCTTCGACCATTCTATTTTTTCCTTCAGGTTTAATTTTTGCCACAAAATCTAATACTTGATAGAAATGATCTTCTCCCTTTCCTGGTTTTAAAAAGTGCACATTTTTTTTATCTGAAAATGCAAATACTCCAACGCTATCTCTACGTGTTAGCGCAACTTTTGTTAAAAGCATACATGCTCTTATAGCATATTCAAATTTTGTGTTTTCAATAGCACCTCCTGCCATAGAGTTTGACGAGTCAACAATGATCATGACAGTGATGTCTCGTTCACTCTCATATTCTTTTACAATTAATTGTTGAGAACGGGCACTTGCTTTCCAGTCTATTAGCCTGAATTGATCTCCAAAAACATACTTCCTCATCCCATAAAATTCTGAACCGAGCCCTTTTTGCTTAGATCTTTGTAAACCATAGTTTAATTGCAGAGATCTTTTAGATCCCAAAATTTCAATTTTTTTAATATCTTCATAAGGGGGATAAACTAAAATATCTGAAACACTCTCTGGAACTATTCGTTCTTCTGAATTAAAACCAAGTCTGTCTTTTACAGTAATTGAGAGTGGACCCAATGGATATTCTCCTCTAACTTTTGGCTCAAGAACATATGAGAATTTAATTAAACCTTTGGGACCAATACGGGTAGAAATAAAATTTTCTCCTAGTACTAATCTAAAAAGTTCGGGATTATAATAATCTCGAATCTCAAGAAAATCAAAACTGCTTTTTCCAGTATTTTCAACCACTACTTTTACATGAACAAAATCATCTTTAAAGACCTTTTCTTTCTCTAACTCACGATGTACACGTAATTCTTCTACATTCATTTTCCAATAAAAAACTGGTAGACTAATTATTGTACTAAATAATAATAGAATGGCGAAATAGATCAAATAATAATTTACAAATGCAAATCCAGCTGTCAGAAAAAACACTGAAAATAGGATTAAGGTTCTTCCTTTTCCTCCAAAAATTTCATTTCACCATTCTTTTAATTATTTTCCTATAAAAAATTTTCCAATTTTTTAATTTATTATGATAGAGTGTCTTGAATTAGATTGGAATAGGTATTTCTTCTATGATGTTTTTAATTACTGACATAACATCTAAACCTTCCAACTCTGCTTCTGGTTTCAATAAAATACGATGATTGAGGGCAGGGATTACTAACGCTCGTACATCATCGGGTGTTACGTATTGACGACCTAGAATCGATGCTCGTGCTTTAGCACATTTCATTAATACCAAGCTAGCTCTTGGGCCCGCACCCATACTTAATTGTGGGTGGCTCCGTGTCTTTAGAATTATATCTCTAATGTATTTCAGTATTCTGTCATCAATGTAAACAAGATTCATTAGTTTCTGAGCAGCAAGTATTTCTTGAGCGCTTGTAATTTGTTCTACAGAGGGGGATTCACCAGAAATTTGTCTTCTCATAATTTCTACCTCTCCATCCTCTTCAGGATAATCAAGCCATAATTTCATGAGAAATCTATCTAATTGTGCTTCTGGTAAAGGGTAAGTACCCTCCATTTCAATAGGGTTCTCAGTAGCTAGAACTATGAAAGGCTTTTCTAAAAGCAGAGTTTGACCTTCTATTGTTACTTGACGCTCAGCCATAGCTTCTAATAATGCCGCTTGAGTCTTTGGTGCGCTTCTATTTATTTCATCTGCTAAAACCACATTTGCGAAAATTGGTCCTTTTTGAAGTACAAATGTCCCTTCTTCTTGAGAAAAGATTTTCGTGCCAGTTATATCTGCTGGAAGAAGATCGGGAGTAAATTGAACACGTCTAAAACCAATTCCAAGTGTCTTAGCAAAAGTTTTGGCCATAACGGTTTTTCCTAGACCGGGTACTCCTTCAAGAAGTACATGTCCATTTACTAGAAGAGCTATGAAGAGTTCTTGCAAGATTTCTCCATAACCGACAATTACTCGTGAAACCTCACTCAAAACTTCTTGGGCCATCTCTCGAATAGGAGCGACATCAAGTTCCTCTCTTTCATAATATTTTGCTTTATCTGGGGCTTCCATTTTTTTTTCACTTTTTTTTTATTTTTTTTAACTAATTTAATTTGGTTATCATGCTTAATTTTATAATTTAAATATTATTCACAACCCATTCCATCTCAAAGAACAGGTTTTCAAAATCTTCTACATTTTTAACCTTAGATTTTCCTTCTTTAATAGGTAATATTCTATCCATAAATTTAGAAATTCTTTTAATTTTTACTTTATTGATACTAGGATCTTTAGAAATTGCCAAATCAACAACACTTTGAGTTGTTATGGTTCCACCACCTAATTGGGCATTTAATTTCCGCTCTAATCTTCTATATAATAATTTTAGAGCTTTACCATATTCACTTTTATTCCTAAACCATTCAATTTTTTGGGCAAAATAAGAGGAAGTTCTAAATTTTTCTCGTTCTTCTATTTGTTCTTGTTTTTTTGCTTTCTTTTTTTCTGCTTTTTCATCTTTTTTTGGTAAATACTTTCTTAATGTATAGACTGCTAGAAGAGGGTATATCCAAGCCGTAATTGGATTGGTAGAAAGGTGAACAACATATTGAATAATAAAACCAAAAAGTCCAGCAGAAGTTAAATCTCTTGAATATTCAGGGCGGATATGAGCTTCATCAAATGCAATAACCCAATTGTTCTTATCTTCTCCAAAAGTAAGCCAGTCTACTATATTTATCCCAAATTGACGATTATCATAATTTGGATGATTAATCAATTCATTATTAAATAAACTAGCATCAGCAGACACAAAAACTCGACCGTTTCCACCAAAAGCAGTGAGATCTTTGGCCATAAAGACAGCGTGATAGTATCCCGCTAGTGGCCATTTAGTGTAATTCCACTCAGGAATAAACGCAGTTATCAAGCTCAAATCTACATAATCATCTTCAAATTTATACATATGATCTCCGTTTTTATCAACATAAGCATATTTTGAAGTAGAACCTATCACATCCCACCCAAAGAAATCAGTAAACGGTTTGCCAAGTGCACTAGATGAGTGTGAAAGAATTACATCATCTATACTATTAGTTGTGGGATGATCAACAAATTCATCAATAACGGGAAAATCTGGGCGCGTATCATAAGAATCATTATCTCGCAATATACCGTTAGGGAAAATTGCTACGGGAATTACTCCTTGGATATCTGGATCTAAAGCACTCGCAATATAAATTTCCCATAATAATGTGCTGGTGCTACCATGATCATGGCAAATCAAAATTGAATTTTTAGTTTCATTACTAAAAAAATCTACAAAGAACGGTACTTCGAATAACGGATTATAAAATTGATTTGGACCTAACAATATTAATAAAACCGATTTATTTAAGCGTTGAGTTGCACTTAAGCTAGTTTGTATTGACATAACATCATATCCTTCCTGCTCAAGAGCTATTCTATAATCAGAAGCACCATTCCACTCATCATTATAGATTGAGAAATTGTGGTTATTTTCTCCTTTATCAAAAATGGGTCCTATTAATGGGATTAAAATAAAAATAAAAATGGTAAGTAGTAATGCTTCTTTGTAAATGGAACCAGTTTGGATTTTTTTACGGGAGAGAGCCTCTCTTGACTTTTGTGCATAAACATTACGAAGAAAAATAGCAAACCCTATTACTAAGAAAATGGCTCCAATATAACATACAAAGGGAATATAACTTAAGTAAACCGGGGGTACTTCACCAGGATGGTTTATTTGATAAATTTCGATAAAATCTGAAATGAAAACACCAAAATATATTAGAAATATAGTCCCGAATACTAAAAGTATCCCTTTCGATAAATTTACATTTCTTCCTTTATTTTTCCCACTAATTGCCATTTTTCTTGAATCTTCTTAATTTAAATTATTATTTCTTTATTTTCTTAAAATTTTAGAAACTAACAGCTCGTAATTTTTTACCTGTAATTTCATTGTACAAGTTTGAAAATAATTCTATTGTGAAATTTAGTTCTTTATTGGTAGGTTCTATTCCCCCATAAATAATATCTTCAATTTTTTTTATGAAGGGATACACAGCTTCAGGTTTTTGCCCTAATTCATTAACACAAGTAATAGCATATTCGCGAATTGTTTGATGGGCTAATCTAGGTTTTTTAAATTTTTTTCTAACTAAATCGTTGTAGACAAGATATATATAAGCAATAGCTTCAGTGGATCGTTCCGTTTGAACTAAAACTTTAACATTTTCAAAACTTTGTGTCACGTCTAATTCTGGCTCTGGTTCCTTTTTCTTTTTCTTTACTTTTACCATACTAAAACCCTTTCAGTATATTTTTCTATTTTAATAAATTATTTTTTTCAAGTTTTTATTTTTATCTTATTTTTTTTGCCATATTTTCTTTTTTTTTAATCAAAAATTCAATACAAAATTATATCCCGTTAATTGTAAATAAATTGGTGAAAATAATTCTACAGTCTTATAAAAATCATGATCAGATATTTGAAATGGTTTAGCATAAATAATTTGTTCAATTTTTTGAATAAAAGGATAAATGGTGGTAGGATTTAATTTTAAATCTTTTACACTAATTATCGCAAAATCTCTTATTGTTTCATTAATTTCTCTTGTTCTTCCATATTTAGCATTTACTAAATCCATATAAATTGCATTAAAAAGGTAAGATAAAGATTCTTCTAATCTTCCAGAATCTTTTAAAATTTTAAGATTTATTATTTTACTTTCAAGAGGGAGATTAATTACCCTTGAAAGCTTATCTTGTTTTTTATAATAACGATAACCATAAAATGATAATCCTGCAATAACAACAGCTAATATAGGTAAAAAAATTGTTATAAACATAAAGAAGGGGGTTTCACCTGGGGTTGAAGGTCCACTTGGTTGCTGAGCTTCAATATCAATATATCGAGTTGTTTCTAGGCCACTCCCAATTAAAACAATTCTTAGGCTAGAAAGTCCTAATCCTGCAGGGAGGGGGTATACGTAAGAGAAATCTCCATTATTATCTGTTCTATCTGTTCCAATAAAAGATCCATTATAATATATATCAATATCTCTATTATTAATTAAAATGGAGGGATTTGTGCTTGATACTAATTGCCCAGCAATATTTAAATTGCTATTTTCGGTAATAGTAGTGGGTAAATTCCATAAGCAGGAAATATCTGAAAAAATCTTAGTATTAAAAATTACTGCTTCTGAATAACCAATAAATGGAGAGTTAGAGTAGTTCAACTTTATAATAAGATCATTTTCAGCAACAAATGGGATGGTTATAGTATCATACGGGATTTGACCCAATCCTGTTGTAATAAAAGAACCCAATCCCACAATAGTGGAACCATCATACCAATAATAATTAACTAATGCATTAGAGATTCCCATTCCGTTTTGAAAATTTAAATGACCATCAAAATTAAAAAATTCATCATGTAAAAATGCAGATGAAGGATCCTGCACATCAAAATAAGAAGAAATATTTACAAAAATTAGTAAATGTGTACGATATTCTACATTGTCCGGAGGAACTGGATTAGTAACTTCAGCTTCGATTGTATGAGGGGAATAAACATCATAAGAAAAATGATCAATATTAACATTATAATTAATTTGGAAATACCCATTTGAATCAGTAATCTCATTTATTCCCGGGTATAATGTTCCATCAATTATTAAGGCTACTGTATATCCTTGTTTACCATCATCCCATATCCTATTATATAACCTACCATAAATCTGTATTAAGCTATTATGAGGATGTCGAGAATTATTTACATTATATATGTCAATTAAATCTAAGGTTGCCCATATCCCGGACTTTTTTAAATTTTTATTGTCAATATTAGTTGGGAAATTCGTACTGAAACTATTTAAACAAAACAAAAATAGAATTGAAAAAAATAGACCTAAAGCTAACTTTCCCTTTTTTTTACCTAATTTTCCAATGATTCTTTTGTTTTTGAAAATCTTTCTCATTATTATAGAAAATTTTGTAATTAAGGTCTAAATAACTGTTGTTCACTTGATTTTATAAAATAATATCTTGGAGCAGGAAAATTATCTTCTGGGTAAAAACTTACCCATACTTCAGCATTATCTGGCCAACCAGCTCCAATAACGATTGTAATATTGAAGGATCCATCACTTTCGGTAGTTCCAAAACCACTAGCAATAATCCCTCCAAGGCTATCTCGAATGGTGACGTTGACAAGCATATCAGCAATTCCAGTACCATTATCCCATCTTAAATAACCATAGGCATATAAGTCATCTCCTTCATAAAATTGATCCTTAACAACTCTCGTATCATAATTTCCTGAAAGTGTAGTTCCAGCACTAACATTTATAGGAATAAGTGAGCTACTTTCATAGCCCATATAATTAAATAGACTAACTCCTGCATCGAAAATATTTCCATAAAACTCGATTATTAGATAATATTGTCCTTCAGGACAATTTAAGTTGATTGAATTAATATTGAATTGATAATATCCATTATATACTGTTATTGTTTGAGGTCCAGCGATATTTAGATAAAATGAGACATCATTGAAAGTACTATTTAATAACAATATTGTAATTTCCAAACCATTTAAATCAATAGTCCCATCTTGGATGTATGTATTCAAATAGAAACTATCAAAATTCCGTAAAACAGAATACCAAGTTGGGCTTGGTGTTATTGTGATAGTTTCATTTACCACTACGTAAGTAGTGTTAATAGTAGCAAAACTGTGGTATTCTACTCGTAATCTATTTAATCCAGCGTGGAAATTAATAGTTGGAATATTAAATTGTATAAATCCTGTAAAAGCATGGATTGTAAAGATAGAAGAATTTAATAGAGTATTATCGTAATCATCATAAATTCTTACTTCTCTATTAAAAATATCTTCAATATGAACAACGGTAACTTGGATATGTGCTACTTCTCCAAATCCGTATGTTTCAGGAGGATTACTATTGTCATAAAATGGTAAAGTTGGGTTTCCTTCAACTGCTAAATAAATATCAAGATTATCTGGATCATTAACTTTAAGCTGATGAGAAGCATTTACTATATCATAGAAATTAGGGAGAAATAAAAAGAAATCGTATGGATTATTACTTGGGGGATACGAATATAAGAAAATTCCATTGAACTCTACTTTAATTGTATAGTTTTGATCTGGTGTTGAGCCTGAAACTGAATAATATAGATCAAATTCACCAGTGTCATCCAACTGCAGTGAACCACTTTCGTGTATTAAATAACCAAAAACTTCTGTTTCAGAAAGATCATAAAGATGTACAGAAATTTCTGCGTATTTTATAGGGGAACGATTAAAAGAATCATTTACATATCCATGCAAATTGAAAATTGTTTGACCTCTACTAATTTCACGAGGTACAGGACCACTTTCAAAATCAACTACTATTTGTTCATCCAAAATAAAGTATGAAAAATTATAATATGATCCCCATCTTGCATATATTTGATGGGGTCCGGCAATAGTAAAAAAATCTGTGCTGTAGAGTATTTGGGCAAACCCCAAATTAGTAAATGCAGTGCCAATAAAAAAATCTTGAGTTACATCATAAAAATCTATCGGTTCTCCGTCTCCTATCGGCGCACCCCCCCAAGTTAAATAAACTGAGAGGTCAAGGTGATCATTATAATTAATTATAGGTTGATTATAATCATATGAAGTAGTTCCATTTATCCAAAAGTTAAATGATAAAGTGGCAAGACTACTAACTGATAATTCATTTGGCAAGAGATATGAAGTTTCTAAATCTGATAATGGTAAATTAAAGAAATAAGGATAGATTGGATGCCCAGAGTAATCAAGGGTACCATTAAAATCTATTCTTAAAGTATAATTTCCTATCGGGGTATTTGAGGCAACTTCAAAGTTCCAGTCAAAGGATCCATCAAATCTAGACCAAAAATATTCGCTTGGAATTAAGTAAGAAGAGTAATCTAATCCTCCACGTAAGAGTCTTAATCTTAATTCACAATTTCGTAACGGATTTCCATTAGTACTATCTGTAATATCTCCCTGTATATTAAATATTGTATTTGAATTACCTGAACCCGTGCGATTAATTTCCCTTGGATATGGACCAATCGCAAATATCGTTGGTTCTTCATTTAAAATGAAATAAGAAAAGTTTTCTTGCATTCTATATCTAGCAAATAATAGATTTGGACCAGCTGTGAAACTATTATTTGCTGGGATAGTAATTGAAGCAAATCCATTCACATCTGAAATATCACTTCCTAGTTCGATTCTTCCTCTAGTCCAATCATGAAAAAATACTCTTTTTCCTTGAACTGGTCCTACATTTTCAAGCATGACTCTTGCAGTAAGAATAAGAGGATCATCTCTATAAACAAGTGGGTTATTCGGATCATTTGCAGGAAAACTGTTTATATAGAAATATAAGGATAATGCTTTTGTTATATTAAATTCCCATCGTTGGCTAGAATTTGTAATAGGAACGATACTAGTAAAAGGAACATAAAATATGGGTAACATCCATGTTCCATTAAAATCAACCCTTATTTCGTATTGACCCGCTGGTACGCTGGGATTGACATTTAAAATTTCACTAAATTCACCATTAGGATCGGTAAATTGGGTTGAGGGGATAAAAGCATTAAAGATTTCATTATTCGTACCATATTGAAGTAATTTAAAATTTACCTCAGCATCCTTAACTCTTTTATTTGCTACTGGATCATATACATATCCTGTAACATTTGTAATATCGGGCCATGTATCAGAACGATTTACCATTGTTGGACTCACTAAAGTTAGCTCTACTTTAATATCTCCTGGAATTGTAAAGAGAGTATAATTTGCTATGACAGGGTTTACTCTTGCTTCTATTAGATGATGTCCAACTACTTTTGAATCATTTATATTAACTAAGATTGAAGCTTGTCCATAAATATCTGTATAATCAATACCAAGAAGTTCTCCGCTACTTACATCTCTAAAAGTAATCCCTATATTATCTATAGGTTCGGTAATAGAAGTCAAATAAGCAGTTATGTTAGCAATATCTGGTCGATAATAAACGGCAGGAAAGGGTTGATCAGTATAAACGGAAATATTGTAATCTCCTCCTGTTACTGGATTTCCACCAGTTCCAAAGCTGTCAAATATGATATCCATTTGCACCCATTGACCATTTCCCAAAAAATCTGATGGGACATAAATTTCTGCCCAATTGTATAAATTTTTATATTTAATTGCAAAACCATTAGCACCTTCAAATGGATCAAACATTTCTTGAATACCAAAACTATTAAAACCATCAACAAATCGACTTGCTACTCCAAAAATTCGACAAAAAACACAAAAGGCAGATGCAAAATCAGACCAAACCCCTTGCTTGGTCTCACAAAACCAATCGACAACATCTCTACCTGGCGGAGCAGGATTATAAGAGTTAGGATCAATTGGAAACGTAAAATAGGTTTGAAGATAATTTCTAATCTTATTAGCTACTACAAAGGCATTGTCATATTCCTTTATAGTATTATTTAATGTTACAAAGATCTGATTAACAAAATAATTATTAGTTAGATAAGCATTTAAGGTTAAAGGTAATTGTAAATATCGATTTTGAATTACAGGGGGGGTATACATTGCTTCAACAGCACTATTATTGATATCATCATTCGAGGGAAGGTTTAAGCCAAACATATAATAACTCATATTTACATCTGCTTCACTTGTAAAAGTAAGATCCATAGTAGTACTATTAAAGTCATCTTTATATAATTTAGGATCATCTGGTGGTGTTAATACCATATTGGGCGCAAAAATTGAACCATCAATAACATATGGATTTGGAAAAAGAGTAGGGGCAACCATAGAATTTATTCCTAAGGTAGGAGTTAATGGTATTTTTATTTTTAGTAAATCTTTATCAGAATGATAAGTAAGCCAATCGTTATAAGAATAAAAATTATAATTTTGAGTGGAAGCAGTTGAGTGCCATCCATCTCCAGTATATTCATCAAAACATTCATATTTCCATAATTTATTAGTCATAGCATTAATATCATTGTAATAAAAAACTCTAAATACTTCAATTTCAGAAGCTAATAAGCCTAAAATGCTTTGTGAAAAATTTCCTAGATCTAAATCATCAATATCACCATCAAACATATCTTGTAGTGAGTCTAATAAGTCTTGAAGTTGATCTTGAGATAAATTTAAATTATCAAAAATATCAGACCAATTAAAAGGTATGGGAATAAATACCGGATTTCCCTCCTCATATTCTGCTTCTGATAATAGATCGCTAGGAAAGGGCCTTTGAGTGCCAAAAAGTAAACTATAAAGAAGTACAGAAAAAGCAAATAGGGAAATTAATAAAATAGTAACAAGAAATATCCCAATTAGTCGCTTTTTATTAATAGGTGAAATAAGTAAATCTTCACGAAATTCTGACATATATAATCAAATATTCCCTTAACATTTACAAAATTAAATTTGCAATATTAATTAAAATTATTATATAAATAATTTTCCTTATGAATTGTTATGATATGAAATATCTATAAATGAGTTTTTAAACTTATTTCAAAAACAACTTCATTGATTTTAGTAATAAATTGAGAAGTAAGAATGATTGAAGATTTAAGATAATAATTATTAAAAATATTATTAATGATTGAAAACACTGACCCCTAAGGCAATTTCAAAGGAATTTTCGTTGAAATTTAACAAACTACTACTTTAAAATTCAAATCCACATTTAGTACAAACATTTTTCTTTGCATATTGTGGTTTTGGTATGTAGCTGATTATCTTTGTTTTATCTTCAACTTCCTTGATTGCAAAACCGGAAGCACCACAATTTGGGCAGATTCTCCTTGATCCACCAAGTTCAACTCCTACATCTTGGGAAGGAGTAGTTGTTGGGGTGGTAGATGTTCCAAAAGAAGGACTACTTCCAAAAGTTGATGTTTGAGATGTAATTCCTTGGGCTAAACTAGAGGGCATAACTGGTTTGGGTTCTTTTAATTCCTGAATCCTCCTTTCTTTATAGGTTAACTCTTCCTGTAATTTATTAATTTGTGATTGAAGGGGACCAATTTGTTGCTGTAAATTCATATTTTCTTGTTGAACTCGCTGGAGCTGCCCTTGCAGCTGTGGTAATTGTGCTTGTAATTGTGCTTTTTCATTATTTAACTGATTAATTTGATTTTGATAGGTTTCTATAGTAGCTTGAAGATTTTGGACTTTAGAAGTTAATTGGTTTATTTGGTAATCTTTTTCATTAACTTGTGCATTTAAATTAGCAAATTGAGTATTAACGCTTTGGAGTTGATTTTCTAAATCCCTGAGACGAGCTTCTCTTTCTTGAACTTGACTCATTGCTGCATTATATTCTGCTTGTGATGGGCCACTTGGAATTGATTGTTCAGGTTGATATGTCGGAGGTATAGATGGTGGAGGTATGGTTGGAGGAGGGACGGTAGGTGGGGGCATAGAAGGAGGCTTTAAAGGAGGGGGTGAGGGTTTTTTTGGTTCTTCTTCGTCATCTCTTTCATATTCGTATGAAATTATAATCACCTTTTTTATTATTTATAAAAAATGATCTAATTTGTAACTTTAATAGTGAACTAACTTTATAAATTATCGCACAAAAGTTAAAGAAAAAGAGTAATAATTTAAAGAAATTAGAAGCACTTCCAATAAGGACTTAGTATCTCCTTTAATTTCGGTATTAATTTATTATTCATATAATCTAATAGTTCTTTATCTGATTTTTTGGGTTTCTCCTCAATTAATTGATCATAATTATCATTAAGAACTTGTAAACAATTATAAACGGCTTTTGCTTGTTTGTCAACCTCGTAGCCTCCCTCTAATGTAATTAGAATACGATCATTGGCAAATTCCTTAGCAATTGTCTTAATTTTTTTTAAGTAATTTGCTGGTGCTTGGTAAGTCCATCCCATCATTGTTAATTCATCTGTCCAATGTGTATCGAAACCTGCCGATATGAGAATAAATTCAGGCTTAAATTCATTACAAATAGGCGCTATTATTTCGTCGAAATAAATAGAAATTACATCATCAGCAGCCCTTGGAGGCATGGGATAATTAATTATTTTACCTTTTCCTTTTCCTGTACCTATTTCACCAATAAATCCACTTCCAGGATAAAGAGTCCGTCCATCCTGATGAGAGTTAAACATTACTAATTCTCCATCAGATTTTGATCCATTAAAAAATATATCTTGAGTACCATTACCATGATGACAGTCCCAATCAATAATAGCAATTCTGTTAATATTTTTCTCTCTAAAAAGATATTCTGCAGCAATAGCAATATTATTGAATATGCAAAATCCTGAAAACTTATACGAATTAGAATGATGGCCAGGAGGCCTCACTAAGGCAAATGCGTTTTTACAATTTCCATTCAAAATTTCATCCGCAGCTTGTAAATTTCCTCCAACGGAATATAATGAGGCTTCATATGTCATTGCTGATGCGTCTGTATCCATATCAATGTGTTGGATACGATTGGTTTTTTCAGCTAATTCACAAACTGATTGAATTTCTTTAATTAACCCTTCTCTATGGACATATTTTATCTGTTCTAAAGTTGCTTTTCTTGGTTTTATTAATTTAAAATCTGAATCTTCTAATACTTTTTTTTCTCTTAAAAATTCCATTATAGCAATAAGCCTTTCATGGCTCTCTATGTGCGTGCCTATCCTATGTTCTAGATAAATATCATCATATACTATTCCAGTTGTCATCAATATTTCATCTTATAAGTTTGATAATCTTCTTTTAGTTTAATTTTAGGTTTTAATTTATTTAATACTTACATATTTTTATTTTAAATCTATTATGTATTATTACATAATAATAACTATTAAGAAAATTTGAAAATAACCATGGTTTATCGAACTTACAATTTAAAGATTATAATTATTGGAGATCCTGGAGTTGGAAAAACGAGTTTAGTAAAGAAGTTTATAACAGGGCAATTCTCCAGAGATTATAAAGCATCAATAGGCACAAATTTATTTATCAAGAAATTGGATTCAGATACTGATGAGGAGATATCACTTAATATTTGGGATATAGCAGGGCAGGAACGTTGGGTGAAAATGAGGCATCTATATTATAGAGGTTCGGATGGAGCTTTAATTGTCGGAGATCTTACAAGAAAGAATACTTTTTATCAAATTACTAAATTTTGGATACCAGATTTGAAAAGAAATTGCAGTGGTATCCCAATTATTTTACTAGCTAATAAAAATGATCTTAAACCAGATATCTCAAAAACAGAGATTGAGGAAATTAGCAATAAAATAAAGGCTAATTCAATAATGTATACTTCAGCAAAAAATGGACAACATGTTGAAGAATCATTCAAATTGATATCAGAATTATCTTTAAAATTCTAGCATTAGTTTTTAATATTTTTTAGAATAGAAAAGTAATTCTATTGATCGATTTTGACAACAATTTTTATAAACTTTCTTTCGCCAGGAGTTAAAATCATTTTAAATGTGTCTTGCATATCTTTTAATGATATAATTTTGGAGATATAATGATCAGCATTAACTTTTTCCTTAGCAAAAAAATTGATTGAATTTAGAATATCTCCTTTATCATGACTTATACAACCTTTAATACAAATTTCTTTCGAATTTATTATAGACATAGGAAAAACTACTGTTCCTTTATAAAGCCCCTCCAGAAGAATTGTTCCACCTTTTTTTATTAAGTTTATTGCCATAAGCATTGATTTTTCATTACCAGCGCAATCAAAAATAAAAGAAGGCTCTCCATAGAATTTAATAAATCTCTTAATTTTTGTCATACTAGGAGGAAACGCATCTGTTGCTCCAAATTGCTGGCATTTTTCTCTTAAATAAATATGGGGTTCAATTACTCCAATATAATTAGGATTCTTTTCATTTAGTAAATATTTTAAGAAACACAATCCAATATTTCCTCCACCTATTATAAGTATATTTTGATTATCTTCAATATTAGATAATCTCGTACCTCTTACTGCATTAGCAAATGATTCAATCATTACCGCTTCTTTTGTTGAGACATTTTTTGGTATATGAAATAAATTTTCTATAGGTACCTTTACATATTCTGCAAAACCACCATCTTCAAAGATACCCATTCCACTTAACTTTCTTTGGCTTAAATCAAGAGCAACATTTATTCCACACACTCTTTCACCACTTTTCACTCCTAACACATTTTCTCCTACTTCAACCACTTCTCCTGTAAACTCATGACCCATAATTAGTGGAACTTGGTATAATTTTAATTTAAAATTTGTAACATCGCTTCCACATATCCCACAATAATGAACTTTTACAATTACGTCATCTTTTCCTATAATAGGTTTAGGGTAATCCTCTTTATAAACAATTCTTTGAATATCCTCAAAAACAGCAGCTCTAATCAATAATCATCTCTTTTTTTCATAATTTCATTTAAATTTATTTGAATTAGTATCATTAAAGCTTTATCAAAATAAACAAATAGTCTTCTCATTTAAGTAAAAAACGATTAATAATAAAATTTAATGAACTTTTAAGTAGAAATTAATCACTATTTATTCTTCCTTATTTATGAACTTTATAAAATTATTCCTTGGCTCATATAAAGTCCCTTCCTTTATTAATTCTTCGAGAGCATCTCTAATCCATTTTTCATCTAAATCCTCTTCTACATCAAGAATTTGAATTACGGCTTTCTTCTCCATTAACTTCCAATTATTTTCTTCAAATATTTCTTTTAATCTATTTAGAAATTTATCGAGTTTTTTAATTGAACTCCTAGATTGGCCAACTAAAATTCTATCCATATCTATTTTTCCGGTTGTCTCATCATAGCCCGTATCTTTTAAATATCTTTTAAATAGTTTTATAACTTCATCTACGTCTTCTTTAAGTACTTTACTTCTTAATGCCATTTTAGCGTAAGCTTCGCTTAATCTGACAAGTGCATCTAAATTTCTTGCCAAGATTGATACAACCGCATCTTCACTTTCATATTGACCTCTCAAATCTAAATAAAAATCTTTTATATGTTCTTTAGCTTCTTCAGTTATTAAAGGGTGACACGTTTTCCTAGCATTTTTGATATATTTTTTTAATAAATCTCCAGATATCGGAGAAATTTTAGTAATTTCATCTGGAACTGTTTGATCTGCACCAATCATAGAATTCTGTAGTATGAATTCAGCCATTTGAGCATCCTCAGTAGGATTTGGTCTGTCAATAACTACAAAAATAAGATCAAATCGAGATAAGAGGGAAGGTGGTAAATAAATATTTTGAGTTGGTGTTTTGTATCGATCATATCTTCCTGATCGGGGATTAGCTGCTGCAATAATTGCTGTTTGTGCCTTTAATGTTGCTACTATACCAGCTTTAGCTATACTAACTGTTTGTTGTTCCATCTGTTCATGTAGAGCAGATCTATCAGCGGGATTCATTTTATCGAATTCATCAATAGCCGCAACACCACCATTGGCTAATACAACTGCACCTGCTTCAAGGTTCATTTGTCCTGTGTCAGAATCTTTAATAACAGCTGCCGTCAAACCAACAGCAGTAGATCCTTTCCCAGAAGTGTAAAGTCCCCTCGGTGATATATCAATTGCACTTTTGAGTATTTCACTTTTGCCGGTCCCAGGATCCCCTACAAATAACACATGTATGTCTCCTCTCTTATAACCGCCGTCAGGTTTCTTTTTTCTAGTACCTGCAAATAAACTCAAAGCACAAGCCATTTTAAGATCATCCCTTCCATAAATCGTAGGAGCAATGGATCGCGCAATTTTTCTTTGTATCATTGGCTCTTTTGATAATTTTTTAATTTCTTTAAGATCTTCTTTTGATAATTCTATGATATCTTCTGTTTTATCTTCTGGATCGATAAGATTTACTTCAATAAAGGTTTTAAATAAAGTACTATTGATATTTTTGATCGATTGGGCTATAACTGATTTGAAAATACCAATAATTTTTACTCTATCTCCGGGTTTTACAAAATCAACTAAATCTTGTTTTAAAATCGCTTGAATAGCTCTAGGAATTCTTCCAGGTGGTAAATCTTCAGGAATTTCTTGTATCATAATACTCTGCCAATCTATGAATAAAGAATTTTTAGATATTAATCTAAAATCTGATTGTGCCTTAGCCTTGCACCTTTTATTTATACAGAATTTTGGCCACTTTATTTTTGATGTAAGTTGAATTACTTCAAACTGAGAACCACATATTGTACATTCAAAAGTCGCCTTAATTAATTTTGGTCTTATTGTTGAACTTCTTACTACAATTCCATTAGAACATACTAATGTATCAATATGTTTTGCTCTTAATCCTCTTAAAGGTATAATTAATGGACTGTTTTCATCCTTTGTGGTGATTCTAACAAAAAGTTCCTTACTAGTTTTACTTCCTCCTTGAAATTTTAAAATATTTTCAAAAGCTTCAATGGCATCTTCTAGCAGTAATTCAGGATCTTTTTTAAGCATTTCAGCAATTTGAGAGTCAAAAGCTAATAAATCCTCATATAATATGATTAGAGTATTTCCACCCTTGGAAATAATGTCATTAATTTGATCTTGATACTTATATACTCCCGGTTTATCTTCGAATAACCTTAAAAAATCCTCAAATCGCTGAACTTGATGAATAGGAATACTGGGACTTGTTGAAGGTGTTGCCAAGAAAATTCACCTAAATAAATAAGTTAATATACCCAAATTATTTTTAATGATATTTTAATTCGTTATATTAACGATTTAAGCTTATTAAACTGTAAATAAAAATTGTTGGAAAAAAGTAAAGAGAGAGATATAGTTTAGTAATATATAGATTTATTTGTATTTTCAATTAACTAAAGTTTTTAAGCTTCTTTTAGTTTAGCTAGTGTTTCGCATATTATAGGATCTTGCGACATCTCACATCTTACCTTTAATAAAGCAATGATTCTCTTCCTTATTTTTTCATCTTCATATTTAGCAGTTCTTCCTAAAATTAAGGCAATGGATTGTTGTGTGACTAAAGAACTAGAATCACTGAGATTTTTCAATAATCTAGATAGAATTTTAGATAATCCAACCTTTTGGATGATCTCAATCATGGTATTTATTATTGATCTTCTTACATCATCAGATTCATCTCCTAATAGAACTAAAACTCTTTTAAAATTGTCATCAATAATATCAAAATCATAAATTTTTAGTAAATTAGCAGCTCCTTGTCTAACTTTAGAATCTTCATGATAAAGATTTCCTAACACCTTTTCAATTGGAATTACTGAGGAATCAATATTTTTTATTGAGGCAATTAAATTCATTGATGAATTACGGACCCAATTATTTTTATCATTAATTAATTCAACTAAATTTTCAATAATTTGTCGTTTATCGTCAATCTTTTGAATAATCATTCCTAAACTTGAGACCGCTGCATCCCGTACAATCCATTCTTCATCAATTAATGCCTTGTTTAGTAAAACATTCACGGCCTCTAAAGGAACTTTATAACCAATAAATCCTAATATCTTAACACTTGTTTCGCGGATAAATGAATCCTTATCTGAATATAAATTTATTATAGTACTCACTGGTATTAAATTTGGTTCTCTCTTAGCAATTTCTAATAACGATTTTGTTAAGATAACTCTTACTGATAAATCTTGTTTATATTGTAGTTGCATTAATTCATTTATTACAGATTTTAAGTAGATTGGATCTATTTTAGCGATCCTTGAAATTAATTGAGAACCTTCCTTTTTAGCATTGATATTATATGGTTTTTGAAATATTGAAAGAATTGCATTTCTATCTATATTATGAAGATATTCATCAACTAAGCCCTTTAATGAAACAATCGAATTTAATATGATATCATCATTATCACTGTGAACGAAGTTAAGCAGCTTTGGGATTACGATATCTGGATTCTTTCTAGCTATTTCAATTATGGTGCTTGAAATAATCCCTTTTGATATAAATTTCGATTCATCTTTTATTTTTATTAGATTTTCGAAAATTAAATCTGGAGATTTAGGATACATTGCTATAAGAATCTTTGAGATTTCGTTTTTTAATTCATTATCTTTAAATTTTATGAAAATCAGGAGGATAGTTAAAATTTTTTCAGGATCTTTTTCCCATAAATCGCCAAGAAGGTTTATCACATTTTTTAAAATTTTGGTGTTGCTTGGGTCAATTTTGTTTATAATCATATCTACATCTAGAGCTTTGGGGTTTTCATCAAAATATTTTTTAAGCGCTTGAACTGCTGAAATTCTAACATTTTCATCAGAATCAACCAATCCATCAAAGAGTGGTGTGATTGGAATTAAAAACTTCTTAAAATTCCCTATTTTTGCTAAAATTTCAAAAACAGAAGCTCTAACATTTGCTGTCGGATCATTCATATAGAGAAGAATTTGAGAAATCAATTCTAAATCAATATTATCTAAGGAAATATTTTTAAGATTTCGAATAGCAGCGGCTCTTATTTCTCTATTAGGATGATTTAGTTTATTCAATATTATGTTAATTGGAATGGGGAACCCAGATTCTTCTAAAACATTAAAAATTTCAATCTGTATTTGATTATCTGGATCATTTATTAGCTTTTTAATATTCAATTTTAATACTAATTCTTTTTCTTGTTGACTTAATTTTGAAATTAATTTTAATCCGATTAATTTTAATCTCCACTCAGAATCATTTATTAAGTTAAGAATTATTTTTTTGGGGATTTTATGTAATAGTTCAATTTTAGCGCTTAGTAGAGATCTCGCAAAAGGAAGAACTTTATCATAATTTGGGGAGTTTAAACCCTCTAATATCCAAGGAAGGATTGTTTCTGGAATATCTTCTTCTAACTGATTTAATATTTTGAAGCATACCTTTCTCGAATTAATATTTGGATCACACAAACCATCAATTAGTAAATTTTTAAATTTCCATTCATTTGGAGAAATTTCATATTTTAACGGGATTCGCTCAAACATAAGAATTAATGTACTCTCAGCATGTTTTCTTAATTCTGAATTTGGATTTTTTATAAAAGTAAAAAGAGGGATAGGATCAAAAGTTTGACCGCATTCAGTAATTTTAGAATACTTTAAATTAAATTTAAATTCATTCTTTCTTGATAATAAATAAAATGTTGTAAATACTATTAGAATGACTTCTTCAATTACTGAGGGCCATGCAAATAGTAAATAATTTGGTACTATTTCCTGAGTTAACGTCCAGAAATTTAAAGTACTAGTCAAAGTTGTAATGTTTACTAACACAAAATTAACAAATACATTTATTCCAATCGCAGCTATTAAATACGCAGCGAAATAAATATCAATACCGCGATATTTAATTTTTCTCCCCCAAAATCGTGTAAAGTATCCAATAATTCCAAAAAATAAGGTTACATACACAAAATAAGAAGACATTATGGAAATAGCGAGTGTTCCAGTGAGGAAAAAATTTATGCTTTGAATTAAAGATATCCATGCCCATACAAAGACAAATATCATAAATCCCAAAACAATATAAGGTCTAGGAAAAGATACAAACTGTTTCATTCCACGTTTACTGTTTTCAAAATTTAAAAATATGGACCTCTTTATTTCTGGGATATGATAATATTCATTTGAAATTCCAGCTATATAACCTTTTGTTCCATAGAACACTAATATTAATAAAGGGTAAATTAACATCCAGAATATCCAGATCAATAAAAAGGGTAATCCCAGAATCGTTAATAAAAGCGGAGGGATAATAAACAAGGAATATAAAAATATAGCCATAAGAAATGCTATTAATTTATTTTTTGATCTGTTGATAAAATATTTCCCAATAAATTTATGAAAAGGTGTAAGACCCTCATCAGATTCTTTACTTAAGGCAATAAAGAGGAAATCTATTAATGGATAAGCAGAAATATAGATTAGGCAAACTATAAAAGGAACTAATAAAGTAAGAGGTGATATAGGTCCAATTGCAAACATAAATCCCATTGGAACAACGATCATATCAGCTAAGCTAAAAATAATACCATAAATAATACATTGAAGGCGATCTTTAATATTAAATTCCCCTTTTTTTACAAGAGCAACTTGTCTATAAATAATAAAATAACCAAAAATAAAGATTAATATAGAAATTATTATTAGAATTAATTCAACGAGCAAATTCTCAACAAATTCTCTTTTTTTTTATTTAATGAATAATATTTAATTTCAATAGTGGTTCATTTTTTTAATATATTAAAGTATTTTTTAAATTATAGTGTGGTTAAATTTGGAAAAAATTGAGGAAGAGTTATCTTTAAATTTAAAAAGAGTTAATTTTATATTTAAAAACGAAGAAATCATTACTGAATGTTTAAAAAATCATGGAGGGTTTTCTTTATTAGGAGAACAATATGGTGCATTTGAGAAAGGAAATAAATACAAATTGAAATACTTTTTAGCATTACCGTTTATTCAAAATGAGATTTTAAAACTTAGTTCTAGTGAAAAGTGTGATAATATTGATGTTCAAAGGCATGCAATAAGTGAACGTGATGATCAAAAATTAATCCATCAATTAAATATCTATTTTTTGAATAGAATTAAAGAGTTTAAACATTTTATGGAAATTGAGGTGAATCGCAACCATAAACCTAAGGTTGATTTAGATCGATACAATTCTTATACTACAAATATCATTGATAGCAGATTATTAAAATTACTTAGATTATCTAAAGCAGAGTTATCTTTAGATGATGAAAAAAGACTGAGTTATGCTGAGAAATTATTATATAGAAGATTATATGCTATTATTAAAGCGTGGAGAGCATTTTTCTTGTCAATAGACTGAAAAAGAGTTAATCAAATTCTTATAATTTGATTGGCTTAATTCCAAATTTTTTAAAGTAATTTTCTATTGATGATGCAATTTCTTTATTTGGATTTAACATTGGTAAGATTTCGATGATATTACTCATCGCAAAGTATTTTACTCCTTTTTCACTAATTAATTGCTCAACGGTTTTTCCATCATCTCTTATTTCGTTTCTATTAGTTAATCCAATAGCAGAAATTACATTTATTCCAATGTTTTGTAATTCTTCGATGCACTGAATTAACGACCCTCCAGTGGTAGTAACATCTTCAAGAATTACGACCTTGCCTTTAGGTAATCCTAAATAAAATCTATCTTTTAATTCTCCATGACTTTTTGGTTTTCCTCGGCCCATTGACAATGTAAAAGTTCCTGGCTTATAATTTCGATTTTTTCTTGCCCACTTAAATTGCGTGATAATACCTAATTTAGTAGCTCCTTCGGGTACACCAAAAAAACAATCAGGAACCAATTGTAAATGTTTTATATACGATAATAAATAGTCGGTTAATTTATCGGTTAAATAAACGTCTTCAGAAATATTTCTCCAATTAACGTAAAATGGAGACTCTCTGCCAGATTTTAACAGAACTGGTTTCTTATAAAATCCAATGACTTTATTCTCAATAATAAATTCATAGAATTTTTCTTTTTCAGCTTCCCAATGCATCAAAAATCATTTTATTCTTTTAAAAGTAGATAATCTTTTCTAATTTTTGCATAATCTTGAGCAGTAATTTTTCCATCTAAAAATTCTTTTTCCTTCTGCCGCATGATTTTTCTTTTTCTCGCTAATTCTTTTCTCCTCTCAGCTTTTTCAAACATTTCTGATATAGTTTCTGATAATTCTACTACCTTTTTATTTTTACTTTTTTGAAGATCTACAAGATATTTTTGAATAGGTTTTACCATTTCAACATTTTTTTTTGCAACATCTAATATTCGAGTTAGAGAGAGAATTATTTCTTCATCATTTTCGCTATCTAATACACCGATTAAACGTGGAATTGCTACTTCCTTCATAACCTCATCAAGGTAACTCTCAATATCTTTCTTAATTGAATTATCTTCATATGTATCTAATTTTTTTTCTCTAATATATTCTATAAATATAAGAGGTAATTCTACTGGCCAGTCTTTCATTTTTTCCTTATCTACTAACTGAATTACTCCACCATCTTTTTTGCGAAATAATTTTATATCCAATCACCAGTGGTTAATTTTTCTGGTAAGTATTCATCTGTTAAAAATTTGAAACCATGTGATGCAAACGCTTGGATTTCTGCTTTCTCTCTTAATTTTATTGCAAGTTTTAAGTCTGTTTCCCAAGCTTTGTTTTTCTTCACAAAATCTTCTTTCAATAAGTCTTTTGTACGCTTTTCATCCTGTTTATTCATCCTAATCCTTGCAGCTACAGGAATTTGATATTTATCTAAGTCTCTTGTTAAAACACCTAAAAGTTTTATATTTGGTGTAGCAAGGAAAGGGGATTCATAACTTAATCTTTTTGAGCCTCTTAAATAAACAGAGTGAATATAATGTCCATAAGGATCACTATCAACTAGGGTAAAAGTCGGTAAATTTAATTCTTTATTTAATCTTTTTAAAAACATACGCGTAGCTACATTTCCTACGCCTTGAGCAGTAAGTAAAATGCAGGGATATTTCCGCCAAAATCTATCTTCTGCAAGTCTCATCATAGCAGCATTTTTCTCAATAACCAAGATAAATTCAGCATCAGATTCAATAATTTCAATTTGATCCAGAAATGGTGATATCGTCCATCCACCACTTCCTTGCGCCTCAAGATCTATGATATCAGTTCTGTCTCTTATTCTTAATCTACCCACACATGAACCTCTTGGAGCTGCAACTATATGTGTAGAATTTCTTGAAGTATACAACATAGTAGAAACGTCTTCAATGCTTTTATCACTATTTTTTTGTTCACTAAATAAATTCACATCTGTATAAAACACTTCTCTTTTTGTAGCATGAAGATCCTCATTAAGTAACTCAGTAACTACTTCAAGAACTCTCATTAAGCGCGTAATATCAGCTACACTTGTAAGTGAATGGAATTGTTTTTCCATAATTTGTTTACCAAGTAATAATAAGTCACTTTCTTCATCCCAAATTATATTTGATGATGATCTAGAAGGTAATTCAATAGATGGTCTTCCAGTAGTGTAGATTTGTTTAATAATATTATCAGTAAGTTCATATATTCTTTCTAAAATACTATCTCTACTTAGATCTTCAACTTTAATGGTATTTATTGGTTGCTCAAAATCTTTTATCTCCTTTCCTCTTTCTAAATATTCATAATATAATTCTTTTGTGGCTTTTAAATTATAACTTTTATTAGCTTTTTTTTTTGCCATATTAGAATCACTTTAATTTCCAATGTTTTTTAGATTTGATTATATTTTCTTCAACTAAATCTTTTCTTACTAATTCTTTCATTTTAATCTGTAAAAAACGAGCATCCATCATATCTTGGATTTTTAATTTAAAAATGAGATGAGTAATTGGTTGCCAATCCTTATCAGATAAGGTGGTTAAGATTTTTTCGGTGGTAATTATTGGCACTTCTAATTTTTTACTCTTAGGAGTTTTTTTGACTTTTTTTTGAGGTTTAATCTCAACAGGTACTTCAGGGGTTATTTCAATTTCCTTTGATAGGATCTTTTTTTCATCGACTTTTTTTTCTTTTATACTCTCGATCTTAATTTCTTTTTCTTCAATTTTTTGTTCCTCCGCTTTTAATATTGTTATATCTTTTGTTTCGATTGTTTCCTCTTTAGATATAGATATTCTTGGCTTTACTCCTATAGCATTCTTCATTAAATCTTCTAAATCATCTCTATTCAATTGTTTCTCATATTTAGTTTCTCCTTTAGAAGCAATGTTGTATACACTGTTTACGAATTGAGGTATATATTTCTCAATTAAACTTGCTCTCTTTTCTTTTTTATGTATTGCCTGTTTTCTGTTAAGATATACTCGTAATCTCCTACCTATTGCTTCAAGACAAAATTTTATTTCTTTAATTAAATCTTCATCATCTGCTAAAGCGTTTTTTGACTGTGATTTAAACATTAAATGTACATAAGGGCCAGAAACATTTATTAACAATTTAATTGGTCCCTTTGGAAGATTATTATCATAAGCATCTAGTTTATAATTCTTCCAATTTACTGATTGAACTGCTTTAGTTATTGCACAATCAGCACTATCTCTCAATTTTGGAGTTCTATTCACAAACCTGGATAATACATCCCTGGATCGCTTGGGAGTATCTAATTTAGTAGCATCATTGCAATAAGCTAACGCTGCCTCAACTACATATGCTAATCCTTTCCCACTTGTAGGGGATCTAGTTTCAGCTGACACAAAATCATCATCCTTAGTGTAATTTTCGATAAAGTAATCAAATACATCTTGATAATCAGTATCATCGCTTTCTTTTTTATCTGTTAAAAATTTTTCATTAGATTTTTTAAATTGGGTCAATTCAATATCATCATTATGAATTGCAACATTTGCTAATATTCTAGAATTTAATGTAATTAACTCTTGATTTCCTAATGAAATATTTCTAAGTATCTCATCACCTACAGATGGGTTTTCTTTAATAATCGTTTTTTTTTTTGATTTAATAATCTCATCGTTAATAGTTTTAATTGTTTCAATTGGATCTTCAAAATCATCAATATTTTCCGAAACTTGTATTCCAATCTCTTTAATTAAAGTATTCTCTAAAACTTGTTCTCCCACGGGTATTGCCGTATCAGTTGGAGGCGCCATATATTTTATAGACTTAAATGCATGGAATAAGGAATTAAATTGTTCAGTTGATAATTCTGTAGGTCTTTTTTTTGATAACTGAACCTCACTAATTAAATCTTCAAAATCTGTCCTATTTTTAACTTTTTTTAGTTCTACTAATCCACTTTTATTCGCTTGAAATATTTGATTTAGTTTAACCTTAATCTTTTCTTTCTCTTTATTAGCAATATCTATATCTTTTATTAAATTTGTGATTTTCTTTTCTATTTGCTTAACATCTTTCTTTGTCTCACTTTTTTCAATTTTATTATTGTACTTCTTTATTTCTTTATTGATTTTCTCAAGATCTTTATTTAATGTATTGTATTTGGCAATTAATTTCCAATAATTTTCCTTTAATTCTTCAGAGGTTACTTCATAGATTATTAATTTATTTCTTGGTTTTGTAGATTTTCCATAAACTCTCTTCTCAAACTTCAAGAAATATATCGGATCGCTTTTCTTTTCTAATTTGGAAAGATATCCTTCTTTAAGAATAAAAAGATTAGATTTATCTTGCAAATCCCTTTCTGCAATACTTATTATCTCTTTCGCAGTTCGAGGGCTTATTCTGACGAAGTTTTCCTGTAAAAAGGCAGATATTGTAAAATTTTCAGATTTTGTCAATAAATCTTGCAAATCTCCAATATTAGTTGAAGAAGGATGTGGCTTAGCATATTTAGGTTGTTTTGGGAAGGAAGATACCAATCTTCGATAAATAAATTCTTCACCATAAGGATCAATATAAATAAGTGTAACATGAGGATTCATTAAGGCAGTCTCTTTGATATATGTATCTACATAGCCCCGTATGTATTTAACATTTAAGTAATTCAACTTTACATAAGTTCCATGAAGGAAGGGACTATCGACCTCAGAAGGATGAACTAAATATTTTTTTTCATTTTTAGATGTAGTAAAAAATTCCGATACTGTGTTATAAATCATGTCTGATGTTTTTGATACCGCGATAATTGGTTTTCCAGTAGTATTTTGAGCATCACTGAAAGCACTTGGGGCTCCAAATCCTTGACTGCCTCTTGTTTGTTTTAATTCAACACTTTTAGAAGATGCTAAATATTTGCCAAATTTTCGTAAATCAGCTTTACTCATACCTAATCCGTTATCAAAAATTTCGAAAGTATAATTCATTATATTCTTTTGAGTTAGCTCTGAAGTTAGGAAAGAAGGAGCTTCATTTTCTCTAAGTCTAATTATTACTATAGGTTCAGTATCAACAATATTTGCAACTGGCTTAATTATTTCGTTCATATCATCTATAATTCTTCTTACTTCTTCTTCCACTTCTAATTGCGTTTTATCCGCTATTTCTCCTGATTGTTCTTCTTTTTCCTCGCTAAGAATTTCACTTTCCTCTAATCCTTTTGATTCAGTTATTCCTACTTCTTGCATTAATGCTAACTTTGCTTCATTGTTTAAAGGATGAATCACCTCATCTTCTCTTATTTCTTGAATTATTGACAGATTTTCTAATGTTAATTCTTGATCTAATGAGAATTTAATTTTGGAATCATCTTCATCTAATTCATTCCATTGAAATGACTCAATTGCATCTAATGCATTATCTAAAAATTCAGCGACATATTGTGTATGCTTCCAATATCCAAATTCAAAGCCGACTAACTGAGTTCTTTTTCTCATGAATTGAGCGATGGTACCCTGTGTAATTCTTCCATCTTCTTCAGAAGGCATTTTTTCCTTCACCTATCATTTTTTCAATACATTAATATCAAAACTATATATAAATACTTACATATTCGTTAATTAATCAGAAAGCAATATTAGTTAACCCTATAATTATAATAGTCCGGGTTATCTATTCAATATACATTCTTTCTTTCATTTTGAAAAGAAATTGAATTATTATTTAAATATTTTCATATACTCAAAATTTTTAAAAAAATAGTAAAACTAAATCTTATTTGGTTATTTTATGATAGTTTTCTAAGACAACATCCAAAATTCGTGAGGCAACATATCTTTTTGTAGATTTCTCTACATGAGTTATATGCTTTTCTTTATCAATTATGTATACTTCATTATCTTTACTGCTAAATCCAATATCGTCTCTACCTATATCATTAGCAACTATTAATTCAATTTCAGATTTTAATAACCTTTTATAAGCACGGTCTATTAGTTGAGTTCTTGATACATTAGTTTCCGCTTTAAATCCAACGATGTATGTTTTATAACTTTTTCTTCTAGCTTCATCAATAATTTTTGGAGTTAACCTCATATTGACTTGCAATTGCTTAACTTCATCAGAAGAGATTTTCCCTTCGATATATTCTATAGGTTTATAATCACTAATTGCTGCTGCTGAAATGAATATATGATAGTCTTTGGAGGAAAGTTCATTTTTAACAGCATTAATAAAGTCATCTGTTGTTTCCACATTTATAGTACTTATATATTCAGGAATTTTCACCATACATTCGCCTGCGATTAATAATACATCTGCACCCCTCGCTGCAGCTTCTTTAGCTAATTCAATACCCATTCGCCCTGAGGATCTATTTGACACAAATCTTACTTTATCAATAGGTTCTCTTGTAGGACCTGCTGTGATTAATACCTTCATTCCCTCATAATCCTTTTTAGCTATTAATAAATCAATTACACGGTCAATTATATCATCTAGCTTGGCAATTTTGGCTTTTCCTTCGGAAATTCTTGGTCCAAGTATATCTATACCATACTTTTTTAATATTGATATATTTTTTTCTAATATTGGATGAAACATACTTTCGTGCATAGCTGGTACAATAACAATTGGTATTGAGGATCCGAATGCTGTTGAAACTACGGTTGTAACAGGAGTATCATCTATTCCATTAGCTATTTTTGATATTGTGTTTGCTGTAGCTGGACATACTAATATTAAATCTGCTTTTCCTGCAGCATTTGGTCTATATCCTGCAAGAAGGACATGTTCCACCTCCCCAGTTAATTTAGTGATAACAGGGTTACCAGTCGCCCAATGCATCAAGGATGGATCTATTAATTCGGTTGCTGCCCTGGACAATACAGTAATTACTTCAGCACCTAACCGCATTAATTCTCTAGCTATTATAGGAGCATTTATTATCGCAACTGAACCAGTTAAACACATACATATTGTTTTTCCATGTAAAATTGTGCCTTTTGTTTCAATTATATCTTTTGAAGGATGATGAAATTTCTCTTGTTTCATAATGCAACATCTACTAAAAGAGAGTATACATAATAAAATTTTATGTTTAATTTAAAAATAGTGATAGTAGTGGGTATAACTTTATGGAAGTTAATAGACTAGAACTTTAAAGGGGGTAAAGTTTAAGTCAAGCTAAATTCAAATAGCTTATCTTGTATTTTATTTTTAATTTCTTTTAATAGATTATTCATTCTATCCTCTGGAAAGTTTTCTAGATATTCGAACAAATCATTTTGGATTATTGGACTTAGTTTATTGATAAATTTCTCGATAATCTCATGTTTTTTCAAATATAAATTCTCATAGGTGTGTAGGTAAGTTCTATTAATTTTTTCTAACCATTTTTTTCCATTTCTTTCCAAAGTCTTTAAAATTTTTTTAGAATATGTAGCATTAAAATTTTTAAACTCATAATTATATTTTTCTAGTTTTTCTTCAAAAAAACCTATGATATGGCTTTTATCTATTGAAGTTAAATTTGTATTAGAATTAAGAAATAATATTATCATATATTCATCAAATAGAAAATATAGCTGAATTTTAAGATTAGAACCATAAATTTCAAGATGAGATAAATTTTTAATATTAGTTTGTGTTGCAAAGACTTTAAAAGAGCTAAAATACATTGATATCAGATCAACATCTAAAAAATTTTTAGTATCTTCAGTTATATACCTCTTTATTGGTCCATAATTACAACCTTCTCTTGAATCATATTCTAAAACCAAAATGGTATTCCCATATTGATCTGCAACAATAATGCCTAATATTGGGGGTATTTCATTAAAATTTTTTGAATTAGAAGCAAACTTAATTATAGATTTTTCAGTAAAAGAATTATTTTTGTCAAAATTGTTCAATGGCTTTATCGTCAAATATTTACACTTTTTTTCCTATATTGAGTATAATTCAATTTTAAATTAATTTTTAAATAAAGTTGATAGACTGTGATAATTTTTGCTTAAGAGGATATATTTATTTTTAAGTTTTGATAGATTTCATTTTGATCTGCTACTTTGCATATAATTTTAATTTGAGTCTTGTTATTTTGAAAAATTATGTGTTTTTCTAATAGCTGATTTACAGCTTTAATATATTCTCCATTGCGGCCCACCGCAATACCTCTGTCCTGATAGGACAAAAATTTTATTGAGATTAATCTTTCATTTAAGAAATTAGTTGCTTCAATTTTAATATTATAAATAAAAATATCAGGGAAAAGACTATATAGAAGATGTATTAAAGTAGATTGTTCTTTAACTATTGCTACTTTTTTGCATAAATGTCTTCTTAAATTGTATATATTCTTTTTGATTTTGTTATAAGTAATTAGATCTTTATTTACAATAAAAAAAGCGAATTGGTTAATCACAATAACGCATTTAGGATATATATTCGTTTTTTTAAAGAAGAAATCATACAATTTTAATTCAAAATTTGAATATTTCCTTATAAAAGATAAAACCTGATAAAAAACTAAGTCTTCTAGAATAGTATAAAACATAATAGAATTTATTGAAGAAAAGTTTTAAACTACTAAAATTAATTAATTAAGATTTGATCTTTAAAAGGCAATTTGAGAATTTTTAAGATCTAATTTTAAATTTAATTTATTCGCAAATTTATTGATCTTATTAAAAAAATCTTGATTTACCAGATTCCTCTTACCTAAATTTAGGATTTGGGAAAGTTTTTGGCCATAATACGTTTTAGAAAGGTTTCTTATATCATATTGCAAATTTTCTTCATCTGAGGATTTATATACTGTAGATTTTTCAAATTCTTCTTTTCTAATTTTTAATATCTCATCTGAATATTTCATAAACGGAGTATTTTTCATTTTTTTTATTTTGAATACTTTTGTTGTTCCAGGTTCTCTTTTAGTAAGAATATTTTTAATTAAAGAATGAGTTTCGTTCAAAAATTTTTTTCTAAATTGTTTTAGAGTGATATCTTCTGAGAATAAGTTCTTAATAATATCAGCATAGGGTAAATTTAAACCAGCTAATTCCGTAGTTAAATTTAATAAAGATAATATCTGATTAGTTTTAATTTCTTGATTTATTTTTAATTCATCAAAAATGTATTCTCTTTCTTGATTTATGAAATTAAATAAAAATTCTCTGAAGTTTTTGATAAATTGATCATAATTTGGAATAAATAATTTATTAGGATTGGAATATACAAGTTCATCAGCTTCAAACGGAGATATTTTTTTATTTAAAACAAGTTTAATAACGGACAATGGGTAATATCCTTCAATAAATTCCATACCATTGGAAACACTATTGATTGCATCTTTAAAAGAACATTTGGTTATTATATTTATAGTTTTAATTATGTTCCCTTCAATTTTAACAGGATTTTTTTGGCAATAACATAAATCAAAAGGTTTTAGGTCATGAAATAAAGGATTATTTTGATCTGGAATTACAATTTGAGATTCATATGCATTAACTATATTTGCTTGACGAGGTTTACTAGCTAAATCCCATTCAATTATGATGATATCCTTGAAATTTGAGAATTTTTGGGAGATATCATAACTATCATCAATAATTTTTGAAATTAAAGAAAATCCATCAACAGGATTTACGTTGTATTCTTCATTTTCACCCCAAAATTGATTTTTATAGTAAAATATATCCGGGAAATTATTTAAATCATCTAAAAACAATTCTTTAATTATAAAATAATTAAAACCGATTTCGGAGGACTTAATCGTTGATTCATTCAACCCATAAAATCCAATATGTTTAATTATATAATTATAAACTGGAATTTTTAGATTCTCCTTATTATGAGTGACTATATACGTATTCCTTTTCTTTCTGAAATCAACTTTTGTTTTTTTTAAATTATGGTGTTCTGCAAGAAGTTTTAAAAAAGCAAACTTTTTTAAATAAACTTTTCTCTCTAATTCTCTTATTTCAGCCTTATATCTTTTATACTCCTCGTAATAATCAGTTTTAGGAATATTAAATATTTCAAATTGGTTTTTCATTAATTTAATTTTTTCGATAACAGAAAAACTATCGATCTCATTCATAAAATAATTCAAAATTTCCTTATTAAATGATATATAATCTTTAGATGAAAATATTTTTTCAAAAGAAGGTTTGAATTCAATTATTCTTTTCAGATTTTTCTTAATAAAAAATATAGAAAAATATCTCTCATTAAATTTATTAGATTTTGTCATCCTTATCAACTTATCAATTAAAGATGATAAAAATGAAAAGTCTTCAAATTGATATATATCTAGAATTTTAGCTATAAATTGAATAATTCGAAGTACATCAAAAAAGTCATATTTCCATATAGCAGATAAAATAAGTTTAAATCCTTTTTCAATGAAATATCTATATTTTATCAAGTAATCTCCAAGATCATTTTCATAGGCAAACTTCACGAACTCAAAAAATTCAATAAATAGGGAATTATTCAGGGCTATCTTGAGATATTTTTCGATTATTGGCTCACACTCATATTGATTGATTATCGCTTTATTTAAATAATTCAAACCTTCCACATAATTATCTCCATCTAAACAAGAATTTGCCAATATTAGGAAGTTATCACTTTTTTTTTTTGAACCAAAATCTTCAGAAGTTAAATTATACTTCTTGAGTTCCTTAAATATTTTTAATGAAAGTTTTTCTTTTAAAATAATTAATAATTTTACTATATGGATGCAAATTTTATCATCTAATTCAGTATGGATCAAAAAAGTTGGGCAATCGTGGAAGATTTCATAGTTTTTCTCATCAATTATTAAATGGAATTCACGATCCTCATCTAGAATGATACATCTTATATTAATTGGAGTTTCCTCTAAAGAAATTATATTTATTTTATTGGTGGGAAATTCATATGATTTTTTATATAAATTTAATCCAAATTGATCTTTTAATAATTCAGCTAAAGAATTATCAACCATAATCTTAAAATCTTGACTTAATTATTTCAGATATTAATTTTGGAAATTCATTCCAATCCTTTATTGTGAGTAGTTGTCCTCCTGCAGTCTTAACCATTTTTTCGGCTTCCTTTAAGTTATAAGATGTTTCGGGACAAATAAGAATGAAATCTACGCCAAGTGAGCGCATCACTCTCAATTCTTGCATCGATTCTCTAAGATCAAAGATTTCAGCATCGGTAAACAACACATTTAACTTTTCACGCGAACTTGAATGTTCTTTAAACTGTTTATTTGCCCACTCAAGAGCACTCTGGATTCTTGTACCCCCACGAGCTGTCACAGAAAGTAGATCATCAGCTAATTTTTCTAAATCTATTTTTTCATCCAATTCTTTTAGAACGTGAGTATCTGATTCAAAAAATGTTATTCCGAACTCATCTTTACGCATTCCATAACACAGCATAGTAATACAAATACTCATATATGCCAATTTATCACCGGACATTGAACCACTTATATCTAATTCAAAACAAGAAGAACGCAATCCCTTTGCAGTTTCATAAACATAAAAATCATCATAATCTATGTGATTGAGTTCTTTTCCTTTTTCTAGTAAATTAAAAATAGTTTCTTCTAAATCTATATTTTCAAAATCATCACCGATTGTATATGGTCGTACTATGTTTATTGGTATAGGCCCCGTAGTAGCAGAACCTAAACGAGCTCTAGAATAATATATACCTAATTCTATTAACATCTTCTTAGCTAATTCCTTAACTTTTTGCTTTGTACGTTCTGGCAGATTTTTACGATGTATAAACCATTGTTTTAGTAAATTTTCACCACTACCAGCTGATAAGCAAGCAATAGTCTTATCTTGTCCTTCATTTCCTCCAATTTGTTGAGCTGCTTTTAACGCTTGGTTTAAATTAAAATGTCCTAAGGCACCTAAAGCATCTCTATTATCGTTTGCTAAAGCACTGCTTATTAACTCTTTAATTCTGTCATAACTCAATTGGTCTTGAATTTGATGCATTAAATTTGATACTCTCTGGAAATCACCAGTATTTTTTTCAATCATCTTTTTTAATAGTTGATAATTTGGTTCTATTAATTCAAAAATCTCTTCTTCAGCCATATTTAGTTTTTTTCCTACATTTTTAATTGTTTCTGATTCTGGATTTAAGCCAATTTTCCTAAAAAATTCTATTACATCTCTCAACTGGTCTGGTGTTTCACAGACTTCCAGAGCTTGTTTCATTAGATTAGACATTTGCTGTGTCATTTTTTGACTACAATGTATATTTGCACAGCTATTTGTTAATTGTTGTAACCGATGAGAAAGCGATTTGAAGGCCTCATATTTTACTTTTTGATTCATGGCATCTTTTATAGCGTTTTGAAGTGCTTGATTAAACAAGGAATTCCATGACTTATCGGCGAAAGCACTTTTGGTTAAATTTTCAAGCGACAAATTCATTTCAGAATTTTGGTGTTGTTTCTGAAATTGATTTAATAGTTCCGCTCTAAGATTGGTTCCAAAATATTGATCTAAGGAATTAGCTAAATTAAAATTATGTTCAAAGGAAGAATTATTTAAGGAATTACTTAATACTTTTTGCTGATTAAATTGAGGGGTTTCTCCCAAAGTTTTTGCAGCATTAAATAGTTGATCTAAATTATTGATTTGACTTTGAAGTTGATCTGTTAGATGTTGTAATTGGTTCTTAATATCTTTTTTCTCAACAGTAATATTTAGATACTTCATTGTTTGTAGAAGATCATCAAGCTTTTTGGTTTTGATTAAATTTTCTAAATCTGTAGTTATATCTTGATTACTTAGAGCTTTACTAGTGATTTTCTCCCATTCTCGAAAGGAATTCGATTGGATTAGATCATTTAAACCTAATTCAACTCCTGCTTTTATATCATCTGGTTCCAGTGAATTAATATTCTGTTCTAAACGTTTTTTAGCTTCTTCAATCAGTTTTTCTAATGAGGAAATTTCCTCTTTATACAATTCTGAATCATCATTAAAAAAATGCATTGCTGATTTAAATGGTTCTTGTTCTCTTTTGAGGTTTAAATCTTCAATAAATTCTTCTAATTCCATAATTGAATCCTTATCAATAGCTTTTGAGAGTTCAATTTCATCAATGAGTTCTTGAATTTGATCTAACTCAGATTTTATCTCATCAGTTAAGATTTCACCTTCCTCTGATTCATTATCGCTTGGAAAGAACGATTCCATCATATCTTTTTTATAATTTGGAAAAAGTATTTCAAAAGCAATGTCTTGTGCTAATTGTTGATTATCCGGAAAAGATGTCACTGTGCTAATTTCAATATAATCATTAGGAGTTATTTTCCCTTTTCGATAGTATCGTGATAAAATTAATTTTGGAATGGAGAGGACTTGTCGTGAAGAGGGTATTTGTACAATATCAGGATGTTTTCTCATCTTTCTGATAAAATCAACAGCGAATTCACATGGATGTTCTGGGAATACGCTCATTTAATGATAATCCTCCTATGCTCCTAATGTTTTATGGATTACATTTTCAATAATACTTTCAACTCTTATTCCCGGTTTTGGTTTAATACTTCCCAGTAATACATATTTTGAAATCTCAGAAAGATATTCATAAACTGATTGTCCTTCTTCTAATTTTCCCTCATTTTCTAAAAACCGTCTCCTACCCAACATCTTAGCAATAGCAATTCCTGCTCTAATGGATGCTGGCACTTCAATATCTATTTTATTTCTTCTTGTTTCATCGATTATCGAATAAATCAACTCTAAATCTGATTCTTCAACAGTAAAATGTTCAGGTAAATTAATTCTTATAATGTCTAGTTCAGTAGTCTTATCTGGATAAGTTAATTTAATCCACACTTTAATTCTATCTTTTAATGCCTCTGAAAGTCGATGTGTTCCGGATAATTCCTCTGGGTTCATCGCAGAAATGAAGAAGAAATCATCATCTGCTTTGATTCTACCTAAATGGGGAATTCCAATTGAAGCTTCTTCTAAAGGTTCCAAAAGTGTATTTTGTGAATATTCTGTAGCTCGATTGATTTCATTTGCTAAAAATGTGCCCCCTTCTAGCATGGCACTCAATAAGGGGCCTGGATTAAATGCTTCAAGCACGAAACCTTTTTTTAAAGTTATTGCAGGATCAAAAGAGCCAATAAAATGTGATGGTTTAATTGATTCATCAAGAGTCATCCAGTAAAAACTTTTATTTTTGTTTTCTTTTGCTCTTAAACTTGCGAAGTATCTACATAGGATGGTTTTTCCAACACCTGGAGGACCAACTAAAGCTGGGAATAAACCAGTGGCTTCAGCGTCCCTTAGTAATTCTAAAGCTTTTCCATATTGACCAGATAATACGATTTTAATTTCTTCTTCAGTTACATCTTGAATAAGCCTTTCATTAAATAGCTGCTTAAACCTTTCTTTCTGCTCCATTTTCTAAACTTAAGTGTAATGTAATTAAAGGTTCTAAATTATTTATACAAATTATAAGTGTTTGATGATTTTTATTTTTAAAGATAATAAATAAAAAGATAAAGTTTCTTATTTTGTTTTTAAAAATTAATACGAATATGCTCTAAATAATATTTTGTCCCTAATAATATCTGTTAATAATCAAGATTAACAGTTATATTATTTTAAATGATTTATTATTATAAGTAACTAAAAAAGGTTTATAATAAAATTTGCACGAGAAAAATCATTACCAGAAATCAATAATTCGATACTTTGAATTAGAAAATCAATTGGATTTATTTATAACATCCAAAAGAAATGAAAATAAAAAAAAAAAAGCAATCGTTGGGACACCTCATCCTTTCTTAAAATGGGCAGGTGGAAAAAGACAATTAATTTCCCAATTAGATAAATTTATTCCCCCTAATTATAATAAATATATCGAGCCATTTGTGGGTGGAGGAGCACTATTTTTTTATTTACTGCCAACAAATGCTATTTTAATAGATAATAATCTAGAATTAATCAATTGTTATAGAGTTATAAAAGAAGAGGTCGAGAGTTTAATAATATCTTTAGAAAAACATAAATATAAACAAGAATACTATTATAAAATTCGCGCTATGGATCGTAATCCTCAAACTTTTAAGAATATAACTGATATTGAGAAAGCTTCAAGAACTATTTTTCTGAACAAGGCGGGATATAATGGTTTATACAGAGTTAATAGCAAAGGCTTTTTTAACGTACCATTTGGAAGGCATAAAAACCCAAATATCTGTGACAAAGAAAATTTAAAAGCCGTAAATAAAGTTTTAAAACCAAATATTAAAATTATTCATGGTTCTTTTGAATTATGTCTAAATTATGCTGAGAAAGATGATTTTATTTATTTAGATCCACCTTATTATCCTCTTTCAGATACAGCCTTGTTTACAAGTTATACTGAACAAGATTTTGGACAAGAATCCCAAATAAAATTATATGAAGTCTTTAAAGAATTGGATGGAAGAGGATGCCAAATTTTATTAAGTAATTCTTATTGTGATTTTATATTGGATTTATATAAAAATTACAGGATTATTACTTTAAAAGCCAAAAGAGCTATTAATTCTATTTCTTCTAAAAGAGGAGAGATAAACGAAGTACTAATTATGAATTAAAAAATATTCATATATTCTTTTAGTTATTTCCTAAAAATCTTTTTTAATCTATAAATTTATAATTTAAATCAATATTTTTATTATTATTAATAAAGCTTATTTTAACGATTAAAAATGCAGTTAAAGCAGACATCTCATCTAAATTATGAGGAAAGAATCCTTAAAATGAAAAAGAAAGTTGTTACAGCTCCACATGAAGTATGTATTGAGAGAGCAAAATTATTCACGGAATCGTATAAAAAAACTAAAGGAGAAAATCCTATTATTCGCTTTGCAAAAGCAATGGAAAATTTATTATTGAATATGACAATAAAAATTTGGGAAGATGAATTAATTGTAGGAAATCAATGTAAAAAGTTTTTTGGAACTGCATTATATCCTGAAATAAATGTGGAGTTTCTAGAACAGGATGTAGATACTTTTGAAAATCGTCTTGCGCAAAAAATGTATATTTCAGACGAGGAAAAACAAATTTTTAAGGAAGAAATTTTACCTTTTTGGAAAGGTGAGGAAAGTACTTTAAAAGAGCGCTTTTTAGAAAGTTTAGATCCACAAGTGAAAAATATTATGGATACGTTAGTTTTCCTAGTTGAAACAGAATTAACTAATGGTATTGGTCATTTTTTCTCTGGCCATGAAAATATTTTAAAATATGGATTAAATGGTTTGATTGAAAAGGCAAAAATCAAGTTGGAAGAATTTTCACTTGATATTCAAAAAGTGTATTTTTTACAGTCTGTTATTATTGTATGTACTGCAGCCAAATCATTTATTAAAAGATTTTCATCTCTAGCAAAGAAAATGGCAGAAAAAGAAACAAATTCCGAACGACATAAAGAACTTATAGAAACTTCAGAAATTTGCTTAAATATTTCTGAAAATCCTCCAAAAACTTTTAAAGAAGCACTTCAATTGGTATATTTTAATCATCTTATATGTAGACTGGAAGATGGGGGATATGCTATCAGTATTGGGCGTCTTGATCAATTACTTTATCCATTTTTTATTAATGACATAAATAACGGAATTATTACTAAGGAAGAAGTTAAATTTTTAATTGAATGCTTTTTTCTGAAATTAACAACTTTATGGAATTATGTCTTTTATTTAGCTATTAGTGCAGCAGAAGGGCCTCCAATTACCGAGAATGTTACGATTGGGGGTTTAGATCGAAAAGGAAGTGATGCTACCAATGAATTGTCATATATTATACTAGATGCATATACTCAAATCCAGACAGTTCAACCCACATTTTCGATTAGAATTCATCAAAACACTCCAGGAGATTTCTTAATTAAAATTGCAAAATCCGTTAAATTAGGTACAAGTATAGCTTTATTTAATGATGATTTAATGATAAGAGGTCTTATAAATCGTGGTTTTACCCTCGAGGATGCACGAGAGTATGCACCAATTGGTTGTGTTGAACCTCAACATCCAAGTAAATCATTTGGCTCAACAAATGCATGCCAACTTAATATTGTTAAGTGTTTAGAATTAGCCTTAACAAATGGAAGCGATATTTTCATCAGAAGAGAAATTGGAATAAAGAGTGATAAAAAAATTAAATCTTACCAAGATCTTTGGGATTCTTTTTTAGAACAGATGAGATTTTTTATAAAAAATATGGTCTTAACAATGGATACACTCGATAGGACTATTGCTAAATTCAATCCGCAACCCTATTTATCTTCTACTATTGATAATTGTATCGAAAAGGGGTTAGATGTAACTCAGGGTGGTGCGATATATAATTTTACAGGCCCCCAGTTAATTGGTTTGGCAACAGTTGCAGATAGTTTAGCAGTAATTAAAAAATTTGTTTTTGAGGATAAAATAATTTCGTTTGAAGAAATGGTACAAATACTCATGAAGAATTTTAGAGGAATTTACAAAGAAAAAAAGGGATCTGAGTGGAGAGAACTCTTCATAAATAAAGTTCCGAAATTTGGGAATGATAATGACTATGTGGATCAAATTGCTGTAGATATTGTCAAAGAATACTGTAATGAAATTTCAAAATATAATAATTATCGTGGTGGTAGCTTTAATCCGGGGGTATATTCCACTTCTTTTCATTTAACATTTGGATCTTTTACAGGTGCATCAGCTGATGGACGAAAGTCTAGAGATCCACTCTCAAACGGTGTGGGACCTACTCATGGAAGAGATAAAAATGGTCCAACCGCAATTCTCAATTCAGTAAAAAAATTAGATACTGAATTAATAACTAATGGTACTTCTTTAATATTAGATTTTCATCCAAATACTATTAAAGAAGATATCTTTGTACCATTGATCAAATCATATTTTGAACCTAATGGGGGATATCACATACAATTTAATGTTGTTGGTAAAGACACGTTATGTAAAGCCCAACAAAGTCCTGATGACTATCGTGGTTTAGTTGTAAGAATTGCTGGATATTCAGTCTTATTTACAGAACTCTCAAAACCCGCACAAGATGATATAATTGCTAGAACACAATATTAATCATTTCTCTTTAGCTAATACTTTTTATTAAAATAAAAAAGAATATTAGAGATACTTATTTTTATTAAATATTAATATAATTAAGAAATGGGCCTGTAGATCAGTGGAAGATCGCTTGATTCGCATTCAAGAGGTCACGGGTTCAATTCCCGTCAGGTCCACGTTTTACCAAATAAAAGCAAAATATAAAGAATTTCAGAATTCATTTAGAACATCAATTTTAAATTAAAAATTTCATTAGAATTGACTTAATATGGTTGATTTTAACAACTTACCACGAGTACATGATCCCCAGAAAATCGAAAAAGATATATATGAATGGTGGGAATCCCAAGGGTATTTTCGCCCAGAAAAGCAAAAAGAATTAGGTTTGGTCGAAAAGAATGGACCTCGTTTTTGTATCACACTCCCTCCTCCGAATGTAACTGGAATACTTCATTTAGGTCAGGCGATAGTCCTTACTCTTGAAGACCTAATGACACGATATGAACGTATGAAGCAAAAGCAAACCCTATTTCTTCCAGGAACTGACCATGCGGGTATAGCAACCCAAAATGTAGTAGAAAGGGAATTGGCTAAAAAAGGGGTTTATAGGAAAGAAATTGGGAGAAAAAAATTTTTAGAAGAAGTGTGGAATTGGACAAATAAAAATCAGAATATAATTTTAGGTCAATCCAAAAGTATGGGAGCTTCATGTGATTGGACTCGCAATAGGTTTACTTTAGATGAGAAGTACCATAAAGCAGTAATTACAGCTTTTAAACTTCTTTATGATAAAGGACTTATTTATAGAGGAGAATATATGGTAAATTGGTGTCCTGGAAATTGTGAATCCGCGATATCAAATTTAGAAACAGAAGCAGAAGAGCATGAAAGTCATTTGTGGTACTTAAAATATCCGATCATAACAGATGAATGGAAAAAGCCAAAAGCAGAGTGGGCATCTGGTAAATGGGCGGAAGGTGCCACAGAATTCATAATTTTAGCAACGACTCGACCTGAAACACTATTAGGTGATACTGGAGTTGCAATCGTACCAAAGCATCCAGAGTACTCTAAATATGAAGGAAAAACTGCTGTATTACCTGTACTTGGTCGTGAAATCCCTGTTTTTAAGGATTCATACGTAGATCCAGAATTCGGGACGGGTGCTTTAAAAGTAACACCTGCTCATGATCCACACGATAAGGAAATAGGATTCAAACATAATTTAGAAGCTATAACGGTGATTGATGAAACTGGCAGGATGGTTCCAAAATACTCAGGTAAATATGCGAATATGGATCGATTTGAATGTAGAGATGAAATTGTTAAAGATTTAGAAAAAGAAGGTTTAATAGAAAAAATTGAACCTTATACCCATACAATAATTCATTGTCAAAGGTGCAATTCTGTAATTGAACCTCGAATTTCTACCCAATGGTTTATAAGAACTCGAACTCTCGCAAGAGAAGCAATGGATGTTGTAAGAAGTGGGTTAACAAGGATGATACCAGAAAGAGAAGAAAGGCGATTCTATCAATGGATGGAAAATATTCAAGATTGGTGCATCAGCCGTCAATTATGGTGGGGACATCAAATTCCAGTATGGTATTGTTCAAAAGGACATCAAGTTTGTGAACCTGAAAAACCTAAACAATGTCCTAAATGTAAAGATAAAAATTTAAAGCAAGATGAGGATGTTTTAGATACTTGGTTCTCTTCTGGATTATGGCCATTTGCTACTTTAGGTTGGCCTGATTTAGAAAGTGAGGATTTCAAAAGATATTATCCCAATGATATGCGAGAAACTGGATATGATATTCTTTTCTTTTGGGTAGCTCGAGAAATGATGTTAGGTTTAGAATTGACAAAACAATCACCATACCAAATGGTTTATCTTCATGGAATTATTCGCAATGAACGGGGTAAAAAAATTAGTAAATCAATGGAAAATATCGAGCAATATGATCCTTTAAATATTATTGAAAAATATGGTGCAGATCCACTAAGGTTCACCTTTATCGCTAACACGGTACCTGGTAAAGACTTAAATTTGGGCGAGGGTCTTCTCAAAGCTTCAAAAAATTTTTGCAATAAGATTTGGCAATCAACGCATTATATTTTAGGCAATTTGGACAAGGCAGACAAGATAGAAAGATTTACAACCTCATACCCCAAAGAAAAGCTTAAAACGGGAGATCATTGGATTCTTTCACGATTAAATCAAATGGTAAAAAAAGTAAATCATTATTTTGAGGAATATGATTATTTAAACGCATCTAGAGAAATGCGATCATTTTTTTGGGATGAGTTTTGTGATTGGTATATAGAAATTTCTAAAATTCGAATTTATGATGAAAACGAGCGGGATAAAAATACACCAATAGCAATTTTAATTCATGTTTTAGAAATATCACTTCGGCTCCTCCATCCCATCATCCCTTTTTTAACAGAAGCCTTATGGCAAACACTGCCTGATAATATAAAAGATGGACCCGCTTTAATAGTAGCAAAATGGCCTGAACCTGAAGAATCCTTAATCAATAACATATTTGATGAGAATTTTAATTTAATCACTGAATTAATTCATGAAATTCGCCGTGTAAGAAAGGAGTTTAATGTAAAACCTGGTTTGACAATACCCATAATTATACAAGCTGGAGACAAACGAGAATTAGTTGAAAATAATGCTTCAGAAATTATCACTTTATCTCATATAGATCAAAATCAATTTAAACTTGATGAAGTTGATGTACCAAAACATTCTGCTCAAATTATAATTCAAGGGATCATATGTTACCTTCCATTAGAGGAAATTATTGATTTAAAAATGGAAACAGAGCGAATTTCAAAACAACTTAAATTAATCAAGGAAAAAATACAAAAAAGTGAAAAAAAATTGAGTGGTCCTTTTGCTATGCGTGCAAATTCAGAAATAGTTCAAATAGAATGGGAAAATCTAGATGAATTAAAAGAAAGGAAGAAAATACTTGAAGATCAGCTTGATATATTACGTTAACAAAAGATACTTTAACATAAAATTGTTAAATTCTCTATTTTAATATATATAATTATAAGAGATTACAAAATGCCCTTTTAATAAAACGAGATTTAATGAGGAATGAAAAATTAGTAGTTGTAATTCCAGCTTATAATGAAGAAAATACGATCCTTAGAGTAATTAAAAATATCCCATCAATTGCAAATCTAAAGCAAGAAGTAATCGTAATTGATGATGGAAGCACTGATAAAACATATAAACGGGCAAAAAGTACAGGCGCAACAATAATTTCGAATAAAAAAAATTTAGGATTAGGATTTACTTTCAAATACGGTCTAATAAATTCATTAAAAATTGGAGCAGATATTATTGTAATTTTAGATGGTGATGGACAATACAATCCAAAAAACTTAGAATCCCTAATATTTCCAATTTTAAATAACCAGGTGGATTTAGTAATTGGAAATCGTTTTTTATATGAAACTGGATATGAACTCAATTTTATGAAGATGTTAGGAAATAAATTTTTATCTATATTTTTATCCAAAATTCTATTAAAACTTGATCAAGTTTATGATATACAATCATCATATAGGGCATTTAATAAAAAAGTAGCAAAATTCCTTGTACGAAATCAGAAAGGAAATTATAATTATGCTCAAGAGATGTTTATTCTATGCTGCCTATATGGTTTCAAAATAAAAGAAATCCCTGTTAAGTGTTATAAAAGAACTTCTGGTAAATCTAGACTTATTAAAAATCCTATGATTTACTTATTTAAGATACTTTGGGTGATTTTTAAGACATATTTTATATTTAAAATTAAATTATTAAAATAAGACGATCCTAGTGTTATTCTTTATTATTTTCTTTGATTCCTAACTGTGTGATCATCATTCTTTTAAGCTCTTCCTTACTTTTAGGCAGGCCAAACATATCAGCATATTTATCAGTTGTTGTTAATTCATGAGTTCTTCCTTTCTTTACAGCAGATATGAGATCATTATCTAAAAGATATTTAACATGCTCATAAGCGCCACTTCCCCTTATTTTTACAACAGTTGATTTTAAAATTGGTTGTTTTAATGCAATTACGGTCAAGGTTCTTAAATTAGCTTCTGAAATACCACCCCCTTTAGCAAATTTTGATACTCGTTCTGTGTATTCTGGTCTTAATTGCATTTGAAACCTTTCACCGACCTGAGCAATTATAAGAGCACTTGAGCGTTCTAAATAGTTAAATGCCAGTTCATTGACCAATTTCTCGACTTCTTTTTTTGGAAGCTCTAATTTAGTAGATAATTCTTCAATATCTAATGGTCTTCCCGAAGCATAAAGTGCTCCTTCAATTAAATTTCGATTTAGGTCAGTTAATGCAATTTTTACGGCAAATTCTGATTCTTGAGGGCGTTCTTCCTGTTGTAATCCAGATTCAACTCCCATTTCATTGAATTTTTCATTTGTTAAAGATAATGTTTGGTCTTCTTCATTATTTTCATCTCTTGTCATTGATGCATCGTTAGATTTCTCCTCATTATTTAATTGATTATTACTTACAAATTTATCATGATTATTATCTTTCATTATATTTCTCCTAATAGCTTAAATTATTATTTCTTTAGCGTAATCACAAAATCCTGAAAATCTTCATCTTGAGATAAAGTTAGCCTATTATTATTAGATAAAAACATTAATGCTAAGAACATTTTTACAAACGCAAACTTTTTATCTATATCACTTTCTTCTTCATTTTTAATTATTTCAGTTATATCGAAAAAGCTCGTTTCCTTATTATCAAATTCTGTTTTTGCTTTTATTCTATTATACCAAGAATCGTGTAATTCTTCTATACTTTGTTCTCTACCACTAATATGTTTTAATAACTCTTTTGGTAATTTACCTTTTGATTTCATTTGTATTCTTTGTTCCTTTAATTCTTCTCTACGTAATCGTCGTCGTCTTAATTTTTCTTTATTTTGCATTGTTTCTATAATTGCCGATCGCATAGCTTCAAACAATTCTTCCTTAGTAGATACTAGCAATTTTGGTTGAATGGGTTGAGGTAAGGTTTTAGGAATTGATCTCCCATGTGTTTGTCTGAATTTTTCAAGTTCTTCTTTTTTTTGAATTTCTTCTTCTTCTTTTATAATACTCGATATTTTATAGTGATGTAAATAAGCAGAATTTTTTAGTGCAATTCCAGAAATTTTATAATTGATCAATTCTTCGTGAAGCATATTGCTAAAGAACTTATCAACTAGGGAAGCTAAATCATAGAAAGCTATATCTGAATCTTTTGCTAGCTCAAAATCTAGTAAGCTAGAAAAAGGAGGTTTTTGCCAAAATTTTAACTCAAATTTTTCTTTTTGTAATATAGCAGGATCTTCTTCTTCGCCCGCTATTAATTCTTCTTCTAATTCCTCATCTAACTCTTCTTCCTTTGTTCTATCTATAAATTCAGGATGGGATACTACATCATTCAGCAACTTTATTATATCATTCTTTTTAGATTTGGATGGTATTTTTATATTATTTATCGTAGCAAATTCTTTTAGTTGACTTACAGTCCAATCTTTAAAATTATACTCATTTTTTGATTTTTTTTCATTTGACATGAAAAATCACTGATTGTTTAACAATAATCTGTATATTTAATTTAATTAGGTTTGAAAATATTCTTGGTTAATTACTTTTATTTATTTTCTTATATCTACTATAACTATTTTAATATTAATATTCTTCCAATAGAATCATTCTTCCAGTCTCATAGGAAAACATTGGAAAAAAAATTATAAAAAAAAGGTAAATTCAATTTCTGATTTCAATAAAACTTAAGTGAAAAAATAATTAGTTATTAGGATTTCTTAGCTTTCTTGCTCAAAATGATTACTAAAACTGAAAAAATACCAGATAGAAAGAAGAGATGTAACTTTTTTTTTTTAATTTTCTTATATTTTAATTTATATTCATGTATAGAAGTTTAAATTGACGATGTCATAAGAAATTGGCAAGTGCCAGAGAAGAATTAGTTATAGATTGAGAGATCCTAATTTCTATCTATTACACTTTTTTTATATTTTTATACAATTTATTGTAATTCTTGATTAAACTGAATATTTATTAATCATTCACAGTAATTTATACTAGACAAGTAGGTAGAAACTGAACATAAATATATCGAACAATGATCTCAAATGACTATAGTAGAAAATGAAGAGTTACTACTTGAAAAGGCACAGGAAGAAGAGAGAAAGTTTAATTGGATTGAAGCAGCAACCTTATATGAGAAAGTTGTAAAGCTTTATTTGGATAATAATCAAGATGAAAGAGCAGCTTTTTGTTATAAAAATCTTGGATATACTCACTTCCGAGGCGCAGATACGGTAGAAACTGCGGAAGATTATTTGAAACAACTTAAGTGTTCTATTAAAGCGTATAAAGAGGCAAGTATGTTCTTTAAACAACTTGGAAAAAGATCTATAGAGCTTGAATGTGAAGCAGAAACTTATTTTATAAATGGGCTCCTTGCAACTTCTGATGTGGAAGGTAAGAAGGCAAGTCTTCAGGCGATTAAACTTTTTAGTGAATCAGGTGAGATTTATTCCAAAGAGGGTGATAAAGAAAGTATTGCGAGATTATGGTGCCGTGCAGCATCAAGTTCGTATCTCCTCATGACTTATAATATTAATCAAGAAGAATATGAACAAGTTTTCATACAAGGAGGTGAATCTGCTAATATAGCTTGGAAAATTTCAGAAAACATTGGAAATATTCAGCTTTTATCTGAGTCATTGAATTTGAGACTCATTATTAATTTTATGGGATGGTCAGTCAAAGATTTTAAAAGAGAAGAAAATTTGAGAGAGAAAACAATCCAATTCTTGGAAGAATGTAATAAAAGCATCGCTATTATTGATATGGTAGATGATCCTTATGCCCTCAGTCTAGTTTATTCAGCAACAGGTGTTTGCTATTGCTACACTGGATATCAGTTCGTCGAAGATGAAAGAGAACAAGAGGAATACCTTGTTAAGGGAATAGAATTTTTAGAGAAATCTTTAGATTTTGCCAGAAAAGTGAAAAGTAAAAGTAATATGCTAGTGATTATTTTTTTTCTAGATTATTTTGCAATTTTTAGTGGCAGAATCAATTATCTCCAGAAGAGAATTCTTAGTGATATCAAAAACTGTTCAGAATTAGGGAAGATCTATGCACTTTCTCATAATCTTTATCGCTCTATGAGAAATGTTGTACCTGCGCTTTATTATACTAATTCTTCACAGAGGAGTTTTTTTACTGCAGCACAACGTAAAATCTATGCTGAAAAAGGGCTCCAATACGTAAAGGAAGCGATGAGTACACCAAATTTCCCTCCTATTATAGCGTGGTTATACCAAGGGCTGATATTAGCTTACTCCCAACTTGCCATTCTTGCAGAATCGAAACTAAAACAATTGGAGTATGCTCAAATTATGCTTCAAGAAGCAAAAAATGCACGGCAATTCGGGTTGAAATATGAAGGGGGATTTCCACAAGCAGGAGGGTATACAAGTCTTTATAAGGCTCATAAAACTCTTGCGGATATCTCTAAAAATAAAGAAGAGAGAATCTCGCATCTTAGAAAGGCTATAGAGGCTCAAAAGAAATCAATTGATTTTGCGATTTTATCTCGAACAGGCGCTCTTACAGAACAAATGAGAATTGGATTATTATATGAAGAATTAGGCATTGTAACGAGCGATATTTCCGATTTAAATCAAGCAAGAGAAATTTTTCTTCACACTATAAAAGAGAGTGTTGATAGGAACTATTTTTCCTATGAAGCAGCAAGTTATCAATATATTGCTCGTATAGAAGATCGCTTGGGTGATTACATGCTTTCAGCTGAAAATTATAAGAAAGCTCAGAACGCCTATAATAAGTCACTACAAATGATACAATATAAGCTACTAAAGAATAGAATCACCGAGAAATTTAATTACGTGCACGCATGGAGTTATATTGAAGAAGCTAAATCATATCATAATCGTGAGAATCACAAACAATCCAAGGAATATTATGAGAAGGCTTATGAAATATTAAAAAACTTACCCAACTATGGATATGAAGCATCGTATTATTCTGGATGGATATCATTGGAGGAAGCAGAACAACTGAGTAAACAAGAAAAGCATGAAGAAGCCATAGAAAGTTTTAAAAAAACGGGGAAAATCTTTGAAGAAGCAATTAAGACATTAATGAAATCCTACAAGCGATCAAGAGAAAAATTTGACAAAGAGAGAATTAATAAATTTGAAAAAATAGCTCAAGTACGGGTGAATCATTGTACTGCGAGAATACATCTCGAAGAAGCACGGATTTTAGGAAAGCAAGGGGAACATATTGCAGCTGCAGAAAAATTCGCTCTCACATCATCGCAATTTAGAGACATTTGTCTCCTATTCAAAATCAAAAGAGAAAGAGAGGAATTAGAAGCGGTTTATTATCTTTGCAGAGCATGGGAAAATATGGAATTAGCTGAAGAATATGAAGACCCAAATAGATTTTTTGAAGCAGCAAGCTTGTTCGCAAGAGCTAGTGATCTATTCACGGATACCAAATTAAAATTATTGGCGTCTGGAAATTCAACCTTTTGTCAAGCTCTGGAATATGGCTGTAAATTTGATGAGTCTTTTGACATCGACTTTAAAAAAGAATTATATCCAAAAGTTAAACAGATGTTAAGTAAAGCAGCTAACTCTTATGAAAAGGGAGGATTCGAGAGTGGTGCTGACTGGGCACAAGCGACTTCCATTTATTTTGATGCGGCATGGCAGTTAATCAAAGCTGATGAAATCACAGATCTTCAAGGAAAACGGAAACTTTTAAGAATTGGCGCACAATATTTAAAGTCAGCAGTAGAATTATTTGGTAAAGCTGGGTATCTAGATAAGGAGAAAGAAGTTCAGGATCGATTGAATAGAGTTGAGAAAGAAGAATCAATTCTTATTTCAGCATTAAGTACTATAAAAGAACCTTCAATATCCCGTAGCACCACGGGCATAGTAGCCCCTTCTTGTCCCCTCGAAAGCAGCCAATCACCTCGATTAAGTGAAGCTCGTCAATTCAGTAATGAGGAGAGACGAGGCCAGCTAGAAACTAAAGAACGGAGAAAGTATCAATTAGTCTATAGGGATTTAATTACAGAATATCCTAAAGTTCAAAAAAGAGAATGCAGAATTGGAATTGCCCAAATTGGAGTTTCTGAAACGGGTAACATTGTGGAAGAGCTATTTGAAACAAAATCTTCAGGTCTTCTAACAGTAAAAGAGGGTAAAATTGAAGAACTTATGTCCAAGATTAAAGTTATGGTTGATAATGCCCACAAAGAGGGAGTAAATATTTTACTCTTCCCAGAAATGACAATAGATCTTAATTATGGTGAGATTGCTAAAGAAATAGCAGATTTTTCAAAATTATATGGGATGTATATCATCCCAGGATCGTTCCATGACCTACATACTAAACGAAATATCAGTAAGGTTTATAGCCCAGAAGGGATCCTTTGGGAACAGGAAAAACATATCCCTGCAATTATAAGTACTGGTGAAGGAGAACGATTTAAAGAAGGGATAGAAGTTAGTAATTTGCCTAGTACCACAATCGTGTGCAATACCGAATACGGAAGAATAGCAATCGCAATTTGTAGGGATTTTCTTGATATGGATTTAAGAGTAGAATTGAAAAATTTTGAACCCCCTGTTGATATTATATTAAATCCAGCCTTTACTCCAGTCACAGCTGATTTTAATGCTGCGCATTTCGATGCCCGAAGATCAATCTACGCGTACTGTTTTTTTGCAAATATTGCAGAATTCGGAAATTCATTTATTCACACTCCTGAGAAAGATAGAACTGAAAGAAAACTGAAGGCAAAGGAGGAGGGATTGATTTTTAAGGATATAGATCTCTTTAAATTACGTTCAGAACGCATGAAATGGGAAAAGGAACAGAAAAAAGAAAGAATGTTCATACAGAGTACTCGTTAATACCTAATCATTATACGGCATTTTTTTTTTATTCTAATATTCAAATATAATCCGATTAGTTATAATTCTTCTATTTGTGGTTCAACATCAGAAAGCTCAAGCAATCTTTTTGCCTCTTCCTCTAAGTCAACGCTAAATACATCCGTGATACCCGATTGCTGCATAGATACCCCATATATTCTGTCCGCATTTACGATGTTCTCTTCTCTATGGCTTATAACTAAAAATTGGGCTTGCTTGGAAAACTCTTTTAGGACCATGGAGACTCTGTGGACATTTGGACCATCAAGAGCTGCATCAATCTCATCTAAAATATAAAATGGAGCTGGGTAGAACTCTTGTATGGAAAATATGAATGAAAGAGCAACTAAGGTTTTTTCTCCTCCACTTAGAATTTCTAAGCTTGATATTTTCTTGCCTCTAGGTCTTGCTTCAATGCTAATTCCACCCTCAAATGGTTTATCTGGTCTATCTAATATCATTTTAGCTGAGCCTCCGGGACTTAGTTTCTGAAAAATTCTACTAAA
>JBHLOI010000101.1:0-8379 GCA_048940645.1 Promethearchaeota archaeon | reverse complement strand
AATTTATCGAGTTTTTGTAATTTCATTATTTCAGGCATAGTTGCTTTTACTATTAATTTTCCCTGCTGATATGCCTTAAATCCACTTATCTCTCCTCTATTAAGAGCTAGAAAAGTTTCAGTGCTCATAGTATACATAATATCGGGATTTTCAAGTTTTTCTTGAACAATCGGTTTAGGATTTCCATCAACCAATTCAATCACAAAATACTCGTCAAGGTCGGTAAAGTAATACTGCATAGTTTTATTCCATCCCTTAAAAAATCTAGCTACATCCTTGTGAGTGAATTTTTTTCGTTGATCGTCTAAGATTTTCATAAATTCATCTTGGTCAACCATTTCTATCACCTCATAAACTATCCATAGCTGAAGCGAACTCCAGTTCCTCCTTTAGGTTCTTCAAATATAACAGCATCATCAAAACAAACATTCCAACAAGCACCGCACTCACAACACCGTTTTAGATTTACAGGTCGATAAATTTCACCGTCTGGTTCCCATACATCTCTTGTACAGAATTTTGCACACTCTCCACATCCACTACATTTTTCTTCATCCACTCTTATAAACTCTCCCGTATCTCCAGGATAATAATCAACTTTCATTTCTACTTTCATTTTCTTCCCCTCACTTCCTTCCCCTCTCATTATATAAGTTTTCAAAATCAGGATCAACGTTCGCATACGGTTGAATAAGTTCTAATAAATCATATGCTTCTTGGAGCAATTCCGTATCTTGATCCTCAACTCCTTTCATCCATTTAGTATGTATTGCATTGGAAATAAATCCACCACCCATAATCACATTCTGCATCATTCTTGTGATTTCTTCATCGGATTTACTTAGAGCTGTTGCTTTATTCACAGCTCCAATATGTCGAAAAGCTTGCATAAAGAAATTACTAGCAATTAGTTCTTGGTATGTTTCAGATAATTTTTCCTCTGAAAAATCATTAGCCTCAATTGCTTTTGCAGCTGATTGAGCCGCATAAATTCCAGTAAAGAAAGCTTCAGGCATTCCTTCGCCTAAGAAAGGAACTACAAAGCCTCCAGCTTCGCCCGTTAGAATCAATCCATTTTTAACTCTTTTTTCTATAGCTTCATCATATTCTAAATGTAATCCCCACGCTACAATTTTCCCACCTTCCAATTTTTTCTTTACGACAGGTAAATTGAGAAAATTTTCCATATATTTATTCACATTTGGAAATTCATCATTAATTAAATTTTCGTCCATGTATCCACCAGTACCAAGTGTAACCGTATCTTTTTTAGGGAAGATCCAAGGCCAAGTTTTATACTGAATTTCTGGTGATAAGTAATACTCAATACACTCTCCAATTCTCTCATCGATAACTTCTTTACCTAAATGAACACATACAGTCACATATAATATCATATTTTGGTCTTTTCTTTTTGGAATCAGGCCTGCTTTCCTGCCTACTATAGAATTAACTCCGCCTGCATCGATTACCACTTTAGAATAATATTTTTCTCCAGTATCAGTTATAACTCCTTTCACATAGTTATTCTCTTCAATTATATCCCTCACTGTTGTTGATAGTTTGACCTCTGCTCCTGCTTTTTTAGCTTCTTCTGTATGCCACGCATCGAAATGATCTCTACGAATAGAAAGAAGTAATATCCCTTCTGAAGGGATTTCGTGGAAAATTGTTGTTCGATCCTTATTAATGTGGTAAGTTCTCATTTCCCTTATTACTCTTTCAACAGGACCTTCTACTAAATAATGTAAATCAGGAATGATTAAAGCAGCTCCATTCAAACAAGTACCCGAGATATTTTTTTCTCCAGGGATTTGAGCTTTTTCGAGAAGCAGGGTCTTTAAACCTAACTCTGCTGACTTTTTCGCCGCAGCAGGACCAGCACAGCCTGCTCCTACAACAATAACATCATACTCATTCATCATAATACTCCCTCCATAAAATATACTCAATTCAGAGGTGTAAAAAACTAATGCTTCTAATTATCAATATTTTATAAGCTTTACTTGATAAAAATAATTTGAACTAAATAATAATGAATAAATATTCCATAGAATATTAAGAAAGCCTATATATAGGAACTTTTATTTATTTACTTAAGAATATAAAATAAAATTTGAGGATTACAAATGGATAAAGAAAAAGTAAAAGAAGTTATTGAAAAGATTAGACCCCAATTGCAAGCAGATGGTGGTGACGTTGAAATCGTCGAAATTACAGATGATGGTATAGTCAAAGTTCGATTAATGGGTCATTGCGCTGGTTGTCCTTATTCACAGCAAACACTATCATTAGGAATTGAACGTGCTGTAAAACAATTTGTTCCTGAAGTAAAAGCTGTACAGAATGTAATGTAAAATAAATCTTTTTAATTTTTTTAAGCAAATATTCTATTAAGATAACTCCTAATTTATTCTGAAAATTTCAAATTTATGGAAGAGCGAAAAAATCCTAAAAATAGGATAAAATTTTTTTTATAAACCTTTATAAATTTTAAAACCTAGACTGAGCCAGTATACAACTGCTTCAACTAGTCGCTCTGGGTATTCCTCAATAATAGATTCAGGAATACGTTTTTTCATAACATTATCAATTAAATGTGGAATATCATTTATATGCTCAACATTTTCTTCAAAATCTCTCCAAAATTGATTAGTATTTGCTAAAGATTCATCAAGAATACTTTTAGCCTCATTACCGTAATAATAGCCAAAATGGTTTAAGCATATGGTTTCATATTCTATTTTTTTAATTTTATCGATACTTTTAAGGTAAGCTTTTTGATCCCATTTAGGAGGCATAAATGGAGGAACAAATACTTTATCTGCAACTTTCATGCCAAGTAGGTCTCCTACGAATAAATTATTATTATTTTCATCTAGTATAGCAATTTCATCATCCATATGACCATGTGCTTCAAAAATTTTCAAAGTTATTCCATCCAAATCTACAATATCCCCTTCTTTAAGGGGTATTATTTCCTCTTCAATGTTATTGTAAGGACCAGCTTCAAAAATATCATTATAGGATTGATCTCTTAAATTGGGGATTGCGGCAGCAGAGGCTAATATTTCAATATCTTTTCCTTCTTTTTTAGCTCTCTGGCATAAAAATGGTATTGCTTGGACATGATCCCAGTGAGAATGAGTAGCAATGATCATATCAGGAGGGAATACATTTAACTCTTTTAGTTTTTTGAGATTTTTTCTAGCTTCAATATGAGTACCTGTATCTATTAAGCAAGATTTTCCCGCTTCTATCAAATAAATAGATAGAATACTAGGAACTCCCATCATATTTGCATCTATTAAAGTTGTTTCATCATTGATTCTTCCTGGCTCTCGTATAACAGTCACTTTTTCACCTCTTATATTTTATAATTAAAGTAATGAATTATTTTGTTTAGCATTTATAAACCTATTTGTTGGCAAAATTAGTATTAGTATGTTTTTTATTAAAAAGAACCTCTATTTTATTTTATATTATTTTCAAAAAGTTAATTATTTTCCAATAATTATTTACTTATTAAATAACTAGGTAAATGTTTACGGAATTATGAGTGAAGAAGAAAAGGAAAAAACTGAAGAAGAAGTTTCTTCTGAGAAAGAAGAAAGAAAAGCAAAAAGGAAAAGGCCAGTGAAAAAAACACAAGGCCAAATGATCCAAGAAGCACTAGGTATTAAACCTGAAGATATTCAAGATATTGAAGACAAACTATTCATTTCTAGATTTTTAGATTATTTCGTTGAGGAAACATTAGATTTTATTCATAAAGATCGCACTATTGAACAGTATATGAAAAGGCTAACTGATACAGTCTCTAAATTGGAAATGGGTAATGAAGAAGATAAACTCTTAAAAATCAACTTTGAGGATAAGAAAGTATTTGAACTAATTCAGAAATTGAAAGTAAGAGCAGAAGAACTTGCTTTAAGCAAGGGAATAAAGACATCCGTTGATAAACGCTTGAGGAGATTAAGTTTGATTATTACTGCTCCCCTACTTGCTGCAATCATAGTTTTAATGTTCTTTCCGATTGATATATTATATTTATTTCCATTACTCTGTGTATTTTGCATGTTACCTCAATTATTAAGAAGTTCTGTTTTGAAAAAATGGTTAAGATTCAAAGAAGAGAATAAAAATGAAGTGTATACCCAAAATCGGGAGGATATTATGGTTTTGAAGAGTTTTGTGAATGATATTTTAAATAATATTCGAACTAAGCTAATTGAATTAAAAGTACCGCTTGATTTAATTAAATTTGGATTGCATAGTAGAGATTATGAAAATTTACAACTTATCAATCAGAGAATGATGCGAGGGGTATCCCAATTCTACTTTGTTTTTGAATATCCCGAAGGAATGGAACGATTTCCTATACCAGAAAGTCTTCAACAATATCAACAACCACTATTTCCCGAAAAAAAGTATGAAAAGAACTTCATTGTATTAACAGAAATGAAAGGAAAAGAGGGTATAATTTTAACTTTTGTTCCGAGTCTAAAAGTTGAACTTGCGAAACAAATAAATCAAATGTTAAATGAATCAGAATTCTCAGAATCACCTTTAAATTTTGAGGAGATTATTCCTGATTATTCTAAAGAAATGGGTATCTATTGTGTTTGTGGTGAATTAGCTGATATTACAAATGTGCAAATCTGTAATTGGAAGAATCAGTTTAAGTTTTACTTATTTCAAGGAAAAGAATGCAAGTGCGGTGAGAGCATTTATGCGGTTTCTGTAATGGATGAACAAGCTGAAATTCCAGAAGAACTACAAGAAATTTTCTTAGACTAAATTTTATTTCTTTTTTATTTTTGAATAATAATCATATAATAGTTTATAAGAACGAACTGCCCGTTCAACTTCATTTTCAAAAACAGGTATTTTTAATTCTGTCGCTGTTTTTATAACTCTTTTTGCGCCTTCATGTTCTGCTTGAATTAAAATAATAATAATGGGTTTATGTGGAAATCTTGATTTTAATGAAGCGTATATCCCTACATCGAACTCTATTTCGATAAAGAATTCTAAAGCTAAAATTAAGCCATCTACAGAATTGTCTTCTAATAGGGCTTGGGATGCTGTATTATATATTCCACAAATCTTGATACCAATAAACTTTTCAGGGGGCCAAAAATCTACTGGATTGCCAAAAGCACAAGTTGATCCTCCCACTTTATCAGTAATTATATCTCTTGATTGCTTACTTGGTCTTGCAAGTGATAAATGTTGTTTTCTCATTTCTCTAACTATTAAATGGATTGCCCCTGATGATGGCCCTATTAAACCTAATTTTGGACCTTTTGGTTCAGGGCACCATAAAAATATTTTGGCAATCTCAAAAAGTTCAATATAATTAAAGACTTCAATACCTCCAGCTTTCTTCAATTCTTTTTCTTTTAATTCTTCTTTTCCCACATAAAAGAACAGGACAGGTTTAAGAGGAGCAACATTTTTTACTGCTTCAACTAATTCATCTGTAATCTCTCTTAAAAAGAGGGATATTACTCTTGTAGTTTCATCCTTTAAGAAAAATTCGAGGATATCTGCTTCATTTATATGATATCCTTTTCCTAAATGAATAACTTTGGAAACTGGTAACCTTTGGGATGGCATCCACCAACCCATAGCTCCTGCGAGGCCTCCACTTTGAGCAATGAAACTTATACCTTCTTTTATGTTTTTGTTCTCCCGCATAATATGTTGTCTTACTGGAATAATTGAGGTTGTAAAATTATCAATAAAATTAATCACACCAAGCATTGATGGTCCTAGATAAGTAATAGCATATTTTTCGCATATTTGGTGTAATTTTATCGTTATGTCACTAATATTCATACCAGGTTTTAGCTCTGTTTGAATAGCAATATACTTTACTCCCATTTTACCTAAACTTTCTACGATCTCTAGGATATTTTTTCCTAATACTATTACTGCAAGTTCAGGTACTTCAGGTAAATCCTCAAAGGAATGATAAGATTGAAGTCCTAAAATTTCCTCAGCATTTGGATTCAGGATATAAAGCTTTCCTTGATAAAATATTTCTAATAGATTTTTTAATACTGTATAACTAAAAGATAATGCTTTTCTAGATACTCCAATAATTAACACGCTTTTCGGATTAAAAAAAGGCTCAAGAGTTTTCAAGATTTTATTAACATTATTAATTACTTTATCTTTAGTTATGTTAATAATGAAATTGAATTATTAAAAACTTGATGCTGATATTTAATTTATCTTAATTTCTTCAAAGAATATGCTTTTAGTACAAATTCTACTGCTTTCCTTCCATCATTAAAATTTTTCTGATAACCCTCTAAATGTTTGGTGCCGAATGCTCCAGGTCCTATTAAACCTACTCTTAATTTATTAATCGATAATCACCTAATGAAATAATATTAGAGCTAATTCAAAATTTTTTTGTTTATGCTTAGAATTTTAAAAAAGAGTTGCTTTATAGATAAGATAAAAAGACCAAAAGGTAAATTAAGTTAAAGCAAGTTCATATAACGGAACTTCCTTTCGTTTTTTAGCATTATATAAAGGAAGTCCTGAGCTTTTAAAAAATTTTGGTTCCTTATATTTTAAAACAACTATAGAACAAGAACTAGAAATCTTCATTGAAGCAATTCTAAGTCTATCTCTTACAAGAGGAAGATTTCTTAAATGGGTACCAACTTCACAAATAATTTGACCTGCTCGGATTCTGGCACATACCCCAGTTGAACGTCCAAACGAGTTTCTCATACCACTTTGTACTCTATCAGCTCCCGCAAACGCTAACATGCGATTTTCACGATATTTCTGAAATGGTTTTGGTCGTACCCGAAATCTATAATTTGACCTCCCTAATCTTTTTTGTAGTGCACCATTTACAGTTATACGGATTGCCTCAAGAGCGTTCGCAGATATTTGAACTTGATGATCGACTTTCAATCCAACAGTTAATTCCCATTGGTCCCAAGGAACTTCTTTGTTTCCACCCCAATAACGCTGTATCTTAGATTGCGCTCCACCACGCGCAAATTCCCTTCTACGATTAGATGATCGTTTGTATTGATATGGACGGCGTGTCCACTTAGAATAACATTTCCATGGTCTTCTATGTGCCATTATATTTCCTCTCGTTTAAAGGATTTTGAATAATAATTTTTACAATTAATAAGAAATAAAAATAAATATACTTATTAAATTAATTCCATGAAGAATAATTAAAAAATTTTATTAAATTGGGATGCTAAGAAAGGTTTTTCGATATTATGATTGATAATCATTCGACTTTTATTAAGATGGGTATATGAGCATAATTTGTATTTATCTTTTTCCTAAGTTTATATAGTGAAATTAAGGATATCATTGCGAAAATAGAAAATAATATAATAATTGTTTGGTATCCTGGAATAACGTTAGATTCTCTAGGTTCTGGAAGATAATCTATATATTCAGTTTCCGAAATAACTTCACCTCTAGAATATGATGACTGAATTTTAAACCATGTATTGGCTAATATATGCCCATCATGACTTAATGCGGGTCCAATTGTGTGAAGAATTAATGTATCGTTTATATCGGAAAAGGATAATGAAGCAACAGGCCCTACCACCCAATCAATTCCATTCCATGATAAACCACCCATACTTTTTCCAAATTTATACTGTTTTACAAAGTAATAACCAATACTAATTCCTTCATATACAATATGGTAACCTTCAAATAAATCATCATTTATGATAAACATGAGTAGGAAATGAAAACCTCCATAACCTAATATACGAGTACGATTGTTAGGATATCCCGCTTGAAATTTTATTACAATATCATTATCATAAATGGATACATTTAATATATCCATAAAATCTGCAAAATTCCCCTTATATTGACCACCACTTTCAGGATAATAATATACATCATCAACAGAGTCACTTGAAGGAAATGTTACCCATGATATCGCACCAACTGCTGTTGAGATTAATATCAAGGTCATAAATGAAATAATTAATACTGAATATAATTTTGATTTTATCATAATCTTAATCTAGCAAATCACTTATAAAAGATTATAAAATTGTATAAAAGCTTTATTATATATTAAAGTATATTGAATTATTTCTAAAAATAACAAGAGTGAGATTGAATTTCGATTTCATCGAAATTAAAAGAATAATAATGAATCTTTTTTAATTGAGTTATGATTGATAATTATACTGCATTTATTAAGAAAACAGAATTATTATGTAAAGGATTATATCTTGATGAAGATCTAATTAATCATTATAAAAAGCAAGGTATTGAAATCGATTTTGGTCGAAAAGGAGGAGCGGGGCCATTAGGAGGGCGCTATTTTTTATTTGAAAATGGAGTTTTGACAAATGC
>JBHLOI010000100.1:0-8388 GCA_048940645.1 Promethearchaeota archaeon | reverse complement strand
GCAATTGTAGTAATTACAGTTATTGTAGTTAAAAAAAGAAGATCTTAAAGAGATGGCCGAATAAAAGAAAATCTATTCCGTCAAGGTTAGCATTAATTGATTTTAGCTATAAACGAAGCATCATCTAGTCATATATTTCTGAAGCAACAGATTTAGTAATATATATCAATATATGATGCCCATGACCATTCAGAGATTAACAGAGGAACATTATCTAAAGAAATTATTGAAGTAAAAAAATATGCAGATAAGTTGAATATTCTATATAAACCAGTACCTTAAGACTTTTTAGATTCATATAATTTATAACACATTATAGTAAAATCTAAAAATTATCAATTATTTTAAAAATCAACTACTTATTAAATATTTTTGATTTGAGACTGATTTCGTATGAGCTTAAAATTAGAAGACGTTAAAGGTTTAGGTAAAAAAGCTGAAAATCTTAAAGAAGCAGGTATTGATTCTGTTGAAAAGCTAGCAAATATTAAAATGGAAGATTTGCTAGAAATTAAAGGAATAGGGAAAGCCTCTGCTCAAAAGTTTATTGATAACGCAAAATCTTTGCTTAAAAAAGATCAAGAAAGTAAAGCCTCAATAGCTAAAGATGAAGAAAAATTGGAAGAAAAAGCAATTGAGGAAGAATTAAGGAAGAGAGAAGAAAGGCGCGAAAAACTTCAGGGAACAAGTGTCGAGAAAGGAGATTTTATTTTAGTAAAAATTACTGGAAAAACTCAGAAGGGTACAGTTTTTCAAGTTTCATCCGAGGAGGATGCTAAAAAAGCAGGTATTTATGACGAACAAAAGGCAAAACAAGGATATTATTCACCTGAGTTTGTAATTGTTGGTAAACCAGGTTTTCTTAATGAGGGACTAACAGAAACAATTGAAAATATGAAATTTTTTGAAAAAAAATCGGTTAGAATTCCTCCAACAAAAGCTTTTGGCAAAAGAGATCCCCAAAAAATAGAGAGAATCGGTATAGCGAAATTTCGAAAATTAAATGAAGGAAAAAATCCAGAGATTGGGCAAGAATTTATCAAAAAAGGTACTGGTCAAAGAGGCGTGGTTAGTAGTGTTGTCCAAGGAAGAGTTATTGTAGATTATAATCATCCATTAGCAGGTCAATCTGTTGATTATAATATTGAGATTATAGATAAGATAGAACAATTCAATGAAAAAATAGAGTATTTTATGGTTTCTAAAGGGATTCCTAAACAAAATGTTTCAGAATTTAAAATTGACTATAATAAAAATAATAGAACTCTTGAGATTACAATACCAAAAACATTTCTCTTCCAAAATTTAACATATCTTAAGTTTGGGTTAGCTTATGACTTACAAACTCATTTATCTGATGAAATTGACGACGTCAAATATATTGAAGTGTATGAAAAAATGCCCATTCCAACCCCTTCGGAAGAAGCAGTACAACAGAAGATCGAGGAATATAATAAAGAACATGAACACAACCATGATCATGAACATTAAAATTTTTATATTTTAAAATGAGAAAAAACTTTTACATTTTTAATCAACTCTAATTTTAGCAATAAGCTCCTCTTTTTTCTTCTTTTTCTCTTGTTTATATTTTTGTTTTTTTTTCTCATATTCAGCTCTTTTCTTTCGAAATTCTAACTTTCTTTTTAAAGCTTTCTTTTTACTATGCTTTTTTTTTAAATAGTCTTTCTTAGCTTTCTTATATTCCTTTTTGGCTTTTTTATATTCTTTTTTAGTCTTTTTATACTTCTCATACCTTTTTCTAATTTCTCTTCGAAGATTAGGACTAATTTTCTGAATTCCTAGATTGTTCAATTGTTTTTTAAATTTCTCAATTGATTCAAATCTTAAAGCAATTATCCCCAATTCGCGAGCAGGTAATAGATTTCTAATCTTATCATCAATAAAAACACATTTATTAGGTTTTGTGTCTAATTTTCTCAAAACATATTTATATTTCTCCATATCTGGTTTAATTAAACCAATTTCATTAGATAAGAAGATATGATCAAACATATTATAAAATCCTCTCAATTCATTTGACTTTACATGTATACCATGAGTATTAGACATTAAACATACAATAAACCCCGCTTTGTGTAGTCTTTCAATTATTTCACCCATTTCTGAAGATAATTTAGTAACCTTTGTATAAAGATTAAACCAAAGTTCCTCATAATAGGCTATATTTACTCTCTTTGGAGGTAGCGCTCCATTTTTTGGTTGAGAGGGGTAATAATATTTCTCTAAAGTTTTTTCTAAAAATTCCTCAGAGGAAATTATACCTGAACTTAACCTTCGCTTTAGTTTTCTTAAATAAGGATCATTCTCAATCTTTGGAATTTTGATATTTAGATCATGTTCTAATAACTGAAACAAGTTTTTAAGTACAAAAGTCTTTTCTATTAGAACACCTCCAAAGTCGAATATAAAATATTTAATCTTATACAATCTCACTTTTTGTTTTTTAAAATCTTTACTTGTAATATCGCTTTCTGAAAAATTAGCTTGTTCTTTATACTTCATCCTTGAATTTTAATATTTTTTTTTATATTTTTATATCTTTCAATTATCAGATCACAAATCATTGAAATCGGCTCACCCTCACACTTCCAATTGGAGAATTCAGGAAAACTGCCTGGGTCCACTACATATAACTTATTAGACGATGTTTCTCGAACAATATCTAAATGCCCAAATAAGAGATTATATGCCTTTTTCCATTTAAAAATAATATCTCTAACATCTGAAGGTGTTTCTATTACTTTAACTGAATTATGCTCATTTACTAGGGGTATTTTTTCACCAACACAAATTCGATCATTAATAAAATATACTAAATAATGAATTCCTGTAATAAATTTCTCAAGATAAAAAATTTTGTTAAAATTTCTTTTAATATCATGAAAAGAATTGATTAATTTAACTCCTCTACTTCCCGATCCCATAATTGGTTTCGAAATTAATGGAAAACTTAATTTATCTAAATTTTTTTGTAATGCTTCATATGACCCTAAAAATATTTGAGGTACGTTAAAACTTAAATTTTTTAGTAAAAATGATGCCTCAATTCTATTTTTACATTTAAAAGAGATATTAGTATTTGGAATAACTGGTATCCCTTTTGATTCTAAAAAATAACCCGCATAGAGGAACTGCAATTTTTTTGTTTTTAGAATAAAAAAATCATTTTCAACTAAAGTATCATTAATAGATAAATTTTTTTGGGTATATATTTTTACACTAAAACCTTTATTTTGATAATAATTATTCATTTTTGCTGTAAAGTTTGTAGTTCGTTTCGATAGTATTCCAATTTTCAATTTATTATACACCCTATCTTTTTGCTTGGTTAATTAAAAAATTACAAACTATTTCTGGGCCATTTTTAATATAATTAAAATTAGGAGTTGAATTAACATCAGATACATAAAATTTCCCCTTTTTAGATTTAAGAAAATCCACAGAAGTTATTTTTAAATCAAGAATCTCTTTAATTTTTATTACAATTTCTTTTAATTCAAGTATAGGGTTAATTTCTTCTCTTGATTTTATTTTATCTGGATTTATCAAAACGGGTAATTGCTTATAAAAATAAAAATTTTCCCCGATACTATAGACCTTATATTCCCACTTGCTTTTAATAAATCTTTGATAATAAAAAAATTGATAATTTTGCTGTCCTCCAATTACTTCATTTAAAGCTCTTTCATCACTAATTTGTAGATGCCCATTTTTACTTTGTATTTTTGGAGTAAAAGTATAATTTTTTTGATCAATAACGTTTTTTATGATATAATCATTAAAGGGAGGAGAAACACCAACCGGATTTACACTAAAATCCGGAACTTGAATACCAGTTTTTTTTAATAAGACACTATTTAAGAATCTATCAAAACATAACTGGATTGCCTTTGAAGAATTTATTACTGGGATCGAAGTTTCATTCTCGATTAATTTGACTAGGTTTAATATTAATTCTCCCTTTCCTTTTACAAAAAAAATATTCTCATTAAAAGTTAATTTTGAGAAATCTAATAAAAGTGATTCTTCAAGATAAATAGACACTTGAGCGATTGTTTTCAGATGCCGTAAAAACTCATCTACTTTTTTTTCTAAGTGGTATTTATCAATTATTAGCCCTATTTTAATCAAATGATTTACCTTGTTAATACTGTACTCAATAAAATTTGATATATCTATTAACTAATTATAAAAAATTATTTTAATATAAATAAGTCTAAACGGATAATAAATTTAGATATTAAAAAGAATTTATGAGTCTCTTTATTATAATACTCAACGAAATCCTGATGAAATAATTGAATTTGATGAATTTTTAAAAAAATATGATCATAAATATAAAGTAGTCATTATTGGCGTAATCTAATTAATCATTTTCCTTTCCATTAATGTAAATATTACTTTTAATGATAATAAAAAATCTTTTATATTAACTACGTATAAAATTACTTTAACACTATAATATTTGATTAGGTTGAGGTATGTTAAAGTATAAAATCATCTTAGCGGGGCATAAAAATGTTGGTAAAAGCTCTCTAATTTCAAGATTTTGCGATAATATTTTTAAGGAAGATATGAAAGCCACTATAGGTGTGGATTTCAAGAGAAAGGTGGTTGATCTAAAAGGCGAACATAAAAATTTCTCTCTAGAATTAAATATCTGGGATTTTGGAGGAGAAGAAAAATATCGTACCTTATTTCCATCATATGCAAATGGAGCAGCAGCAGCTATGATTTTATTTGATACAACTAATAAAAAATCATTATATGACATAGAAAATTGGATAAAAATTGTCGATGAGAATGCGTTACCTAATATTGTTAAACTTGTCATCGCAACAAAAGTTGATTTAAAAAGTATGAGAGAAGTTTCTAAAGATTTTGCTAAAGAATTTTGCAAAAAGTATGATTGGTGTAAAGATTTCATTAGTACTTCTGCAAAGACTGGAGAAAATGTTGAAGAAGCTTTTTTATATGTAGCGAGAGAAATTGCTAAAGAAAATTTACAATTCTGTAAATCTTGTGGAGAAATTTTTAATCGAAAGCTGAAGCACTGTCAGTATTGTGGAGAAAAAGTAGGAATTGAGATTGCCCCTCTTTAAACTATAAATCTTCTTCTTCTCTATTGTAAAGGGAAGGAGGAGGTCTAGCTTTTTCTAGTGATTTACTTTTAATTCTAGCAATAAATGCTTCAAGTTCCATTTTAGCGTTGATTATCGAACTATCAATCTCATTTCTAACCTGTTTTTCGTCTAGAACGGATGTTCCATGACTAGGATAAAAGCATTTAATTTTCAGCGTATTTAAAATTTCTAGAGAATCTATATACTCAGAGATTGAACCTGATTCATATATATTTGTAATAGCTCCTTTGAATAAAGTATCTCCAGAAAATAAATAGTTTTGATAGGGTTCGTAAAGACATATACAACCAGAAGTATGTCCAGGGGTTTCTATAACTTTTAAAAACGTGTTACCTAAGTCTAATATATTTCTATCTTCTAACCATATATTGATACGAAGATCAGTTAAATCCACACCCCATTTTTTGCCTTTTGTAATCAATTCATCACTATTATGAATTTTTGCAGCTGCCCATCTATGTGCTGCTACCGGGCAATGAAAATAGGCATTAGAACTAATATGATCAAAATGCTCATGGGTATTAATAACTAAGTCTATATCTTCGATTTTTAAACCCACTTCTGTAGTAATTAAATAATTAAAACTGTTGAATTTTGTAATGATACCCGTATCTATCAATACGTTTAACTCTTCTCCCACAATGAGATAAACATGGCAACCTGGTCCTCCTGAATAAAATTGATAGACATTTGGTCTCAATAAATTCAATGTATATCCATTCTTTGTGCCGTACAAATCATCTTCTTTAATAAGACGAGGTTCAAAATATTCAATTTTACGTGGAGTAATATCTCTTCACTTTTCTAATATTGATTTAAATATTAAAATTAATGAATAAAGTAAAATATAAAAATCAAATCAAAATTCAATACAATTTATATCCACTCATTTCACCCGAAATAAGACAACTATGACCAAATTTCTATAGGGCAAATTCAATTAGTAGATCTTGAAATATACTCATATTTTTTAAGAAAAATGTTCAAAAGATTTATGAGAAACAATTTATGGATAGTTTTGACTATTATTATTTAAAAAAATTAATTGATCATAAATTTAGATATTAAAGGGGATTTATGGCTTTAGAATTTGTTTTTTAAAATCAATATATTTATATAATATAATTTGTTTTTTAGAATTTAACTTAATAGGGTTTTTGACAATGGCTAATAATATTAAAAGAATTTATATTGGAGCCATTTGCAACAGAGATCTTGAGATTTTAGAACAATTAAAGAAATTTTTGCTTAAAAATTATAACATCGTTATTTTAGATCTTTTAAAAGATTCTAATTCATTTGATATTAAATATTTTAAAAGGATAGTGAAAAAATACCCAATTTCATTGTTAATTGTGAAACTCACAACTCAAAAATTAAACGAAGAAATTTATAAATTAGTTAAAGAAGTCACTCCAAATATTCAATTCCTTAATTCTTTAAAATCTATCCAGACTTGTGAACGTCGTAAAGATACTTTTAAGTTAATCACTCAAAAGTGTAAGAAATTAAATGTTCCTAAAACATATTTTTCATCTAAAGAAGCTATTAGAGCGTGTTGGAATGGAGAAAGAATTATTGTTAAATTAGATGATCATAATATCCCCGATCTTTCAAAAAATGATAGAATAATTGGTATTGCTAGTAATACTAATGAATTAATGGAAATAATGAAAGATTACAATGAAAAAGATTTGTTTTTTCAAGAGTATTTAGGAGGATTTGACATAATCTATAAAATATATGTTATTGGAAGATGGATGGTTTCAATAACTTCACACAATAGAATACAAGATAATGATAATTTAAGCCCCCTAGAGTTAATCCATATTAGAGTTCCGATAGATAAGCAATTTAAAAGCAGAATAAAAAGATTAGGCAGAAAATTTGGAATGTCAGTGTTTGGATTGGATTATATTTTGACTGAGGATGGTCCTTATATAATAGATATTAATGATTTTCCAAGTTTTAGAAGCATTCCAGAAGCTATTAGCTTAATCTCTGACCATATCTATAATCTAGTCTTATTGCGAGAACAATATTATCAAACATTAGCTAAAGTTAAAGTGAAATAATTAAGGTCTACCTACCTTTCTCGTTGATTTTGTAAAAATTCAATTAATCTTTTTTTTGCAATATAGTCATCTAATTGTTCAGGAGGATGTTTCGCAAAAAAAGAGCATGCAGATTCTAAAACACCTCCAATCTTTCTATCTTTAGCAATCTTACTTACACGAATACAATCTGTAATAATTCCTGCGGAATTATTTCCATCCTCTACAAACATAGTTATATCTATTCTTACTGGAGCACCACCAAAAATACGTCCTTCAAGTCTCATATACGCTTCTTTCTGATTTTTTAAAAATGGGATGTAGTCAACAGCAGATATTTGGCAGTCTATATCTTGTTTATTTTGTAAGTTGGAAATGACCGATTCTGTCTTAGACTGACGTTTTCCTTCCTCATACCTTAAGACACCGTTTTTCATAGGAGTTAATAAATTACAGAAATCACTCGAACCTCCCCAATCAAGTTGGATTGTACGATCTAATATCGCACCCCTCATAGGAAAAAGGTTTGCCAATGATCTATGGATAATAGTAGCTCCTACTTGAGATTTTACATCATCTCCTATTAAGGAAAGATTCAATTTTTCCGCTTTTTCCACAATTTCATCATCTTTGACAACATGAGATGGAATTCCATTAATAACACAGGCACCAGCTTCAAGTGCCGTCAATGCATAATACTTTACAGCTTTATGACTTCCGGTAGGCAATAAAATAACGACAACTTCAACATCTCTTAGTTTTAGTTCATTGATAATATCAACAGGTTTTTGATTTTCATCAACTGGAATAATATCTTTAATATTACTATCAAGACCGTCCAATATAGGTCCTCTTATAACTGGTGCATCTAAAAAGTTGGGTTTAAATAGTTTCATGTTGCAATTCGGTTCAATAAAGATTGCTTCACTCAAATCTTTTCCAACCTTTTTAGCATTAACATCTATCCCGAGAACGAAATTGATGTCATTAAGATTATATTGCGAGATTTCGGGTAATATTCCTATTATTTTGTCAGGATTTTGCTTATAATTTTCACAACCTTGTACTAAAGCACTCGCAACATCTCCTACTCCAATGATAGCAACGTTGATATTTTTCGCCATTATATTTTCTATAATAAAATGATAATATTTAAATGATTTTAA
>JBHLOI010000099.1:0-8450 GCA_048940645.1 Promethearchaeota archaeon | reverse complement strand
CCGGACCGTTTATTGATGCGGTCAATATTTCCATCTACACGCTCAGAAAAGAGTTGCATTTTCACATTAATTATTACACCTACATGGCAGATCAGTGGGATTTTCCAAAGATTGCATCCACAGCTATGGATATTTTGACCGAAGCTTTAATTTGATTTTGAGAAAGCTGATAAAAAGGTGGAAATTCTCTTTTCTTCTTAAGCTTATATTTGAATAGGAGTATCTCATGTTATAGATTGTAATAATTCATTAGATAGACTCATTAAAGCTCCATTTATTCCATTCTCTATAGCGCTGTAATAATAATAACGAAATTTCCTGAAAAAGTTTAATAATAATGGTTAATTAGGAATACTAAATCACAATAATCTTATTAAAAGAGGTGTATCAAAGTGAAAGTTCTAATAACATATGATACAAAATATGGAAATACTGAAAAAGTGGCCAATTTAATTGGAGATGGAATTACTTCTATTGAGGGTAATGAAGTAATAGTTAATAATGTAAAAGATGTAAAACTTAAACAAGATGATTCCTATGACTTAATTTTAATAGGATCTCCGGTTCATTTTGGAAGTCACGTTGGATCGGTAAAGAAATTTATAAAGAAACTTCCAAACTCTCAATTAAAGGCAAAAGCTTATGCGGTATTTAATACCTATATGGGTGAACCAACAGAAGAGGGAAAGGAAGAAGGAGGAATTTGTTCTTATCAGAAAATGTTAAATAAAATGGAGAAACAGATCAGTGAAACGATGCCAGATTTAACAAAAGCAAGTCAAGGACTTTATATAAAAGTTGATGGCATGAAAGGGCCTATAACAGAAGAGGACATTCCAAAATGCAAAGAATTCGGAATCAAATTAACTAATTGAGATTTTATGAAAAAATATTCTGAATTTCTCTTTTTTTTTATTATTTTAGGTGAACTGAAGCAATTATTATCAAAGTTATTCCCCTATAATTCTTATTTTTTAATTGAAAAAGGTATTTAAGATTGTCTTTTTTTTTACACCTAAATATGAGCCAACCAAAGTTAAAAGTTGTAGCGTATTCTGATTATATTTGTCCATTTTGCTATATCGGGTATTATCGAATAGAACAACTTAAAAAAGAATATAATCTGGATGTTGAATGGAAACCGTTTGAAATCCATCCAGAAACGCCAAAAGAAGGTGCTTTAGCTGAGGATTTGCCGTTTCCTAAAGGATATTTAGAGATGGCGTTCGCTAATGTTAAACGTCTTGCCGATCAGGATGGTTTAACACTTAAGTTTTCAGAAAAATTATCAAATTCACGATTAGCTCTCTATATTTCTGAGTTTGCACGAATAAAGGGTAAATTTGAAGAGTTTCATAAATTAGTGCTAGAAGCTTATTGGTTAGAAGGCAAAGATATTGGAGATAAAAGTTTATTGTTAGATCTTGCAGAATCAGTTGGACTAAATAAGAAGGAGATAGAAAATTACTTGGGTACGGATGAACCTTTTAAAGCTGTACAACAATCCTTAAAAGAATTAAGAATGTATGGAATAAATGGAGTCCCTACTTTTCTTATTGAAGATAAGCTGATTGTTGGAGCTCAGCCTTATGAGGTTTTTAAAAGAGTTATTAATGAAATATTGGATGAGAGATCAAGAGATAATTAAATTACCAATAATCCTCTCGATCTTTTAGGGAAGTGAGGAAATCGTATTTATTTAGATATAAATCAATTTTTTATTTTCCTTCTTTTTAAAGAGATCTAGAAAAAATAATAAAATTAATGATAATTTCAACCTAAACTTCATTTGAAGTTCATTAATTTCATCTATTTATATTAGAAAATATTATTGAATTCATAAAGCTCAAGGTAAAAATAAAATGAATAAAAGTAAAATTCCTCCAAGTGCTTATTTATTACCTATGCCAGTTGTTCTTGTCGGCGCTAATGTGAATGGAAAACCAAATTTTGAGACCTTGGCATATGTTGGTATCGTCGAAAGCCAACTTCCATTAATTTCAATAGCTTCTTGGGAAACTCATTATACTAATATTGGAATTAAGGAAAATAGAACATTTAGCGTTAACACACCTACTGAAGATTTAGCAGAAAAGATAGACTATTGCGGCATAGTATCAGGAAAAGATGAAGATAAATCAAAAGTATTTGATGTTTTTTATGGAGATCTCAAAACCGCCCCAATGGTAAGTGTTTCACCATTAAATTTAGAATGTGAGGTTATTAAAACTTTTAAGATAAAGGAATTAGTGGAAATCGAGAAAGGTCACGAAATTTTTATAGGAAAAATAGTTAATGTTTATGCAGATGAAGATTATTTAACAGAAGGAATACCAGATATTGCAAAATTTAAGACATATACGTATTCACTAAATAATTATTGGAAAGTTGGTGAAAAACTCGCACCGGCATTTGAGATTGGAAAAAAGTACAAAAAATGATTTTTCAAATAGGCAAATTACTTTTGATTTTTCCACCAGCAATAATAAAAATGATTAAAGAAAATTAATTTTGATGAGAAGTCTAACACAGAATTAATCAATTATTATTCGCAACATTTATCCTTATTATCAGTTGAAGGTATCTCTAACCATTCAATATTTTTTTGATCTTGATCAATAGATATTTCACAGCTTGGAACATAGTCTATGTCTAATCTGTTTTCAAAAATCTTTCGAGCTAAAGTTAGTGCCTGTTTCATATTTATAGTCGTACCTTTTTGATCTAGATATTGTTTTTCCCACTCTTTAAAGCTTTCATTTGAAGTAAAAAATAAAGTAGTAGAACATTGTGATCCCAGATATACAATTAGATTTTTAGGTTGTTGGAATACGATTTGCTCATCTTTTATTTCAATTTTAATTTCTTGTTTATTTATAGGATCTTTTGACAAAATCGTAGCATCTTGATTGTATGTGAAAGGAAGACCCAGTGCATCTATAACACAAGCAGCTTCAATTGGTTTGAGAGACCTCCCATCTTTTAATATAACCTTATGATCATATCCAATTTTAGAGATTCGTGGGACAATTTTATCAGCAGCATCTTTTTTTCTATGAATTACCCTTCTTTTTTCGAGTTTTTTAATTATTTCTTCTAGATCCTGAGGAGAAATATTTAATTCTTTTCCAATTTCATTAAAAGTGTTAATAATATCATACTTTGAGTATTGTTCTACAATATAATCAAAAACTTTTTCCTGACTTGGAGTCATCCCAACTTGGGGAAATCCTCTTTTAACAAATTGTAAAATTAGATCTTCTTCAACTATTTCATCGTATTTTAATTTTAAAGCTCGTTTAGTTTCTTCAATGCCCGGAAAATGATGATTTTGCTTGTATTCACTCAATAAATATGTTAGAATCTTTCTTTCATTAGGTGATAATTTTGAGTCTATACTTCTCACTTTTTAACATCCTTAATAATATATAATCTAGTTAGAAATAAACTTAGTTCAAAAATTGTCTAATATTTTTGCTAATTAATAATTATTTATTTTTATTCTCTAAATTAAGCTGCCTTTAGAATTTAAATATAGCTTCGTGTGATTTTTAAAACCTAATACTAAAATTATAAACGACTTATTTTTCCATCTTTTATGATATAATGTTCTGCCAATATATTCGGATTCTTACTAATTGTTTTTATTACCTGTTTTTGAAGACTTTTAGCGTTATTTAGAATATTAAGTGATGGACTTTCTCCTATTGCCATTTGGGCTAATTCTGTAACATAATACGACTTAATATTGCTTTCAGTGGCATAGGGAGATAATGAGGTTAAACACCCTGTACAGATATGAGCGATTATTTCCGCATTGACGTGTTCTGCTTCAGAAATTCTTTTTTTAGCTATATTTGTCGCTAATGATCGGTTCGATATAGAAAGAGGGGCTCCACAACATAGAGATGCTTCCTTATTGTGTTTCATCTCTACAACTTCGGCACCAATAATTTCAAGAAATTCACGTGGACCATCGTATATTTTTTTATCTAGTTTTCTCCAAGGACATGGGTCTTGGAAAGTAATTCTTTGATTTATTTTATTTGTGATAATAAATTCATCCTTGTGGTACTTTTCAATCAGATAATCAATGATTGTTTGACCTTTTACGTTAAAAGCATCGATAATTGAAGGATACACGCCTTTGATCATAGCATCACATCCAGGACAGAAGGTGATGAGTTTTTCGACGCCCAGCATCTTAAATTTTTCAGATAATTCTAATCCTTTTATCCTTGCTTCGTCTGTACCAAAACAAGAATGTACATAACCACCACAACAATACTTCATTCCACCTAATATAGGTAATTTCTCAAATAATTTGGTTTTGGCGAGATCTGGAAAAATATAGGGAATAGCGCACCCCACATAAAACATTTGATCGTTTTTTGAAGGATTTTCATATTGTATTAAATCATGCTTTTTCGCTTCAGTATCGATCTCTAACCCTATTGACATTAGATTATTAGGAATCCCTTCTGTTATAAGTGCTGTACATCTAACGCCTTTTTCACGATAATTTTGCAATCGTATTTCTCTTATAAGTTCATATGGGCTTGACTCTGTTGGGCATACTATATTGCAGTAAGAGCAGCCGGCACAATTTTTGATTATCTTTCGTGAATTTTTCGTTTTAATCATTTTAGAAATCTCTTCTTTGGCTCTTTCTGTGGGTAATTGCAAAAATGGACACTGTTCAAGGCATGTACCACACCGCTGGCAAGTTTGTTCATTAAAAGCATTCATTATTTCTAAAGTCTTGAAAATACTTTTTTAGATGGTAATAATAATAGCGAGTGATCGAAATATAATAATTTTTATGAGCTGATCGATTTTTATGAATTGTTATTTAACCAATGTACATGAAAATCAAACATCCTATCAATATCCCGAACGTTACCAGCATTACAAATCCCATTTTCCTATTTTTTTCAAAAGTCACGCCAATCAAGCTAAACTCAGCCGCATAAAATACTATAATGTAAGGGATATGAAGTGCGAGTATTTCTCTAAATGGAATTATGAGGATATAGTCTAAGAATAATTCCAAAAAGAGATAGCATAGGATAATTACTAAAGAGATTATAATCTTTTTTTCCTCCTTTTCTTTAATATATCCTATTAGGCTGATTGTGAAGGGAACTATCAGGAGTATTACAATCACACCAGAAATCTGTAAGAGTTCCATAATACCAAGTTTCGTCGCAATATACACAATGCTTACTGAAATGTTGAAAATGATTGAAGAAGTAATGAAAATAATATCTAATATTTTTCCTAAATTTAATGATTTTGATTTGTTCATGATATTACAAATTAATTTTTAATTATTAATGATAAAAACATTATTAATCAAAATCATTGTTTGATAATGATTATTCATGTAAAGTTCGATGAACATCGAATTAAATCCAAAAAAATTATAATTAAAGTTGATTAAATTTCTATAATTAGAGTTGATTAAATTTCCTTTTAGAAAGAGAGATTATTTGTTATGAAAACTATAATATTCCATGGTAGTCCGAGAAAAAATCGAAACTCAGACACTTTAGTTGATTTTTTCATAAGAGGATTGAATATTAAAGGAGACAAGAAAGTAAAACATTTTTATACCAATGAATTGAATATTAGACCATGTCAAGGATGTCTCACATGCGCAACATCAGTAAATCATAGCTGTGCTATAAAAGATGATATGGAAGAAGTTTATTCTGCATATAAGAAAGCAAACACGATAGTTTTTGCCACTCCAATGTATTGGGGGTATATGACGGCTCAATTAAAAACAGTGTTTGATAGAATGGAAGCACTTGCTTGGGAAGATTTTGGAAATAAAACATTTATAGTCATAATTACCTATCGCCATCACTGTGAATCAACAGTTGCATTTTTTGAACGGATAGCGCCATTTTTTAATATCAAATTATTCATAATTACATGTCGGACCTATAATCAAGATGAACAAAAAGACATTCCAATTAGTATGTGCCACGATCAATTAGAAGAAGCTTATCAACTTGGAATTGAGATAAGTAATATAGAAAAAAATGAAGAATTGAAATAAAATCAATAAATTCAAGAACTTGTCCAAGAATTAGTCCAGAACCCGTTAAATTATCCCTCTTAAATAAACATCTTTTTCTGCTTAAAATTATATAAAATTTGATAAAAAAGAATTATTTTATATTGCATTATTTCCTTTCTAATATTGCACATTTAAAAAGTGAAATAACATGAAAACCCTTAGGGAATCTATCGAAATAAATGTCTCTCCCGAAATAATTTGGGATTGGTTCTTACACATTGCAGAAAACTACCTTGAATGGCATCCTTCTCACATAAAAGCTAATTGGGAAACAGAGACAATTGGGGAAGTTGGTTCCATTTTGTATGCTGAAGAAGATATTAGTGGAGATTTTTTAAAGATGAAATCTAAGGTGACTAAACTTATTCCAAACAGACTATATAGATTTAAAACTGTAGGAGGTTTAAAACTCATACTAGCTGGTGGTTCTTTTGAAATAGAACCCTTTGAAAATGGAAGCATTTTCACAGCAACCCTAGACTTTCACATGGGCAAATTACTTTCTAAACTCGCCAAGAAGAAAGTGCAACAAATATCCCAACACATGATTGAAGAAGGACAAAATTTGAAAAGGATTTTGGAAAAATCTGGGTAATAATAAGTTATAATAATTTTTAATAATCAGAATTGATGCTCCTAGACTTTACGTCAAGATAGGATATTCCCTATCATTTTAAGACTGCTATGTAAACTTTAACTTTTTCTATTTCTTCAGGAATGATTGGACCTTTTAGTTCTTTAACTCTCGCGTTTAGCAATTCGTGATGGGCACTTTCTTTTCGTTTACTACAACTTGAAAGTTGATCTTTACTGATTCTTGCTCTGGTCTTTTGGCTTCTTGTTTGATTCTTTCTATTGGCACTTACCAAAATGTTGCAAAAGTTGCACTTTTTTTTTAATTTATAATAATTATTAGTTTTTTAAATTAGTAATTAAATTCTTTTCTAATAAGAAAAAAAAAATCATTATCTTACAAAAAATTAGTGATTCAAAACATGAGCAGCACTACTGAAAGATGGTATTGGCTTGATTGGCTAAGAGTTATTGCGATGGGCCTGATTTTTTTATATCATTGTGGAAGACCTTTCATCTTTATTCCATGGCACATTACAAATCCCGGACCGCCAGATATGGCATTTACAATCGCGAATATCTTCATGACAGGATGGATCATGCCGCTCTTTTTCACCGTAAGTGGGATAGCGACTTACTTCTCTCTATCACGGAGGAGTCCTGGGCAATATGCTAAGTCGAGATTTCTACGATTGATGGTTCCCTTTATCTTTGCTATGTTTGTAGTAATTCTCCCAGTGCATAGTTACTTTGATGCGGTATTCAATGGTTCCTATACTGGATCCTTTATTGACTACTACTTTTGGATTTACTTCCTTTATGCTTTTCCTTTAGATTTAGTCCCCAGGCTGACCTATTTTGCTGGAGCAAATCAGGGTATATACCTCTGGTATCTTTTCTGGCTTTTCGTGTTTTCGTTGATAACTGTATATTTCTTTAAGTATCTACGAGGAAAAGAAGACAAAATATCAAAACTAGCAAGAATTTGTAATAGACGAGGAGGAATCTTCTTGCTTGCGATCCCCTTGATTATGGTGGATTTAGCAGCGATCCCGCCCTTTTTTGTTTTCCCCTCCGGATACGGAGGCTGGAAATTGCCCACATATCTGATATTTTTCATACTGGCGTATGTGGTAGCTTCTGATTCAAAATTCATCCAGTCCATAGACAAGAATGGCTTGATTGCGCTTATAGTAGGTATTATTACCAGCTTACTTATTATTGGTGTTTTTGGAGCGTTTGGCTTAGACATTTTTGTCTCGCCAACTGGTTATCTTATAGCTACACCACTTTGGGCGTTCAATGGCTGGTGTTGGATTGTTGCCATACTCTTTCTGGGGCGGAAATTCCTCAACTTCAATCACAAATTCCTAAGCCTCTCAAATGAACTCGTCTTGCCGTTCTATATACTCCACCAAACCGTGATCGTAGTGGTAGCCTTCTTTGTAGTCGGTATGACCACCATAGTAATGGTGAAATATCTCATCATCGTCTTTGCAGCATTTGTGATTATAAGTCTCCTACTAATTCCTATCAGACAAATCAACGTGTTTCGGTTCTTATTCGGCTTAAGGTTAAAGAAAAAAAGCGCATAATTACAAAACTTTTCTTAAGCTCTCTTCCTCTCTTTTTTTTGATATGTTCTATATTTCTTATCGACGCTCGAATCAAAATTCATGCTCCTAAACTTTACGTCCAGTTATAATACTCCCTAACATTTTGAGAGTACCTAAGATGCCCCTTTTTTTCTGAGTGTTATTTCGACTAATCTTTAACCCCCCATTAAAAA
>JBHLOI010000036.1:32665-36017 GCA_048940645.1 Promethearchaeota archaeon | reverse complement strand
TCAAATTCTTCAGAAATTTTTAATATTTTTTCCTGATAATTGGAAATTTTGTAGATTTTACAAAAGAATTTAAGGTTGTCATGACCTGTAAGTCTATAATATAGCATATCACTGCCTAGCATGAGCCCAATCATGGGTTTTACCTTTTTAGGATACTGTGCTACGTTATATCCATTAACTTTAGCATATCCACTTGTTGGTTGCGTGATAGTTGTTAGAATTTGTATTAAGGTTGTTTTTCCTGCCCCATTTGGACCCAATAATCCAAAAATTTCCCCCTTTTTGATTGAAAGATTTACTTTATTTAATGCATTAATCTCTGTCTTTTTTCCCTTTAATTTATATACTTTAGACAAATCTATAGTCTCTATAATATCAACCATAATAATTAGTACCCTGTTATTCCGTATTTTTTATATATTAAATTAAAAAGAAAAACACCTATTATCGGAACTATAAGTGCCGTGCATATTAAGCTAACAAAGTGAAGAGGATATGATAAAATTATGCCAAAACCAATATTTTGTACCCAGGTTAATCTTAATAGATCAAAAATGTAATAGAGGGGGTTTAGCACTATAATGTCTTGTATAAATTTTGGGAAAATTTCAAAAGGATAAGTTATACAACTAAACCAGAAAATAAATAATAATGAAAATTGTAAAAAATTCCAAATATTTTCATTTGAAATAGCAAAGATGCCAAGAATAAGTCCTATTCCACTAAATATTAACGCAACAAGAAAGAAGATTATAATTATAAGAATTACTGTTCCTATTGAGATTGGATAAATTATACATCCTAAAATAAAAAACAAAATAAAAGGGAATGATATTAGAATTAATTGAGATAAAAAAATACCGAATAATAAATTAAATCGATTAAAAGGGCCAATAATTAAGGCAGGAAGGGTTTTCCAATATTTTTCCATTCTAAACTGACTAGGAAAAATATTTGTAATGCCTGACAAAAGCATGATATTGTAGGCTATTATTTGATATAAATAGAAATTTTGTGCTGTCCAAGATCCCAAACTTGGTCTTAATTCAAAAATATTAGCTAAAATGATAATCGGAGTAATTATCGATATAATATATGTAATATATGTGAAGATTAAACCGAATTTATATCTTAATTCTAATTTTATGTTTTTTTCAGTTAAAGCGATAACCTGGGATATATTATCGATAAAAATCTTCTTCTTAAACATTTTTATAATCTTATTTTTTAAATTTAATTTAAAACTAATTAAGGGGCTTTTTTTAAGGATTTTCCCACGCATAAGATACTTGCACACGCTATCCAAGGAGATATCCAATCTAATATCCTAGATATTATTTTGCCTATAGAATTTAATTCAAAATTAACGCTATTTCTAGCCTTCAAGAATGGAAAATCTACTCCTAATCCTATCGCATGGTTTTTTGAATCATGAAAATCATGGGGAACTACTTTTATTACCTCGAAATTCGATTTTTTTAAGAAAGCTTGTAATTCTTCTGAAGTAAACCGATATTCGATAAAATGGTAATAATTTTTCCTTTCTTTTTTTTCTCTTTTATCTTTTTTAAATTTTCTGTCTATTAAATTATTCTTATTTAAAAAGTTATAAAATTTCGTGAATGTATAATAAAATCGATTGATTACATTTAAAATAGGTTGAATAAAAATCTTTCTAATAATATTTACTGTAGGTGTTGATACAAATATTAACCCATTTGGCTTTAAAACTCTATAAGCTTCTTTCAAAGCTAATAAAGGTCCATCTTCAAAATGTTCGATAACACCCATCGAAATATATGCATCAAAAAAATTATCTGGGTAATTAAGTTTCAAAATATTACCAAAATCTACTTTAAGAGAAGATCTAAATTGTTTTAATTTTGTAATTGCCAGATTATTATTATCCACTCCTATTACTTCATATCCACGTTCTGAAAGGAAAATAACCCATTTTCCAAAACCACAACCCGCATCAATTATTTTTCCGTTTTTTGGTAAATAATTCAGAAACAAAACTCTTGGAGCAGTTTCTATTTTACAGGCTTCTAACTCTTGTTCAATGGTTCTACTTGACCACATCCCATTCCATATTGTACATCTCGAATTATTGTCAAAATAAAATAATTTTCTCATTGATAATTGGAGCCCTGTAAGTTCATTTTGATAATTATAACTATTAATTAATCGCCTTTTTCCATTTTTATAATTAAATATATCTTTATAGTTTTAGTTTCTATACAAATCTTATATATTGAAAAAATTTTAGATAATTAAAAATAGGTTAAATTGAAATATATATCTGTTTTCTTTTAAAGGGTTTTTATGGAAAAATTAGTTTCTATAGTAATAATTAATTATAATACTTATAAGGACACAATATCTTGTTTGAAATCATTATTAAATCAAACCTATAAAAATTTTGAAATATTGATTGTTGATAATGGTTCAAAATACCAATTATTTTTGAAATTGAAAGAAAAATTAGCACTATTTAATAAAACTTTAAGTGTTTTTCTAATTAGAAGTAATATTAATCTATATTTTGGAGCTGGAAATAATAAAGCTATAAAAAGAGCAAAGGGAGATTATATTTGTTTATTGAATCCTGATACAGAGGTAATACCAAATTTCATAGAAGAAATGGTTAAGTTTTTAGAAAAACATCCAAAAGCGGCTATGATTTCTCCCAAAATAAAATTATTTTCAGATAAAAACTATATATGGACCACAGGAGGGAAAATAAATTTCAGAACAGGTGAAGTTGTATTTAATCGAGGATATCTGGAATATGATCCAGACAATCAAAAATATAATAAAGTTGAAAAGATTGATTTTGCTCCTGGCACTGCATTATTTGTAAAAAAGGAGTATCTTAATGAGATAGGGTTAATGGATGAGATTTTTTTCATGTATCATGAAGATCCTGATTGGAATTTTAGGGCTAGGCAAAAAGGTTTTGAAACTTATTATGTTCCAACCACTCATGTATATCATAAAATCCCAATTAAAAGAAATCCAAAAAGTAAAAGGGCTATTTTTAATGATTTTTTCTTTAAAAGGAATAAGCAAATCCTTGTTTGGAAACATGCTTCGATTTTAGAATTGATAATTTTTTATATTAAGTTTTTTACTGAAGTGATTTATGAATTTATAAGTAAGCTAAAACGAAAAAAAATCAAGATACTTATTTTATATATTATCTCATGGTGGAAAGGTTTTAGAATTGGGTTAAAAAGAAGAACCAATCGTTCTTGCAGGAAATATCTGATTAAAGATTTTTATTTTATAAAAAATTTAGAGAAAAGTAAGTTTTAATTTTAAAACGTTCTAAGGTTAGTTTCAGTGGATA
>JBHLOI010000036.1:0-32565 GCA_048940645.1 Promethearchaeota archaeon | reverse complement strand
AGATTTTTATTTTATAAAAAATTTAGAGAAAAGTAAGTTTTAATTTTAAAACGTTCTAAGGTTAGTTTCAGTGGATAAATTAGTTTCTATAATTATTTTGAACTATAATAAATACCAATATGCTGTAGATTGTTTAAAATCATTAGAGAATCAAATTTATAAAAACTTTGAAGTAATCCTTGTTGATAACGGCTCGGATTATTATTTATATTCTAAATTAAGGGATCAATTAAAACAATTTGAAAATAACTTAAAAATTCGATTAATTCGAAGCGATAAAAACCTTTTTTTTGGAGCTGGAAATAATAAAGCCATAAAAAGAGTAAAGGGAGATTATATCTGTTTATTAAATTATGATATTATAGTAGAGCCTGATTTTTTAAAAACTATGGTAGACTTTTTAGAATCGAATCCTAAGGCAGGTATGATAACTCCAAAGATTAAAATATATAATGAGAAAGATGTTATATGGAATGCTGGAGCATTTGTAAACTTTAAATCAGCAATAGTTATTGGAAATAGAGGATATTTAGAATATGATCCTTTTAATAAAAAATACAGCCAGATTGAACAAATCGGTTTTGCCCCTGGAACGGCTCTTTTTATGAAGAAAGACGTTATAACCAAAGCAGGATTAATGGATGAGATTTTTTTTATGTATCATGAGGATCCTGACTGGAATATTCAAGCACAGAAAAAAGGGTATAAATCATTTTATGTTCCAACTACAATCGTCTATCATAATATTCCCCGCATAGTTGATCAAGAAAGAATGATTTTTAACCATCATTTTTTTACCAGAAATTCTCAAATATTAGTTTGGAAGCATGCAAAAATAACTGATATAATGGTTTTTTACTATATTTTCAGTATTTTGAATTTAGGTATAATTTTTTTGAATTTTTTAAAGCTAAATTTCAATAAAATAAAAATACGACTTGTCTCCATATGGCAAGGTTTTAGAATTGGAGTTAGGAGACGAACAAATAGATCTTGTAGAAAGTATATGATCTCTGATTATTATTACATAAAAAGTCTGCAGAAATTTTGACTACTTATACGTATTTAAGAAATTTATTAAAAAATACAAGTAATTTTCTAAACGCTTTTAACTTTCCTAACTTACCCAATAGAATTGGGTCTAGATCTCTCGATAAGAATTGATAAGGCATTAATCTATTTTCCTTTTTTGCTAGTTTTCTTAAATTTCTGTAACATTTAATTTTCTTCAGTAATTCCATATAGATTCTTAGCCTTAATTTAAACTTTTTAATAAAAATTGAATGGAATAATAAGATAAATTCAGTAAGAATAATGATAGGAAATAGTTTATACAAATTGCTTACATTTTTAAGTAAAATAAGATACCTATTACGCTCTAAAAAGAAATATTGCATCTTATTCATAGTTTGATACTTTTTTTGATGGATTAAATAGGGATCATTTGTAGTGTATATTGGATTTCCATTCTTCAAAATTTTAAGTGAAAGATCTGTATCTTCATAATACATAAAAAATTCTTTATCAAAACCACCCATTTCTAAGAAATAATTTTTTTTAATGAATAGAGTTCCGCCAGAAAATCTTTGAGTAGTCTTTATAATGTTATTTTGAGGTAATTTTTCACCCAATTCTGGAGTGTAAGAGAATCCTAAAAAGTGATTTTTAGCTCCAAAATAATGTATTCTCCCATTTTCAAATACCAAAGCGGGTGAAATAACAATCTCATGATCATTTCTGTACTTAGAATATAGTTTTGTTATTTTACTAAAGAAGTCTGGAGGAAAAACTACATCTTGATTAGTAATAAATACAAACTCTCCACACGAGCTAGATACTCCACAATTGCAAGCTTCTGCAAAACCTTCATTAGACTTATTTTTTACTAAATTAATATTGATATTATTTGCAAATGAATTTATTACCTTAATAGTAGAATCTTTTGACTTATTATCTACGATTACCAATTCGATCTCATCCAGATTATTTAGATTTTTTATGGAATTCAAATTTCTTTCAAGAAATTTTACACCATTGTAAGAGGGAAATATAATTGATATTCTTGGATGAGTAATTTGCATAATCTTAAGTATGTCAGTAATTTAAAGAGTTGCCCTATAGATATTTAATGTATATATTTATTTATTATCTCCTTTACTTAATAAATATTTGAATCAAATTTTCAAAATTTTATTACTGAAAAACATTTATTTTATTGAAGCTAATAAGAATCCCTAGATGTTAGGGTATTTAGTAAGATTTTTTAATATATTTTAATTCTATTTAATTAAATATAATTATATTTTAAAATGAGTTATAATGTCAGATGATGATCATAAAGTTGAATATACAACTGTATCAATTCCTAAAGTTCTTTCAGAGAAAATAAAAGAGCGAATGAAAGGAACTGGGTTTTCTTCGGTCTCTAGTTATGTAACGTATGTTCTTAGGCAAGTTCTTTCCTCTATAGAGGAAGAGGAGAGATCAAAACAAGCCTTTACAAAGGAAGAAGAAGAGAAGGTAAAGCAGAGATTACGAGATTTGGGATATATTGATTAAAATTTAGCTTTATATAATAATCACAACATATTAAAGAAGGAAAAAATTATGATTTCGCCACATGGAGGTACTTTAATAAATAAAGTTTTACCTAATTTTGAAAAAGAAAGAATTTTAAGTCAAATTAGCGAATTTGAAACAATTAAAGTAAGACCTGAAACATTAAAAGTGATTAAAAACATTGCTTTTGGAGTATTTAGTCCATTAGAAGGCTTTATGAATGAAAATGATTTTAATTATGTTCTTGAGTCAATGTATTTGGAAAGTGATATTCCTTGGCCTTTTCCTATAACTTTAGATGTTTCAGAAAGTGAACTCAAGAATATCAAAAGCGATGATCAGATCGTCTTAACAAATAGTGAGAATAAGCCTATTGCACTAATGAGAGTAGAAGATATCTATGATTATGACAAAAAAAATTATGCTAGCAAAACATATGGAACTTTAGAAAGAGATCATCCAGGAGTGAACAGGGTCTTAAACTATAAAGAAAAACTAATGGGAGGGCAAATATTTTTAATCAATGAACCTAGAGCTACATTTCCAGAAATAGACCTGAAACCTATAGAAACTAGAGTTCTTTTCAAAGAAATGAGATGGGAACGAGTTGTGGCATTTCAAACAAGAAACCCCCCACATTTGGGACATGAATATGTCCAAAAAGCAGGTTTAACTTATGTAGATGGTTTGTTCATAAATCCTGTAATCGGTAAGAAAAAACAAGGTGATTTCTTAGATGATGTAATTATCGAAGCATATAAAGTATTAATTAAAGAATATTATCCTAAAAATCGTGTAGTAATGAGTACATTCGAAACAGAGATGAGATATGCAGGGCCAAAAGAAGCAATATTTCATGCAATTGCAAGAAAGAATTTTGGATGTACACATATAATTATTGGAAGAGATCATGCGGGAGTAGGTGATTACTATGGCCCTTATGATGCTCATTTCATTTTTGATAAATTTCCAGATTTAGGTATTGAACCAATTAAATTTCGCTCCTTCTCAAAATGTAAAAAGTGTGATGCGGTTGTGAATGATAAGATTTGTCCCCATCCTCCAGAAATGCAGAATTTCTTTGCAGGTCGTGAGATTAGAGATGCTTTAAAGGCCGGAAAACCACCTGATCCAGAAGTTATGCGTAAGGAAGTAGCAGAAGTGATTCTAAAGTATAAAAATCCATTTGTTACATGATTTTTATGTAAATTATAAAAATAAGAGCCTTGTGTTGGTATCATTATGAGTAAAAAAAAAAAGAAATTGGTCCTTATTGGTTTAGATTGTGCTACACCAAGAACTTTATTTAATGACTTCATCGATGATTGCCCAAATATTAGAAAATTAATGGAAAATGGAGTATATGGAAAATTAAGAAGTTCTGATCCTCCAATTACAATACCAGCATGGATGGTTATGGCAACAGGTAAAAAAGCTGGTACTCTTGGGATTTATGGATTTAGACATCGAAAGAAATTTGCTTATAATGATTTTTGGATAGCCACTTCAAATTCAGTAAAAGAACCTACCATTTGGGATATAATTGGCAGAAACGGGTTAAAAAGCATTATTATTGGAGTACCTCCCACATATCCAGTCAAATTGATTAATGGTAACTTGATTGCTGGCTTTATAGCACCAGATACAGACTCAAATTATACATATCCCCCTGAACTGAAACAAGAAATAGAAGAGAAAGTTGGCAATTACATTTTAGATGCAAATTTTAGAGTAGAAAATAAAAAAGCCTTGTTAAAGCAAATATATGAAATGACTAAGATTCAATTTAAAACAATCAAATATTTGATGAAAAATAAAGATTGGGACTTTTTCCAATTTGTTATAATAGGTTTAGATAGATTTCATCACGCTTTTTGGAAATATTTTGATAAAAAACATAACAAATACGTTCCTGGAAATAAATTCGAGCTTGAAATGCGTAAATATTATAAATATTTAGATGAAGAAGTAGGGGAAATTTTGGATTTGTTGGATGATAATACAACTGTTATTGTAGCATCCGATCATGGAGCAAAAGCAATGAAAGGTTTAATATGCGTTAATATGGCTTTTGAAGAACTTGGATTACTAAAATTTAAAGAGAAACCCGAACCAAGAACTAGATTAGATGATGCAATAATAGATTGGAACAGAACATATGCTTGGGGTTGGGGTGGTTATTATGCTAGGATTTTTTTAAACGTTGAAGGAAGAGAACCTCAGGGTATCATTAAAAAGGAAGACTATGAAAAAATGAGGGAAGTTATAGCAGAAAAGATAAAATCAATAAAGGATGACTCTGGTAAAACTATGAATACAAAAGTCTATAAACCTGAAGATTTTTATGCAATAATTCGGGGAGATCCACCTGATTTAATGGTATATTTTGATGATTTAAATTGGAGGTCTGCTGGTACAGTAGGTTATGAATCTATGTATTTAAAAGAAAATGATACGGGACCAGATGATGCTGTACATGATTATTACGGAATATATATTATTTATAATCCAGGAAGTAAAATTGGAAAGGATTTAGGCACCAAGAACATATTAGACATTGCTCCAACTTGCCTAAATATTTTAGGATTTGATATTCCAAAAGATATGGAAGGAAATGTAATAGAATTTTAAAAAAGGTGAAAAAAATAGAACATAAAGGATTTACGTTATGGTTTACAGGGCTTCCTTGCTCAGGGAAATCTGTACTTGCAGATGCTGTTGCTGACGATTTGAAAAAAAGAGGAATGAAAGTTGAACGTTTAGATGGAGATATTGTTAGAAAGAGTTTAACACGTGATTTGGGATTCACTGAAGAGGATCGAAATATGAATATTGAGAGAGTCACGTTTGTTGCTAAGCTTTTAACCCGAAATGGTGTTGCTGTCCTTGCCTCTTTTGTATCACCATATAATAAGATTCGGGCATATTCAAGAAATGAAATTGGTGATTATATACTCGTTTATGTTAAGTGTTTACTCGAAGTGTGTGAAGAAAGAGATATAAAAGGTATGTATGCTAAAGCAAGAGCAGGAGAAATTAAAGATTTCACAGGAATAGACCACCCATTTGAAGAACCAGATCAAGCAGATATAATTGTTGAAACTGATAAACAAACAGTAGAAGAAAGTAAACAAATTGTATTAAAAGCTTTAAATGATATGGGTTATCTACCAAACGAACGGTTAACTAATAATGTGTGAAAATGCTAATTAACTAAGCTTTTTTATTTTAAAATTAATTTTAATTACTATTAATGATTACAATCTTTTGAATTTATTTCTAAAGATAATAGATTTACTATAAAACAAATAAAATAGACCACCTTAAAAATGAATTGAGTGATAATGTCAGATGGTTTTGCAACTTGAGAAATACTCCTTTTTGAGAAATAATAAATATTATAAGTTTTTGAGAGATATTATTATACCATTTGGCTTTAAACTTTTATCCAAACTTTTTAGTAATAAAGTTGATGAGAAATTAATTATTATGGGGGGGTATGGAGGAAATCTATATCATGATAATACCAAATATCTATTTGAATATTTAAATCAACATTCAGATTATAAGGTTGTATGGGTCGCAAAATCACGGAAATTAGTTAAAGAACTTAGATTAAAGGGATATAATGCTATCCACACATTAAATATTATGGCAATAAAATTACTACGAAAAGCAAGATTTATTTTCATCACACATGGTATTTATGATGTACTACCAATTGAATTTTCACCGAGATCGACAACAATTCTAACTTGGCATGGTACACCTATAAAGAAAATTATTTTTGATGAGGATCTTGAATTTCTTGTATATAAAAAGTGGGGTAGATATTTTAAATTAAAATTAAAATATAATGATTATCTTAATTATATCCTAACTCCTACTAGAGATGACTTAGAGCATAATATATTAAGTTCTGCCTTTAAAGTGCCAAAAGAGAAAATATTAGCTTTAGGTTACCCGAGAAATGATATATTATTTAATGAGGATGAAAATTTTATCGAAAATTTAAAAACCAAATATCAAATCCCTGAAAGTGTAAATCAAATAATTCTGTATTGTCCCACATTTAGAGAAGATCACAGTTTAAAGTTTTCGATTTCAAAGAAAGAATTGCATGAATTAAATAAAATGCTTAAAGATATGAAAACTCTATTCCTCCTAAAAGGGCATTATTTCGTTCAAGATGTTAATTTTAAAGAGTATGAAAATCTTAAACTCGTACCTAAATCAGCAGATATTCAAGAATTATATATAATTACAGATATCCTCATTACTGATTATTCATCAACGATGCTTGATTTCTCATTATTAAATAGACCAATATTACTTTTTCCTTATGACCTTGAGAGATATAAAAAAATTAGAGGAATGTATTATAAACTGGAAGATATAGCTCCAGGACCACTTTTATATAATTTTAAAGATTTAACAAATGCAATTAAAAATATTGAGAATATAACAAAAGAGTTTGAGCAAAAAAGAAAACAAGTTAGAGATAGATTTAATAGATATACAGATGGAAATTCAATCAGAAGAATTTTAGATTTCCTTGAAATAGAATATTGATAATAATCTTTTTACTCACAATTAAATTGTCCACTAATATATTTTATATTCTTTACATTTTTATTAATAAAATAGAATACAGAACTTTTATAAAAAAATGGCCTTACTTAACAGGATTGCACCAGAAAAGAGAAGAGGAACCTTAAAAAAAATACTTCACGAAAAAAATTTTGTCAGAGTTATTGAAGCTCATAATGGTTTAAGTGCAATTATAGCTAATAATATTAAGATAAACGAAGAAGATGAGATTTATGAATTCGATGCGATTTGGGAAAGTAGTTTAACTGAAAGCGCTGCTAAAGGATATCCCGATGCTAATGTAATTGGACCTGAATCGAGATATGAAACAATAAGGCAAATCCTGAACAGTTCTACAAAACCATTAATTGTTGATGGTGATACTGGGGGAGATGCTACTAATTTTGAGTATTTTGTTAGACATTTAGAAGATATGGGCGTTTCCATGGTAATTATTGAGGATAAAACTTTTCCTAAAAGAAATAGTTTAGATCCTGCTTCAAACCAGACTCAAGAGGATCCTGATATATTCGCCATAAAAATTGAAAGAGGTAAAAATATCCAACTCTCACCAGACTTCATGATCGCAGCCAGAATTGAAAGTTTCATTTCTGGTTCAGGATTAGAGGATGCAATATTTAGGGCAAAAAAATATTTAAATGCTGGAGCAGATGCGATAATGATTCATTCTAAAGATGATAGTCCAAGTGATATTTTTAATTTTGCAAAGAAATATTATGAAATGGATTTGAAGAAACCACTAATATGCGTACCAACGACTTATAACATAGTAACTGAAGATGAACTAAGAAACCATGGATTTAATATTGTAATATATGCAAATCATTTATTACGATCTGCTCACAAGATTATGAAAGAGACTGCTTTAAACATTTTAAAGAATAGGAGAGCCTTTGAAGCAGAATCATTATGCAGCCCAGTTAGAACGATTTTCGAAGATGTTGGATTTTTAGAAGTAAGGGAAAAAGATTTAAAGTACACAAAAGGTAAGATTCGAGTAATTATTCCAGCTGCTGGTAAAGATCCGATTTTTGACATTCCAAAATCAATAATAGATATCAAGGGCAAACCTATACTCCAGAGACAAATTGATCTGTTAAAAAATTGTGGAATTAAAGATGTAACTGTCGTTAAAGGGTATAAAAAAGAGTTAGTTAACATTGAGGGAGTTAAATATATAATTAATGATGATTATGATGATACCTATATTTTATATTCTTTATTTAAAGCAAAGGAGGATATGATTAATGGCTTTATTTACTTAAATTCAGATATACTATTCAACGAGCAAATAATTAACAATTTATTAAATGTAAAACATGATATCGTTTTGGTTGTAGATAATTCATATGCATATCATAAACATGAAATTGATAAAAAGCTTGATTTAGTTTTGACAAAAAATAAACCAACAAAAGAACAGAGGATGTTATACCGAAAAGATAATGAAATTATAAGAATCGGGAAATATATTGATAAAAATATGGCTGATTACGAGTATATTGGAATCGCTTATTTTTCAGAATATGGTGTAAATATTATTCGAAAAATCTATTATGATTGTTTAACAAATCATAGAGGACCGTTCCATGAGGCAGATTCTTTTGAAAAAGCTTCATTTACTGACTTTATTCAAGAAATGATTGACAGAGGTTTTAAAGTACATTTATTAGAAGTATATAAAGGCTGGTTTGAAATTCATAATAAAAAAGATGTAGAATTTGCGGAGAAATGGTTATAACTTTTTAAGAGATATGGAAAAAATATTTAAACATATTTAATTTTGAATTGAAATTGCTCCTAAAAAATGATTGAATATCGAGGATTTAATTCTATTAGAAACTTGAGAAAGATACTACGTCAGAATAATTTTAGTAATATATTTTTAATAACAGGAAAGAAATCCTTCGAAAAGGATGAAATAAAAAATTCTATTTTAAAAATAATTGCCAATTTCAAATTTTATCATTTCAATGATTTTACTCCCAATCCAAAACTTAAGGATATAAAAAAAGGATTAGAAATTTTTAAAAGGGATAAATATGATGTAATAGTTGCTGTTGGAGGGGGTTCTGTCATTGATATGGGTAAATCTATTTCAATATTATCAACAAATAACGGCAATCCAGAAGATCTAATCAAAGGAGATGCTAGGATTATTAGAAAAGGGTTTCCTTTAATTCGTATTCCAACTACAGTAGGTTCTGGTAGTGAAGCAACTCATTTTGCTGTTGTTTATATTGGGAAAACAAAATATTCCTTAGCAAGTCCAGAGTTCATGCAGCCCAATTATGTAATCATCGATCCTCATTTCATGTTAACTCTACCTAAAAAAATTATTACATATTCGTCTATGGATGCATTAACACAAGCAATTGAGTCATTTTGGAATGTAAATTCTACAGAAGAATCCAGAAAGTATGCTAAAAAAGCAATTAAGTTAATTATGAAGAATATTTTTGGAGCAAGTATTAATCAAAACAAAAAATCATTGTATAATATGGCAATTGCTGCCAATTATGCTGGGAAAGCAATAAATATAACAAAAACAACTGCTTGCCACGCTATTTCATACCCTATCACATCATATTTTAATGTCCCCCATGGACATGCTGTTGCTTTAACTTTACCTTCTATGATTGTTTTTAATTCAGAGGTTGATCATGATGATGTTTTAGACCCTAGGGGCGTGAATTTTGTTAGAGATATAATGAATAGATTACTATCTATTATTGGTGCCTCCGATTTCCGAGATGCTAAAGAAAGAATCATATATATTATGAAACACATAAATTTAGAAACTAAATTAAGCGATTTAGGGATAAATTCGTCAGAGGATATTGACCTCATAGTTAGAAATGGATTTACTCCAAATCGGGTAAAAAATAATCCGCGATTATTGACCGAAGTTCAACTCAGAAAGATTTTAGAGGAGATTAAATGAAAGCAGTCATTTTAAATGCTGGAGTTGGAAAAAGATTAGGATATTTAACGGAAAATAATCCTAAATGTCTCATTAAGATTACTAATGATGAAACTATTTTAGATCTTCAATTAAAAAATCTAATTTTGTGCAATTTAATAGATTTAGTTATGCTAACTGGCCCTTTTGAAGAGAAGATAAAAAGTCATATCAGTGAGAATTATCCAACCTTGAACGTACAATATATACATAATCCAATATATGAGAAAACAAACTATATATATTCTATTCATTTACTTAAAGATTTTATTAATGATGATGTAATTCTATTACATGGAGACTTAATATTTTCAATTTTAAGCTTAGAACAAATACTTAATTCTGAAGAAAAAAATTGTGTGCTTGTGAATAAAGAAATTGAAATCCCTAAAAAAGATTTTAAAGCTCTAATAATTGATGAGAGAATAACTAAAATAGGAGTTGAAATTTTTGATCCTAAAAGCGCATTTTTAGCACCTTTATACAAACTTTCAAAACAGTTTTTTAAAACTTGGCTTAATCAAATTGAAAAATTTATAAAGCAGAATAAGGTATATTGCTATGCTGAAGATGCTTTAAATGAGATATTAAATGAATTAATTTTAAAACCTATTTATATTACCGACATTCACTGTATGGAAATTGACGATTTTGAAGATTTAGAGGTAATTAGAAAATATTTTTCAGTAATATGAAAACAATATTTAAGTTGAGCTGATTGTTATGATTTTATGTCAAGAATTTTTTGATATTTTAAAGGATGAAGGATTTTCATTTTTTACTGGAATTCCTGATTCAACATTTAAGGAATGGATCAAATTCATTATAGATAATGATGGTGGTATTTTAAAACATATCGTTGCATGTAATGAGTGCGAAGCAATTGCTTTAGCAGCAGGATATCATTTAGCCACTAATAAAATTGGTATTGTTTACATGCAAAATTCTGGTCTTGGTAAGGCTGTAAACCCCTTAACTTCTCTATGTGATCCTGACGTATATTCTATCCCCCTTCTTTTAATGATTGGATGGCGAGGAGAGCCTGGGAAAAAAGATGCTCCGCAACATAAAAAAATGGGAAGAATTACACTATCACTATTAGACACACTTCAAATTCCTTATAGTATTTTGGAATCGAATATTAAATCAATTAAGGAAGAACTAAATAAGGCTATAAAATATTTTAATAAAAATTGTGGTCCCTATGCTTTTATAATACGGCGTAATCTATTTGAAAAATATGACTTAAGAGTAAAGCAAGATATTGAACATATTCTCAGCAGAGAAGAGGTAATTAATTTAATAATGAATAATTTAGGTGAAGATGAAATAGTTGTTTCAACCACAGGATATACTTCCAGAGAATTGTTTGAATATAGAGAATCAAGAAAAAAAAATCACTTTAAGAGTTTTTATAACATCGGTTCAATGGGTTGTGCCAGCTCTATTGGTCTTAGTATAGCACTTGAAAAGCCACATACTAGAATTATTGTTTTTGATGGAGATGCAGCGGCTATTATGCAAATGGGTGCATTTACCACAATAGGGCGATATAACCCATTAAATTTTGTGCATATTATTTTTGATAATAATGCTCATGAATCAACAGGAGGTCAACCTACAAATTCAAATTCAATTGATATATTACAGATCGCTATCTCTTCTAATTATAAATCAGGTTTAATAATTAAGAGTTTAAAAGAATTAGAGGAGGCTATAAAATTTATAAAAAGTGCCGAAGGGCCTATTATCTTAATTGTCAAAATAAAACAGGGTTCAAGGTCTAACCTAAAGAGACCTGCCAAGGATCCGAAAGATTATAAAAAATTTCTTATGCAATACCTTGTAAATTTAGAATAATAATTATCTAATTTGAAGAATAGCTAAATTATTTAAAAAAATTTATAGTAAATTTTTCTTTTTGAAAGTTAATGGATTCTACGAAAATTTTTTTATTAATTGTTGGAAACATAGTCAATATTGCATTAAGTTTAATATTCTTTTACTTAATTAGAATAATTTTCGATATCGAGGTTGTTGGGTACTATGGAGCGATCTTATCGTTTTTTACAACATTTAGTCTTATTAATGATTTAGGTATCCAATTAGCTTATTTGAAATTTTTTGCTGAGTCAAAGGATACTGAGGAAGAAGCAATATGTAATGGGACCTTTTTAACTTTCAGAATTATTCAATTTATGATTTATACAATTGTTTTGTTAAGTTTTATCCCTCTAGCTCCTATTTATAACGGAGAAATTTTTGTTGTGTATATTTTTTTTATTGCCATGCTATTCTTTAGGGTTAGTTTTTTTGAACAAGTATTTTTAAGTAAAAAGGAAGTTTTTAAGAATGCTATAACTTCAATAACAGCTATATCTTTAAGAATTATTTTATTAGTTTTGTTAATAACCTTTTTCCAATCTGATATTTGGTTATTAACTTATATAGTACTTATATCTAACGTTTCATATTTTTTAGTAAGCTTATTTCTTACAAAAAATAGAGGATTTAAGAAACCTAATAAAGAGTATTTAAGAAAATTTTTTAGATATAGTATTCCTTTTTTTATAACAAATAGTCTTATTTTTATAGCTAATAATATTGATGTCCTCTTACTAAATAATTGGTCTAGCATCAGTAATGTCGCAAATTACTTTTCCGCCAAACAATTCTTTTCATACTTTTTAATCATTACAATTAGCATTTCAAATATATTAATTACAACATTCTCAAAGAATATAAGTGATGGAAAAGAAAGTGAAAATATTATAATTGTTAATTATACGCATAAGATATTGAATTTATTAATATTTCCTATTATTTTTTTGACTTATCTTTATGTACCAGATTTCTTTGTGCTAATATTTGGTGAAGATTACCGTTTAACTGGTCAGATTTTATTTATCTTTATATTACTTTTAATTCCTATTTCTCTTGACTGTGTAAATATAGTTCAATTACAGGCATTGGGAGAGGTTAAATTTTTGGCTAAATTTTCCATTATAGAAAATATTCTTTCGATCTGTTTTATGATTTTATTTATATCTCCTCTTGTATTTAATTTAGGCGTATATGGTGGAGCCCTATCATTTTTATTTTCAAAAATTCTGATTCAATTAATTTACAGACCGATTATATATAAAAAGTTCCATCTCAGATTTTACTGGGGTACATTTCGAAACTTTTTTATTATGTTTGGGATATTGCTATTTCAAATATGGATTAATGGTCTATTTAAGTTTTCTATCTTAATTCATCTCTTATTTGCGATTTTTGATATATTGCTATATTTTATAATCAATTATATTCTTAAGGGTTTTTCTAAAGAAGATTTTAAGTTTTTTCTTAATATAATTAGTATTAGAAATATTTATAGAACGCTTTCTGAAGAGTTAAAAGATAAAGAGTAGAAGTATCATATAAATATAGATTTAAAAATAAATTAAGAAGCTAAATACCATGGTAATCAAAAATCAGTTGCTACAATTATATAAAACAGTATATTCAAAATTTCCTATAAAATTTGAATATATTTCTGAATTGGGAAATTTACTCCGAAATTGTAAAACAATTCTTGATATAGGCTGTGGTTCAAATTCCCCACTTAAACATTTTCCAAAACAATTTTATTGTATAGGAGTGGATAAATTCGAACCATGGCTTAAAAAAAGTAAGAAAGAAAAAATTCATGACAAATATATTCAATTAGATGTCTTAAAAATTAATCAAGAATTTGATGAAAACTCATTTGATTGTGTAATTGCATTAGACTTGATTGAACATTTAACAAAAGAAGAAGGAAATTCATTATTAAAGATATTAGAAAAAATCGCTAAAAAGAAATTAATTATTTTCACCACAAATGGATTTGTTCCTCAAGGAGAATACGATAATAATCCCTGGGAGGTGCATAAATCTGGATGGACTGTTAAAGAAATGAAAAAAAAAGGGTTCAAAGTTATCGGCATTAATGGATGGAAATTCCTAAGGGGTGAATACGGCTTATTAAAATTTAAACCTCGATTTTTTTGGTTTGTTATTACTCACTTAACTCAATTATTTGTAAGAAATCATCCCACAAAAGCATTTCAAATCTTATGTGTTAAGGAAAAGTAAAGAAAAATTATAAAGAGTTTATAATTTTTTTGATAAATTTTTCTGCTCTGTTATCCCATGAGAATGCTTTTAGTTGTTCTTCATCAAACGTTAAATCTATATTTCTATTTTTAATTTTCATAAATAACTCTTTTGTGATTTCTTTTCCCTTTTCTAAATTATCAATTGGAATCACAATTCCTAAATTATGGTTTCTAATAAAGTCTGAACGATAAGATCTTTCAAGACCTAAGAATAATATTTTTTTTCTACAACTAAGGTACTCCCATACTTTGAAAGCTATCGTAGGGTAATCTAAGTTTTCCCCAATATGAAGGGCCATGTCAGATTTCATAATTTCTTTTATAAATTGAGATCTTGAAAGAAAATCACCTAAATAAAATAAATCGCTTATGTTTAAACTATCAAGAATTCTTTCAAATAACTTTTTTGGATAACTTCCATAAATTTTAATTAATATTTTTATATCTTCAAAAAAATGTTCTTTATTTAGATCAGATATAATTTTAAAAAGGGGATATATATTTCTTCTTCCGTATATCTTACCTCCGTAAGTAAGCGTTATACGGCTTTCATCTTTTTTAGGTAAATCATCGAGTGTTTGTAAATTTAATCCATCTTCTATGGAGAATATTGGTTTATTCTTTATAAAAGGAAAATTTTTTTGCAGTATAGGATTTAAAGACTCAGTATTAGATACAATAATATCTGCTGATTGTAAAATTTTTTTTTCAATAGAATAATCAATTATTTTATCAAAAATATTTCTACTTTCTACTGAATAGGGATTTTTATACCAAGGATCAGTATATTCCACTACAAGTTTTTTATTATATCTTTTCTTTAAAAGGTATCCAAGCATATGTGTAAAAAAAAGAGGTCCTGTGGCATATATAAATTTAATTTCATCATTTTTTTTTAAAAAAGATTTAAGATCTGAATATAAAAAAGGCATTCCGCCAAAAATGAATGCAATTTTATGAACTAATTCTCTTAAGTATTTAAAGATTTTAACATTAAAATTGAAATACAATGGATTTCGGAAATGATAATAAAATAAGTCTCTTTTAATTTGTTTAGATTTCGATCTCTCTTTCCTTTGCTGTTTATGGGTAAAAATAATTGGGTATATTCCTTTTACCATTAATCTTTTTGAAATTTCTTTAATTCTAATCTCAACGAGAGTCCCAAATTGAGAGATCCATATAAACTTCAAATCCGGCTTGTAATTCATAATTTTAAATTAGTCAGTTTTTTTTGAAACTTATTCTTGTTTAATAATATAAGATTATGATTGATATTAAATCCTTTCTAAGTCTTATTTTAAATTTAATACCTTTCTATAAAGTTTAAAATGTAAATGTGCTGCTTTTTCCCATGTAAATTTCTTTTTAACTCTCTCTAGACCATTTCTTCCCATTTGATTTAATAGTTTTTTATCTTCAAATAAATATAGTATCTTTTTACTTATTTCATTAATATCTCTAAAGTCGGAAGTAAAACCTGTTTTTCCATTAACAATAATTTCACTAGGTCCCATAATGTTTGATCCTATTACGGCCTTACCACATGCCATTGCCTCACATAGCACAAGTCCAAATATTTCTTGTCTTGATGGATAAACTACTAGATCAGCCATTGAATAGTAAACTGGCAAGTTTTCTTTAGGAATGTAACCCAAAATTAAGATATATTTGGATAAGTTATATTTTTGGATAAGATTTTTAACAATTGGAAGATATCCGGCATCCCCTCCAATAATTACTAATTTAACTTTTTTATTTTTTTGATGAACGATATTAAATATTTTGATAAGCTTGTCTACTCCTTTACCTTTAGCAATACGTCCCACATACAAAATTACATCAAAATTTTCTAAACCTAAATTCTTTTTCAAATTAAATGATTCTATGGGTTTAAAAATATCAGTGTTTACCCCATGAGGGATATAATGGATGAAATTTTCATCAATACCCCCATATTTTTTAATTAAAGGTATTTCCATTTTAGTAACTGCTATATAATGTACTTTTAATAATTTTTTCTTTAAATATCCAATAGTTTTATCTGAGATCATTTTTGGTACTTTATCACTATAATCCCAATTGATACTAATTCCTCCGTGAGGCGATATTACCATTGGTTTTTTTTTCATTAATGAAAAAATTGAACCTATATCTTCCTGATAACTTCTTAATGCATGAGAATGAATAATATCGATTTTTTCTTCATGTTTAAGAAGAAAAGGGAGTAAATTAAATGAAATTCTATATTCTTTAAATTTTAAAAAAGAATCTAACCGATATATTCTAAAATTTTTGGATTTCTGCTCATAGAACTCAGTACGTTTATTACTAAATTTTTCAATAGCAGATGTTGTGAAAATGGTTGTTGATATATCTTTTTTTTCTAAATACGGAACGATCTCTGATATTACATTAAATGGTCCTCCTAATTCTCCTGTAAAAAAAGGAGTCAACATCGCAACATTAATCAACGAATCTACATCTCCAGCATGAAATTAATGGTTAATTTGGTTTTTCCCCCCAAAATAATACTAAAAATGCAAAATATTTCCAAAATTTATTTGTTTTCAAAAATGGTTTAAATACAAAATTTACTAATTTTGCTAATGGAACTAAGAAGCTGACATGGCTGAAAGTTGCAGCTTTTATATCTAAATTAATAAAACCTACTTTTTTTAAAGAATTTATTAGCAATTTAGGATTGAAAGGGGCTTCATCTTCAACTTCCCCATATATGTTTTTGGTAATTATTTTAAGTGGTCTAGTGAAAGCATTTAAAGGATAAAATACAGATGGTTCGAGAATAACCAATTTTCCCCCAGGTTTTAAAATTCGATGAAATTCTTTTAAAAAAGGTTCAAATCCTATCTTTATTAGGTGATGAAAAAATAGTGGGCTAGCGATAAAATCAAATGTACGATCTGGATACCCTGAGTCTAAAATGTCCGCTTCTCTTATTATCATGGAATTTGGACATTCTTTTAAAGGGATAGAAGAGAGATCTATACCATGAACCTCATTAGAAAAGTCTTTTAAATATTTAAAATCATCTCCAACACCACAAGGTGCGATCAATAGTTTTGCAACTTTTTTGTTTTTAAGATGATTATAAACAAATATATTCATCTGTTTCTTGGCAAAAGAGTATGTATATGCTCTCCTCTTTGGAGTAATAAATAGATTAGAAGTAAGGATACTACCAAAAAAGCCTTTCTTTTTAGCTAAAGTTTGTTGTTCATACCACAGTTTTTCTCGCTTTCGTTTTTCCTTATAATTAGACTTATCCATAATTTAATTTGATCTCTTATTTTTAATTAATTCGAAAAGAATTCTTTTAAAATTATTTAAAATTTTTGGCCAAACATAATACATTTTTATCAATTTAAAACCTTTCAACCCAATTTGCTTTAATTTATCCTTATTAGCACTTAAAGATTCAATTTTCTTTATAAGGTCGGACTGATTTCTAGCGAATATTACACCATTATTTTTTCCAATCTCAGTGAGTACCCCTGGAAGACTATTTGATAAAACTGGTTTTTTCATTGCCATATATTCCATAATTTTTACTGGGGTGATTTCTCTTGTAATATCATTTAAATCAAAGCTCATTAGACATAAATCAGCTAATTCAATGTATTCTGTGATATCAAAAAATGGAATTCTTCCAGTAAGAATTACCCAATCCGCTTTTATCTCTTCAACATAACGAATTAGGGAATTATATATCCCTCCATCTCCAATTATTAAAAACTTAAATTTCAACTTTCCTTTTTTCACATCAGGGTTGTAATACTTAATAATTTCCTTTAATCCAGCAAAATCATATAGATATCCCATGAAAAATAAAACAAACTCATCATCTCTAATCATATATTTTCGCTTTAAATGATTAAGCTTTTTTTCATCTACTATTGTATTTTCTAAAGAAATTCCATTTAGAAGAACCTTAATCTTTTCTGGCTCAACTTTTTCATTTAAAATATACTTTTGAAGAGATTTTGTGACAACAATAACTTTATCTGAATTCTTAAATAAAAATCTTGAAAATATTGAAGCGATTTTCTGAGTATAATGAACCGGTATTAATGTATGTAATAAGTCTATATAATAAAAAACATAAGGAATTCTGTAAAGTTTAGATAATATTAAACCAATGATTCCATTTGTTAAAGAAAATCCTACAATTACATCAGGTCTATTTTTTCTAAATATGTTTACCATTTCAAAAAAATTTGTTATTAATGAAGTAAATCTTCTAAGGTATGGAACTTGAATATGAGCTGTCCGAATAATTTTTACATTTGAATTATCAATGGCTCTGTTAATATTAGTAAAGATTTGTTTCTTTATGAGAATTGATTTTGAATGCATTTTTTTATCAATATCATAATCTAATACAGAGATTTTAATATTGGAATTCTTTGAAATTCTCTCAAAAACGTGATGTTGTGTATGTGGCCCTCGAGTAAGCCAATCTGTTTCTTGGAGAACAAGAATATTCATTGAATAACTCTCAACAATTGATTTATTTTAAAATCTTAAAAAGTAATCAAAATTGCATGTTTAAATATAAAAAAATTAGCAATAAATTTAAAATTTATATAGCTAATGAAAAAAAAAGCCTTTTGAAATAAATAGATTCTAATCCTTTCAAAAAAGTTAGAAATTGAATTAATTTTTATTATTAGCTAAATTTTACTTTAATAATAAAAATCAAATGACCTATTGAATAAAAACCCAAAGAATGAACTATGCCGTATAAAATTTTAATATTAGGTGGTCTTGGATATATTGGAAGTGTATTAAATGATGTTATGAAACAAGAGGAGTGGGAAGTTGATATTTTAGATAATCACCTCTATAAAGATCTTCATCCACCTAACACATTTATAGAAGCAGATGTACGCAATAAAGATCAAATTGAGAAAATTGTTAAAAATTATGATGTTGTTGTAAATCTAGCGGCAATTGTGGGTGATCCCGCATGTTTAATAGATACTAATCAAGCTATTGATATAAATTGCATAGGTGCACGAAATGTGGCTGAAATTTGTAAGAAAATGAAAAAATATGTAGTTCACATTAGCACCTGTAGTGTTTATGGAAGCGAACCAAATGTCATTGTAAAAGAAGAAGATGAGGGCTTTCCCATTGACTTTTATGGTCAAACAAAATATACTCAAGAACGCCTAATAAGAGAGATATGTGAAGATAATTATTGCATCTTAAGGTTGGGTACTGCATATGGATTGAGTCCAAGAATGCGATATGATTTGGTTGTAAACGCTTTTGCAGCAAGAGCATTAAATTTCAATAAAATTACTGTGTTTGGTGGAGAACAAGAACGCCCATTTGTACATATTCGTGATATTTCTCGAGCTATAGTCCATGCTATTAAAAATAGCTTACATGGAATTTATAACGTGAGGGGTGAAAATTTAAGTTTATTAAGATTAGGGGAAATTGTAAAAGAGATAACTAATTGCGATATTCAAATTAATAGAAATATTGTAGATAAAAGAAGCTATATGGTAGATAGTAGTAAATTATTGAATACTGGTTTTGAATTTAGGTATGGTATTAAAGATGCTGTAAGAGAAATAATCAACTCACCCACAGCTCAAGATTTTCATAGGGGGATTTATTCTAATCTAAAATTAGCTGAAAGAGTAAAAATATCACAGACAATTGGTAAAAGAGATTTACAATTGATTGAAGGAGGAATCGCAGTTGATGATAGAGGTAGTCTAAATTTTGCTAATGACTTTAACTTTTATGGTGTTAAACGTTTTTATCAAGTTCAAAACTTTTCAACCTCAACGATTCGTGCATTTCATGGACATATGAATGAAGCGAAATATATTTATGTTGCTAAAGGTTCTGCTATAGTAGCGGCTGTTAAATTAGATGACATTAAGACTCCCTCAAAAAATCAAGAAGTTACGCGTTTTATTTTATCAGATAAACATCCACAAATAGTATTTATCCCTCCTAGATATGCTAATGGCTTTAGACCATTGGAAGAAGATACGCGTATTCTTTTCTTTTCAACAAGCTCTCTTGAAGAAAGTAAAGGAGATGATTATCGCTTTCCAGCAGATTACTGGGGAAGAGAAATATGGGAAGTAGAAAATCGATAAATAAAGAGTGAGAATTAGGATGACAAAAATTTTAGTTCTTGGCATAAGCGGAATGTTAGGTTCGATGGTTTTTGATTATCTTTCAAAAAATCCTGATTTTACCGTATATGGTACTGTGAGAAATCCAAAATTTTTAAATGATAATACGTATCTCTTTGATGCTAATGACATCAATCAATTGGAAAATAGTCAGTTTCTTGATTTAAAAATTGAATATATTATTAATTGTATAGGAATTACTAAACCTTTCTCTAAAGATGATGATCCTGAAGGAGTTAAACGGGCAATTCAAATTAATGCTGATTTTCCATGGAAATTAGCCAGCTATGCTAAAAAACATAATATTAAAATAATTCAAATTGGCACAGATTGTGTATATTCTGGAAAAAAAGGTAATTACAGCGAAGAAGATCCCCATGATCCATTAGATGTATATGGTAAATCAAAGAGTCTTGGTGAAGTTTTTGAAGGATCAATGTTAATAATAAGATGCTCTATAATTGGACCTGAATTCAAAAAAGAAACTTCCTTTTTACTCGAATGGTTTTTAAGTCAACCTAATGGAGGCATAATTGGAGGTTTTGAGCATCATATATGGAATGGTGTAACTACTCTTCAATTTGCTCAATTGTGTGAAAAAATAATATCGACTAACATTTATGACGAATTATTACATGAATCCTATATCCACCACTATATTCCTAATAATACAGTCAATAAGTATCAATTAATGCAAGTATTCAATGAGATTTTTGAAAAAGAGTTAAAAATTAATAGAGTTAATAAACCAGAACAGAAAATAGACCGATCACTTGCTACAAAATATGCAGAATTAGATAAAGTTATTAAAAAAAAAGATATAAAAATCGCTATTTCAGAACTTAAAGATTATATATTAAAAAATAGGGATAAATTCTAGAATGAATTAAATCTCCTTTAAAAACTACCTTTCATAGTTTTTATAGAAGTTTAAAGAATTTCCTATCAATATATTACAAATTTTATCAGATATATTTTTACCATAATGTGACACTGGTTCAACTTTACGAGATAATGCTAGTTCTGCTGAATCAAGCATTTGGCTATTATCTATACCGGTTAATACGTTTACACCAAGTTCAATTAAATCAATCCTTTCAGTACTTTCTCTTATCGTCATACATGGGGTTCCTAGAATGGCACATTCTTCAACAACTGTCCCACTATCAGTTAAAACTAACTGTGCTTCTTTTTCCATACCAAGGAATTCTACAAAACCTTGAGGTGGAATCGGATCAATACCTCTTGGAAATTTTAAGCCATATTTTTCCATCATATTCTTAGTTTTTGGCATAAGGATAAATTTGATTTCTATATTTTTTTTTTCATATAACTCTCCTAAAAAATTTAAAATAATTTCAAGGTTTTCTTTCATCTCTGTATTTTCAGCTCTATGACATGTGACTAGATAAAACGGTTTTTCTTGTTTAAATGTCGTTTTTACTGCGTTTACCACTTCTAAAATGGGATTACCTATAACCCAGCATCTTCTCGGGTTTATTCCTTCCCTTATTAAATTTTCTTTATGTTCAGGCAAATAACAGAGATTCATATCGGCTAAATGATCTATGATTTTGCGGTTTTTTTCTTCTGGCATAAGCCAGTTTTTACTTCTCATTCCCGCTTCTATGTGGATTAGGGGAATGTTTAATTTAGAAGTTGCTATCGCAAATCCTAGACTACTATTATTATCCCCTAAAACAATAACAAATTCAGGATTTAGATGCATTAGTACCTTCTCAAATTCAATCATAAGTCTTGCTACTTGAGTAGCATGGGTTCCACTTTTAATATCAAGATTATATTCAGGTACTCGGACACTTAGTTGATCATAAAATATTTTATTTAAATTATAATCGTAATGCTGACCACTATCAACAATTATGTTTTCAAAATATTTATCTAATTTCTTGATTATTTGAGATAAACGTATAATATCTGGACGAATTCCAATACAAGTAATTATTTTTTTCATGGGATTATTATAGGAGTAGCTAATCAAAAATTTTATGATTCTATTAGCATTAAAAATTCAAAAAAATTTGAGAAAAAATTCTTATTGCTTATTTGTAGAATTGCCCTTGATTTTTTTAAAGTAATATATTAACATACATGAGAATATATTAAGTGCAAGTCGTATAATAGTCATTTTTGAGGCGCCATGTTGACGGCCATAGACTTTTACAGGAGATTCTTTAATTTTAAAGCCATAAATCGAAGCTTTTAAAATTTGCTCCGTACAATAAGTATAATCAAGGTATCTCGCATTTTTTAATACTTTAAGAACTTTCCTATTGTAAGCGCGGAAACCATTTTGATTATTTTTTATTTTTAAGTTGAATAATATTCTGATTATTTTCTCTGCCAGAATTTCTCCAAATTGTCTTAATAATGGTAAACGATAATTATAAGCGCCTAAATATCTTGAACCAATTACTATATCAGATTTACCTTCGATAATTGGTTTTATTAAATCGAATAGATCATCAGCGTTGTGTTGACCATCGCTATCCATACAGACAATAATTTTTCCTTTTGCATGTTTCATTCCAGTAGTGATAGCAGCCCCATAACCTTTATTTTCCTTATGATGCAGTATATTTATTCTTTCTGGTGAATGAATTTTTCGAATTTCTTTAATACTGTTATCTGTAGAATGATCATCGATAACAATTATCTCAATTAACTCATACTTAGGTAAACTTTCTAATACGGCACGAATTGTTTTTTCTTCATTATACATTGGAAGAATTATTGAAAGAAGCACGGCGTCGCTATTTGTGTTATGAATCTCAAGATAATTGAATAAATCATTAAATTTGTGTAAACTCTTTTGGGTTTTAATTATTTTCCTTTCTCTAGCGATATCTGTAGCATTAGTACTAGCTGCTGTTTTCAAATTAAAACCTTAAATCTAAAATTCCAATTCTATTGAAAAGTTAAGTATTATAATAATATAAATGGCAATTTAATAAAAATTTAATTAAATAGCTAAAAATAGTTAAAATTTAACAATTTTAGAGGAAAGCCTCAGATTATAAATCTTACTAAGCAATTGCATATCCTCGTTCAATAAAAACAATTGAATTCAAATAAGTGTATTCTTTTTTGAATTTTAAATGAAGTAATTCTTTTTTTCTCTTGAGGGATTTTTCATAAATTTTTAATGTTCCAGATTTGTCTCGCTTTATAACAGTTATTCTAATTTTCTTAATAATATAATTAAAAAACAAGGTGACAATGTTTATAGCTAGTTTTGATAAAATAATATGAGAAGTTCCATATTTCCGATCATACACTTTAATTGGGCATTCTTTAATCTTATATCCTTCTAATGAAGTTTTAAGAATTTGTTCCGTACAAAATGCGTACCCATAATATTTAAGATCATCAAATATTGGTAAAATTTTTCTGTTAAACGCTCGAAAGCCATTTTGGTTATTCATAATCTTTTTTCCAAAAAAGATTCGAATTAATTTTTCAACAAATAATTCTCCTAATCGCGTCGATAAAGGTAATTGATAAAAATATGTTCCGAGATATCTGGATCCAATTGTATAATCTGCCCTATCATCCAAAATTGGTTTTACCAATGTGAAAAGGTCATCAGGGCTATGCTGTCCATCAGAGTCCATGGAAACAATAACTCTTCCCTTAGCTTGCTTAATTCCCGTCATTATTGCTGCTCCATATCCCCTATTGATTTTATGGTTTATTACTTTGATATTTCTGTAGGATTGAACTATTTCAATTTGGTGTAAACTATTATCATTAGAATGATCATTAACTACGATAATTTCAATTGAATTATGGTTGGGAAGACAATCTAGAACTTTCCTAATAGTCCTTTCTTCATTATATAAAGGTATAACTATGGAAATTATTACGTCATCTTCATATTTTTTAAGCTTTTCAATGTATTTATACAATTCTTGGAATACGTTTACAATTGTAGGTTTTTGAAAGGGTTTTTGTATACTCTTGCTTCCCTTTAAACTTCTAATATTCAAGAAATAAGCCCTTTTTAATATGGGTCATTTTATTTATTATCTAGGCTTTAATATGACACACATGAATATAAAATTATCTTTATTTTAAATATAGAATTGATTATTAAAAATTGCAGAATTTTTTCTTAAGTATTATCTTTAAAATTGGATATTTAAATTTATTATATGTGATTCTTTGAACTAATAAAAAAAGCCTGTTGCCATTGGTATTGTAACATTAAACCCTTATCAATATCTACATTTGGTCTAAAACCCAAGATCCTTATAGCCTTATTTATATCTGAGTGAGTAATATTAACATCTCCTTTTTGTTTTTGTATATATTTAACCTTCTTAGTTTTATTTGTTATTTTATACATTTTATCAACTAAATTATTTACACTTATCGGATTTGAGTAACCTAAATTGAAGATCTCCCCTTTAGATTCATTTTTTTCTCCCGCTAATATAAGCCCTTCAATGATATCAGATATATAAGTAAAATCTCTAAGTTGTTCACCATCTCCATATATACTTATTTCTTTATTTAGGAATATTAAATTGTAGAATTTATATATAGCCATATCCGGCCTTCCTCTTGGACCATATACCGTATAAAACCTTAAACACGTAATTGGTATTCCATATTCACGATAATAATAATCTGCATATATCTCTCCTGTTAACTTTGTTAAAGCATAGGGTGATATCGGATTTTTTTGATGTTCCTCATCACAAGGTGTATAAATAGGATTTCCATATACTGATGATGATGAAGCATATATCAATTTTTTAAGCTTTTCTATTTTTAAAGCAAATTCATATATTTTAATTGTGCTAATTACATTATTGTTGATAACTTCAATTGGATTATTAATAGAATATCTTACGCCTGCTTGAGCTGCTAAGTGAAAAATATAATCTATATCTTTATCAATTTGTTTATAAATTGAAGTATCTAAAAGGTCTCCTTTTATTAGGCTATAATTTTCTTCACTTTTATAGTTTTTAATTATTCCTCTTAATCTTTCTTCTTTTCCTTTATAATAATCGTTAAAATTATCTATGAGTATCAAATAGTTATCATTTTTTAGTAAAACTTCAGTTAAATGTGATCCAATAAAGCCTGCTGCCCCAGTGATAAGAATTTTACTTTTACTCAGCATAAAAAACAGTCATTATGATTTACGATTAGATTTATTTACTAATCATTAATTTTAATTTATTAAAATATTTATCAAATTTAAATCAACTATGATTGAATTGATCCTATGAGTATATTAAAGGTTATTTTAAACAAAATAATTTTATTCATTTATATTAGAAAACAAATTAGCATATTCATTTTATCTCTATTATCTTTCATAGTAATTTTTTTAAATCTAATTGGGTTATCGGTCATTTTTGAGATAAATAATATGTATATCTGCCAATTTTTCTTTACACTAATATGTTTACTTAGCACAGCTTTTATTGTTATATTTTTACCTTTTTATCCTTTATTTTTTATAATATTTAGAAATAAGAATTTCAATTTTTTAGAAAAAATGAGTTTAACTATAGTTGCAAATTTAACTCTTTATATCTTATCTGCTTATGTCGGAAATTTTTTTGAAATTCCTATTACAGGATATTTCTTCTTTCTTTTAACCTTAATTATTTATTTTTCATTGTTAATATATATCGTTATTTATGAAGAGAGGACTAAAATTTCTCTTTTCTTAAAAGTTGAAGAATTTAATGCTAATAAACAGTCATTTTACGAGAGTTTTTCTATTTTAAATTATTTTAAAAGAAGAATCCCTTTATCTGGATTATTAATAGTAATCTTTTTAATATTGATGCCAATACTGAATGGTGTAAGATTTAGCTATTTTTATGGTACTGATGCTATGTATCATATCTTTATGGCTAAAGTGATAAATAATCTTAATTATTTGCCAGTTGATCAATATTTTGGTGCTTTAGGTTTACATTTATTTGCAGCATTAATTCATTTTTTTACCGGAATAGATCATTTACTTTTAGCACAATATTTCTCTTTTTATACATTTTTAGTTTCAGGGCTTTTAATTTTTAATATTTTGAAGCGAATCTTTAAAAACCGTAACTTAGCCATTTTAGGAGTTTTTTTAGTAGAATTTACTTCTTTGGGTTTTAGCAATACAATGTATCAATTTTGGCCAACATCTTTAGCATCTATTCAATCTTTATACATTTTCTTTTTACTTTATGTTAGATTAGAAAATTTTGTCAAAGAAGAACCTCCTACGAAGAAAGAAATATTCTCAAATTTGACTTTCACATACATTTTTATTATTTTAATCTATATTAGTGCCTTATTTACTCACTCTCTTATAGCAACAATATATTTGGTATCATTTACCTTCATTTTTCTAATTTATTTTGCTCGAAGTTATAAGCGAGGAATAGATTTTATAATCTTATGTATCTGTCTTGGAGCGTTTTTCACTTTATTTAATATTAGTGGAATAAGTGCTCATTGGGTTATTGTGGATATTTTAGGTTTGCCTTGGTATTTTTTAGTTATAGGGGTTATCATTGCATTTCTAATAGTTTTAAAATTACGAAGCGGAATTAAATTTGAAAAAAATAGATTTAAATTAGTTATTTCGGGCCAGAAATATGGATATTATAAAAAAATAGAAGATAAATTAATATTTCCAATATTTTTATCATTCGGTGCAATATTTCTTATTTCAGCTTTAATTGTCAATTATAATTTTCTTGATTTATATTTTTCAAGATTATTAATTGCATTTGAATTTTTCATTATGATATTTTTCGGAACATGGGGGTTAATTTTATTCCAAAAAAATGCAAGAGGTAAATCATTATTATTATGGTTATTAGGTATGATAATAATATATTTAACTGCTTTTTCCCTAGATGTGTTTGTTCTGCATCAATTTTGGTCCGGAAGAATATTATTATTAATCTCCCCCGTTTTAATTTTTGGTTTTATATCTTACATATATAAATTAATTAAATTAAAGTCAATCACTATGATTAAAATCAAAATTTTTATTTTAAGTGTAGTCATTTTTAATTTTTTTGCCCAATTTTCAAATCAACTTTTTGATATCGACGATAAAGAATATAGTCTACATAGACGCGAAGTATATTCCCTTCAATGGTATTCAAGCTACACTTCTGATGTAAATTTTATAATTTGTGAATTTGGAATTCCCTATGTAGTTATGTATTTTGAATATCCTTATGAAGAACATAATAGAAGTATTTTACTATCTGATCTTATTAATTTCAAACAAGCACCAAAAGGTTATTTTAAACCAGAAGACCATTTCTACCCAAATGGTACGAATAAGTTACAACAAATGAAGGAGTATCTAAATACAGATATTTATCTAATATTAGATGATAATTATATGGCATTTACCGGATTTGATGTTTTCGAAAGATTAACTGAAGAAGAAATCGAAGAATATTATAATATGGATTACATGAATAGGATTTGCTCCTCTAAAAGTGAAAATGGTATAGACTTTCCTTATTATTGGGTTATTTAAAAATCTCAAAATTACCTGGAAGGTAATATTCAATTTTATTCTTTAGTATTAATTCATTTGTGCCTTCTATCTTAATCATTTGAGGAATATATCCGCTCATTCCTATTTTATCTTTACGAGAAATAAAAACACCTCTAATAACTTCTAAATCGTCAACGAGATCTAATCCACTTTTAATAGATTTCTCAATATCTTCTCCTTTTACAATATTTCCAATTTTTGTTGCAGCACCATCAGCTATTGTAGCATTTTCAGCAAAAATGGTTACTGCATCTGCTTGGCCAAGGCTAATTGCATGTCCTATTGTTGCTGAACTAGTCGCAATACCAATGGGACAGTCTTTCTTTTCAATTAAAAATCCAATATTCAGACTTAATTCATTATTTCCGGCAAAAAGGGCAATTTTCATTGTTCGTTCAGAATCGTTGGCTATTTCTCCGCCATTTTCTATCAATGCGATTTTTGCATCATCAAAATCATCATTTTTAGATTTCATTATTTTAAGCATCAAATCTGCAAAAGCTCCTGCCACAGTAGCCATCGGACCAACATCACATAGAAGCGCTACTTCAGCCATTAGATTGATTATATCATAATCAGTTTGAACTTTAACTGGTGAAAATGAAGTAAGAAATACTTTATGCTTAATTATATATCTTTCCAGAATTCTTCTATGAAGATGAAATTCATTTTTTGCTCTTAAAATAGCATTTTTCGATTCTGAAATAATAGTGATATCTGACTCTTTTTCTATGAAATGAAATTTATATATTTTCACTTTTATTTTCTAATAAATTTAATTTAATCTCAAATCTTAAGATTATAATTCAAATAAATATAAATAAATTATAGATTATTATTTATTCAAAACGGACATAATTGAATCATGAGACAAATTGATTACGATGATATAATCTCACAATTAAAAACAGAATTAAATTCAGAATGTGCAATAGCAAATCGATATGGTATAATACTTGGAACGGCAATTAAAGAATTTTCTAAAGGAAAAGTGATACCCCAAAAAATTCTATCACTTATAGCTAATTCTCAAGATATTGCTAAAGATTTGAATTTAAAAAAAATAAATTCTTTTGCTTTAGAAGCTCAAGATTATAATTATTTATTTACCTTCAATGAAGAGTTAATTTTAATTTCAAAATTGGATTTAGATGTTAATTTAGCAAAACTTATGCCAAGTATTAGTGTGTTTTTAAAAAAATTAAGTGAATCTACTAAAAAGCAGGAGATAAATGAGTTTTCAGTTATTGACTTTTCAAAAGAGATTAAAAAAATTGAAGATACTATTAAACATGAAAAATTTAAAGAGAAAAAATATTCAATTATAAAAGATCTTGTTAAATTTATTTCAAGTTAAAATTGGAGTTCTTATAAATAATTTTATGGTGAGTCACGATTCTAAGACAAGTATACATCTATAAGGGCAGTGATTTGATCTATTATAGACATTTTGGGAAAGCTCTAAAAACAGAAGTATTTAATGCATTAGTTGTTGACTTGATGAAAGATGCTTTTATTAAAAGTATAGATAAAGTTAACTATCATGATTATTATAAATATAGAATTTCCTATATAACCGAAACAAAATTACAAGTAATTTTTTTGTTTGTCACAGGATTAACTGATAATTTTGATAATATTAAAAAAGAATTAATAAAATGTAAAAAAGAGTTTTTAAATTTATTTGAAGATATTATAAAACACAGATATGATGATAAAACCTTTGAAGTTTTTGATCCTACCATAGATGCAATTCATAAAAATTTAAGACCAAAAATATCGTTGGTAGGATTTTCTGGAGTTGGTAAAACAACAATAACAAGGCTTATAAAAGCAGAAGAAATTCCTATGCAGCATATTCCAACAATTACTGGTGATATTGCTACAATTAAGATTGGAAAATTACATTTTCACCTCTGGGATTTTGCAGGTCAAGAGCAATTTAGTTATCTTTGGAATAATTTTATCAAAGGTAGCGATGCTGCCCTTTTAATTACAGATTCTAGTTTAGAAAATGTAGAAAAAAGTAAATTTTTCTTAGAACTAATAAAAGAACAAGCACCCCATGCTCATACCGCTATAATAGGAAATAAACAAGATCTGAAGACTGCAATGAAGCCTGATCAAATTGAAAAAATTTTAGGTTTAAAAACTTATTCAATGATTGCTAAAGATCCTGTTAACAGAGATAAAATGATAACCATTATTGCAGATATTTTAGAAATGAGTGCTGAAGTATCACCTTTATTGCAACCTTTATTGAAAAGAGATACTCATATAGAAGAAGCCACAAAAGCATTAGAAAATGCTGAGTTTGAAAAAGCAGCAAATATTTTTGAGAAAATTAGTGATTTATGTATTGAATTAGGTGATGATTCATTAGGAAGAGAATTTTTCGAAAAATCCCAAAAAATTAAAAACATGCTTCAGCAAGTTTCACCTCCACAACCAACCTCTCCAGCAATTACCGAACCTCAAAAAGCTAAACCAGAAGAAGTTCTAATTTCAACAGAAAAAGTCGCTACAGAGCCTAAACCGTTTGAAAAGCCTCCGCCACCTCCTGATCTACGAAAAATTCCAGAGGAACCAATAGCATCTGAAAAACCAAAAGTTCCAGAAAAATCAGCAGAGCTCATAAAACCAAAAGTGCAAAAGGAACCTGTTAAAATAATCGAAGAAGAGAGTATTCCTGAAACTCCAGAAAAAAAAGCTATTCCCCCTCCTCCTCCACCAAAAGAACCCATAGCTAAACCAGAAAGCCTTCAAAAACCTGAATCAACCCCTTTAAAGGTGGGTTTAAATCTAAATCCAGAGGATTTTATGGTAAAAGAAAGACCTAAAACTATAACAACAGTTCCCAAGGATGCAAGGAAAAAGTTAACAATATCTCCATATGCTCAAGTTGAAAATCAACAAGTAAAAAAGGAACCCAAGGCTATTGCTCCAACTAAATTAATCAAACCAAAATCAATAAAACAAGTAATGCCACCAAAATTAAAACTAACTCCTGTTCCTCAGAAACCACTGGAGATTCAACCAAAAACTCCTGTACCTGTCGTTCCAACAAAATTAGTTAAACTAGAAAAAAAGCCTGTAACCCCTCCTAAAAAACCAGTTCCTGATACACCTAGTATAACCCCACAACAAAAAAGTGAACAAATCGAACCTATCACTACATTAAACATTCAACAGAAGGGAGATTTAGAAAAATCCCTGATGGATTTAAAAATTAAGAAGGCAAATATTTCAAAAATGTCATTAGAATTTGATATGAAAGAATTAACGGGAGAAATTACAGCGAAAGAGCTTGAGAATAAGAAAAATAAATTAAGAGAAATTGAGAAAAATATTAATAGCCAAATTCATGAATTAGAAGAATTAATAAAAAAATTTAATTAATTTTTAAGAGTTTTAATTGCTAAAAATTTTTAAGACTAATTTACTTCTTCACTTTAATTCTTGTCTTGAAATTTCTTCATTGTATTACTTTAAATAACGAATAGATATAAATAGTTTTAAGGAAAATTTTTTATCAGTGGTGTAAGTTATGACAATAATTATTATGAAATTTGGAGGCAGTTGTCTGATTGATAAAAATGCCTTTAAAAAAATCTTCGAAGTAACGAAAATATATGAAAACGTAAAAAAAGTGTACGTTGTATCAGCACTTCGAGGAGCCACAGATCTTCTCCTAAAAATGACTCAGGATATTGATAATGAAAAAGAATTGGATAAGACTATGGCTATTTTTGAAAAAAAACATTTTGACATTATGGAGAAAATATTCAAAGAAGATTCTGAAGAATTTAATAAAACTAAAGATTGGTTAGACAGAAAGTTAAGCGATCTTGAGGATGTTTTTGCTGATATTGAAGAATTTGGTCTAGAACCATACTATAAGGATTATATCCTAAGTTTTGGTGAAATGGTATCAACTTATATTTTAAATCAATTTCTTATGAGTAGAGGTTTTGAATCTATTTTTATTCCAGCAACTAAACTATTAATAACTAATGATGAATTTAATAATGCTTACCCTCTTTATAATTTAACCAACGCTAGAGTAGGGCGATTATTAATCCCACTTTTGGAGAATCCTAAAAAGAATACCATTGTATGTGTAACTGGATTTATTGGAAGAAATAAGATAGGATACACCACAACTTTAGGAAGAGGAGGTTCTGATTATACAGCTACAATATTAGCTCATTCTATTTACGAAATGGGAAGTGATAAGGATATTAAAGTAATACTATGGAAGGATGTTGATGGGTTATTATCAATTGATCCTAATTATATCCCAAAAGCCTCCCTAATTCGAAATTTAGATTATGAAGAAGCAAAACATATCGCGAATTTTGGAGCAAAAGTCTTACATCCTAAATGTTTAGAAGCTATTGAAAAAAAAAAAATTCCATTAGAAATTAGGAATTTTGATAAGCCTTTAGAGAAAATAGATTATACAACTATTTCAGGATATACAGATAAAAGTTTCATAAAAGGAATTTCTGCTGTTGAGGATGCGATAATAATTTCTATAACTTC
>JBHLOI010000098.1:0-8558 GCA_048940645.1 Promethearchaeota archaeon | reverse complement strand
TGGGTCAATGGACAAGTTGAAGGCGAATCAGGTTCAGGAGTAGTTCCTTACTTCTTTGCTCCAAAAAACAGTGTAAATGCAGTTCAATGGGCGATAGGGCTAGAATTAATGCTATTAGTTAAGGATCCATACCAAATTGGTTTTACAACAGACCACCCTAACGGAGCACCATTTACAACTTATCCTATTGCATTTAAGTGGTTAATGGATAAGAAGAGTAGAGAAGAAATGTTAAAGAATGGTGTTCATCAGAAAGCATCGACTGCGACTACATTATTAGATATTGATCGGGAATATTCTTTGTATGAATTAGCAATTGTGACTCGAGCTGGAAACGCAAAGACGTTAGGGATGAAGGATAGAGGTCACTTAGGAGTTGGAGCTATTGGAGATGTGGCAGTTTACAAAATAAACCCTGAGAAATACACGGGTCATGATCTTGAAAAAGCATTTAGCGCAGCAGCTTATACTATTAAGGATGGTCAAATTGTAGTAAAGGATGGAGAGATTACGGCAGTGCCTATGGGAGAGTTATTACGGGCAGAGGGAAAAGTTAAAGAAAATCTCATGGAAGATATGTTAGAGGATATAAAACACAGTTGGAGAGACCATTACAGCATTAATTTCAATAATTATGCTGTTCAGGATGCTTATGCTCCCAAAGAAAAGGTTTTTAGAAATTAAATTTTTTCCTATGTTTTTTCATATAATTTTTGAAATCTTTATTTCGAAATTTACTTCTTGTATTTCACTTTCTTCCCATTCTCTTTTATAGACCATTGTAAGATTTGTATTACCACATTTTAATGGGTTAAATCTAAAAACCTCTTTAGAAGAGCTTCCATACTTTTTGCTATTCATTTTAATAGAACGATCTCTTAACTCTAGAAAGCTTTTATCAAATAATGGAAACCATGAATATCCTGTTGTTGGATTAGAATCCAATATTATCGAAAATTCTTTCATATAATAAGCTTGAATTATCTCATCTTTGATTTTATTTACCATATGATTTAGTAAAGAACATAATTTAAAATTCTATTGAAAATTTTCAAAAAAGAAAAAAAATTGTTTAATTAAATTTTCAGATTTTTTAAACTGCTTCAATCTTCCATTTGCTTCTTTAATTTCATTATTAAGGGAATCATTTTTGTAGCGTCCATAGCTGGAGTGGTTTTCATTACTTTAATATAACCTGGTTTGGCAAGCCTCCACATATTTGACCCTTTTGCCATTTGTTCTTCATTTTCAGCTTCTTCTATAGTAATACCCCAATAATCTGAGGTACTAATATAAAAGCCTATTTGTTTAACTCCTTCCACCGGATAGAGTTTTTTACTCATAAGCTTCTGTGCAATTTCAGCTAATTCTGATGGATCAAAATCCTGATTTAGTTCCCAATACGATATGAATAACATTTAATTTACCACCTTAGTAATATAAATTTTGGATTCATTAATGCATAGATTTTTACCTATATTTAACTCTTTAGGTATAATAGCATAGATAATTATAGGTTAAAGGACTTTAACACTTAAATAAAAATTTTTTTTGATTGAAACTAAGTTCAAATCCTCTTCATAGTTCTGTTGAACTTTAAATTGTCAATCTATAATAATTTACTTATTTTAGATTAAGTATTTTTTAAGAGTAAAACATTAATAAAGAATTTAAAGTGTCACTTTTATGAACGTTGAAAAAATTGAATTTGAATCGATTTATATAGATATATATGAATTATCAGAAGGAATTTACGCCACAATTTTTAATCAAGATATGGGTCCGAGCTCTAACGCAGGTTTTTTTGATTTAGGAAATATAACAATAATATTTGACACATTAATGGACCCATTTGCTACAAGAGATCTTATTAAAGCATCCAAATCAATTACTAAAAAAGATCCCTTCTTGTTAATTAACAGTCATTTTCATCAAGATCATGTTTTTGGTAATAGATTTTTTCCCCAGTCAATGCCTATAATGAGTGGCCCTGGTACTTTTTATCAATTCGATAAAAAATTAATAGAACAATTTGGACGACTTAAGGAGTTAGCTCCTGCGGAATTTAAAAAAACTGAAGAATTATTACAAAAAGAAAAAGATCCTAATAGAATTCTTGAATTAAAAAATGATCTCTCAACTTATAAAGAAATACAAGAACCTAGTTTTAAATTTAGGTCGCCAGATCTTTTATTAAATGATAAAATAGTAATTAGGGGCATAAAGAGATCAGTCGAGATCATTAATGTGGGGAATACCCATTCTTTTGATGATATTATTGCGTATTTTCCAAGTCAGAAAATTTGTTTTATGGGAGATTTACTATTTTCGGAATTAAATCCAGACTGGGTTAATGGTATTAATGGTACACCTTTTACAACAGATCCTCAAAACTTTAGAGATGTAATGAGATCCTATTTTGAGAGGGATATTGAATTCTACGTTCCTGGTCATGGACCTTTATGCTCAAAAAAAGAAATCAAAAATACTATTGATTTTTTGGAAAGAAATTTTCTAAAAAAGTGATTTTGAAAATTTAATCAATTCTTGTTTATTTTTTTATCTTCTACCTCTATTCCCAATTCTATTAATTTTTCTCGAATATAATCACTCATGGTATAAAGTCTTTTTTCCCTCAGTTTTGTCCTTGTTTCATTGAGAATCTTAATAAGATTTTTAATGAGTTTATCTTTTTCATCGATATCTTCGATCGGTATTTTATTAAATCTTTTTTCCAGATCAGGGAAAATTCCAAAGATCTGATCAACAAAATTTATGAACTGTGAAAATTTTTCCTTAAAGATTGTATTAATTTTTATCCCTTCTTCAAGTATAATTTTATTTATTAGTCTAAATAATGAAAATAATTCTGCGAGTGCTATAGGAGTATCAAAATCATCATCCATGGCTTTAATTATCTTCTTTTCTGTGCTATTAACTTCAGTAATTAATTCCTTGATTACTTTACTTTCTTTATCAATTAAATCAGCAGTATTCACTTTTTTAATAGTATTTATTAATCTGGTATAATTTTTTCTTGCTTGGTCCATAATTTCTAGAGTATAATTTATTGAACTCCGATAGTGGCTAGATATAAGAAATAAACGAATCACCATCGGATCATACTTTTTTAAGAGATCAGATACTAAAAAAAAATTCCCTAAGCTTTTTGACATTTTTTCATCGTTAATATTAACAAATCCATTATGTAGAAAATAGTTTGCAAAGGGTTTTCCTGTATATGATTCTGATTGGGCGATTTCATTTCGATGATGTGGAAACTTTAAATCTTGGCCTCCTCCATGAATATCAATAGTTTCGCCTAAGAAGTTTAAAACCATTGAAGAGCACTCAATATGCCACCCAGGTCTCCCTTTACTCCATGGACTTTCCCAATAAGGTTCTCCTTCTTTCATCTTTTTCCATAATGCAAAATCTCTTGGATCAAGCTTATCATCTCCAAATTTAGTATCTTGATCGCCCAAATAATCCTCATCTTCTTCTTGAACTATATCATCTTTAACATTTTGCAAAATTGTATCATATTTTGGAAAAGATTTAACTGAAAAATATACAGACCCATTCTTTTCATATGCATATCCTTTTTTAATTAATTTATTGATAAAATCAATTATAAAAGGAATAACTTCAGTAGCACGTGGATTTTTTGTAACTTCCTCAACATTTAAAGCCTTCATAACAATTTCATATTCTTGAATATATTTCTCACTTAATTGCCTAGTATCAACATTCAGTTCAGTTGCACGCTTAATTATTTTATCATCAATATCAGTATAATTTTTGATTAAATTAACATTATAATTTTTGTATTTTAGATATCTATGGATTATGTCAAAAGCAATAGCTGATTTAGCATGCCCAAGATGCGGACTATCATATACAGTAGGGCCACAAACATACATTTTTACCTTATTTTCTTCAATTGTTTTAAATTCTTCTTTTTTAAAAGACAGACTGTTATAAATTTTCATAATTTTCACCAAAAAAAGCATATAAAAGAGCCAGCGATGGGAATTGCACCCATGAATAATGGCTCTGCAGGCCACCTCCTTAACTGCTCGGATACGCTGGCTAATTACACATAATATTACAATTGAATTTGATAATTTAATTTCAATAATTTCTCAATATTAGAGAATTATATTAATTAATATTTCAATTAATCTAAAAATTTATGGTTTATAATATGAAAAGACTTCTTTATTAAATTTAAAAATTTAGTAAAAGTTCATATTTCAGAATTCTGATTTATACATTTACCACAGCACTGACCATCTTTAGTAGCGCTACATTTATCAAAATTAAAATTAAAATTTAATACAAAATCCTCAATTATCTCAGTAATTACATCTATATACACAGATAGTACATCAGGATTTTTCCTAAAATGGCGGTTAACTATTTGATCTAAGTGTTTTAATTTTGGACTTGCCATTAATACACTTAAATTGGAGGATCCGCTTAATCTAAACACATTTAGCATATAAGGGCATTTTTTAACTAGTTTTATAATTTCAGGAGGATTTAATGTTTGAACCTCAACTCTTGCAAGAATTAAATCAGTTGTCTTAACGTTGATGCCCGCTTGAAACTTTAAAATTCCAAGTTCTTCTAATTTTCTTATACGCATCCCAATTGTTGGTTGACTTCTATTAACTTGTTTTGCTATTTCTGTATGAGTAAGAGTTGGTTCTTTTTGGATTAATTGAATAATATTTCTATCAATTTCATCAATATCAAATAGTTCACTGGCCATTTAAAATCATTCTTGAATTCATTATCTATATTAATAGATATGTCGATATGTTCATATTTAAATATTTCGGTTTCTAGACAAATAATGACCATAAATAAATTATAAGAATAATATTAAAAAATTAAAGAAGAACATTATGTACAATAACTAAGAAGAATATATTGAAATGGAATCGAAAAACAATCAATTATTAAAATTTTTGAAGGTATTATGTGATGATACACGCTTAGCTATCTTAAATAATTTAAAAGAGAGCGAAAAAAATAATGAAGAACTTCAAACCTTACTAAAAAAAAGTCAATCAACTATATCCCATCAATTAAACATATTGGTGGATAATAATTTGGTAGATTTCGAAGTTAAAGATAATTATAAGTATTTTAAAGTAAAAAATCAAACCATTTTCAAATTATTAGCTCGAATAGAAGGTTTCATTGAAAAAAATACTAGTGATGATTTTAGGGAAAGACGAAGAAGAGAACTTTATGATATATTGACTTAATTAGCTTAAAATAGATTTAGTATAATTTTATGTCAGAAAAAAAATTAAATAGCAACACTACAAAGAAGATTATCTTCATAGGTTTAGATAATGGTGGAAAAACTTCTATAGTTTTAAGCTTAAAAGGATTAAATTTAATGTCATTAAAATCTTCAAATCCTACAAGAGGAGTCGAAACATCTAATTTAAGTATCAATGATGAGGAATTCAATATTTGGGACTTTGGAGGACAAGAACAATATAGAAAAATGCATTTAGAAGACTTTAAAAATAATTTTCAAGAAATTGATAAAATTATATATGTTATTGACATACAAGATCAAGAAAGATATAGTTTAGCATTAGAATATTTAATGCTAATTATAAAAAAATTAGGAAATCAAATTGATAAAATTAAATTTTCTATTTTTTTACATAAAACTGATCCCAATTTAAAAGAAACGCGTCCTGATTTAACTGACGAGATAATAGAAGATCTAATAACCAAGATAAAAGATGTTATTCCTTCAAATTTTTGGGATGAAATTTATAAAACAACAATTTACACTGTCTTCGAAAGAGCAAATATTTAAAAATTTTTATAATATTTTAATACAAAAATCAGTATTATTCTAATTCTTTTAGGATTAATATGAGTGATCAACAAACAAGGAAGAATTATCACATTGATTATTACATTTTTATCTTAATACTTATTTTAATATATTTGACAAATTTTTACAATTATTTGCTTTTTCATAATCTTGCTGAATTATTTAGCATCGTAATAAAGGTCACTATCTTTGCAATTTTATATAATTCCAGAGAACATATTGATAACAATTTCTTTTTAGTTGTTGGATTATCTTTTATTTTTATAGGATTTATAGATTTAATCCACACATTAGCCTTTCCTGGGATGAATATTTTTGATCCCAGTATTTTTGATACCAATCTTCCTGCTCAATTATGGATAGCAGCTCGGTATTTGCAATCAATATCGCTTTTAATAGCTTCTTTAGTACTAAATAAAAAAGTTAATACGAAGTATTATCTACTTGGATTTACCTTTTATACAGCAATAGTAATTATACTAATATTTTTAAGAATATTTCCGGTTTGTTACATTGAAGGGAGTGGTTTAACCCCGTTTAAAGTAATTAGTGAGTACATTATTGATATTATTTTGGTAATAACACTTCTTGTAATGTATAGGAATCGATCAATTTTCGATTTTAATATCTTTATGTTATTAATATTCTCAATTATATTAACAATTGCATCAGAGTTAGCTTTTACTTTCTATACTGATCCGTATAGTCCACCGAATTTGATTGGTCACATTTTTAAAATTTCAGCATTTTTCCTCTTATATAAAGCTATTATTAGTATAGGATTGCGAAATCCAATTGATCTTTTATACCGGAAATTAAAATTAAGTGAAAAACGACTCCTTTCTAAAACAATTGCTCTTGAAGATTCTTACCTTAAGATTAAGGAGAGCGAAGAAAAGTATAGATTATTTGTGGAGAGTGCACATGAAGGTATTTGGGTAATCGATAAAAATGCATATACTACTTACGTTAATAAAAGAATGACGGAAATTTTGGGTTACTCTGAACAAGAAATGATAGGAAAACATCTATTTGCTTTTATGGATAAGGAAAATGTTGAAAAGTCTAAGAAATATTTGAAAAGGAGGGAGGATGGCATTGAAGAACAGCATGAATTTGAATTCTTACATAAAAATGCTAACAAAGTCTATACTAGATTAGAAACAGCACCTCTTCTTAATGAAAAACGAGAATACGATGGTGCAATCGCTTTTATATCAGATATAACAGAACATAAAAAAGCAGAATTAGCCCTTATAGAAAGCGAAAAAAAGTATCGTAACTTAGTTGAGAATATACCTAATGTAATTTATTCAACTTTATCAAATGAAAAAAGAACTGTAATCTTCATTTCAGACTTATGGAAAGTCTGGACGGGTATAATACCAAAAGAGTATTATGATGATGAGAATCTGTGGTTAAAAGTTATCCATCCTGAGGATCGAGACAAAATCAAGAATCAAATTCATGAAAATATTTCTTTAAAAATAGGATATGATCTAGAATATCGTGTTATTCACAAGGATACAGGTGAAGTATTTTATTTAAGAGATCAAGGAGTCCCAATTGAGGATGAAACAGGCAATATTATTCGATATGATGGAATTATCTCAAATATTACGTTACGAAAAAAATTCGAAAGAGCTTTAACGAAAAGCGAAAGTGAATTGAAAGAAAGAGTAAAAGAGTTTACATGCTTATATCGAACTTCAGGTTTCGCTTCGGAATTTGAAAAAGAAGAATCTGATCTATTCAATGAAATTCTTGAAATTCTCCCCTCAGCGTATCAGTTTCCAGAAAAGACATATGCAAGGATCTTATTTGATGGAAAAGAATTTACATCTAAAAATTTTATGCTCACTCAATGGAATATCAAGGTAGATATTAAAGTATATGATAAAAATTTAGGTTCAATTGAAATTTATTTACATGATAATAACTCACTTTTTTTAAAAGAAGAAGAGGAGTTAACCCGTACGATTGCTGAAATTATTAGCCGCTTTATTGAGCATAAACAAGCTGAGCAAAAGTTAGAACAATTTGTATCTACTGTCTCGCATGAATTGCGGAATCCTATAGCTGTTTTATTGATGTCATTAAATTACTTAAATAAATATCGTGAAAATATAACAAATGAGCAAGAATATAATTTGATGCGGGGAATTATGAGAAATGTTAATTTGCTTAATGAATTAGTAAATGATCTTTTAATGTTATCAAGGATAGATGAGAAAAAAATGCTCTTAAATTTAGAGGTTTATTCTCCTTTTGAGCTTATCTCCGAAGTTCTTGATTTAATGGATCTAAACATTAAATCGAAAAATATTATAGTTGAATTAGATTTAAAAGAAGATCTGTGGATAAATGGGGATGTCAATCATATTAAGCAAATTTTCAGAATATTTATAGATAATGCTTGGAAATATTCTGAGAAGGAATCCAAAATAATCATTAAAGCTGTTGATCACTACATTGGACAATTTAATCCTGAAGGAATTGATGGAATATTATTTCAAATTATAGATTCTGGAATAGGAATTCATGAAGAGGATCTTCCTTTTATTTTTAATAGGTTTTATCGAGCCAGATCAGTCAAAGATATTCCAGGCACAGGGCTTGGATTAACAATCGCAAAAGAATTAATCCAACTTCATCAAGGAAAAGTATATGTAGAAAGCGAATATGG
>JBHLOI010000097.1:0-8731 GCA_048940645.1 Promethearchaeota archaeon | reverse complement strand
TTTCTGTTAAATGGATTAATTACCTCAACATTTCCAATACTTATTTTTTCAATAACCCATTCCATTAAGAAAGCAGGGATATCTGTTCTACGCGAACAAGAAATAATTGGTGATTTTACGAGCTGAGTATATTCCATCTTTTATTTTTTCCTTATTTATCCCTCAGATTATTCCTTCACATATTTGATAAGTAAATATTCATAGCTTTTATGAATATTTGTTTTTCATCTTCTTTCTCAATCTTGTTTTTATATTCTTCTTTTACAATCTGATCATAAATCATTAAATGAGGATTAGTAAAAGCAGCACCCTTCTTAACCAATTCACGAAATTTTTCCCTAAAATCAGCATTTAAGAAAAAGGGAAAAATTCCAGGACTATGCTCGGCTTTATGTTTCACTCTAAATTTTTCTTTAAGAGTTAATATTACCTCGTAAACAGTTTGACCAACTTTAGTTAAATTTTTCTCACTATTTTTATAAAAATATTCAATAGGGACTGGTAAGCGCATATGTAATAATAATCCTTGACCTTTTCGAAAATTTATATGCCCATATCCAAAAATTACTTTATGGAACCCATGTTTAATAAAAATGTTATTTATTGTTTCTATTACTACTGGTAAATTCTTTGGCTCACTTAAAATATCTTCAAAGCTAGGAAAAGCGATGTAATCAGAATTAGTCTCTGAGATCTGGACTAATAAAGCAAATGCTGATCTTTCTTGAAGGTATTCTTGAAATTCTTCTTCAGTTAATACACTCCAAGAACATTTTGTTTCCTTATTCATGAGTCTTATAAATTCATCGACTTCACTCGATGTACCTTTTATAATGGCAGCCCATTTAGTTTTTATATCATCTTCATTTGAAACAATTAACTCACTAAATTTTCCAGGTAGTTTCTCATTTGAGACAACAAATTCACTAATTAAGGGAAAGATTTTAAAATCTAAAACTGATTGAAGACCATTAAAAGCTAATTCTATTTCATGCCCATATAAAATTGCTCGTTTTAAATTTGTTAGAGGTTTATATAATTTAAATACAGCACTTAAAACTACTCCAAAATAGCCATTACCACCAATTATTCTTTTAAAAAGGGAATTTTTATGATTAATGTTAATAACTGTTCCATCTGGTTTCATAATACGCATAGTATCAACCCAATTTTCCACTGAACCTAATTTACCTGATGTGATCCCACTGGCATTCGATGAAATGAGCCCCCCTATTCTTACTGGCAGCTTTAAAGCACTTGCAGGTTGAATCGGGAAAATATATTTTCCATTACTTAAAAATTGAACAGCTTTAATCAAGTCTGAAATTATAGCACCTTGCTCTACGCTTACTTGCTCTTTTTTAAAATTTAACTGAAATGGTTCATTTGATGAATGAAGATCAGCAAGATCCGCTACAATTCCAAAATTTGAATATCCTCCTGATAATCCTGTCTTACCTCCTGCAAAAGTAATCGGAATTTTATATTGCTGTGAATAAACTATTATCTTTTTCAACTGTTCTTCAGTTGTAGGCCGAAAAAGGGCATATGGAGATATATGCAAATGGGAAGGATCACGAATACTACCAGATTGAATTCGATTTCCAATAAGCATTATATTTCCAGATAAAAATAGCTTCCTATATTTATCTATATTTGAAATGAGAGAAAAATTAAGAGATTTTTTTTTTATAAACCCTTCATGTTCCATTTTTGATAAAAACATATCCCATGGTAATTCACTTTGAAGGTTTTTAATAATATTTTCCAATCCCATTCTTTATCATAATTATATCGTTAAGTATTTGAATTTTGCTGTTTTGAATGAGACTTTCAAATTTCTTTTTTTATTTCCTCCATTTGTGCTTGTCGTTTTCCTAGGATAAATGAACTTATTATAATTATAATTATAGCTAAAGTAAAAAATACAACTGATAAAATACTTGGTGGAGGTAATAAAAACACAAAGAAGTATACAATTGAGGGGGTACTTTGAGTAGGTGTATTCTGTATAGGAACTAATTTACTTGCATCTCCGTGTCTTAATGAAGCAGCCATTTTCGTAACTCCAAATATATTTACTAAGATTAATACAATTGAAGATATTATAAAGAGAATTAATTGTCCAATACTAAATAAACCGCTAAATACATGAGCGATTACTCCGATTAAAACTCCAGACCAGAAATTAGATAATGAAAACATAAAACCTGATAGTAATGCCAATAAGATACCCTTAAATCTTTCAGATTTTTTTTGCATAAGTTGAAGTAGGAATCCCAATACGGTTAAAATAGAAGTATAAATTGTCATTCTAATTATAAATTGAGTCTCAAGTAGATTAAATTCAGAAAGTTCAATTGATAATTCACTAAATCCAAGTAAAGTAATGGCTATAATCATCATTAAAATTGCTATTATTTCTATTACTGTTAACTTCTCCCCAACTATTTTCACAGAACCTATTGCTAATATAATTAAACCACATGCCATTAAACCAGGGATAATAGCTGGCCCAATGAATATTTGAGCCACCATAAAAAAAGCTGAACCTAATCCGAAACGAATAAATAATGCTAATATCCATAAAGGAGTTCTAACTAAATTTTTCATTAATTTCACATCAGGTGGTAATTTATTTATTATCATTTTCTCGATTAACATACCTGAGAAATGTGAAATTCCAGATAATATTGCTAATAATACACCTAACCAATATGTCTCCATTTTAAAACACCTTTAAATCCGAGATAAAAAAACTTAAAATTATAATATATTATCTTTTTACCTAAATTTAAGGATTAAATCTGTTAAAAAAAGGCTAAATAAAAAAAGTTAAATTTTATCCCAAGCTGCATGAACTTTTTTTCCTGTCAATTCAATCACAGGAGCCATTTCATCCTTATCAGCAAGGTTAGCTTCGACAGATACTTTCATAATCGAAGTATGGGCAACAAATACCTTTCCTTCATCTTCATAAACTACAAAACTACATGGAAATAATAATCCAACATTTTTAGATACATCTAATGCTCCTTTTGCTAATTCTGGGGCACATGCAAGGATAATTGTATATTTTGGATAATCAATTCCCAGTTTTTGTTTAAAAATACCATGGATAGGTTTAGTTAACATATGACTAAAGCCCTCAGCAATAACAATTCTTTCTACATGTTTCACAGCTTCATCAAACTCCATGTTTAATTCCTTTTTAAGTATATCAACCATTTGTTTCACCTACTTAAATTTTTAATTTGTTAAAAAGAGTAATTTATTTGCCAAAATCCTCTAATGATTTTAATACATATTTAGTGAACATTAGTGCAGGACCGCCTCCTAATGTCCCAGCGACCATACTCGCTTCTATGATTTCCTCTCTTGTTGCTCCTTTATCCAAAGCGTGTTTAACATGCCAAGCAACACAGAATTTACATCTATGAGCGATTGAAAGGGCGATCCCAATTAATTCTTTTACTTTTGCGGATATAGCCCCATCTGCTTTAGAAGCTCCCATAAACTGTTGAAATCCTTTCATAGCGTCTGGATGTGCATGGCCTAGAGTTTGAAGGCTAGATTGAGCAGCCTTATAATATTCATTCATATCATCATCCATTTATTTTTCACCAATTTTATACATTTCTTATAAAAGTTATGATCTTAAAAATAATAAAAATTCTCATTATGGATTAAAGATCTAAAGCATTTTACTAAATAATCTTGAAAAGAAAACTACAAATAATTAATATTTTAAAAGCCTTAACTTACCCTTTTTTTAATTGGATATCCCGCTTTTTTCCAGGCTTTCATGCTACCTAATACATTAAATATATTTTTGAATCCATTTTTCTTCAAAATACTAGATGCCATACTAGCTCTTGCTCCATTTCCGCAAATTGTTACTATTGGAATATCTTTAGGGATATCTTTTAATTTATTTTCAATATCTCCAACATAGATATTTTTAGCTCCTTCAATATATCCATCTTTTAATTCAGGTGCGCCACGAACATCAATAATAAATGTATCTTCTCCTTTATCTAACATTAGCTTTAAAGTATCTGCCGTTATCATCCCTAATGTCTCAGTTGGGAAACTATTACTATACCAGGCAATAATTCCACCCACTAAATAACCTTCAATGTTGTCATAACCTAACCTAAGTAGATATTTATGAGCTTTCTTTAGTTCAGAAAAATTTTCAACAATAAGCAATAGTGGTTTATCATATGGTAGAACCCACCCTACATAGGAAGGTAATCCTTTTAACCAGATATTATATGAATTTTTGATATGTGCGGATCCAAAGGAAGCTGGGTTCCTTGTATCCACAATAATTCCTCCTTCTTCTATTTTCTTTTTGAATTCGTCTGGAAGCAATGGTTTAAATCTAGGTATATCTTTCAGAAGAGGGGGGCCTTCTAAATTATAAACTTCCATTTTCTTAAAATATGGCGCAAAATAATGATGCTCACTTAATTTAAATTGTATGAAGCTGCTTTTATCATTCAATTGTAATATAGGATTTTGCATCCTTTCTAATCCTATTGTGCTTAATTCTCTTTCATTTATCGCTACTCCACAAACAGAGCCAGCCCCATGAGCAGGTAATATAACGGCTTGATCTCCTAATGGTAAAATTTTATTAAATAAGCTATTATATAGATTTTCAGCATTTTTTTCAGATAATTCAGGACCATACATATCAATTCTTCCAGTATCTCCAACAAAAAGTGTATCACCTGTAAAGACCATTATAACTTCATCTCCAGTTGTTGTATCAATCACTGCATAACTTGTACTTTCATCCGTGTGTCCAGGAGTATGGATTGCTTTAATCTTTAAAACTCCAATTTGAAATTCTTGACCCTCTTTTATTGTATTTCCATACTTCCAATCCAAACCAGGTCCATGAAAGACTTCTACGTCCACTACATCTTCTATTTCTTTAGACCCAATAACATAATCCTCATTACGGTGAGTTTCAAAAACATATTTTATGTTTGCTTCAGCATCCCATGCTAACTTAAGAAAAACTTTTGCATCTCGTCTTGGATCTACTACACACGCCTCATTTTCAGAAGCTAAAAAATATGATATAGATGCTATTCCCTCGCTTTTTACTTTACGTAAAATCATTATTATTCACTCATCAGTATATCTTACAATTTAATTCTAATATTTCCTTATTCTATAATAATCTATTCTCTATAAACTAAAAGTTTAAGTATTAATAACAGACAATTATCTAACGAGACTTTCATTACTTATCACTGGAAATCCAGAAGAGTATTCTAAAGGCGCTTTCAATGGATTAGAATTTGCTAACAAAACATTTATTACTACAAAAAACCATTGGATTGCTGGAGTGAGAGGTTTATTCTATTTAATAGCCACTTTACTTTGGTTTATTAATTCGTGGTTTTTTATTATTGGCACTATCTTAATCACATTTTATCTAATAACCATACATGATGTTAAACTAATCTAATTTTTAATTTTGATATTCAAAAATTTTAATTAATATTTTATTCTCTAAATATTATGATCCCTTCCATTGAATGGACGAGTAATAAAGTAAAAATGATTGATCAAACTCAGCTTCCTCATAAACTTCAATTTCTAGAATTTGATAATTTTAGGGATGTAGCTAAGGCTATTAAAATTATGAATATAAGAGGTGCTCCTGCCATCGGTGTTGCTGCTGCAATGGGAGTCGCTTTAGCTACAATTGAATATAAAAACCTTCCAAAAGAAAAATTTTTAATCAATATGGAAAAAGCAGTCAACCTCATGAGGAGTACAAGACCTACCGCCTCCAATTTATTTTGGGCAGTAGATAGAGTCTGGAAAATAATCAGTATTTATCCTGACGATCCAGAAAACTTATCCGAATTAGTAATCGAAGAAGCTAAGATTATGGCTCAAGAAGATATTAATGTAAATAAAAATATAGGAAAAAATGGTGCTACTTTATTAAAAGATGGAGATGTAGTGCTTACTCACTGCAATGCAGGATCTTTAGCGACTGTCCAATATGGTACTGCTTTAGCTCCTGTAAGAGCAGCTATTGAAGAAGGTAAAAAGATTAGTGTAATTGCGGATGAAACAAGACCCAGATTACAAGGAGCAAGATTAACTGCTTACGAACTCCAATACGATAATATTCCTGTGAAGGTTATATCCGATACGTCTTCAGGATTATTAATGAGCTTAGGAAAAGTTAATAAAGTAATAGTGGGGACAGATAGAGTCACTTCAGATGCTGTTTTTAATAAAATTGGCACATACTTAGTAGCTTTAGCTGCAATGGATAATGAAATTCCTTTTTATGTAGCAGCCCCTTCATCAACCCTCTCTCTTAATGAAACTGTAGAAGATGTTACTATTGAGCAAAGAGATAGCAGTGAAGTCAGTAATATATTAGGGAAGGTTCAGATAATACCTAATGGTGTTGAATGTATCAATTATGCTTTTGATATTACCCCATTTAGACTTGTCTCTGCTATCATAACAGAAGACGGGATCTTCTCACCCAAGGAATTATTAGCAAAGTATAAGTAATTTTTTAAATTTAAATTATCAAGTAAGAATAAAGTATAAAATGACAGCTGCGTATTTTTTTGAAAAATTCAAGACAACTAAAAAGAAGGTTCTTTTTAAGCTTTTTATATTTGCTGTTATTGAATTTATGTGTATAAACTTACATTATATTATTTCAGGAGTAACTGGAAGTCTTAATTGGACAGTAGAAAGATTATCTACTACAATTGAGGGATTTGCTATTCAAGTTATAAATTTAGTAGGAATTGTAACTGGATTTTTAATAGCAGTTTATATTATTTTGTTGCTACTCTTACTCGCTAAAGGATCTGATTAGTTTAATCATTCTAATTAAACTAATTATTATTATATATTTTTTGTAGGATTTCTTTTAATTCTTTCAAGTTTTTCGTATTCGAAATTTTTTTTCTTAAAAGTGTAGAATCTTCGATATTTTTTGTTAACCATATTGAATTTCTTTTAAGTTCGATAAACTTATAGTCCTCTATTGAATGAGAAATAGTAAATCCATTATTGATAAATTCATTAATACAATCTTCATAAAGCTGTATATTTTTTTGCATCTTATCAATATCATATTTAAAAGGCATGTATCTATCTTTTTTTAAGAAGTAGTTAATTTGATTAAAAATTTCGGGATTCCCCATTGATCCTCTCCCTATCATTAATGCGTCTACATCTGTATAATCTAGAAATATCTTTGCTTTATTTGGATCATCTATATCCCCATTACCTATCACAGGAATATTTAATCTTTCTTTTATACTTTTTATAGTTTCTAAATCCAATTGGGATTTGTCAAATTTATTCTTTACAGTGCGACCATGTACTGTTAAAAATTCAAGGGCAGAATTATTTAGTAGTTTTATTAATTTATTTAAATCAGTTATTTCTTTTACACCTATTCTTATTTTAAGAGAAACGGGTCTAGAAGAGAATTTTAGAGCAATATTAACTAAATTCGCTAATTTGTCTAAATCTTCTAATAAAAAAGCTCCCTCCTTTGCTCTGATAGCTCGCTTTGATGGACAACCCGCATTGATATCCAACACATTAAATTTATAACTTTCAAGAGCTATTATGGTTTTCTTTAAAGCTTCTGGATCTGACCCAATTAATTGGATGCCTATAGGTTTTTCTTCTTCTATTTTATATAAATCAGTAATAAATGAATTAGGACTTTTCTCGATTTTCTTAATATAGATCATAGGAACATACACTAGGCCTATCTCTTGAAATTTTCTACAAAATCTCCTATATGGTGCTGTAGTCACCTCTTGCATAGGAGCTAATAATAAATTATTATCTATAGAAAGTGTCCCTAATTTCATTTTACTAAAAAAACAATATTATCTAAATTTTCAAACTATAAACATGAAATTTTTATAAAAAATGAATTTTACATAATTAAATAGCTTTAAATTGCAAATATTTGTTCATTAAAAAAAATATTATAAAAGTGATAAAATTTACGATGTATGAATATCTAAACCGATTCGAATTTGAAGAAAGTCCGAAAGAATTATCATATATAGAGGGGGAACCGTTAATATTAAATAATGAATTTAGCTTCTTCCATAATAAAAACAAATTCAGAAAAGAATTAAATCGATTACAATATATCTTCAAGGATTATACCAAAGACTCTCTTGTAGCAGCAGGTATTCGAGATACCTATTTAAAAGAAGAATACACTGAAAATTTTCTAATTATTTTATTTACCACAAATGAAATTGTTAAGAATGCAAATGAAATCATAGAAAAATATATAAACAAGAGATTCAATTCTGGGTGTTTTTATTTAGAATCAACCTCTAACTATATGTTATTAATTGCAAAAGAGATGAAAGGTTTAATTTCTGGAATCGATATTATGGAAGAAATTTTTACCCAAACCTTTGAAGATTATCTTAAACAAGAAAAGTTTGGTGATTATATTAAGATTAGGCAATTTTATCTAAATAACTGTTTTTGATGAAATTGTTAAAAAGAGATAAAATTAAAATGTGATTTGAATCTAATCAATATATTTCCAAGGTTTTTGTCTTTTTAAGTTATATGCTTTATCAGCGTATTCCTCAATCATACGATGAGTGTTAAAATAAGCAGCAAGCGAAATTGCATTTTTACATCTGAATAACCACTCATCATGATTTAAATAAGTTGGAAT
>JBHLOI010000096.1:0-8747 GCA_048940645.1 Promethearchaeota archaeon | reverse complement strand
AACCAAATTAATTTAGTAAAAAACTCAAGGGAAGAATTTAAAAAATTTGAAAATCTTCAATTTGTAAAGGATGCTCTTCAAGGTTCAAAATTAGAAATCTTTAAACCCCATCTTATTCCAGTAGGGTTAAGACCAAAATTATATGGAGATAATATTTTTGCTATTGGGGATGCGGGTGGTATTGTTGATCCAATTAGCGGAAAAGGTATCCCTTACGCGATGATGTCTGGTAAATATGCAATTGATGCAATAATTAAATGTGAAAAAAGAGATAAATTAAACAAATTGGGACTTGAATATGAAAGAATTTTAGACCGTAATTTTTTGAAAGTCCTCAAAGCTAAACGAATTGCTAGGGATAAAATCTTTCAGAACGATGAGAATCTAAAAAAATTTCTTTCTTTATGGGAAACACATAGAAGTTCTGAAATAATTATGAAGAATTTATTATAAATTGTTATTTTTATGGAAAAATAAAATGACTTTTTTTCTTCAATTATTTTTAAATTTATAAAATCTTATTATTTAATATATCTTCAATAAGATTATTAGTAGTAATTTCTTAAATTAGGTTAAAATTTTGGAAGAGCTCAAAAATATCCAAAAAGAAAAGTTGCCAAACCATATCGGCTTGATTCTTGATGGAAATAGACGTTGGGCAAGAAGAGGCAATCTTGATCCTAATTTAGGTCATTTAGAAGGATATAGAAACTTAAGGGATCGATTATTCGATTTTTATGACGCAGGCATAAGATATGTGACTGTGTATGCATTATCACTTGAAAATGCCAGAAAAAGAAGCCCCGATGAGTTGAAATATATCTATAAAATAATTTTTGCCGCTGTAGATTCTGTAAAAAAAGAATCAATCATAAGAGATGAGAAAATTAAAATTAATTTCATAGGGAGATTGCACTTACTCCCTGAAGATGTTAGAAAAAAACTTAAAGAATTAACAGATTTTACTCGAAATTCTGATCAAGCATTTTTAAATGTCTGTATTATGTATGATGGTCAAGAAGAAATTGTAGATGCCATTAAAAGATTGATAAAAGACGGAATTGACCCCGAAAAAATTAATCGTGAATTAGTTAAAAATTATTTACATACAAAGGATTTTCCTGAGCTAGATTATATTATAAGAACTGGTATGGAGGATGGAGCCAGAATTTCAGGATTCTTACTCTGGGATGCCTCATATGCAGAATTCAAATTTAGGGATGACTATTGGCCAGATTATACAAAAGAAATGATGATTGAAGATTTAATGGAGTATGTCAATAGAAACAGGCGTAAAGGAGAATGAAATGAAATTCTGTAAACTAAAAGTTTAAAATTAATTACTTTTATGTTGATGTTATAAAATTATTATACCAGTTTTTCAGAAACTTACATAAACAAAATAATTATCTTATATGCTTAATTTTAAAATATAACTGAATAAAAGACACAAACGATAAAATGTCCTCCCCAGATCCTAATAAAGTCATTAATCTTACAGTAACTAAATTTCCTCAAAACCTTTTAATTCCTAATGGTGATAATCAAGTAGCACTTCAAGTAATGAATGCCTCAAACAAGATTGAAACATTAAAATTCGGTTTTGAAGGAGAGAATTTGGATATAACATATGAACCAAAAGATTTCAAAAATGAAATCAAATTTGAACCAGGAGAGACCAGAAAGATCGATTTGAAATTAACTCCTACAGCAGATGGGTATGGTAAGTTAACTGTTAACGCTTATTGGATGAAATTTATCCAATATACGGTAAAAGTTCAAAAAATTCGAGATGTGATATCATCAAGTAAAATTAAAAAAATTTTAGGAAATATCCAAGCTTTAACTACCAACCCAGGAGACAAATTTAAATCAAAATCCTTTTTTATTAATAACCAAAAAAATGATCTAAAGAAATTAGAAAAGGAAATTAAGTCTATGAGGGCGGAATACGAGTCCTATATTCAAAGTCAAGTACATCCAAGTGAAGCTATTTCTGCTTTAGTGCCTCCAAAACCAGGAATTTCCCTCGAGAATATTGATTCAAAAACCAGAATTTTAGCTAAACACTATTTGTCTGTAAAAGAATTCTATAAAGCTTTAGAAACATCATTAAAGTTATCTAATGAGACAGAAAGGGTTCAATTTTATTACAATTTAATTAGAGCCTATGCTACAGTTGATTTAGATGCTTGCCTAGAAGTTATAACAAATCTTAACGATGAAGTTAAGAAATTTGAAATAATTGATAAGTTAGCATTAGATTTTGTAGATTTAAATCATGATCACATAATAAAAATAGTAAATTTAATAGAGAATCCTTTGAAAAAAGAAGACGTTGTAGCTAAAGTTGTGGGAAATGTTCTTAAAAAAGATTTTCAGTTAGCTTTAAAGCTGACTTACCTAATTAAAGATGAAATGCTAAAAGTAAAAGTTTTATTTAATATCGCCAAACATTTACATGAAAGTAAAAATCAGGAAGAAATTCTAAGAATTATTAACCAAATTAATCAAATTATACTACATTCTTCAAAAATTAACTTAAATAGTTCTCAACACCCTGCTTACCAGTTTTTAAAGAATTCAATCTGCCTTTTAGCAGAATTAGATTCTCCAGAGACTGCAGATAGAATAATCAAAAGTATTGGAACTCAAGATGTTAGAGAAAACATTACTAAAGATCTATTTAATGAAATATATGTATTGGTTGATGAATTACGTACTAAGATAGAACCAACCTTAATTTTTTCTCAATATTATTTATTTAATGTTTTTGCTTCAAAAATTGTTAATGAAGTTACAGATTTTTCCCTAAATGGAGGGAATGTGAGTAGTAATCTTTTATCAAGAGATTTTAATTTTAACATTGCATTTTTATCGCTATTTAGCTATGATTTTGGAATTTTCCCAATTATCGATAGAATTTATACTGATTTAAAATTTAATTCAAATAAATCTATTGCTTATTACATCTATCCATCAATTCGACACTATAACCAAGAGGAATTGAATATAATTCAAAATACTCTTCGTTTGTTTGTTCCACCTAATAAAATTTCAAACCAAATTTATCTATTTAATTTAGATTTTATTCCATACTTAGGAAAACCTACAATCATTCTTGCTTCTGAATCAGAAGATCTCAACCAGTTAAAGTCTAAAATAGTCAAAAAACTTGGTAAAAGTGTTCAAGTTTTGGTTGATGATTCATTTTTCGAAGGTGGACAGATTGTTACAAATTTAAAAAATATTTTTATGTCCTATAACTTCAAAATAATTAATTTAATACTATCTTATGAGTTTTTAAACGACCATGCCATGTTTAAAGCTTTTGTAGAATCATTATTATAAATTAAAATCAAAAAAATTATCAAATATAAAAATTTGTGAAAAAACACATGGCCAAGGATAAGAAAAAGAAAAAAAAGAAAGGAAAGAGCAAAAGAGGTTCCGATACCTTTTCAACTTTTATGGATTCTGGAAAGGTAAAAGGTAAAAAAGTGTCTGGAACCCCTTACACTGTTTCTATAGGCAATCCTGTAGACCGATCTGCTGATAAATTATTTCTGGGAACAGATTACCGCGAAGTGTATATCCCTGAAAGATCATGGGGAGAAATTTTATGGGATGTTGAACATTGGACCCGATTACCCTTTACTCATGGTATAGAAATGGAGCTCATTATTGCAGATGATCAAGGGAATTATCCACCTGGTGATGAGATGGTTTATCGAATGAGAGAGATTGTGAAAGATGCTATAAGAATAATGGATCAAATTTTATATGAAGGACGAGATGACTTCTATCCTGTTCCAGATTATATTCGCTCTAAAGTTACAGCACGCCCATATGGCCGTGAAGATTTAGAAAAAGGTTATGCTATGGATATAAGATATAGATTACCAGATGGTGCTGAAGTGGACATTGATACTTTTGCTAGAGACGGTAATGTAACTGCAGTCACTTATATATTAGAACTTGTTACACCCCCTTGCGAATATGTGGAAGAATTAGCATATTGGGCTTCGACACTATTTCTTTTAGCTAAGAGTACACTGCCTACTGATTTGCATATTATTGCTTCAGCAATTAACCCTGCAGCCGCGAGCTACATGAGAGGACTCTCCCAAGCGGACCACCACCATTTAGGATCGTTCAGTTCTGACCTCGAAAAGGTACAAGCATATGATATGATTCGCAATTTCATTCCGCACATTATAGCGCTCACATGTAATTCGCCAATCTTAAATAATAAGCCCACTGACGTAGTAAAAATTGTGAATAATCGTATAACATCTCCAAATTGCACCAGAAGTCTTCGATTAAAGCATAATACTACTATGCTCAGCAATAACGATCCAAAGCATTATATCCCTTATCTAACCGAAATTAATGAACAATCCATTGCATATTTCCTCCAAACAGTCCAAAAGGCAAGCTTAGAGGATGGAAGGTTCCAAGATCTGTTTCCACTGACAGATTGGAACACAATAGAATGCCGTATTAGCGACGCGCAAATTTCAATTTGCCGCAGAATCGGTATGGCGCTCTTAATACAAGCCATGTGTTATAAAGCACGTAAATTGCTTCAGAAAGGTATATGGATACCCGATGCAGGTTCCGAAACCATTACATTAAATCGTCAAGGCACGATCGAACGTGGTCTCATCTCACTTTTCCGCACCGCACCCAATCTTACCCGAGAACACCTATATCAGTATGATCCTGCATTTGCGGAACAATATTTAGGACCCCAAAATGAACCAGTCCGTTATATGACTCAAGCTGTCCAAAGGATGTTCTTTTATCTGAAAGATGAATTAAAGGAGCTCGGCTTCCTATATTCCCCCTTTTTAAAACCTATCCTTCAATCAGTATTTGGGAGTGTGAGCTACGCCGAGCCTCCCATAACCGAAGCAGAATACCAACTGAGCTTATACAAATATAAATTAGATAATGGAGAAAATCCGAACATTTTATGGGATTTAATTTACTTTACAATTCAATATTGTCAAGACCCTTTAAATAATCCATTAACAGGAGTATTAACGCTTCCTAAAGAAATGAGAGAATAAAAAGTCAAATTAATTGATAAAAGATGTTAACTGCAACAATTGAACAAGGCGGAAAAAAGAGAAATGAGCATATATTTGTGATTGATGCTCATTCTCATTTAGGGGAAGATGTAGATGGAGCTACAATGATGAATCCGTTAGCCCCAGGTACAGGTACTTTTGATTTTTGGGGTAATATTCAAGGTCGTATTAAAGCGGATTGGGAAAAAACTAGGGAACAATCTTTTGGAACCGTAATTGATGGAGCATCAACGCGAATTTCTTGGTCATTTACACCTTACCCTTTTACTGATAAATTATATATTGCTTTGCAGAAACTGGGAAAAAGATATTCAGATTTAAAAGAAAAATCTAAATTTTATTCTTTTATTGATCAGGGAGTAGTATTTCCTTTTCAGGATGTGTTTAGAAATAAAAGACCCGAAGCTTTATATCGAGCAAGTAATATTAATGTTTCTCGGTTTACAACTCGATTTCCCTTTTCTATGAAATTAGTGGGATATGCACGAGTTGATCCTATGGAAGGGGAAAAAGCTGTTAAGGAAGTAAGTTATGCCCGAGAAGTATTAGGACTAAGGGGCTTAAAACTCCACCCTCGTTCAGAAAGATGGATTGATAATGTTAATACAGATAAGGCAGTTAATGTTCTTATAGAGGCAGCTAGCCATTCAATGCCCGTGATTTTTGATACGAGAGGAAGAGGATCTATACTAGATATTGCAGCATTAGTGAAAACAACAAGAGGCGTGATAACACAGCAATATCCTGAATTATTACCGCATTTTAAAGTAATAGTTGCGCATTTTGCTCAAGGGAATATTGGAGATCATGATGTTTATAATGCTATTGTTCAACCAAATACGTATGGTGATTTATCTATGCTACATGGAGAAGGTGCAGGAAACTTTTTTGAGGACTTTAGAAAATGGTTTAAAGCAAACAACAAATATAGAGTAGATAATCGTGATTGGTCAGAATATCTTCTTTTTGCTACAGATTATCCATACTTCGGTGATAGACATGCGGAAAAGTTATTGATCTATGTCATTAATAAGCGATTTTTTGATACAGGGGGTAATATTCGAGATGTAAGGAATATACTTGGATTAAATCAAATACGATTATTACCCGAATATAACATTCCTTTAGTTAGAAAAGACCCTAAACCATTGCCTAGTACAATAATCTCTACTACTTCAAATAACTCTTATGAAATGACATTAAGAATATTAGCGAAGTTAATTACAGAGAATAAAATTGATATCAAAAGCTTTTGTTTACAATTTAAGGAAACTTGGGATAAATTTAATGATGATATTTTATTAAATGCTGTTAAATCTACTACCAAGGAAGAGATTCCTCTAATATTAACGGATTTGGTAAAAAATCATTTATCTATTGTAGCCCCTTTAAATAAAGGGATGGAATGGAACAAATTTGGGTATAAATACTTTAATCCGAAAGATCGCGCGTTTTTTGCATCTGCCTTTAAACAAAACTTTTTAGCTACTGATGAAAATCAAATATTAAATTGTATTACTCAAATTTTTAATTAATTTTTCCATGTGGAATATTTATAAATTCTATATTAATAAAAATTCTCAGAATTCGCTGATTCAAAAAGAATTTAAATCATTTTTTTGGTTATAGAGTTATATTTAAAAATGTCTAAAGATAAAATAAATAGAACCAAATATTAATATAATATGAAAATTACTTGAGATTGTCAATAATTTATTATTACGCAATTTTATTTGCTTAGAGGTTTTGAATTTGAAGGGAATTATGGTTTTAGGATTTAATGATGATGCTAAGGTATTTATTGATACTCAATTTCCTTCAAATCTCAGTGAATTCCTTGGTATCACACCCCAAAAGCTTAAGGGTTTAGTAGAAGACCATATGCAAAGAAAGATGGAACCAAATTATGCTGAATTAGTACTTGAAAATGAGATAAGTATAGCAAGTTTCTATACTGGTTTTTCATTCCGGCATTATGTTGGAAAACCCAATTATGCAATTACAGTTTTTTTATCAGATGACGACATTCTCTCTAAAGATTTTGAAGGGATGATGAGAAGAATCGCATATGAATTATTACCAAAAAGAGAAGCGCTTAATTTTGATGATATTTTTGGAAGATATTATGAGATGCTGAAAAATGAAGAATTAACTCCATACTGGGAAGAAACTGTTGAAGGTGAGACTAGTAAAGTCTTAGTTGAAACAAAAGATCAAAAAGAACTTTTGGATGCTGAAGAACAACAGACTGAAGATAAAATAAAGGAAGAAATTTCAACAGAGCGTGGAGGATATGAATTACTAAAAGAATTTGAGGCAATAAAAGATAAGAACCAAGAACTTGAGGATATATTGGAAGAAAAAACAGGTAAATTAAGAGAACTAACAAACAAATACACAGAATTAATGGAGGAAAAAAATCAAAATAGTGAGCAGGTTGAAAAGTTAAAAGCTGAAGTAAGTGAACAATATATTAAATTAGAAAAATGGAGTCAGCAAATGGCTGATCTAAATGAAAACAACGCCAAATTATTAGAGGAAATAAAGGAGCTTAACGATAATCTTTCTCTTAGAAGTGATGAAATAGAAGTAAAGGAAAAGAAGATTGAGAACCTAAAACAAGAACTAGAATCAGTAGAAGAATCTAAAAAACAAGCTGAAAAATTAATAAACGAAAAAGAAGATTTAAAAAGGATAAATTTAAGTTTAAATGCTGAAATTGAAAAATTCGCTACTAAAGTAAAAAAAATGGAGGACCAAATAGAGAAGTCCAAGAAAGAAAATAATATTCATATAGATTCAATTACTAGTCTAAAACTTGAAGTTAAGACTCTAAAAGATAAAGTTTCTTCTGAAAAAAAAGAAGGAGAGAAAATCAAAAACGAAATTTTTGATCTCAAGAAAGAAATAAAAGTTTTAAGACGCGAAAGAGATCATTATAAAAAAATTGTAAAAGATAATAATCTACTTTAAATTTGTTCGTTTTAAAACATATTAAAAAGAAGATATTCACTATTAAGTGAAATTTTAAGTTTTATAATTCTTAAGTAGATTTTAAAAAAACTTTTTTAATCAGGAGTCAATTCATCCAAGTCACTTAAATCTAAGCCTGAATCAAGAGTATCTGGAATATCAGATAAGAACTCATCTAAAATCTCTTTCAATTCATCTCCAGAGCGTTTTAAAATTAATCTAATTAGTCCAATATTAATATCTGGATCAGAAATTAAAGTTAGAACTCCTTTAGGACCACAACTGGAAGCAAATATTTTTCCTCCAGAAAATTCACTGGTAACAATCTCTAAATCTCCGAGTTCTAGATTTTTTCCTTGTTCTTCACTTGCACAGAATACTGCACTAGCAATGGCACCAATACCATCGACATCAGCTGGAAAGTAACTAAATTTGGACACACTTGCTATTGTTAATCCTGTTCTATCAACTAGAATTACTTTCTTTATTCCACTTTCCGATTTAATGATTTTACTTAAGATATTATCAAAACTTTTAGTGTCTAAGCTAATTTTTCACACCCTTTAGGTATTTTGATAATTTATATAATAATATTAAATTTTATTCTAATAAATATTTTCATACAGTAAATCGATTTAAAAATATTATGAAAAGATTGCTATAAAAAATTATGTATTT
>JBHLOI010000005.1:0-116577 GCA_048940645.1 Promethearchaeota archaeon | reverse complement strand
GTGTTAAAATAAGCAGCAAGCGAAATTGCATTTTTACATCTGAATAACCACTCATCATGATTTAAATAAGTTGGAATGATTTCATTCTCTAGGATGTCATAAAATGCTTTTGCATCAATTTCCCAATTATTTGATACACCTGGGTCCTCTGGATTTGAATCATCTGGGCCAATACTCCATCCCGCCATAGGATTCATTTTATACCCTTCTAACCACCAACCATCTTGAACACTCAGATTTAAAACTCCATTTAAAGCTGCTTTTATTCCACTAGTGCCACTTGCTTCGCGATATCTTTCAGGAGTATTAAGCCATACATCACATCCAGAAACTAGCATATGAGATAAGTCCATGTTATAATTTTCCATTAAAACCACTTTAACTCCATAATTATTAAAAAGATATTCTCCAGATTCATAAATTTTTTTTATAAAGTCCTTACCCGCTTGATCTTTTGGATGAGCTTTCCCTGCAAAAATAAATTGGACATTTCCCTTACAGATTTTACCTAACCGATCAATATCATGAAATATAAGTACTGCTCTCTTATAGGTAGCGAACCTTCTAGCGAATGCTATTGTAATAAGTTCCTCGTCTAGTAAATTCCAGCTATGTCCTTTCTGATAACTAATAAGTCCAAATTTATTTTCAATATGTGCATCAAAAAGATCTAAATCATCCAATTCAATAGCATTTTGGAGTACAATAGGATTTGCTGTCCAATTTGGCCATTTTCTATCAAAGAGTTTTCTAATTGGTTTTGAAACCCAAAATGGTAAATGAATTCCATTTGTAATATAATCAATTTCATATTGCGGAAACATTTTCTTGGTGATTTCTGCATGTTTTTTAGAGACTCCATTTCTGTATTTTGAAAGGTTCATACCTAAGTTTGTCATATTTAATTGTCCGTTATCCTCACCTAATTTTAGAATTTCTTTGGGTATTCTACTTTCGAATACTTTATTTACTAAACTTTTATCAAATCTGTCATGCCCAGCTGGAACAGGTGTGTGAGTAGTAAATGCAATACTTGACTTTACTTTTTCAATATCACCATTAAACATATTGAATAATTCAATTGTGGCGAATGATCCATGACCTTCATTTAGATGATAAGTCTTAATATTGTTATAGCCCAAAGAATTTAAAAGGCGTACACCTCCGATTCCAAGAATAATTTCTTGTACAATGCGATTCCATCTCGAAGTAGAATCGTATAGTGATCCTGTCATTTTTTTCATCCAGTCCTCATTTCCATCTATATCAGTAGTAAGGAGATAAATCGGAAGGATATGGCCTGATTGCCCAATTACTTTATATAACCACGCGGAAACTTTAACATTTTTATTTTCAATATTAATACAAATTGGCTTTTCAACCTTGTCAAATTCATAGAAGAAATTCCATTCAACTTCTTTTTCTTTTTGTTCTCCAGTTTCATCAAATAATTGAAAAAAGTAACCCGAACTGTAGCAAAGGCAAACTGCTACCATAGGAATTTCTAGATCTGCTGCAGATCTTACTGTATCTCCTGATAAAACACCTAAACCCCCAGAATATGTAGGTATATTACTATCCATTCCGATTTCCATGGAGATATATGCAACAGTTGTATTTTTTCTTAGACTATCGTCGATTTCCATAATTCATCATCTTTAAAATCTATATTTGAGATATATTCTTTTTCATGTATTATGTAAAAATTTAATATTAAATTCTTATGTTAAAAGAAAATAAAAGAAAAGTAGCATTTTAATCATAATATTATGTATATATTGACATAAAAAATTAAAAAAACCTTTAAAATTTAAGGTATTTAATATTTTAGATTATATTCATATTTTAAGAGATTTATTTTCCAATATCTCTACTTTTATATTAGGATCTTTAGTATTCATAATTTCTTTAAACTTATTTAAATCAGCACCCCAGGAATGCATTGGAACAACAATTTCAGGTTGTATATCCATTGCAGCATCTGTAGCCTCTTCCATATCCATTGTATATGTCCCTCCGCAAGGGAGTAAGGCGACAGTTATATTTCTTTTAGCTAAGTCCTTCATTTCTGGAATCTGCTCAGTATCACCAGCATGGTATACACTTCTTCCCGCTGATTCGATTATTGTTCCTGCCCAAGCATTACTTTTTGGATGTGTTCTCTTTTTTATAGTATATGCTGGAAATAGTTCTATTGAAAAATCTTTATAGGCAAATTCTTCACCAAATTGTAAAGGCTTTCCATTAAATTCTGCTAAACTACTAGCAATACTAATTGGACCTATTAAGATTGTATTATCTTCCCATAATTTCTTTATATCCGTAGTTGAGAAATGATCCCCATGGGTATGGGATGATATAATTATATCTGCTTTTTCTTCACCTTCTTTAATATTATATGGGTCTAAATAGATAATCCTACCACTAAACATTACAATCTTGAAAGCGGCATGACCCAACCAAAAAATTTCCATTTGTGCTTCCATACATAATCACTTTTTCCAAATTCAAATTATTATTAATATTTATAATTCAAACTTATATAACTCTATCTGATATTCAAATAAATAATAAGAAGTATTATATGTAGAACACTAATCTTCAGATTCTAAATCTAGTTCTGGTTTTGTTAAAGAAATTTTTTTAGAAATTCCAAATTTGTCAGATTTAGTAATATCAATATTTTCGAGTTGTTTTCTAAAAATTTTATTTCCAAAATCAGGTATTTGGTGTATCATAGTAATTTCTGGGAACTTATGAATGAAATTTGGTTTTAAAGCATTTTGAATATGAAATATATTTTGCTCTAATTTCTTTTTATTAGTAGTATGTTTCTTAAAAGAAGGATTTTCTGTTTTAAGCGGATTTATATTAAACATTTCCAAATTTAAATCATTATGTGGTCTTGTGCTTGTAGAAATTCGACAAATTGGACAATTTATCTCATCAAGGCCGTGTTTACAAATCATAAATTTTCCACTTAAATAGATTTTCTTTTCTGAATTCTTTAAATTAATTTTATTTTATATTTTTTTTTATTATTAATTATGAGTGAGTTTTTGGAGGAAATAAAATCTCAATCATTGGCCCTAAGAGAAACTTTAAATTATATAATGAGCGATGGAAAACCTCAATTTCTAATTGTAAAGGACTTCATTAAAAAAGGAGGAATAAATAAATTAATCTTCACAGGAATGGGATCTAGTTATATTAGCACATACTTACCCTATTATATATTAAATCAATACGGAATAACAACGGAAATAAGAGATTCTGGAGAATTTCTATTTAATCTATTTCCAGAAAAAAGGAAAGATATTTTTAAAAACACGGGAATAATCATTATATCTCAATCGGGTGAATCTGGTGAAATTCGAGAATTGCTTAGAAGAATTAATTCAATTGATGATACTCCTTTAACAATTGGTATTACAAATGATCCTGATAGTTATCTAGCATCCATGACAGAATTACAAATTTTAATGAATTTTGACAAGGAAGTATCAGTAACATCAAAGAGTTATGTTTGCACTTTATTATTGCTTTACGTGATGGCTAAAACAATAATAGGTGAATTTTTTACAAATGAAAGTGAACTTGAAAAAATCGATCAGTTAATCACTGAAGTGGATACTTTAATGAATGATAAAGCTAGCTTAAATAAAATCTGGGAAGATTTAATAGATTCTTTTGGATACGACATGAATTTTATCGAGATATTATCACGAGGTTCTTCGATGGTAACTGCTCATCAAGCTGCTTTGAATTGTAAAGAAATTGCAAAGGTTTATTCTGAAGCAAATTCTATATCTACGTTTAGACACGGGGGTATAGAATGTCTTAATGATAACACCACGATAATTTTGATTACATCAGATAATAAGAATTTACAATTAAACACTAAATTCCTAGATAATCTAATTAATAGATGGAAATGTAAAAAGATTCTTCATATAACAAATCAAAATTTTAATAGTAAACTCGAAAAAATTCATAAAAATTCTAGAATGATTGTTTATCGGCATAACATTGTTGATAACTATTTAGCTCCAATAATGGAAATCATTATTCTACAATTACTTTTTTATAAAATGGCTGAAAAAAGAGGCATTGAACCAGGTATATTTTACTTTACAAAAAAAATTACTGATGATATATAACTTTCAATTTTAAAAAGTATAATATAAACTTTTTATATTTGATTCTACTAAATTTATTATTTCAAATTTAAAATTTGATTTTATACATATAAATTTTTTAAGAATTAAGTGAATCATTATGATGATTATGGAAAAATTTCATGTTGACGAAAATAAAAGCTGGTTTCATAAGTGGTGGCCTGAAGGAGTACCATTTAATACTGAATTCGAAGAAATTAGTTTGGGTGATTTTTTTGAAAAACAAAGAAAAAAATATCCAGATTCTAATATTATATGGTTCATCGATACATGGATGACCTACGACGAAATTGGAAAATATATTGATTCTTTTGCAACTGCACTACATAATCTTGGTATAAAGCAAGGAGATGCAGTGGCCTTTTTATTACCTAATTGTTTTCAATATGTTATTTCTTTTTATGCATGTGCAAAACTGGGAGTAATATCAACGGGTATAAATCCAACTTATAAGGCACTTGAAGTACTTCACCATCTTGAATTAACAAATGCTAAAGTATTAATCGTGTTGGATTCGCTTTATAGTGATTTAGCTGCCCCTATCATTCAAAAAACGAATGTCGAAATGGTAATATATACTAACGTTATTGATTTATGTAGTGGTCTTTCAGGAATCAAAAAAGTTTTGGGAAAGATGTTGGGAAAAATTCCTTCTGGAAAAGTTGATTTTAATCCATCATATAAATTCATGGATCTCCTAAATACAGAGCCAAATTTACCACAAGTAAGTTTTGATCCGACGACTCATACAGCAACTTATATAATGACAGGAGGAACTACAGGGATCCCTAAAGCAACAGTTTTAACCCACTTTAATCTAGTATCAAATATTAAACAAATTGTTGAGATATTCGGAGGAGAACAACCTGGGATGGGAGATATTGGCGTCTTGCCATTATTTCATTCATTTGCTATGACGGCTGTAATGAATGTAGCAATTGGAATAGGAGGGTGGATGATGCTTTTTGTAAGGCCTCCCTCTACCGAAGAATTACTTAAAACGATTGATAAATTACCTGCACCTCAAGGTCTTGCTTATGCTGGAGCAGAAATTTTATTCAAAAGAATTGCTGATTACCCACATTTAAAGAAATTCCCCCATTTAATGGGTAAAATGAAATTAAATGTATCTGGAGCGGGTCCTTTGCATGCACCAGTAAGAGATGCTTTTGAAAGAAAGACAGCAGGAAGAATTGTAGAAGGGTATGGTTTGTCTGAAGCTAGTCCGGTTGTTAGCTCTGGTAACTTATTTGGTGAAAGTCCTATTGGAACAATAGGTATGCCTTTACCGGGTACAGACTGGGCAATTTTTGATGCTGCTGCTCCAAACCTTGAAAAAGGTCCTATAGCAAATGGACTTCCAGGCTCTAATTATGGAGAAGAACATACAGGTGAATTATGCATAAATGGTCCACAAGTAATGAAGGAATATTTAGACCAACCAGAAGAAACTAAAGAGACATTACAAGAATGGGATGGACGAATTTGGTTAAGAACAGGTGATATTGGATATATGCGTGAAGATGGAACTGTGACATTAATGGATCGTAAAAAACAATTAATTAAAGTTGCTGGTCATTCAGTATTTCCTACTGAAATTGAAACTATGCTCATGAAGCATGAAGGTGTTTCGGAAGCAGCGGTAGCAGGATTACCTGATCCTGAAGGAAAAGTTGGGGAAATAGCTAAAGCATGGGTTGCTCTAAAACCAGAATATGTAGGAGAGGTTTCAGAAGAAGATTTGCTAGCATGGGCAAAGGAGAGTATGACCCATTGGAAAATTCCAAAATTCATAGAGTTTGTAGATGTAATACCAAAAAATATATTAGGAAAGGTTCAGAGAAGAATACTTCAAGAAGCTGATCCCCTCTATAAGAAATAATTATAAGATTTATTACCTATTTTAACTCTTTTTTTTAAGAAACATCTAAAGCTAAATTTTTAATAGAAAATATTAATTTATCTAGCCCAAGTAATATATTTAAAGCTAAATTTTAAGTAGAAAATGGTAAAGGGTATTATCTTATCTGGTGGATTTGGTACAAGGCTTAGACCGTTAACATGTATTATTCCAAAATCTTTAATACCGGTAGTTAACAAGCCCGTTATTGAAAGGCAGATTTTATTATTGAAAGCTACTGGTGTTAAAGAAGTGGTTCTGGCTGTAAGTGTGATGTCAGATATTGTAAAAAACTACTTTAAAGATGGTAAGAAATTAGGAATTAAGATTAGTTATACAAATGAAAAGCATCCAATGGGGACCGCGGGAGCAATAAAGTTAGCAGAATCTTACTTAGATAATGATAATTTTTTCATGTTAAATGGAGATGTAATTTTAAATTTTAATTTCAAGGATATGCTTAACTTTCATGAAAAATATAACGGAATTGGTACAATTGCGAGTAAAGTCGTAGAGGATCCATCTCCATATGGTGTTCTTATAGCTGATCCCGGAACTAATCAACTCTTTAAATTTCTTGAAAAAGATGAATATTCACCCCCAAATGGCAAAATTATTCCAATGCCAGTTAATGCGGGTGTATATATTTTAGAGCCAGATATTTTCTCTTATATTAAACCAAATAAAAAGGCTTCTATTGAAAAGGATATTTTCCCTAAAGTTCTTGTTGATAAAAAGATATATCACTTTCCAATTACGGGTATTTGGAAAGATATTGGTAAACCTTATGAGTTATTACAAGGAAGTATTTTATTAATGAATGATATTTTGAAAAATTTAAAAGGAAAAAGAAAGAGTTTAGTTGATAATTCTGCTGATATTGCCCTAAACACAAAAATTATTCATCCTTGTACAATTGGAGAAAATGTTGTCATTCGAGGTATGTGTAAGATAGGACCTAATGCTATAATCGGGGATAACGTTTATATTGATGAAAGCTCAATAATAAAAGAATCTTTGGTATATAATGATACCTATATCTCTAAAAATGTTAATATCCAAAATGCAATAATTTCCGATAATTGTATTATTGAAGATTACGTTCAAATAGGAGGAAAAGATGAGGATCTGGTTATTTTAGCTTCTTATGTTAAAGTTTTAAGAAATATCAAACTTATAGCAAAAGAAGGGGAACCTATTACTTATTGCCATCACGTAGAAGTTAATGAAAGTCTAATCTAAACATTCCTTATTTTATGTTATTAGAATAAATTAATTTCCAAATATTTTAATTATGCTTAATCGCTTAGATCCAGGAAAAATTTATGAAAAATTTCTTAATAATGAAATTAGTAAAGAAGAATCCTTAAAATTACTTGAATCACTTATAAATGAAAGTGATAACGAAGAAATAAGAGCAAATGCAATTAAAGTCCTTGAACAACTCTCATTAATAGATATTGACATTTCCAAACTTATTGAAAAGAGTTTAATATCTGATGAATCTCCTTTAGTAAGAACTGCTGCTGCAAAATTTATTATTAATACTAATTTAGAAGAAGCACAAAATGCTTTAGAATGGCGAATTCAGAATGAAAAATCAATATTATTTTTCAAAAAAAGTTTAGATTTCACAGAGCGCTCTCAAAATCCAGAAGTTAAAAAGTTTAAAGAAAAACTTTTAACAAGATTAAGCAAGATATATAACTTAAATAAATATGATTCTGAATTCATCTTACAGTTAGATTACAATGATTATAAAAAATTTACGAAGGATTTTAAAGATTTTTTATCAAAATTTGAAATTAAAGAAGAAGAGAGAAAAACATTAATAAAAGAAAATACAGAAATCGGTTATAAGGGATTAGGGAGAATAACTTCAGCAAGAGAAGGGTTTATTAGAGGTTTAATTTTAAATGATCTTGAAGAAGTACCAAAATCCCTTCAAAATCTTTCAAAATTAAAATTTTTAGAGATTAATAGGTGCAAAATTGGAGACTTACCAGATTTGTACGGATCTCTCTCTCAAATTAAAAGTCTTACTTTAAAAAATAACGAAATTGAATCAATTCCAAAGTGGGTATTATATATTTCTTCAACAGAAGGCTATATTAAAAAATATGTTAAAAACGGAGTTAAATTTGAGGAAGCTTCAGTATTGGGCTTATTAGAGATTTTTACAGGCCAAGCTTTTGTCAAATTAGAATCAGAGACTTCATTTATGCCATCACTATTATTTTATTATAAACTAAACCAAAGTGGCAATGTAATTGCCATACAATTATCATCTGAATTATCCCGTATAGGGATCTTTCCCAAAGAAATATGTAAATTAAGATTTTTAGAAGAATTGTGTATGTTGAATCAAAATATCCGGAGTATCCCAGATTGTATTGGAGAATTAATAGCTTTAAAAACTTTAAATCTAAGCTATAATAAAATCAATGAAATACCTAATTCTATAGGCAATTTAGAAAATCTGGAATATTTCTATCTAAAAAATCATGAAGATGAACAGATAATTAATCATATTAGCGAAAATTTAATCAATTTAAAGCGACTTAAGGTTTTTGATTTAAGTGGAAATACAATAAGAAACTTACCAGAATCAATACGAGGATTAAAATCATTGAAGCTTTAGATTTTTCTAGCTAGTAGAGATATAAAGATAATTTCTTATTCTGAATTCTTCTTATAATAAAATATAGAATTATTAAAATAATACTTGTAATAACAGAAATAATCATATTCCATAATGAGAGAACCCAAATTAGCGATATACTACCCAATATTAGAAGAATATATGTGAGGAAGTATGATTTTTTTGGACGATTTTTTTCCCAAATAAATAAATATCCTCCAAAAATTACTCCTATATCATAACCTATACTTAAGAAAGGCTTAAGATTGCTATAGTTCATCACAGCAAGTGAAAAAGCTCCAAATAAACCTATCAAAAGAAATGACCACATATTTCTATTTTTTTTTTCTTCAAATGCGGTCCTCTTAATGTGTCCAAATCCATTTCTATACAAAGCCCAGAATACGAGGGCACTACTAAAGATTTTTAAATAAAAATGACCAAAAAACAAATCAATATTCTCTAAGAATGTTAAATCTAAATCATAACCTAATATTGTTAAAAAGTTTAAAAAAGTTTCTGGAATTGTGAATTCAAACAAAAAATTAATAGATGGAATAAGTTCAACAGATAAGGTTATTTTAACGACAGCTCTTAAAGACCAAATCAGATATATTATAACAAAAATATCGAAATATTTATAAATCCGTTTTTTAAAAAACATTACAGAAATTTTAAAGTATCTAGATAAAGTAGCAATAATACATGTTCCAATTAGGAGATTAATAATTAAAGCGCCAACAAACAGAAACCAAATCATAAAGTTAGATGTTTGGGAGTTAATATTGATATTTAAAAAAGTAATAAATCCTATTAATGCGACTGAAACAGCATAGCTTAAAGCTTTTATAAATCTATATTTCTTCTTTAATGGCGTTTTTTGTATGCTTCTGAATTTAAATTCCTCCAATCTACAGATCTCAGCAATCTCCATTAACCTATCATAATTTCTACCGGTAGATTTTAAAGCTAAAGCTTTAAACTTATCTGAACCTTTCTTTCGCAGCGGGTTATTTTTCAGGGATATACGTTTTAAACTTACTAAATGTCCAATAGAATCAGGTACAGTTTCCAAATTATTAGTTTCTAGATTTAGAATTTCAAGTTGCTTTAATTTACCAATGGAATCAGGAAGTGAAATTAAATTATTATTATAAAGATCTAAGGTATTAAGTCCTTCAAGGTTGCCAATAGATTCTGGAAGGCGCACTAATTCACAGGAACTTAAATCTAATATTTTAAGTGATATGAGATTTCCGAGATTATTAGGTAATTCAGTCAAATTTCCCTTGAAGAAAAAAGTCGGTGCTTCTAAGTATAATTCTCTTAAATATCTTAAATTGCAGATTGAATCAGGAAGCTTTTTAATTGGATTATTCTCTAAATTTAAAATATTTAATGATTGGAGATTTCCAAATCTATCAGGTAAAGAAGTTAATCGATTGTTAGCTAAATTTAATTCTTTTAGATTGTTTAGATTTTTAATTGTTTTAGGGAAAAATGATAAATTAGTAAGAGCTAAGTCTAAATATTCAATACTTTTTAAATTTGCAATTATTTCAGGAACGTTATTTAAAGGATTACATCTTAAAGTTAATCTTTTTAAAAATTTGAAATTAACACTTGAATTTGGAAGATTATTTAAATTACAATTGAAAAGCCCAATTCCAGATACATTTCCATTTTCTATACTAATTCCAAATGAATCTTCATCAATTTTAAATAGAATTGGAAAGCCTTCCCTTTTAATACTATTAAGATTATGTGGATAAATAAAGTCGAAATTTCCTAAACTTTTAATTAAATACTCCTCTAATTCTTCAAGAGCTTCAATTTCTTTAAGTTCTAAATTATACTTTTTATATCTACTTACTTTTTCGATAATCGCATTGGAGTTTCTTTTTTTATCACAACTTACAATAAAATTTATTATCTTTGCAAAACTTTCCTTAACATTCTCATCTGTTTTAGCGGAAACTAAGAAATATTGTAAACCAGAATTAGTTAGAAGTTGTTTTTCAAACATTTCTTCTATGTTTATATAAGATGATGTTAGATCGAACTTAGTGAAAATAATAAAAATTGGCACATTATCATTATTATTTTCTCGAACATATTTTTCCCATCGATTTAGAATATTCTTCTTATCTTTGCTTTGAGAATCGATTACAATTATTACAGCATCAGTAAATTTGAATATTTTTTGTCTCATTGAAACTTTTTGACTGCTTAACCCCCCAGTATCCCAAAAAACAACTTCATACTTTAAGTCATTTTCAAGGAGAGTAGTCTTCTTTAAAAATTTGAAACCAACTGTAGGAATATGAAGATTGAAAAATTCTTGCTTAACAAATCGATTAATTAAAGACGTCTTTCCTGCTTTATAGTCTCCAAGAATAACTATTTTGAATTGTTTCAACGTCTCCCCTTTCCATTATATAGATTTAAACATTAAGTTAATAATATCAAATTATTAAAATGGTTTTAGAGAAAAAATTTTTCTACCAAATATTTAATAATTTAGAACTTTTTAAACTTAAAGAAATAGCACATTACATGTTTTCAATCTTCTTTTTTCAATAAATCATTATATTCCCCATCCATAATTCTTGCAATATAACGCCTTCCCTTTATAATCCACATAATTTTATGACCTTCTCGTGCCTTTTTTCCCCATTCCGACTTTTTCCTCCAATTTTGCTCTATGAAACGATAACCGAAAAGGTCTAGGTATTTAATTCCGCTTGAAAATTTTTTAATAGGGTATTCAATACCATCAAGTTCAACTTGTTTCTTTCCTTCAAATATTGCTTTGTAAATCTTTAAACCGTTATTTTTTATCTCTTCCATTTTCATTCACTTATCTTTTAAACTTTTTAAGTTTTTATTGATCTTTCACTATTCTTATTGTTGGTTTTTTTAATAAACTATTTTGTGTAGTATATATGAAACAAATTAAAACTTCATCCTTAGACGAGAGAGAATTTCAGCGCAAGAATAGTAAGGATTTGTACTCAATAATTTTTTATTTTTTCTTAAGAATAAAATCAAAAAAGATTGGACTCCAATTTATTTTTATTTTGAGTCAACGATCTTTAAATTAGGAATAAATTCTATTAAATTAAGATATAATTATGTAAGGAGATGGATGTCAAAATGGATGATAATGTAGAGTATTATGAATTTTTAAATTTTGTTCATAAAATTACTAAAAAGCTAAAATCAATTCAGAATGACTCTACTATTATTATTTTTAGAAATTTTGATCTATGTTTAGTCAAGAAGGAGTTAGATACTAAAATAGAAAAACTAGATCAATTACTTTTAAAATGACATCCATCTCTTCTAATAAATTATATTCTTTTGAACTCTTCTAATTTTAATTTTTTAATTATTAATTCTAAATATGATTCTCTAATTGAATCGGTCTTGGATATTCCAAATTGTTTTAGAAATTCAAACAGTTTTTCTCGTACGGAACGTATTTCCTCTTTATATTCTACTATTACCTCTGCTTCCATGAAATTTTGATTTAGAATTGGTAGAAAATCAATTAATACATCAACTTTTTCGTTTTTAAAATTGAATTCATACAATTCTCGTTCTTTTTTTACTGTAAAAATTTCCCTAAATCCTAAATTTTCAAATAATTTTTTCATTTTTTCTAAATTCTTTATTTCAACTTCGATTTCTTCACGTGTTTTGGTAGTTTGATCAATTTTTTTTCCTTTATAAGTAACAAAAGATCGTATTAACGTCGTATTCTCTTTATCCTTCTTATTAAATTCAATAGATTTCCTTAATCGAAGGGCTTCATCAGTTTTTCTAAAATTTCTTAATTTCTTTGGCATATTAAAATATGTATCCTCATGTTCTAAAGATATTACATATTTTCCATCCAAATTTTTTAAATTTTCTTTTAATGAGTCTGGATTTGAAATTGCTACTTTTATCTCAACTTCTATCATAACTATATCTATCTCTATTGCAATAACAAATATAATTCATTATTTTTTATTAAATATTAATAGAAAATTGTTGAGTTGAGAGTTTTATATCCATACAGGAAAATATGATTAATGAACTTGCTCAAAATTTTGGATATCATCCTTATATGATTAAAAGATATATTCAATTTCTGGGGGAAAATAATACAAAAAAACTCTTAGAAGCAAATGAAAAACCATTAAATCCCGCTATTAGAGTAAATACTCTAAAAATTACAGTTGGTAGATTAAAAGAGAGACTCGAAAGTAAAGACTTTAAATTAAGATCTATTGAGCATATTCCTTATGGATTTGAAGTTTTAGAATCCAAACTAAATCTAGGTTCTACTCATGAATATTTGCAAGGGTATTATTATTTACAAAACATTGCATCCATGTTTCCTGCTTTAATACTTGATCCTAAACCAACTGACCTAGTTATAGATATGTGTGCTGCTCCAGGGAGTAAATCTACCCAATTAGCTCAGATTATGGAAAATCAGGGAACCTTAATTTTAATTGAAAAAAATAAAAATAGAATTCCCTCCTTAGAGTTAAATATACGTAGGATGGGAATTTCAAATTCAATAATCGTGAATTTAGATGCTATAAAATTGCAAGAGTTAAGAATTAAAGCAGATAAAGTATTATTAGATGCTCCTTGCACTGGTGAAGGTTTAATTAGAGAAGATCCAAGTAGAAAAAAAAGTAAGTTAATGAAAGATATAAATAAAATGGCATCAATCCAAAAAAGGTTGCTGAATGCTGGTTTAAAAACTCTAAATCCTGGAGGAAAACTACTCTATAGCACATGCTCAATAGCACCTGAAGAAAATGAATTTGTTATTAATGAAGCGCTTCAAAACTTTTCTGATTATTCTATTAATAGAATTGATGTTCAATATGGCACTAATGGGCTTACTGAGGTTTTTGACCATTCTTTAAGAAGTGATATTAAATTTTCTCAACGCCTTTATCCTCATTTACATGATACTATTGGCTTTTATTTATGCTTAATAAAAAAAGATTTCTAGATCTAATCCTATTTTGAGCGAACAAAAATAAATATTTACACACAAACGAGTAAAATAGTAGTGTGCTGTAAAACATATGAATATTGCATTGCTAAGACTTTATATTATAATAATGCATAATTATTAATTATAAAAAAATTAGGGTGTATGAATATATTGAAAGTAAAATCCAAATTTAAGCTTCATTTTGTTATAGTTATTTTAATTTTAAGTGGACTTCTTTTATTAACAATACCTTCTTCTAAAAAAGCAGAAAGAAATGATGATAACTCAGAAAAAATTGATATTAAGACCAAGATACCTAAATCATCTACTTCTGGAATTGATTTCCTTTATGCAGATAAAAATATTATAAAAGGGAATCAAACTGATGGAATTTTATGGAATGAGGATAATATAAGAGAATTGGACGGAACTTTTGATTCAACAGACTTTGCAATAAGCAATTCTTATAATTTTTTAGAAAATGAGGTTTCTCCTCTTTCAATCCCTATACATACAGGGACTTTTGGAAGTACTGATGGTGGTGATTGGAATTTCACGGATACTTATAAAAAGAAAGATTATAAATATATCTATCTTAGAGCAAATGGAGGAAGTGATTTTCCCGGAATAATTAAATTGAAATGGGGTGAATATAGTGATTTTAATAATATTATAGCTAGACATGTACATAGAATTTCTCTTCTTTATGAAGTATGGCCCGATTCGGATTCGACTGATGGTTTAGATCAATCTACAGACTTACGGATCTGGGCTTTTGCTGATGATGGATCAAACCAATCTAAAGTAATTGATCAATACCCAACCGCCAAACGAATTTATTATCAATGGTGGAATATTACTCAAGGGCCTGTATTTGATAGAGTAAAAGAGGGAGGTTATATTAAATATCTACAACTATCAATGAATTGTAGTGAAGAAATGGGGAGTAGGGCATGGTTAAATTTCGATTTTGCGCACATCTACTATAGCTATCATAAGTATGAAATTCAAGTTGATTATATTTTAAACTACGGAAATTATACCCTCGATGAAGTTTCAAAATTTGATTTAAATACACAAATGGATGAAACTGTAATCGGTTTAGAAATTAAGCTATATAATTTCATTAATTTAGACTGGGATTCACTAGGGACAATAGATAGTACAGAATTGATAAAAAAAGAAATCCTCGTAAATGGAACTAATTATTTTAATGGAACAAAAAGTATTAAACTAAGATTTGAAAAATTTAATTATTTTGATACGCGCTCTTGGAGTGATTATCAAATACAGCCAAATATGATTAAATTAACACTCTATCCTCCAGACCCACCCAATAATTTTCGAGCAAAAAATGGTGCTGCACATATTTTATTAACCTGGGATTCAGTAGTTACAAATGGACCACCACTTATTAATTATAATGTATATCGGGGAGAGGAATTTGGAGGCCCGAAAACTCTTTTAACCACAACAATAACTAATCAATATAACGATACTGGAGCTATAATTGGTACTAGGTATTACTATGTTGTTAGTGCTACAACCATTGCAGGAACAAGTGAAAATTCTTCAGAGGATTCAGGGAGAGCTTATGAACAACCTTTTATAGAATGGATAACTCCTGTAAACAATACACGTATAATCCTTCCTTTAGGCGATCCTACCACATTTTCTTTTGAATATGATTGGGTTGAAATGGATGACGCAGAACTGGAACTTGATTATGGAACATTTCAAAGAACTTATAATGTATGGAATAAGACTTCAATAAATATTGATGTGCTCAGCGATTATGAAGATGGTAGTGTAATCGCTACTCTGACCGGCAAAAATCAGAGTATTGTTTTTGACACAGATATACTCCACTTAACATTTGTCAGATTGACAGGCGAGGCAATAAAAACAGTAAATCAAAGTACCGTACTTTTAGGACAACAACTCTATATGATTCTGCATGATCCTAATGGTGATAATAGCTATTCTAGCTTTTCTGAAACCTCAGTGCTTTCAATAGGGGTTGGTCTTGAGGCGATAACTATAGTAGGAGAAAATTTTGGACTTGAATACTTTTATGGATATTGTGGTACTGATACGGGAGGTTCTTTATTATTAGAAAATAAGATGACCACTGAAACTGGTTTCGATTTTCGATATGAAATAATAGACACTACAAATTTAACATCAAGTCAAGTAAATGATGATCCAGATTATATTGGTCCTGGATATGGAGATAGATATTGGGGTGAAACTTGGGTTTTACAATGGGTATTTAATGCTACTAGAAAATCTTATTCAAATGGGACTGTTCAATGGGAGAACCCTCTCCTATATTATGGAATTATTAGAAGTTTTGAAACATTTGCAGGTGATACTGATGCCTCAACAGAATGGAAGTCTCAAAATGCAATCTATAATAACTTGATACCCGTAAGTTGGCTTGGCACGTTTATGGAAAGTGGAGGTACGCCCTACACTTCTACCCATCAGGTTGGTGCAACTATAACCAGAAAAATCTCATTTGACTTATCCTTTGGTTCAAATGTCACAGTGAGATTACCTTATATAGCATCAAATGCTACTTTTGAGTTGAGTATTAAAAATTACGCAGAAGTAGGGAATGCCCATGAAGCAAAGTATGAAATTTATGATGACGAATCTGGTGATTTTATTGCGCAAGAACTGGGTATCGATGAACGATTTGGTACTTATATATTTAACTCCTCAGGTTACTGTGAAACATCTTTTCCATATGAACATAATACCCATGATTATCGACCTCCCGATATAGATTATCCTGTAGTTGATAAAGATTCAAATGATGATGGGTATACTACAAACGAGGATTTTCCTATTATAACTGTTGATATATTTGAAGAAAATGGAATACAAGACGTTGTTATTTGGTATTCTATTGATAATGGATCATTTTGGGACGTTATCTATCTTTCAGAACTATCTGGGCAAGTTGGAACATGGCAAGGAACGATGTTAAATCAAACCCTTAATACAACGGTATTATGGTACATTCAAGCATGGGATAATCAAGGTAATTATGCAATTCGATATAATTACTCAGTAACTCCCTTTCAATATACTGTAATTCAAAAACCTGCTGAACTTCCTGAGACAGAAATTCCTACAGGAATTCCATATCCGCTTATATCAATAGTACCAATCATGATTGGGGTTATTATAGCAGTTATCATAATTTACCATAAAAAGACCAAAAAGAAGTAACTTTCCATTTTTTTCTTATTGATTTTTTCGTAAATAATATCCCTTATCAATTAAATTTAAAGCGATTATATCATTGGATTCAAGATTATAGAAATCATTTCCACCTACTTTTATAATACCAATTGCTATTATTTCTTTTAAATGATTTAAAACTATTACTAGATCATTCATTTTTAATTCAATCGAAAAATTTGATAACATCTTTTTTAAGATATTATTTCCATAAAGGATTGATTTTTCACCTTGTATGTTAACAATTATTTGGTTTTTTTCAAGAATGTACTTATTTCTATATAAAAACTCAGCCCCTTCCAAACTTAAAAAGAAAAATCCTTTCTTTATAAAGCCAAAATAAAGTCCAATTGAAGAAATGTGAGAAGTCAATTGAATAAATTGTTTTAAATTATTTTGCTTAGGTTGAATTAAATAAATCGAAAGTTGACTACCCTTAATAATTGGAGATTTTAACTGTATATACAAATTATAAAGCTCTTCGTCCAATAATGATATAAATCTAAGTGAGATTTGAGAAAGAGAGTTTGTAATAATATTTTTTTCATAATTGTTAATAGGTCTAAAATTTTTTGAATCATTCATTATTGATTTAAATGAAAAGAAATAAGTAGATTTATTAATATTAATCAAATAAGATATTAAAAAATAGTGTTAAGAAAGATGGGTATTCGAAAAATAGAAGATGAAATTGATCTAAAGGAGGCTATGAAGAAAAAGGCAGCAGAATTAAGGTTGAAAGATATCCAGGCTAAAGCAGCTGCAGAGAAATTCACAAAAGAAAGATTAAGAGAACTAGCTAAAAAACATGGAGTAATATTAGCTCTGACTCCAGAATTAAAGGAGGAAGTAAAATATTTGCAGAAGCAATACAAGATTCCTACTTCAAAAATAATAACAGAACAAATCACAGAGCATGATGTACTCAAGAGATTCTCTAAAATTGACCATGAAAAGTTAGGTATGTTGGCATATCAACGTGTCCTTATGCAAAAAGAAGAAATTGGAGCGGGAATAATACCAATCTCAGAAGTTTTTGATATTATAAATACTGGAATATTAAAGAGTAATGTTGAGATAAAAGATCTCAAAAAAGCTTTAAGAATATTAAAGAAGAATAATGTAATTGATGATTTACAGGAATTAGATTCTGGTACTATGATGATTAGATTCTTTCCAGTTCAATATACTAGTGATCAAACTAAAGTTATTAAAGTGGCTAAAAAAAATGGCTTTGTATCTCTTGAAGAGGTATGTGTTAATCTTAACTGGCCTCAAGATAGAGCTTTAAAGGCCTTAAAATCACTTGAGGAAAGTGGAATAGCAAAATTTAGGGAATCCCTATTAAAAGGTAAACAATGGTATTTTCCATCGATATAAAATTTATTCTACTTTAATTTTAAAAGAAATTTGCCCATCTTCAGATTTTATTATTCTTCCACGTTCATTTTTTTCAAGCATCTTGAAAATTTCAATTAAATCTTCTTTTGGAAGATTACTAAAATCCTTGTTAGACTCTCTTATTTCAAATATTAAAATTGGTTCTAGGGGTGAAATCTCCATTGCCCATTCATAAATTTCCTCTGCCCAGTTATCAAGCGTTTTCCAGTATATTCTCAATTTTTCTTTACTTTTGGATAACCAATCTGCTTGATTTTTCTCAACTAGCTCCTCAGCAATAATTTTTAAAGCAGTATGTCGATCTTCAAACTTAGAAAAAGGTTTTTCTGATTGTAATTTTCTTAAATATAAAATATGAAGTATAGCATATCTTGCATAATCAAAAAGAACTTTTGTCCATTCACTTTTCCATGATTCAAAATCTGTATGATTAGTCTTTTTATTGGGAATCGAAAACATGAATACATATCTTTTTTCTTCAAGCCATGGATGATCGTTTAGTAATAATTCATAAGTCGATACTTCTTTAGCAACAACACCCTTTTCACCAACTATCTCTTGTTCAATTGCTTCAAGCTCTTTTTCTATTTGCTCAGAATGTTGTTTGTATGTTTTTGAATCTATATCTCCAAGCTTACTTGTTAAAAAATCCTCAATTCTATCCAAGCGCGTTTCAATATCTTCAGTAATAGCTTTTTCATTCTGTGCTCCCTCTTCCTCAATTATTTCATTTTCCTCAAATTGAATCTCTTTTTGTCTCTTAAGTTCTTTTAATCTTGCTAATTCTTTCCTTAAATCGTCTAATTCTTTTCCTTCTTTCTCTTTAGGTTCTTTTGGGATTTCCTTTGATTTTTCTCTTTGGCGTTCCATTTTTATTCAACCAATTTTTTAATTAAAATTCTCCGAATTCCGCAGCCCAATCTTGATATCTTTTTAATTCAGACCCAGTGGTCATTGGTTTTACTTTTTTGATTGTTTTTAGAAAATCTTTTAAATTTATATCTCTTACAACGACTTCTTTATCTGGATCTTCCAACAATCCCCCCATATCTAATTCTCGAACAGGAATCATTATTACTTCTCGACACACATTAGAAATGTCTCGACCTGAATAACCTTCAGAACGGACAGCTAATTCAATAAAATCTTCCTCATTTAATGCAGAATTGACACCCGCGGTATGAATCTTAAAAATTCCTGCCCTAGCTGCTTGATCTGGAAGGGGAACATATACCTTTTTTTCGAACCTACTTAACATTGCAATATCTATATCCCAAGGTCTATTTGTAGCTCCGAGCACAAGTAAAGGTTTGTCGTGAGTTGATTTTACTCCTTGGATTTCTTGCAATAATTGAGTTTTTACCCTTCTCTCTCCCCCTCCTTCATGTCCACTTCCTCTTGTTGTGGCTACAGAATCTATTTCATCCATAAAAATTAAACTTGGTGCTTTTATTCGAGCTAATTTGAACAGAGATGATATTAATTTCTCGCTCTCACCTAACCACTTACTTAATAAATCCGCTGATGAAACACTGAAAAAAGTGGCTCTGCACTCGGTCGCTGCTGCCTTAGCTAGTAAAGTTTTTCCACATCCTGGAGGTCCAAATAGCAATATTCCCGACCAAGGTTTTCTAGCTCCAGTAAATAATTGCGGTTTCATAATTGGTAGCACTATAGCTTCTCTTACAGCTTGTTTACAGTCTTTCAAGCCAGCAATATCTTTCCATTTAACATTTGGTGATTCTGTTAAAATTGTACCTGAAATGGAATCCATCAATTCTTGTTCTTCGGAAGAAACAGCACTTTCCTCCCCTCCTTCTCCTTTTGGCTCACTTGGACTTACTGCTGGAGCTGATCTTCGTGCTCGTGGACCACTTAAGTGAGCTTTTAGAACTAGGGCGCGATTAACATACTGTTCAATTTGATCCTGGCATTTCCTTATCATCATAGGATTTTTATTATATTTGACAAATTGAATAAGAATTTCAGCCGCTCGTTGATACTTGTTAATAGCTTGTCTATATCTACCTGCTTCATCATATTTTACGGCATCTTGTGCTTCTTGAACGGCATAATTATATAATTTTGAGTCTACTGATGAGATAATAATAACCTCTTATTTTTAGCTTATTTTAATGTATAATATTTCAATTGCTATTTAAATTGATCTAATACCAATCTTTTCTTATATTAAATATTAAATAAAAGGTATTTCAAATTTTCTTTTTAGTAATATGGATTCTATATAGTTCTTATTATATTTGTAGTTTCTTCTCAATCATTTGACGCAATAATTGGTCTACAAAAAATTATATAATCTTGAATTTTTTTATATATTATAAAATAACGAAATGTCAAAATGAGATTGAATCAAAATGGGTTTTCTTAAAGATATATCGAACTGGTTGTCTGGAGGTCGTAGAAAGGATACAGTTCGTTCTGCAACAATTAGATTGAAAGTTTTCAATAAACGATTAATGAGACAGACTAAAAAAATGGAAATGACTGCTAAATTAGCAAGAGATAAAGCTGTAAATCTCCGAAAGGCAGGTGATATGGATGGATCAGCATTTCATGCAAGAAATTATCTCCAAGTAAAAAAACAGGCGCGTGCAATTGACCACTTTAGAACAAACCTTGAAGGCATGGTATTTAAGTTAGAACAGGCAACAGCAGTAAAAGATGTCGCTGATATTATGCATGGAATTGCACAAAGTTTGGGAGCATTAAAAAATCAATTATCTATTCCACAAATCACAGAACTAATGACACAAATAGGAGTAGATATAGAGGACTTTAGTGTAACTGAAGAAATCACCACTGATGGTATAAATGAGGTTATGGTCGATACAGCAGTCACTGATACCGATGTTAAGGAAGTACTAGGCGAGATTGATGCAGAAATAGGAGCAGAAATTGGTGGAGCACTTCCATCTGTGGCGGAACCTGATGGAAAAGTCAAAGAATTAGAAGATGAATTACGAAAATTGAAATCAAAAGATTAATACAAACTTTTTCTTATACATTTTGAAGTAAAATTATTTAAGATCAAATACTATTTTTAACTTATTCTTTAATTCAATTATTAATATTTCGTGTTATTTATGACCAATAATTATGATTTAATTTCAATTGGTAGTTGCACACTTGATTGTATAATCTCTGTTAAAGACATTCTCAGATTTGAATTATTCGAAAAGGAAATAGTTAAAAAATATACAGCAATTGAGTATAGCCGTAAATTGAATGTAGAAAATATGCGATTTGTTCCGGGAGGTTCAGGTGCTAATATTGCTGCAGATTGTGCAATGTTAGGATTAAAGTCAACTTATATAGGCGTTTTAGGAAATGATTTCTCTGCTCAGATTTGCTTAGAAGATTTAAAAAAGAGAGGGGTTGATACATCAAATATTAAGCGAACAGATGCAGATAATACTGCCTTTTCGTTAATATTGAAGACTGATTGGGGAAAGGATAGAAGTATTTTAGCATTTAAGGGAGCAAATAATCTACTTAATCCAGCTGATATAAGAGACGAACTATTTGAAGGGATTAAAGCTTTTGCTTGGAGTTCCTTAACTTCTGAAAATGGATGTCAAGCAATTGATAAAGCAATTTCACTAACAAAAGAGAATGGGGGAAGAGTTTTTGCTGCACCTAGTATGTCTATCATTAAAAACAATCCAATCTGGGCAAAAAAATTGATATCAAACTCAGAATTCGTATCAATGAACGCTGAAGAAGCACAAGAATTTACAAATGAATCTGATAGCTATTATAGTCTTAGAAAAATTTTTGAAATGGGTCCAAAGTTAGTATCAATTACTGATGGAGCTAAAGGTTCTTTATTGACTGATGGTAAGAAAGTTATTAAAAGTGGAGTTTATAATGTTGATGTTAAAGACACAACAGGGGCAGGAGATGCTTTTTTAAGCGGAGTGCTAGTTTCTATATTATCTGGGATTTCTTTAGATAAAATGGTTAAATTAGCAACCGCAATGTCTTCATTAGAGGCTATGGAAGTAGGTGTTCGAACAGGAGTTCCGAATAACATTCAAGAATTAGAGAAATTTATCGAATCTCACGAATTACATCAAATTATTTCAGAACTCACTAAATTTTAAAAACATTAAAATGGATGATTAAAAGGAAATGGATGAATATAAGTTTAAAATCGTAATAATTGGCGATGGTGGTGTTGGAAAAACAACATTAACGCATCGTTATCTCTCTGGTGTTTTTAAAGAAACTTATATAACGACTCTTGGCATGGATTTCTATTTAAAAAAGCTAGAAATGAGTAGAAAACTGATAAAACTCCACATTTGGGATTTTGCTGGAGAAGAGAAGTTTAGATTTTTATTGCCTAGTGCTATTCTTGCCGCACAGGGAACAATCTTTATGTATGATATTACTCGATATAATACATTTAAGAATTTAACAGAATGGTTATCTGTTTTTAATGAAGCAAATAAAACACATAATCAAAAAGTATCCACTATTTTAGTAGCAAGCAAATTAGACCTTCAGGAGAATAGATCAGTTTTTGAAAATGAGGGCAGAATTTTCGCAGAACAAAATAAATTCTCAGAATATATAGAATGTTCTTCGAAAACAGGGGAAAATGTCGATTATATATTTGATAAAATCACTCAAATAATATTAGAAACGATATAAATTTTTACCACTTACCTAATTTCTTTTTACACTAATTTAAAACGTCTAACTATCATTATACATATAATGCATAAAAATATCTCATAAGGAAATTAAAATGAGGATCACTAAATATAAAAGAGCTTTAATTTATTTTACTATATATGTCTTATTTTGGATTGGAATTTCTATCGCATTATCTTTATTAACAGGAAAAGGAGACGATTTAACAAAATTTTTGCCAATTTCTGATATGGGAGTTGAAACAGCGTTAATAGCTATAGTGTTATTGCCATTATCTTCGATAATAGGATTATTTATTGGTGGTTATGGCTTTTCACCTCTTTTTCTCTATATTCATAAAAGGATTTTTAAATCTAGAGCAGAATATGGTATTTACAACAGAACAGAATTTAAAAAATTTAAATTCTTTTCTTCAGGTTTATTTTCAGCATTAATGGCAATTAACTTTTCATTATTCTTACTTAATCCTAGTATCGTTAGTCTTTCAATAGGAGGCACTCCTGACAGTCAAGATGATTATGCTAAAACTTTTGTAGTACTATTGGTATTTACTTTTATAATTGCAACAATTCTCTTCTCAACTACGTGGTTTATAAAAGATTCTGGTATCCTATATTCAAATAAAAATTATCTTAATAAAACTAGTAATCCTCCTGAAATACGTTCTGTTGGTAGATGGTATGGACAATTTTTAAAAGGATATGCTGGTGTATCTGTAATATTCTCATACTTTGAATTTATTACAATTTTTCTTGTAGAAACTGCAGGTATAGGAGATTTGTTTCCTATTTTAATGGCAATCTTCATCCCATTTCCCTTTTTCATGATAATCCCATATATACCAACTTTAATAATCTCAGATATAATTAAACAGCATAGGATTAAATATATTCGAAAGTTTGCAAGAAAATTAGGTATTACGAAATCAGTTGATATATCATTTGAATTGGGAGTTTAATTTAAATAACTTTTTTTCCTTTTAGCAAATCAATAAATTTTAATTTTTAAATATATTAGAAATTACATACTATTTGTTTTTCTAAAATTATTAATAGGAAAGCGTCGTTAGTATAGTGGTAGAATTCACGCCTGCCACGCGTGGGACCCGGGTTCGAATCCCGGACGACGCATTTTAAAAACAATAATGCAATCAGGTAAAAAGGAAAAACTTTGTAAGACTATATAATCCTTTGTTTGCTTGTATAATATATTATTACAGCGATGTTATGGTATATATAAATCAACGTGAAATCCACCTTTCACGATCAATTTTTTAAAATGAATTTTAATTGATTATTCAATTAAAATTTTCTTAAATTTATAAAGTTCCAAGAAAATTTGAAATATCTGAGGATCTAGGGACTTCCATTTCAAAATAGTTTTCAACAATTTCATACAAATAATCTAAATAAGGAATGGATATTTTAATATCATGTTTTTTTTTCAATTCACTTATCATCTTTTTGGAATAGATTTTTTCATTATTCTTTAGATTAGTAATAACATTTATTATGGTTTTAGATAACTCGAAAGCTTTTTGTATTTCATTTTTTAGGATAATTAAACTGGTTAATGGATCATATTCACTTAGAAATCTCTGAATTATTGTATTTTCCACATTTAATTTGGTGGATTGAATTTTATTATTAAAATCATTAATCACTTCCCGACCTTTAAATGCAAAATGTTCATCAAATGCCTTAATATTATAATCCTCTTCAGTAACTACACTGAGATCAATATTAAATGTGTTTTGTGATACATAATCAATAAAATTTGAAATTTGACTAAACATGTATGTTTGATCAGATATTATCACTATTTTCTTATTGTATATCATTGCCCTTAATACATAGCCTAGTAATGAAGCTGTTAAATTTAACTTGATTAAATCGAGATCAAACAAATCTGAAAAATCTTTCTCAACTTCAGTTATTTCTTCAGAAATAGCATTTGGGAGTTCGATTTGAAAATCAGCTTTAAACGTATCTCTTACAACAAAATTTTTATCAACATAAGCAACAAAAGAATGTTCACAAACAATACCCTCTTCGATGTTTACTGTAAATAGACCTCGCGAAGCTTTTTTAACTTCATCATCAGAAACTTCAATAAAATTATTTTTTGAACAAGCAGGGCAACGAATTTGAAGTTTAGCCATATTCAGAATCGATTATTTAATTAATTTTTTTACTATTTAGATTATGAATATTGATTTATATAAATATTAACTATTTTGAGATGAATTTACTAGGAGATATTAGAATAAAAACCAAGGTTAAAAAACTAATATCTTTTTATCTTTCCGTATCTTTTTTCAATGAGATTTGCTATCAGTAAACATACTAACGCGGAAAAGTTTTCTGCCACTAAAAACGATAACGTATTATCTAAATAGATAATGCTAATATAATAAGAAATAAAGAAGAAGATTGTAAAAAAAATAAACATGATAAGTAAGGGTTTTACAATAGGAAAATTTAAAAATCTCTTAAGAATGGGTAAATCGCTTTTTGATTTTTGAAATTGTGTTTTTAACTTTTTTTTCCTTTCTATTTGCGCATATGCCTCAAATACTATTGTTGCTCCAAAATATAAAGCAACAGTAGCTCCAATCGGGATTAAAATAACAACATAATGACTTCCAACACTTAATAAGTATTGTGCAATGAAAATGAATAAAATTTGAAAAAACCCACAGGCTCCAAAAGTCAGAAAAGCAAATGGGATATATTCTTTCGTTCTCCAGCGTACTCTTATTGGCATATCATTCTCAAGACTTTTCTTTTATAATGGGCCCGGCGTGATTTGAACACACGACCTTCCGCACGTCAAGCGGACGTCATACCAGGCTAGACCACGGGCCCTTTTTTTCATTTTTAAATCTATAACTATTGAAATTAATAATATGTAATTTATTTTATTAAAAAATAAATATTTTATTAGTCCAAAAGTTCCACAATGTAAAATATTTATTTATTATTTTCTGTTTGAGTCTCTAAATATATAGGTTTTTTTTCTAATTCAGCTTTTCCTATAATTGCTCTTAATAATTCTCCTCCAAAACCTTTTCCTTGAAATTTATATAATGTCTAAATTACCACAAGAGAATGCCTTAGATTTATAGTAATGTAGATCTTAATGCAGAGTAATAATCCCTAAATTTATGACTTAGGAACAATAAAATTAAAAAAAATTTAGAATTATGATTAAATTATATTAGCTAAGTTTAAAAGATTGAGAATCCCATGGCTCAAAAGAAACGCAGCAAAAATGATCATGAAAACTTTTTTTAGTAAAATTGTGTAGACAAGAATTAATATTGCTCCTACAAGAGAAAGAATCAGTATTATCCATCGAATTATTAAAATAGTTCCAAAACCTAAGTTATAAGTAAGAGATAAGCCCCATGATGTTATTAGTAGAATTCCTGCTGATAAACCTATGCTACCCCAGTGTTCTTTATTTTTACTCCCAAATATAATAAATGCAATTCCAAAAATTATATATATTGCATGATTTAATACCGCCAGTGATGCAACATAAGTTAATCCTATTATATACTCAGGCATTGAGTAAGAAAACATTATAGAGGGTAAAAATTGAGAAACAATGCTCCAAGCTAATAGAATAATCCCAATTATATTTAAGAAATTCACTGATTCAAAATTTCTTTCATCTTTTTTTAAATCTGAGCATCCTATAATCAAAAAGATAAAAGCTACTACGGGTAGAATGTAAAAGAGCCATCCCCAAACAGAATATATCCAATCCCAGTAAAAATAAAAACTTATAGCCATTGTATGTTCTACCTTTTTTAAATACTTGTTATTAGGGTTTTTAATTAGATTTCTATTTATTACTGTTTTTTCAAGAATATAAATTATATTGGATATTTTTAGTTAAAACACGTTCCAAAATAAAAGAAAATTAAAAAAAAAGTTAATTATATATTAGAGTTATAATATTGAGGATTGAATCCTACAAGAATAATTATTAAATCATTTTTATTATTATAAGAAGAAAGACCATATTACTTTTTTACTACAATATTTCCGTTAAAACATATTATTGAAGCGAATAATATACAAAAAAAATAAAAAAGTGAAAATTAAATTTTCTTTTCTCTTAAAGCTCTAATCATAGGTAAATCCTTTCCTGAAAGAATTTCTAACATTGCGCCTCCTGCTGTGGAAATAAATGAAACATCATCATCTAAGCCAGCCATAGCAGCTGCAGCACCCATTTCACCACCCCCAATAATGGTGAGTGCTCCATTTTCTTTTGTAGCCTTAACCATTGCTTCAACCATTTCATTAGTGGCTTTTCTAAACACCTCTTTTTCAAAAATTCCTGGTGGGCCATTAGCTACAATAGTTTTACATTTCATTATTATGTCCTTGAATAGTTCTGAAGTTTTTGGACCAATATCTCCCGTAGTTGTATTATAGGTGCCAGCCTCGTCAATTCCAATAACTTTTCTATAACCATTATCATCAATTATTAAATCTTCAGGTAGTATAATCTTGTCTTTATATCTTTCATAAGTATCTTTAATCAGATCTTTGTTTTCTTCTAAATCTTCTGCAATAATATTATGATTTGGGTCTCCCATATTTTTACCAAGAGCTTCAAAAATCAAGATTGCTGTTAGTCCAGAACAAAGGGCATAATCTAATTTTTCATTATCGAAATTATATTTCATAGCTTTAAATTTATCAATTGCTTTTGCACCACCAATAAGCATAGCCATAGGTTTCTCTGGCACATCCATTATTTTTTTCAATGCATTTAGTTCTTTATCAGTAATAGGTCCAGCAAGCATTTTTGGCCAGCCTACGATTGAGGCATGTGCTCGATGAGCGGCACCAAATGCATCTACAATAACATAGTCTACTAATGGAAAAAGTACCTTAATCATTTCTGTATTTTCAGCTTCAGAGAAATTCTTATAATTTTTCATTTCATTTTCAAATTTCCTGACATTATTGAGTACTAAAACTTCTCCTGGTTTTAAGTTTTTTATTGCATCTATGGCCTGCTCTCCAAATATATCTTTAACAAATTTTACAGGACGACCAAGATACTTTTCTATTTCTCTTGCATGTATATCTAAATCAGTGAAATCTTCACTTCCAGGTCGAGATTGATGAGCTAATATAATAACCGCACTGTCTTTAAAATATTCATTTAATGCTGGAACTAATGCGCGAATTCGAGGAGAATCTCTAATTTCCATCTTTTCTACATCAATGTTAGAGTTTATATCAACTCGCATTAATATTTTTTTTCCTTTTAAATCCACATCCTTGTAAGAAGTATAATCTATCTTCATTTCAATTATCACTTTTATTTTGGATTGTTAATTAAAATTTAAATTAATATAATATTCATTATCAAAAAAGTTTTGATAAGTTAATACTTTTTATGAATAATTGTTAAAAATTCAAGATTAAAAATTAATTCAAGAGAAAATGCCGATAAAAGCTTTAGTTATAAATAAGCTTGATGTGATTAATAAACTAGGAATTAATTATCCAATCTTACTTCCCACACCAAAGGAAGTTACAAAATTTAATGGAAATAGAGGATTGGTTTTTAATTCTCAATGTTGTATCCAATTTTTGAATGTTATTAACCCAGATTTTTACGTAAATAATTTAAATGAATCATTAAAATTATTCACTGGAATAAAAGTGAAGAGAACTTTTGCGGAACCAGATAATTTTATGGATACTATCCAAAATGAGCCTTTAAGTGATAACTTACTTGATATTCAAAACGAAGAAGGATATAATCTTGAAATTGAAAAAAATTTTATAGTCATTTATAGTATCCATGAAAGAGGGTTATTTTATGGGCTTCAAACTCTCATCCAATTATTAAAAAATGGTTCCTTAACACAATTAAATTCACTAGATCTACCTATAGAAAATGTTAATCAAATTTTTTTACCAGAAATAAAAATAAGAGATAAACCAGATTTAGAGATAAGGGGAGTTGCGCAAGATATTTCTCGAGGACAGTCAATTACCGTTGAATTTGCAAAAAGATATCTAACTATACTTAGCCATTACAAGATGAATTTCTACTGTTTATATATCGAAGATGTCTTTTCACATCCAGAACATCCTGTTATTGGTAGAAATCGAGGCGCTTTAACAAAAGAAGAAATTCAAGAAATCGATAATTTTGCTAAAAAGAGATATATAGAATTTGTGCCTATATTTGAATGTTTAGGTCACGTAGATAATATTCTAAGCCATAAGAAATATGATTATCTAGGAGAATATCCTGGAGCTCAATGTTTTAATATTAATAATGAAAAGGTTTTTGAATTTTTAAATGACATTGTATCAGAGTTAAGTAATGCCTTTACAACTAAATATTTCCATATTGGATGCGATGAAAGTTTTGACTTTGGAAAATATCGTTCAAAAGAGCTAATAAGCCAAATAGGAAAAAGTCAGGCTTATTTAAATACATATGAAAGGATCTATAAGATTGCTAAAGATTGTGGAAATAAACACGTAATAATTTATCATGATATCGTAGCAAATCATGATGAGATTTTACAAAATCTGAATAAGGATATTATCATTATGTTTTGGGATTATAAACCTAAAGAGAAATATTCTAAAGTAGAAAAATTATTAAACGCGGGATTTAAAGTAATAGTTAGCCCCTCGATGCTCAATTGGCAAAGGCATTTTCCTGATAATAAAAATTCTAGTAAAAATGTAATCACTTTAATAAACACAGCCTATGCTCATAAAAGTAATGGATGTCTAGGAGTCTTAACGAGCACTTGGGGGGATTTTCGTTATTATTCATTCAGAGAAAATGAGATATTTGGGGCAATACTGACTGGTTCAGCATCCTGGAATTGCCCAAATTTTGATTATGAACAGTTTAAACGAGATTACGGGTTTCTTTTTTATGGCTTTCAAAATGATCATTTAGAAATCTTTTATGATATGATTACTCAATTAAGTGAATCTACATCATTATATTATAAAATTGGGATATTATTACCGTCACTCTTTTATACTTATCTATTTAAACATCCCTTTCCCTCTAAAAAGTATAGATCTTCTTGTAAAAATTATAAGCTACTCGGGTTTATAGGAGAAAAATATCTGGAAATACATTCTCAACTCAAACCCATTGTAAGATTTGAACAAGAAAATTATGAATATATTGGATATAGTGCTGAATTAGCAAAATATCTTAAAGAAAAAATAGACATATCGGAAAATACGTCAAAAATTTTGAATAGACGGAATTCTACAAAAGAAGAGATTGCTAATATCATTTCAAACTTAAATTATATTAAAGATAAATTCAATTATTTAAAACTTAAATATGAAAAATTATGGCTAAGAGCAGCAAAGCGCCCTTGCCTCGATTTTAATTTAAAATTGTTTGATTTCATCATCAATTGTTATCATGAAAAAATAAGTCAATTAAAGCAGGGTATTTTTTTCGAAGATCCATATATAAAATCTGAATGGATATGGGCTAATGAAAAATTGTGCCCCCCACAGCCACGGCTTTTCCGAAAAATCTTTCAAATAAACGGTTCAGTTAAAAAAGCAGTGCTGCAAGGAACCGCTTGTGATCATATGAAAGTTTATTTAAATTCTGAGTTTATTGGAGAATTTTTTAGTCGCTTCTCTTTATCAATTCTGCCAATTTATAACCGAATTAAAGTTTTCGATATAACGGAGTATCTTAAAGTTGGAACCAATATAATAACTGTTGAGGCGTATAACTATGAGGGGTTTAAAGGTGCAATAAATATTTTTGGACAAATTCTATTAGATGATAATAGCATTCAAGAAATTTATAGCAACCAGACTTGGTTATGCTCTAAAACTGATGAATTAAATAATTCTGATTGGAAAATGTTGGATTATGATGATTCGGATTGGAAAAAAGTAAAATCATATGGTAGACCCCCTAACCTAAATGGTGATATTTTTAAACCTGATCTTTTAGCTGGTCAAATTTCCTTAACTCAAGACTATTTTGGACTACAAAGTTTCTTTTTCAACTCTTTAAAAATATTAACTGGCTATTTTTATGGAGGAATAAAAAGAATATTGGGATTCATTTTGGTAAAATTAATAAAATCGATAATTAATTTAATTATTAAACGATTGAAACCTTTTGACTAGTTGTGTATTATGGATAATATTAGAGAAATTTTAAAAAAATTATTGGAGAAAAAATGCTCTGTAGAAGAAGCAGAGAAGTTCCTAAAAGCTAATCTCATTGAAGAAGTTGGAGATTTAGCTAAACTCGATATATTTAGAAAAACTCGTACTGGTGTTGTTGAAGTAGTATATGCTGAAAATAAAACCCCTCAAATGGTTTCAGAGATAGCCAGCAGTTTTTTAAAAACTAATAGATTTACTATTGTATCAAGATTCAATGAACAGCAAAAACAATTCTTAAAGAAAGAATTTGAAAATAGTGATAATTATGTTTTAAAAACTAATGAATTAGCAAAAATCATGATTATTAAGGAGAAGGATTATGAATTTCAGAAAAAGGGAGGAGTTGTGGGGATTATAACTGCTGGGAGTTCAGACATACCAGTTGCAGAAGAAGCAAAAGTAATAGCGGAATCAATGGGGTGTTCTGTAATCACCAGCTATGATTTAGGAATTGCAGGTATCCATCGAATTTTTTCTCCACTCAGCGAAATGATAAAGAAAGGAGTTCATGTCATTATTGTGTGTGCAGGAATGGAAGGGACTTTACCCGGGGTTGTTGCGGCTCTTGTAGATGTACCTGTTATCGGGGTTCCCATATCCAGCGGATATGGATTAGGTGAAAAAGGAACTGGAGCTTTAACAACTATGCTCCAAAGTTGTTCACCAGGGCTGACAGTTGTCAATATAGATAACGGATTTGGCGCAGGAGCCTCAGCTGCATTAATAGCAAATAGACCTAGTTGAATGTTATCATTAATTGGCAGAAGAGATCTGTTTATGAAATTTTATTAAAGCTCTTAGCTATACAGCAATGTGAATTTAGCATCAAAAAAAAACTATAAATATTTCAAAAATGAAATCTTCCTTAAATAAAAATTCTAAACTAAAAAATATATAGAAAAAGGTTGAAATAAATGACCACACTCCCGGAAAATTTGCGAGTTTTAAATCCCGATCATGGTTGGTATATCATCCCTCTACTTGCGATTGTATTATATATCTATGGAGTTGAGATCAAAAAAGCAAGAGAAACAAAAAATTGGAGTACGGTATTTGCTGGATTAACAATACTAGGTCTTGATTTGATAAATGAAATTTGGAATGCCCTGATTTTTGCCTTTACAAATTATGCTGCATTTTGGGCTACTCCTGGTGCGAGCGCTTATATTATATTGATTGGGTGGAATATTGAGATTGCATTCATGTTTTCCATCGCTGGAATTATATTTGCCAAGTTTTTGCCAGAAGATAAGGATAAGAAAATGTTTGGAATTCCAAATCGTTGGGCAATGGCAATCGGTTTTTCATTATTCTGCTTGATCGTAGAAATTTTCCTCAACTTGGGTAATTACCTTATTTGGGTATATCCATGGTGGGATTGGACTTATGGAATAGGTTTGGTGCCAATTTTCTTTATAGGGTACTTCTATTTCTTTGTTGGCGCGTTCTATGTATATGATAAACGCGAATTAAAAGATAAGATAAAATTCGTAGGGATAATTTATGCTATTGGAATAGTTGCTTTATGTATTTTTCTACCACTCGGTTTAATCTAACTCCAGTTATCTATTTTCTTTTTTTTTTAATATTAAAATCATCATAGCTTTAAATAAACTGGTGTCCACATTCTGTGCAAAAATTCGCATTAGGAACTTCAACTTTTGTCCCACATTCTGGACAATACTTAAATTCAGCTGATGTGATGGGAGCTACAGCTTTTGGAGGTAATATCGGTTTTTCTATTTCGGGTATCATTTCTGGGGCTTCAATTTTTTCTGGGACTTTAGCTATTTCTGGGATTTTAATTAGTTCTTCTTTTGAATAATGATGGGCCACACCTATGCAAATGAAGCTCAATCCTGCCGCTATAAACCCCCCAATAATTCCAAAACCAATATAGTGTAACGGCATGATTCCTATATAATTAAATCTCCAAAATGATAATATTTCACCCGGTACACTAAGTCCTAAAAATTCTTCCGTTGGAAAGAACAAAGGGATCAATATTAGCCATAAGACTTCACCAGCAATTATGAGTATAGTAGTAAATATTGAGATATCTCTCATATTTCTGAATTCTTTTCGTCCTAATCGAAGTTTAATAGCATATATTATAAGCACAATTCCACATATTAAGATAAGAATTGAAATTATATATGAGGGATGTATAATTTCACCCATAAATCCTCTGATATGATAACCCCCAAAAGGATCATCCATTATATAGAAACCCCATAACCAGAGAAAATCTTTTATTCCACTATAAGTCATATAAGTTGCTGGAGTAAAAACTGATATTACTACTAAAATTCCTGCGACCAAAGGTAGTATAAATATATTTCTTGGTTCGTTCATAATTCATTAAATGAAATTTTATATTCTATCTTTTAAGAGTATAAGCCTTATAATAAATTTATGTACCTTATTGTAGTAATTGTTATGATTAGAATATTTATAAATTATTTTTCTTTGATGAAAGATTTTCATAATTTAAACTTTGTATAAACAAATATTTGAACAAATTTACTTAAAGCCTAGCTGTAATTTTATTAAAAATTAGACCGTACTTTCTTAAGAGCCATACCTTCATATCCCATTTTTTATGTAAAAATATAGTTCCGAAACATTTTTAGATATAAAACACATATTTTCGAAGAATAGGAAAATATAAATATGTAGATCAATATAGATAATATTGATACTAATTCTATTTTAATTCTACAGAAAAAAAATCGTGTACTAAGTAGTTGAGACCTATGGTCGCAACCGTTGAGGATTTTGAAAGGTCAAAAGAATTTTTTGAGAGTGGCGATATACTCAATACAATAGAAAGTTATGAAAAAGCAATAAATCAAATCGAACGAACGAAAGCAATTAACAAGGAAGAGTTAATTAACTTTCTCAATAAAATTTTAAAACATTGTCAAGAAAATAATCTTAAAACCGAAGAAGCGATGGTTCTTAGAGCTTTAGGAAGAACATATACAAAATTTAAACAATATCCGTTAGGTTTAAAATATTCTTATCAATCTCTAAAGATTCAAAAGAAATTAGGTAAAAAAATGGATATAGCAGAGAGTTTAGTCTTTTTAGCTGAGGATCTCGAGGTTTCAAGTAATTATGATGAATGTGTTAAAACTTTTAGAGAAGCTGCAGACATATATCACGAATTAGGGAAACTGAGAAAAGAAAAAGAGGTAAAAAAAGAAATTTCTCGATTAAAAGATTTCTTAAAAGAAATGACAGAGGATGAGTATTTGCTACATAAATTCAACATTGATAAATTCTAAATGAAAATAAGATATCGAAGATATATCTAAAATTTTTCCTTTTTTTTAATTTTTTTTTTATAAAACTTTCTATTGAACTATGTTTTAAAATTTTTATATAAATTTTTTAGATTACTTTGAGCATAAATAAGGATATCTTTGACTGAACGCCCAGTTAACATGCTTATTTTTTTTAAATCTTCATATTCAGGTTTTATATTAACTACTTTTTTGTCTTTTTCTGTTTTGAAATAAGAGACTTTATATCTTACATCATATTCATTTCCATTAATTTGAATTTTTGTCGTAATAAGTTCTCTATCAATACAAACTCTTTTTATGGTGTTAAATCTTACTCCAAGAGTGCCTAGTTCACTTATTATAGTTTCAATTATTTCAAAGTTATTTTCAGGACGGCAAAGTACTTTAATTACATGGCTTGGCCTATTTTTTTTGGTTATACTTGGTATAACTTGAATATCAAGAACTTGTTTAGTTTCTAAAGTTTTAATAAAATTACCTATAAGTTCTCCAGATATATCATCCACATCTGTCTCTAATGTAGTGATATCCTCAATGTATTTCTGAAGAGGGCTGTGAAGAGATTTGCTTTCAAGATAGGGACTTTCACCATAGAAAATTCGCAATATATTTAGAAAATCTTTAAACTCTTTCTCACCAGTACTATATACAACTTTTTTAAGAATCATTTCATTGAGATAAATCAAGTAATTGGGCTCTAGGTTCACAAGCAAGGCGGCTCCGGTGGGTGTTACTAACTCGCTCTCAATAGGACCACTTGCAACAACCAGTTCTGATTTTTCTAATATTTTTATAGTGGCAGGTGCGGGGATTGCCAGTATTCCATGAGCAGTTTTAACTTTTCCTGCTCCTAAAGGCAATTTACCACAAAATATTTTGAAATCCTTATCAAAACATCCTAATTTATCTAAAGTTTTTGTAACACCTAAAATGTCTACCAAGGTATCCACAGAACTTAATTCATGAAGATGTATGTTTTTTATTAAACTATCATGTACTTCTGCTTCTGCTCGGAATAATGTTTCTAAAACGTTAATAGCATAATTTTTTGCCGATTCTGAATACTCTTTTTCACTTAAAAAAGTTTGTAATGCAGTTTTTAAACTCTTATAGGATCTTTGGTGTTTGTTTTCTTCAATGTTTAGTTTAAGTTGATTAACCATTATCCCAGTTCTCTTAACTTTTACTAGATCTATTTCCAGTTTCTTAACTCCCTTCAAATAATTTTTTAGTTCAATAAGTTCATCTATTACGTCCTTAGGGTTGGGTATTAATTCTAAGAGTGAAGCTAAAAACATATCCCCAGAAATTCCAGAATTAGAGGCATCAATATATAATGATTTCATTTATTGTTTCACTTTTTCATGAAATTTAATTATATTTTCTTAATTGGCTAAATGGATAAATTGTCAATACTAAAAAAATAAATTCTAATTCTTTTATGATAATTATATAAGTATTATTATCTAATAATGTTAAATTAAACTAATAATTTTAGGACACTGTTATGAGTGAACTCCAAACTATCAAATGTTATTTAAATCAATTGCCCGCCACATTAATAAAAATATTGGGTATTGACCCTCCTTTTGGTACTATCCCAGAACCAGTTGATTCTATTACTGAGTTATATCAAGGTATTGAAAGAATCGTTATAATTCTTATAGACAATTTCGGTTTGTTTGAGCTTACATTTCATAAACCCGAATTCATGATAAGGCAATCACAAATGATGTTATTGTTATCTACTAAGAATCCTTATACCTTAGGAGTTCTACATCAAATTCTCTATGGTGGATTCGAAAAAGAACCAAATGGCTTTCATCTACTGCGATTTCTTAATAATAATGGAAAAAAATCATGTTTCATTGGAAGGAAAAAAGATTTAGCCAGATATGATGGTGGTACGTATTCGGTTGCTAAAGATACTGATATGGCAACGTGGATTGAAAGCGCTAAGACAATCAATAATTATGATTTTTCATGGATGCATTATTTAGATTTTGAAAATTTACATAAACAGCAAAAAGCTTTAAAGCAAAGAACCCCTGAGGATTTGATCGAGAAGCTAATTTTACGTACTGACAAATGGATTTTAGGAAACTATAAACAATTACGTCCTAATTCTTTAATGATAATTTTAGGAGATCATGGCCGGGTAAAGTTAGATTTAGAATATTCTGGTAAAATTGCTCAATGGCGTGAAGCCTCGGTCCCTGTTGCTATATTGATCGCTAAATAGGAAGATGTACAACATGCTTTACAATAAAAATGATTATATAATATCATGTAAAGATTCGAAAAGGAGAATATTCTAACCATTATCTTTTTTAAGTAAAAATAATTCAATATAAAGTCTCAGCAACAAAAAAAATAAATTTTGTGAAATATGGAGGAATATAAACGTTTTACAATTTCTCTTCCTAAAGAATTATACAACGAGTTTGAGTTATTTAGAAAGACTCTTAATATCTCTAGATCAGATGCAATTAGGAAAGCAATGAAAGCTTTAATGATAAGTGAAGAAAACATTTCAATATCTTCTGGAAATGTTGTAGGTTGTATCTCTATAATAATGGCTCATAAGCATTTCGAGCATAAAGAAAATCATGCAAATATAAAAGAAAAAGATGATTTAGATGATCATTCTCATGTTATAGATCATGAGCATACCTATCATAACCATGATTATGGTTCAAGACCTATTTATGCAAATATTCAACAAACAGATGAAATATTAAAAACTGACATACAACATCATTTTCATGATATTATCATCTCTACATTACATGTTCATTTAGAGTTTGAAAAATGTTTAGAAATTATCGCAGTTTCAGGACCATATGAACGTGTGAAAAGGTTAAAGGATGATCTTCAAAGATTAAAAAGTATAATCTCAGTTGGCTTTTTCATAATTGACAAAGAATTGAAATAAAATTACTATTCATAGTAAGCTAAATCATAAAGTAATTGGAAACTCTATAAGTAAAAGGAGAGAAAGTAGAATAAAAAATTCTACTTAATTAAGAGTAGATTTAAAGGATAAGGCGATTTTTTGAGAATTTTTTATTCTATTATTGTGTGTGTAATACTTATAGAGTATAAAAAGACTCATTTAAATGAAAATACAGTGATGGATTAATAATTTTTTTGAAAAGTTTCTTTTTGAATCTTTATCATTAATAGATAAAATTGGGAAAAAATAGTAAAGTAAATAAATTTTAAAAAAAATATGAAATTTTTATCTTCTATCTAGTCAACCTTTTTCGTCTATAAATCCCTCTCCTGAACCGTTTTTCGGTTATTTGCCTTCGCACGTGCCACGGCTTTTTCTAAAAGCTCAATGAGAATTGAATTCAGTTTGTTTCCATCAAGAACCTCGCTAGCCGTGTTACAATTCTTAGATTTTATATATTCTTTTACCTTGCTCTTAACGAAAAGGGTTTCTACTGTTGGTTTTTTAGCCATTTTTTATTCCTCCTTTTATTAAAATTTTTATTCTTATTTTAAAATAAATTTGTATTTAAAATATAATTCTCTTAGCTTATATTTAAACTTAGTTGAAAGACCATCATAGAAGGTTAATATTATCTGTCTAAACTTGTTTTAGAAAAAACGAATCCTTACACGGTCTATCCTTAGATTTTAAAGTTTGACAAATTAATCAATCGTAAAAACAACTATTTCACTGAAACCCCTTTTAAAACAAGATACTTTTAAAATTTTTAAGAAATTCTAAATAGAATGTGAGGAAACATATAAAAACAATGAGATATTAGATTCTAATTGGCTGAAGGGTTTAATTATTATAACTTCTAGCATTTATTAAATTCAATCAATTATTCTTAATTCAAATTCATTTGATTTGGAAAATAAAGAATGAAATTAGTATCATTAAATGGAACTTGGAAATGTAAGCCTGATTTTGATGATATTGGTATAGAAGAAGGCTGGTATTTACTCGAAAATTACAATAATAATGACAATACTCTAATCAATATAAAGATTCCAAAAAGCTTTAATCTCTTAAAGAATTTCGGAGTTTTTGAGGGGATATTTTGGCATTTCTATCAATTTAGTCTCAATAAATCATTAAATATAAGTACTTATATATGTCAGATTAGATTTAAAGGAAGTAATTATAAAACTCAGGTTTGGTTAAATGGAGAGTTTTTAGGTGAACATGATGGTGGTTTCACGCCATTTTATATCAATATTAATGAAACTCTTACGCAGAAAGGTAATTTACTTGTAGTAAGGGTTGATAATATTCGGGAAAAAGAGAGGATTCCAGCTATTTTTTTTGATTGGTTTAATTGGGGGGGAATTTATCGTGACATTGATTTATTATTATTAAATAAAAATCGAATAAAAGATATTGTAATAAAAACAACATTAAATACATTAAATCTATGTACTGTTAAAATTGGCTATAAAATAATTGGTACTCTTTCATTTAAATGGCAAATATTAGATTTAAATCATTCAAATACCTTATATGAAGGTGAGGTCTTCGAAGGTTCCGGAGTAGGGGCTATTACTTTAAAGATGGATAATCCTAAACTATGGTCACCAGATAATCCTAATTTATATTATCTCAAAATAATTGATACATCTACAAATTTCAAAGAAGATATTCTCTATGAATATCACTTTGGAATAAGACATATTGAAGTTAAAGGTTCTAATATTTTATTAAATAAAAGAAAGATTCAATTAAAAGGAGTTAGTCTCCATGAGGAATATATGCCATTTGGACGTACAATTCCATACAAAAAAAGATTAGAGGATGTTAAAACAATAAAGTCATTAGGATTTAATGCATTAAGAAGCGCTCACTATCCACATGATGAAGATTTGATAGAAATTGCCGACAAGTTTGGACTTTTAATCCTTGAAGAAATTCCAGTCTATTGGAATTGCAATTTTAAAAGTAATGAAGTATTTAAAGTAGCTGCTAGAATGTTACGCGAATTAATAAAAAGGGATATTAATCATCCATCTGTTATTTGGTGGAGTGTGGGTAATGAAATTCCTATCCATAAACGGGAATGTTCTAGATTTATAAAAAGGTTAATGATATTGGCTAGATACTATGATGACACTCGAATAATTACATATGTCTCACGGAAGTTGATAACTGATTTGACAAGAAGATATGCTGATGTCGCCACGATTAATTCATATTTTGGATGGTATTTTGGGCATGAAAGAATGTTAAGTCTTTTTTTAGATATTATGACTGCACCCCTTTTTGCTAAACCTTGGGTTTTCACAGAATTTGGCTCAGGAGCAAAATATGGATTTCATGATGATTGGAAGAATCAAACCAAATTTACTGAAGAAAGACAGCTTCATTTACTTGATTATACAATTAGAACAATAAATTCAAAACAATATTTTAATGGTTGGTTTATTTGGATATTTAGAGACTTTCGTTCTCTTATGAAAAGTGGTAAATATCAACAGGGTTTCAATAGAAAGGGAATTGTAAGTGAAAAATCATCTGAAAAAAAAATGATCTATTATAAAATACCCAAATTAATTGAAAAACAAAGAAAAATATTAAGCACTAAACTTTTAGGATTATTTCTCTGGATAATCTTCTTTCCTTTCTCATACTTAATTCTTACTCATTTAATCACTCTTTTGGCAGATTTATACGGAATAATTGGTTTTAAAAAAGGAATTATTTCATATAATTATTCAAATGAAAAATAACTTTCCTTAAAACCTTTTTTCTTAAAACTTTGTGCTTTTTATATTTTAATCTTAATAAAATGATATGACTATACCGGAGAACTCATTACTTTCAAAAATTAAAAGATCTTCAGAAGTATTAAGCATCCATAATTTACTAATCTTCAACAGGTCAGGAATCTGTATTTATGGAATAAGTTTTACTGACTTATTTAGATTAGAACAAGAGCAGTTGATATCCTCTTATTTTACAGCTCTCATGTCCTTTACAAATGAGTTGATAGGAGATAAAATAAAAGCGTTAGAAATGGGAGGAGGTGTAAAACTTACTATTTTTGAAAAAAATAACCTAATTTATGGTATTCTATGCGATACAGATGAAAATTTAATTATGCTTGAAAATATAATTTCAAAGTTACATGTAAAATTTATTAAGTACGTTAAAAAAAATCACGTAAAAACAGACTTAGAATACATATATGATGATGATTTGGATTATCTTGTGAAAGAAACTATAAAAGAAATGTCTACTAAAGAATATGACTTAGAAAAGGAAGAGAGCGTAATAAAATATTTAAAAAGTATTAAATCCGATGATCAACTTAATGATATAATATTTTTAACAAATGGGGGCAAGGTTCTCTATTCATCTGCGAGGAATAAAACTTTATTTAGAAAAATATTGAAGGAAGTAGACTTCAGGGTTAAAATTTGCAATAATTCTATTTTAAAATTGTTTTATACTTCTAAGGACAATGAACTTATCTTTTCAGAATACTTTAACGAAAAGTATTTAATAATATTAATTTTTGATTCAAAAACTAAATTTGGTGTAGCAGAATTCTACTTATATACAATTGTTAATAAAATAAGAGAATATTTAGAAAAATAAGGCATTTTAAATATTTTTTTAAGAAGATAGCTTTTTCTATTAATAAATTTTTAAGTAATTTTCATAAATTTATGAATTATAAAAAAGAAATTAAAATTAGATCCCCTCCAAACTTAAAATAATATTATAATAGGATATAAAATAAAAGATGACAAAATCAGAAGAAGGTTTAAAAGAAGCATTTGCCGGAGAATCTCAAGCTAATAGAAAGTATTTAGCTTTTGCTAAAAAAGCAGAACAGGATGGATTACCTGGAGTAGCGCTATTGTTTAGAGCAGCCGCAGCTGCCGAAACTATTCATGCTCACAATCATTTAAGAGCTTTGGGAGGGATTAAATCAACTATCGAAAATTTAAAGGAAGCGATTGGCGGAGAATTCTATGAATTCACCCAAATGTATCCAAAATTTATTGAAGATGCAAAGGAAGAAGATATAAATAGTGCTGAAAGAACTTTTACTTATGCTAATGAAGTAGAAAAAATACATCATAAATTATATGAAAAAGCATTGAAATTAGTTGAAGAGGGAAAAGATTTAGAAGTTAAAAAGATGCATATATGTTCCGTATGTGGTTACACACATGAAGGAGACCCCCCTGATAAGTGCCCGGTTTGTGGTGCCGCCAAAAAAGCTTTTGAAAAAATTGAATAATTTTTTTATTTTTTTTTAAATCTTCCAGGGTTTATAGCCTGAATGAACCTTTATTAGATAATTATCTATAGAAATACCTAGCTCTTTTTCTGCTCTTCTTAAGGCTCCAAGATTTCCTCCATGAATGTAATATTTAATTAATAGTTCAGATATTGTCTCATCTCCTAAAGAAAGGATTGTTTGCATTCTTGCTTTCTTAACAATTTCTTTTGGATTTTGAAATTTTAATTTAACCGCTGGCATTTTTTTTAATGCTTTTTCTAGTATTTGGAACCTAGAAATTAAGAGTTTCAGATTGCTACTTAAATAAAAATTAATTTTGTTTTCATAGGGTGTATTAAATTTGGGTACAAATGGGTTAATATTAACTTTTAATGAATTAGTCTCAAAACCAATATTAGAGATCTGATTTAATAGATTAATGATTTGCTCTATGTCTTCGTCTTTCTCATCAGGTAATCCGATTAAAAAATATAATTTTACATTTCTGATTTTAGAGTCATTGATCTGTTGCAAAACTTCCATTATTTTCTCATTTGAAATTCTTTTCCCTAAAGAATATCGTAAAGTTTCAGTACCTGCTTCAGGTGCTATAGTTATTGATTTGATATTGGCTCTTTCAAGGACTTTAATAATTTTTGGAGTCAAATGATCTATTCTAATTGAGGGAATACTTAGTTTTTTGCCTTGTTTCACAATGTAGTCGCAAATTTCATAAAATTTAGGATGAGATGATACACATGAACCAATAAGAGATATTTTGTCAAATTGCGTCTTTACAGTTGCTTCTTTAATTGTCTCTTGAATGTTTTCATAACTTCTATTTCGAAAAGGAGAATTATGAAAAGAAGATATGCAGAATTTACATTGAAATGGGCATCCTCTATTGATTTCAATAAAAAAGTTTTCTTCAAAAATTTTTTTATGAGTTTTTGCCTTGGAAATTAATTGAAAAATAGGAATAGGAGACTTATCGATATTTTCTAGTATTGCTCTCTTTATTTCATTTTTTAAACTTGGAATATAGATCCCATTTATTAACCTTGATTGATGAAGGAGCTCTTGAAATTCAATTTTACCAGTTTTAAATTTCAAAAATGTTGCTAAAAAGAGATTAAGATTGGGTTCACAATCTCCAATGAAAAATAGATCAAAAATATCATTAAGAAGTAATGGATTTGAGGTAATCACGTGACCACCTCCTATAATTAGGGGATATTTCAATCCTTCTTTTAAAATTATTTCTCTACGTTTTTTTGAATAAAGAGGGATACCTGATTTTTCTATAATCCATAGAATATTTTTAAAATCATTTTCATAGTGAATAGAAAACCCTAATATATCAAAATCAATAGGATTTATTTTATTTTCAATACTTCTTATACTATCATCAGAATTATGTTTTACTGTGGCAGGAAACCGTATTCCTCTGGGAAGAAATATTCTTTCACATACATACCTTTCATTAGAATTAATAAGATAATAAAGTAGCCTTATAGTATATGAAGAAATTCCTAATTCATAATAATTTGGATATACTAAACCAAAAGATAAATCAATTTTTCTCCAATCTTTTTTAATTACACTAATTTCATTCATCAAAAAATTCCAAACTTTCTAAGAAATATAAAAATTTAATTGTTCTCATCCTGTTCTTGTATCATACTTTTGATTTCTTTAACAATTAAAGGTAAAACTATTCCTGTCTTATGACGAATTACAACTTCAGCACGTTTATCTAAATGTGTTGGTTGATCGTTTACTATAATTAATTTGCCACCATCTCTTAGAGTGTATAAAGGTAAATCACATATAGGTGCTACTTCTAATGATGATCCTGCAATTAACATTAAATCCGCCTTCTGCGCTAATGCTCGTGATTGATATATCTCAAAATTCGGTAAACCTTCTCCAAATAACACAACTGAGGGTTTTAAAGGCGCTGAACAAAAATCGCATAGCGGACCCCCTTTTTTTTCTTTTTTCAACTTTCGCATAATTTGATCTTTCGTATATGAAGATTTACATCCTAAGCAATTAAATCGATTGATGTTTCCGTGGACCTCATATACTATAATTGAACCTGCTTTTTGGTGAAGCTCATCAATATTTTGAGTTATAACTGCTTTAATAATATCCATTTTCTCTAACTCTGTTAAAGCATAATGACCCGGGTTTGGTTTTGCCTTAAAAAGGTTTGGAGCGATTTCTTGAGCTAGTTCCCAGAATTTTGCTGGATTCTTTAAAAATGCTTGGATGTTTCCGTAAATTTCGGGTTTATATTTTTCCCAAATGCCACTATCTCCACGGAAATCTGGAATTCCAGATTCTGTTGAAACCCCTGCTCCGGTTAATACAATTGCCTCTTTTGAATTATACAATAATTCAGCAGCTCTTCGAATTTTTTTCTTTTCTTCTAATTTAATTATCTTCATTACCTAAATCAGCTACTTCATCAGATTAATTACTATTTATTCTGCAAACCTTTATTTCTATTAAGAAATCTCCTTAGATCATCTCTAAGTGGATGAATTATTTTATATCTATATTATGAATTATTAAAACTTATTTATTATAAGATATTCTACAAATTTTCAGAAAAATTTACGTAAAAATTTAAAATTTACTATTGAGATCATTTGTTATCTCAATATCATAAAAAATTAAAATTTTGAATAATTTTAAATTTATGTAGATATACGATCATAATTGAAAAACTATTACTTTAAGATTTTACCCATGATAACTGGTTTTGCTATTATTTTAGATGACGAAATTCTCTATCTTTCAAATGAAAATAAATTTTTGATGTTTGAAATAGTATTATTTATAGAAAAATTAATTCGTAGTATAAATCCTAACAATGGCTGGCGTTTGAAAAATATCTTTTTTGAAGGTAAATCTGGCAGAGAACGTATGATAATTGAGCATGTTGTTACTGAAGATCTTCAAAATCTTTTTTATTGTATAACAGGTGATTTTTTATCAAATTCTGAAGAAGCAGATAACCTACTAAAAGAATTTTATGAAAAGGTTAATGCCAATTATGATGATTTAAATAAATTTGGTGAATATTCAAAAAAATCTGAATTTTCTAAGGTTATTAGATTAATTACTGGATATTTGTGGGATAAATATCATTACCCACTAGAAGATGAGGAAATTAAATATGTTTATACCCAAATAGAGAATAAAATTATTTATTGTGGAATTTCTGCCCAAGGATTACCAATTATTTCTCAATTATATGATACATCACTATTAAATGACCTTAAGCGAGAGATTAATAATGAAAATATCGAATTATTTAGTTCAAATTTATCAGCAAGATTAGCTACAATAGCAATGAATACTCAAATCCGAGCACAGATGAATATCAAAGAAATTCAGTTTGATGATTTATTAGAGAACACAAGTAAAAAGTTGATATTGTTTGGAGATATCAACGGTTACTCTCTTGATTTCGTAGCCTCGGGTGATTTTAATAAAATTAAAGAGATATTTAAGCAACTAGAAGAAAAAGTTTCCCAAGAAGAGATATTGAAGCAAGAATTTTCAGGTGATTTAAAACCATATCGTTCTTTGAAAACTTACTTAAATGAAATTATCAAAGAATTTGATCAATAATTTCTAATAATATGCTCATTTCTAAATATTTATGAAAGCTGTTATTCTAGCAGCTGGAAAAGGAAAACGATTAAGGCCAATCACAGCCACTAGACCAAAGCCACTAATTCCCATAGCTGGAAAACCCTTAATGGATTACACAATTTCAGGTTTAATTGATGCGGGAATTGATGAGCTATTATTAGTTGTAGGATATAAGGAAGAAATGATTAAGACCTATTTTGGGGGATATGAAGATAATCTTGATATTAAAATCAATTATTTAACTCAAGAAGAATATTTAGGAACAGCTCATGCCACTGGATATGCTAAGAATTTTGTTAGGGACGATGATTTCCTCCTTATCTATGGTGATTTATTAGTTGATTCAGAAATATTTAAAGAATTAATTCATAAATTTAAAACAACACCATGCGAAGGATTAATCTCCTTGATTGAAGTAAATAATCCACAAAACTATGGAATAATAACTCTTGATTCAAATGGATTTGTAGAAAAAATTACTGAAAAACCTTCTCCCGATTTAAATTTAGGTAATCTTGCTAATGGTGGAATATATTTATTTAAATCTAATATTTTTAAAGCAATCGAGAAAACTGAGAAGTCAATCAGAGGAGAGTATGAATTTACTGATTCTATGAAAATTCTAATTAATCAAATGGATGGAAGGATTTATGGTTATAACATAAACAATTACTATTGGAATGATATTGGCTTACCGTGGCAGCTTTTAGATGTAAACAAGTACATATTAGATAATCAAAAGGGAAAGATTTTAGGAAAAGTTGAAAAAAATGTATTTATTTTAGGAGAAGTATATATAGGAGAAACAACTATTATCAAGTCCGGAACATATATTCAAGGACCTTGTTATATTGGTAACAATTGTTTAATTGGTCCAAATGCTTTTATTCGCCCTTATACTTCAATTGGAGATAATTGTCATATAGGAATGTCTGAAACGAAGAACTCACTTATTTTTTCAAATACCGCGGTTCCACATTTCAATTACATTGGAGATAGTATTATTTGCGAGAATGTAAATCTCGGTGCTGGGGCAAAATTATCAAATTTACGTTTTGATAATTGCAATATAAAAATGAATATAAATGGAAAATTAATTGACTCAGGGAAAAGAAAGTTAGGAGCAATTATAGGCCCTAATTCTCAAACAGGAATTAATGCTAGTATAATGTGTGGAAAAATAATTGGGGAAAACTCAGTTATTGGAGCTCATACATTAGTAAATGAAGATGTTCCCCCAAATACTCTTTATTATCAAGATTCTGATGGAAATATTATAAAAAAACCAAATTCTTTCTCAAATTAGAAATTTAAAGAAAAATCTTCAATCCGTGATTGACGTTCTTTTTTTAAATTGACGTAATAATTTCGAGAATTTAATTGGTTTTTCTTCGTAATTTAATTCTCGAAGTGCTTGTTCTTGGTAAGCGATAAAAAGTTCATTTGAAAATATTTCCCAGTCTTTACAAATCTTTAATGTTTCTTCATCATTTCTCAATAGGCTCTCATGAGATATTATTCTTGAAAATTCACTTGCATATTCTTCTATTAAATCATTATTAGCTCCCTGTAGTAAATCTCTAATAAAGTCTTTAGGAGGATACCAATCTCTTACTCTCTGAAAGTCTCTATGTATTTGAGTTAATAATACATTACGTGGTCCTTCCCATAATTCCTGCACAAAAGCATCACGCACAAACCTCGGGAAGCATAAAAAGTCTTCCATTACCCCATGACCGCCAAAAAAAGATATTGCCATTCTTATCATTTTAGGGCATTCATCTGCTACTACTATTTTTTGAAGCATTATAAGTTCACGTAATCTATATCTACGTTTTCGTTCCTCAAGATCCTCAATTTTTTGTAAATCCCTTATGCCACTAATTAACTCTTCTTTAAAGTGAATAAATTCGGAATATACTTTAAAAGCTCCAACAGCAGTTCTCTTGGCAAAATGATCTAATTCATTAATTTGATTAATCATCATAGGGAAAGAAGCAACTGGGACACCAAAAGCGGTTCTAAATTTTGCATATAATATTGCTTCTCTAGCTATTCTTAAAGCTCCCGCTGCCATACCAAATGCCACATGTAATCTAGATAAAGAAAGAACTATTCCAACAACATTAGCCAAACCTTTCTCAAGTGGACCAATAGGATAGGCAACCGCTCCATTGTAGGTGATTTCAGCCGTTGGTAGTTCAGCAGTTCCTAATTTTGGTTTTAGGCGATCTATTGTATATGAATTTCTAATTTCTCTTTCCTTATTGTTTGGAAGCCATGCTGGTACCACAAATGCTGCTACCCTGGTTGATGAAGGAGAATCCTTAGGTTTGGCTGTAACAAGTGCATAATCCGTGTGGACTGCTGAACAAAAGAATTTTTGACCATAAAGTCTCCATACGTTTGATATATTATCCGGACCTCCTTCTCTTTCAAATACGGCTTCAACAAGATTTGCCGGTACATCACTTCCCCCCTGAATTTCGCTAACAAACTGAGAACCTCTAGCATATTCTCCATTTCTCCCATCTCTTAAATAATGGAGTATTTCAAAAGCTTTAGGAGATAATTCATTTTCATATTTCTGTAAAAGCCATATAAGACCATGAGTACAAGCTACTGGACACATCACACCAGCTTCTCCATTTTCATATAATAAAAACATTTTAATGAATCTACTCCATGGTGTATTTCTATTTGGATCCCAAAGTCCAAGGCTAAATATTTCCCGTTCTAAAGTTTCTGTTTCCCAACAGCGTTCGATTCTGTCAATTCGATGATTATGTGCATCATAATGTTTAATTTTGGTAACTTTTATTCTATTTTCTAGTTCAGTCGACTTATCAGCAAGATCTTTCCATTTATACGAAACATAATCTGATAAAGCAGAAAGGTCACGATTGATTATCTCATATTCATCAGGAGGACAATAATGTCTGACTAAAACTTGAAAAAATTCATCATCTCGATAATAGTTAAAATTATCTCTTACATATTGATAATCATCAAAGGAATAAGGATTATCTCTGTTGCCTTCTTCATTAGACATGTTAATAATCTTATATTAAAATTATTTTGAATAATAATATTAATCATTTTATTAACTTATGTTTTAAAATTAATGCAACTCAAAATATAGAACTCTTCTAAATAAAAAATTCTTTAAAAAAAGTTAGTGTTTTTCTTTATTAAAAAAAGTGTTATCACTCATCTGTATCTTTATTGTCACTCTCAGAATCTTTAGAAGCTTTTGCTTGGGCGTATTTTTTAACGTTAATCCTTTCAGTTCTTCTTATCTCACTTTTTCGTGTACGTTTTACTTCGACTTCAACAATCTCAAAATCCTCTTCTTTAGGAACAAATATTTTATCCTCCCCACCTTCAGGTATAGATATTATTTTACTTTTAACTATCGTACAATTAGATAAGGGATAGATAGTTTTAGCAACTCTGGTAATTTGATTTTCAAATTCATGATAAATAATTCCATTACTGAACTTCTCATGATTCAGATTTTTAGCAAATTCTTTAAGAATTTCCGAGATGATTTTCCTAATAATTACTTGCTGAGAACTTCTTGCTCTTCTTATTGTGGTACAAATGGTGGTAAGCCGGAAAGTCCAATTATCCTTTGTAGTTAGATTTAGAATTAATTGAACTTTTGAACTTCCTCTCCCGATTAATGACCGTATATAATCATTTGTATACTGATGTCCCCAAAAAATGCTATTACATGTATTTCCTTCTGGATTCAAATCTACGATTTTAAATTTTAGCTTTAAACTTATATCTGTATAATCTTGGGTGATATCATATAATAAAATTTCAACCGTTCTTCCTAATATATTATTTTGGAATCCAATAACTTCCCCAATCTCTCTAAAATTGAAACTTTTTGGAGCTATTACTGTAAACCAATTTTTATCTTTGAAAGAAATTTTTTTAGTTTTAGGTTTCCTTTTTCTAGCTTTCTGACTCATTGTAAAATTACCTCATCACTATTGTTCTTATTTTTTCTGGATCATATTTAAAATCTGGTTCGAGATCTCCCTTCTTTTTGTAGTATTTGATGAGTCTATATACTTTTGACTCAGTTCTATTAAGACCCTTTTTAGCTTCTAAATCTTTATGATTTGCTTCAAGATGTTTTCTGATATTCAATGCTTTTTTAACTAAATTTGATAAATCTTCAGGTAATGGTGCTTCAATTTCATTTTCTTCAAGAATTTGGCTAATCGATTTACCAGTAACGACTTTTACCAATGGAACACCATAAGAATCTCGAAGAGTGGTACCTATTCTAGATTTAGAAAGACCTTTTCTAGCTAATTTTACCACTTCACTTTCTACTTCTTCTCCGCTAAGTTCCACCCAAACAGGCTTTTCCAATCTTGCCGGTCGTTTTGAACCTGATCTTCCTCTTTTTCTACTATGCATTCGAGCCATGATATCACAGCAATATTCTGATGATCATAAATTAGATATAAACTTAAATGAACTCTCCAAAATAAAATTTTGGAATTTCAATTTAATAGTAGAGGAAATTAGAACTATATATAAATAAACCTTAGAGAATTATAGCAATTATGAATAAAGAGGATGATGTAATTTATTTTATTACAACAAATAAATATAAATTTAATGAAATAAAAAAGTTGTTTGAAAATGAGAAAATCCCTTATCAACTAAAACAGCTAAATTTTAAAACCATTGAGATGCAGACAGAATCATTAAGAGAAAATGCTTTATTTAAATTAAATAGTGCAAAGTCAAAAGTCAATTGCTCTTGCTTTATAGAAGATGCAGGATTTTTTATTGATGATCCTCTTAATGGATTTCCTGGCGTGTATTCCTCTTATGTATTTAAAACGATAGGAAATGAGGGTATTTTACGATTAATTAATAATTTTAAACAGTCTAAAGCTCATTTTATTGCGATTATTGCCTTATTTTTCGAGCCTTTAAATAAAGATTTTCTTTTTGAGGGAAGAGTAGAGGGAAAAGTATCAGAGAGAATAAAAGGTTCCAGAGGGTTTGGATTTGATCCTATTTTCATCCCCGATAATATTCCCAATAAGACATTTGCAGAATTATCGATAGAAGAAAAGAATAAAATTTCCCATAGAGGGAAAGCTTGGAAAGAAATGATTCAATTCCTTAAGAAAAATTTAAAAACATCTTAAAATGTTTGCCTAAAGATATCCATAATTGTTTGCCTACTCAACCGTATTAATATTATATACATACCTATAAATCCTACTAATATTGAGATGAAATAAACTCTTAATAAAACATCAAGAGGGACCTCAAAAACAATCGGCATCTCTGTCATAAGACCCATATTTGTCTCTAACAAATATGCACAATAAGTTCCAATTATTGTCCCCATTGTTCCGCTGGATAGCATTAAAATCATACTTTCTATTAGGAATAATTTCCTAACATTTTTAACTTTCATTCCAACAGACCTTAAAATACCAATTTCAAATTTCCTTTCAAGCATTACTGCATACATAGAACTAATTAGGCCAAAAACGGCTATTGCAATAGCAAACCAATTAATAATTTCCATTAATGTACTTTGTCGCTCATACATATCATTAAGGAAGATTATTTTCGAGATAGCATCATCAACAAAAAAATCTTTATCTTGATGTGTGGATTGAATCTCTTCTTTAGTTTCTTCAATGTTTTCTTCAGAATCATCTATTAGATTAATAAAAATTTTATCAACTGTCATATCTGGGCTTCCTGGATTTTCAATATCCATTAATCGTATATAATTCTCCAAAGAAACAATAATTCCGCTACCTGCCGCCATTGAAACAGAACTTCTAATATTCCAGAATCCTGGTATTCCACCAGAAATTCCAGCAACCGTAAAAATTAAAGGATCTCTCACCAGGTCCCCTCTTTCAGTCCCTGTTTCATTCTCATAAAAAGAAATTAATATTTTTTCACCAATATCTTTAATTCCAAGAACTGTGGCAAGTGATCCTGAGATTATACATGTATCATTATGATTAAAGAGTTGGCTAAAAGAATATTCATTTCCACTTCTCGGACTATTCCAGATCAGAAGATTTTTGTCTATCAAATCGATAAAATCTTCCTCTATTCCAATAAGGCCAATTTCAAACTCTTCAAAAGCAATTAGATCTGAGGCCCTCGTTTTATATTTCCTTTCTGATTGTTCTGTATAAAATTCAAAAACATTTAGAAAAGCTTCGTTAAGTGATTCTTCATCAAACATTCCTCCCTCACTAAAATCATAGATTACTGATAAAACTGATGTTATATCAAACATATTATATAGCGTTATTGCTACATCATCTACACCCGGAAGAATCTTAATTTCTTCTGCCATTTCTGAGGTAACAGCATTGGGGTCCCCTTCTAATCCTTGATTAATCAAAACTAGATCTGAACCATATTGGAATCTTAAATTTAATGACATATTTTCGGACTCCATCTCAGTTACACTAGTTATAAAGAAGATAAATGAAAAACTAATTGCAAACATGACTATAGTGCTTGTATTACGCCTTCTATTACGTTTTAAAGAAATTTTTATAATATTAGCATATTTTCTTATTGTAGGTTTAATAAGTCCAAGGAATATTTGTTGTATTAGAGGAACAATTCCAACTGATGCAAAAACAAAACCAATTAGAATAGCGCCTAGTAATCCGATAAATAATCCTGCAATTAACATAAATTCACCACTAACGAATATTGTAGGTAAAAGAACAAAAACTACCATCCCGATTGTGGCAATAGAGATTCCTACAAGAAAGCTTTTGACATTAACACTTCCTTCTTTCCTAACTTCCCATCCTTCTTCCTTTGCATGAAAGGGGGTAATTGATTTTATTAAATTCATTTTAGCAGTTTTAAGAGCGGGTAATACTGAAACAGCTAAGGCACCTCCAGCTCCTATTGAGAATGCAAGAAAGATTGTTTGAGGCTGAATAATATATTCTACATTTTGCAACGGAAAACCAGTCACTACGAATAAAAAATTAATTATTGGAGGGGTAAATATCAATCCTATTATAATTCCTAAAAGTGAACCGATGGTTCCGATTAAAGCACCTTCAAACACGACCACTTTAACAGGAAAAGTTTTTTTACCACCAACAACTCGAAGAATTCCGTATTCCCGAACTCTTTCTTCAGTTGAAGTTGATAATATTGAGTTTATTAATATCCCTGTAATAAGCATTCCAATAATTGTAATGAACCAAAAAATAACAGTCATAGCAATTAGCATGAACTCCTCAGCACCAATTTCTTCAAGTTTAGGCAGTGAAACACTAAATTCATTTATATCTAAATTAGATTGTATACGTGTACCAATTTCTCTTAATTTTCTCTTAGTTTCATCAATATTTCGTATATCGTATACCCTCTCGGGATTTTCTAAGGTACCATATATGAAGTTGATTTCCTTATTTCCTGATACAAGAAAAGACTGTGCCTGTTGTAGATTAACTAATATCAATGAATTTTCCAATTCTGTGAATTTTAAATCTTGTTCACATATCGCGACAACTTCTAAATTAATATCATCTAAATATTCTAGATGGATAAAATCACCTATGGTTAAATTCATTAAGTCAGCAACTCTCCATAAGATCACACACTGTCCACTAGCAGGTTCGTTTAAATAACGACTTCCAGTTTTAAGTCCATTTTCATCAACTAATAATAAATCTCCCATATGACCATTACTAGCCTCTTTTAAAAAATCTAAGCCATACAATTCTAAAGTTGAATTTGTAGAGGACTTATTTGAAGATGCTCGGACTAGCATCATTATCCTTGGGAAGAATTCTTCAACCCCTTCAATGTCTTGTAAATCATTATTTATGATGTCTTCATCGAAGTAAGGATTAAAACTAATATCTGTCTTTATCCTTTTTGAGATCATAATATCAGCATTCCCAGTACTACTGGTTATTATTTGCATATAATTATATGACATTGTATCATTTACCATCCCAATTGCAGTTAATAAAACGATTGAGATCATAATTCCTAATATAGCAAATATTGCTTTTGCCCGATCTCTCTTTAAATTAAGCCAAGTATGTTTTATGAATTGAAGATTCAATTTATTTCTAATCTTATATAAGATTCTTTTTAATCCCACTTTATCACTTCATATTTTAATTATTCTTATTAATCTAATATACTGAATTTCCTTTTTTTTCGATCAAATTTCCGAAGTATAATCCCATCATTTTCCAGAATTTCTTTTATCTCTTCTTCTTCTCTTCTAACTAATCTTATATTTTTACAAGTTTTATTTTTACAATAATAATCCTCGGCAGGTTCATCTTTAAAATACCATTTATTACAATTTAAGCAATTATACGCAGCATAAATCTGATCATGTTCACAAATAGGACAAATATAATCGAATTTAATTGATTTAAACCATGATTTACAATATTTACAATAAAGTGTTAAAGGTCTGCCCCTTTCTTCCTCTAATTTAATTGCCTCAATTCTTTTTATTTTTTGCTCTGTCTCTATTTCTTTAAATCTAATTTTTTCTATACTTAAATTCTTAATTCTTTCCTTCCTAATCTTTATCTTCCTTTTAGCTACTTTATAAGTAATAAAACCGATAATAATTAAACCTAGAAAAACCATTACCCATGGTCCCCAAGTGCGCCAGTTGAAAAATCCATTTCGCACGATTACATTAACAGTTGCGTCTTCTCTATTTCCCTCTTTATCAAAAGCAGTTACACTTATTTCGTGTTTTCCATCAGAATAATAAGTTGTATCCCATTTATATTCTAAAATTCCTGTGTCCTTGTCAAAACTATATAAATTTCTTTCTACAAGTACTCCATCTATATAGATATAAATCCTTGAGCTATCTAAGTTAATATTATCCGATAAATTTGCTCTTATGGTATAAATTGAACTTACAGTCTCTTGATTTAATGGGCTAATAATGTAAACTTTTGGATTTATAAAATCTGTTGTTTTATCATAACCAATATATATGTTTGATAAAAGCCAGCCATATCCTAGACTTGTCGTCTCATCATCAGAGTTTATGGTAAACATAACCATAATTATTTCGTCTGTATATTCTGAGAGATCTATAGACTCATTCCCTGATAAATCAGAATAATATTCTTTTAATATAATCCAATTTTCTCCATAATCTATTGATACGGAGATAATACACCTATCTAAGTCTTCTTGTAGAACAATTTCATAATCAAATTTTAGATAACAATTATATTCACTTCTTAAATATAGTGGATATGTAATTAATTTTGTATCCCAATTTGGTCCATATCCTTGATATATACTTTTATAACTATTTCCTCTACCTCCATAAATATAATCTTGTTGATATCGTTTAATTGGATGCCATGTATTATCTCCGTTAAACCAAGCAGTACTTTCTTTAGGATTTGGGGTTCCTACAACATAATAATCTGTCATAACTTTGCTTGAAAATTGGTATCCAATTAATTTATTGCTATAATTCAAATTAAACTGATAAGGTATGGGATTAATAAAATTAAAGAGGGTGTTATTAATATTGAACCATTCAGTAGAATTAATATATATGCCATCAGATGCATGAAATCTAAAAGTATGATTATTTATCTCGCCTAATAATAATGATCTGATAAATTTAATATTTAAGCTAATATTCCAATGTCCAAACACGTTATACATTGAATAATTAGCTCCATCCATTTCGATATATACAAAATCCGGATAATTGTTATCCCTATCAAAATATTCACAAGAAAAACCAAACTTTTCGAATTTTGAACCATTAAGTGAGGAAATGTCCTTGCTCAAATCAAAAAAGATGCGAGGGGTATATAAATTTGAATAATTACTTAGTTCAAAAGAATCCAGCATTAACCCCTTATAATTCAGAGGGTCAAAATTATCATCCAAAAATGAAATGAATCTGAATTGAATAAAATTTCCAATATATTCGGTTAAATTAAATTCTTCAATATACCACTCTCTTTCTTCATTAGTAAATATCCTTAGTGTAATCCAATTTGTCCAATTTAAGCCGATTTCTAAGATTATTAAATCTCCTAAATTAATACTTGTTCTCAATCCAAATTTAGCAAAAGGTGTCGTAAGATTCTCGTTTAATTGAGTCAAATCAAATAGAGGACTGAATAATGTTCCATTTGGATAAGATTCTGTAATTAAGGAAGGTTGATATGAATAATTCATAGGATAATTATGAGATGCTCCAAAATACAAAGAAGTCCAATTATTTTCATAAATATTCGCTCGATTATCAACAGAATTATATTGTTTTAACAGTCCCCATCCTGTGCCATTAAAAGTCCAATTTCCCAGACCAGTGTTAAAACTATGATAATTCGGAAACTTTTCAGAGTCGTAGGGATATTCTATGAGAATAGAAATTTCACCGATTTCGGGGTATCTTGTTATATGCGAACCATCGCTTGCAATAAAAAAATAATGGTATATCATTGGGACTGACAATTTAAGATAGTTGCTAATAAACAACGCTCCATCCATATAATTATTATCTGACTCATTATCTTGAGATAATGAGTAATTCATAGAGAGTTCGATAATCGATACATATACTTCTTGAGGTGGGATATTAGTTGAGTCATTATCAAAATAGTTTATATAGAACCGATAACTATCAATCGAATAATTCTTAGGACGATAACTCCCTGTATACTCTTGAAATCCCATAACTGTAGTATTTTTAGATTTGGTATCATCAAAATATGAAATTTCAGGAATTTCTAATTGAGGCGCATAATTGTTTTTAACGTTTGAAATCTTCAAAGTAAAATTACCATAGCCATTATTAGTTTTTACAACAATTATACATTCTGTTTGATTCTGTTTAGGAGTAAAGTAGAGCAAATCTAACCAATTTCCCGAGGTTTGGAGTATGATTGGCTCTCCATTCCCCTTAGATTCATTTGAAAATAAGAATAGATCAAAATCTCCTGTTGTGTCCTTACTTGTAATATTAAAAAGGTATTGTTTATTTGGCTTTAAAACTACTCTTCTTGCGAAAGCATGTTTAGCGAGGGGATTTTCTTCTGAACTATATAAATAATCGCTAATTGAAGTATTTACGTCTAAATATTTCGTTAAAGCATCAATTGCTACTTGAAGATTAATTCTACCATACCCTTCATGTTCATCTTTTATACTATTTAACGATCCTGAAAAACTTGCAGGTGAATACTGCCTTTCGTCAACACTAGTTAGAGGATCATTCTCTCTTTGGAGATTGGTTTCAGAAGCTGTCATTAATAAAATTGATTTGATAATTCCTACTCTTTCTTGAGGATCATGATCCTCCCATTCTGTCCAATCGCCCCATATTGCTTCAATTAAAACATTCGTAGCAGCAGAAACTATAGCTGTAGATATAGAAGTCCCAAATGCAGAGGTTGTTGAATTAGATTTAAAATCTGCGCTAATTACCGTCCTATGGTTTCTTAATTTACTACCACCAGGAGCAACAATATCTAACTGGTGCCCTATTCCACTATAGGAAGTAATTTGGTCATTATCATTGGTAGCTCCTACAACTATAGCATCATTAGCTATAGCTAACTTATTCACGGTGGATTGTGTACCCAATACACCTCTATTTCCTGCAGCAATAATTACCATAATCCCGTTATCAATAACATCATCTATTACTTTATTAATAGCCCCAAAATTATCTCCATAAGTCCCAATACTTAAACACGTACTCACTATATGGTATTTACTTCTATTTTGAATTATGCTTCCTAATGCAGAAATCAAATCAGAAACATAACCTTTACCCGTTTCATTAACTATTTTATACGCTAAAATTTGGGAACTATTAGCAATACCTGTATAGTGATTATTATTTATTACATAAAATTCTGGAAAAAATGAGGTACTCGAATTAAAAGAGAATATTGGAAATTTATTAGTTTTATGGTATTTAATATAAAGATCATAGACACCTAAACCACTTTCAGAAACTTGATGAATTATTAAATTTCTTTGAGTAGGAATAACATTGCTAGACGAATTTACTAAAATATTATCACAGTATAATTCAAACCAAAATCCGTCAATCCCATCTTTTAATAAATTCCATGATGAATTTAAGATAATTTTTGAATTAATTTTAGATGTATTAAAGGAGAAAGCCTTTATTGTAAAATTATTTGGACTTGGATCAGATCCAAATAAATCTATATGGGAATATTTGCCATAGAGATTTACTATGGAAGGAGTACCTGAATTATACAAATCAGAACCCGTACCAGCAATAATGGATGATATTAATGTCCCATGGCCAAAATCATCTAAAATTGATTTATCCTCAATAAAACTCTGCCAACCGGAAACTTTATCTTTTAAAAAAACATGATTCAAATTTAGGCCGCTATCTAAAACAGCAATTGAGGAATCTGTGTTTCCAGTATAACCATTAAGGTACCACGTTGAATTTTTTGCTCCCGTTTGAAAACTAGCATAATTCATTTGAGTCTCAATTATTTCATCGATTTCAATATTTATATCAGGAAATTCATTTTTAAATAGAGTAATGTTCTCGATAGGTATGATACCAGAAAAACCAGATATTGAACTAAATATATTATTCCAATCATTTTCAAGTTTCACTATTCCTCCATAATACTCAAACCTTAATTTCACATTTGGATTGTAGGAGGATTGGTTGAAAAAAACAATAACATGTTCATTACTTATATCCGAAATTTGAACTTCATATTTTTTTTCTCTATTATCGAAAGAATTAGATGCAGAATATAGATTATGATATAAAACTAAAAATCCTAAATTTGAAACTATAATTAATATTAATAAAATAACGCTATTTAGCTTTTTTCTCAGTGTCTTTATTCACCTCCTCCATTGTTTGTAGTATTATCAGTCACCTTAGGAATCTTATTTTTTTCCTGGTCTAGTTTTGCTAACTGTTCTTTTAGTGTATTCTCGATTTTCAGAATTGATTCTCGCGGTCCTTTTTTAAAAAGCACCATCTCACTTCTTTGAATTTCATATTTCCTTGTTCTATATTTACGAGTACGCCAAATAAAGTATATCAAAATTAATAATGAAACCAATGAGGGAATAAAAGTAAAATAAAGTTGAATTCTCGTAGGAATTATAATTTTTACCATAATTTGGTTTGAAATTTCTTTAGATTTTGACAAAAAATAATATTCTATACTTGCTGGTTTTAATGTAACTAGTGATTGAGTTTTTGCTTTAATTTTATATGAAATCGAGATAGTTTCATTAGCTTCAAGTTGTTCAATCATTTTAATTAAATTCCCTTCAATAAGCGTAAACTCTATTTGATTAAAACTAATTATATCACTTAATGTAACATTTTTTACGCAAATTGTTCCTGTATTTACAATAGTAACGTTTACAGTAATAATTTCTCCAACTTCTATTTGATTTTGGCTCACAGATTTAGAGATTAAGAATGAAATATTACCTAAAACAATTGGAGTTGAGGATAAAATTTGAAAGATTCTGTTATCTTTATTATCAAGATAAGCAATAGAAGGATAATAATAACCTTTCCAATCATTCTTTTTTAAAGTAAAATTGATAGTTCTTATATTATTAAATTCAATATTTTTAAGACTTAAAGAATGATTAGGACTAGCATAAATAAGATCACCAAACTGATCCCCTAGAGTAAAATTAATTTCCTCTATAGAAAAATTAGATGGCCCGACATTTTTTAAGTTTAGAGATAAATTAAATAAACCTCCAATTGAGGGTGCCAAGTTTGAGGAGTTGAGATAAATCTCTAAAGCATGAACAAAAGGAAAATAATCATAATAATCAACTAAGGCAGATAAATAGACTTCATTAGGTTTTGCATTTAGCTCACTATTATTAAGATTAGCAATTAATTGGGAATCCTTGTAAATAATTACAGTGGAAAATATGGACTCAGAATTAGGGACATAGAACGTGAAACTAATCTCTTTTTCTTCTAATGGGGCAAGTTCAGGTAAGAAATAGGTTAAATAATTATCTTTGATAGTAAAATTATTATTATCTTGTATGATCCCTGGAATTAAGATCGAAATATTTACAGCTTGGGCAATATTGGTACCTATATTTTGAAAATGTAACGTATATGTATTCAAATCCCCTACTCTTAAATTATAATTACTTAATTGCGAAAACGCTATGATAGAACTCATATTATGAGTGCTAAGTGAAATAGAATTAGATCTTCTGACATATTGAATCTTCCCTGACGTTGATGAGTATATTATTCTTGAACTTTGTCCTTTATATTCGTTAATATCTCGATATAAAAAATGAATATTAAAATCATTAATAGAGACATTAAACACATTTGAATCTGTCCCTTTTATTCTAATAATAATCGTATAATTATTTGGAGCATATGGGTCAAAGATCCAATTTAAATCTCCATTTACATTTGTAAAGGAAAATGTAGACGTATTATTATCTCTAGATGTTAAATAGGGGTTAATATTTTGATATTCTTCAACTGAGTAATTAAACACTTCTAATTCTATTACATCGAAGGGACCTGTGTAATTTATACTAATTGAAATGCTATCTAAAGATTTATTGGTAAAATCTATATTAGTATGATTCTGAAAGAGAAAAACAAGTTCTAAATCATATTGATCTAGATACTTTTCTTCTGCTTCAATAACCCAGCTTTCCTCATCGTTAGTCAATGCCATATAAGGATTGGTACCCATAATAGAAAATCCAGAAATGATAACCGGGAGCTTAGGAATACTCTCTTTAATGGTGAAGTTATATTTATAGAACTCCGTATAGGAATCATAAGCATCTATAGAAAAATTAGAATAAATATAGGAAATTTTTTCACCAGGCTCTAATCTCCAATTTTCTGCATTCCAAATGCTATATTCATTTGTAAAAAGTTCTTGTGATTCTTCTAGATCTAATATATTATAGATTTGATTAGTAGTGAAGGTATCAGCTAACACAGCATCAGCATTCTCATTATAAGGCCATAGATTTGACACATTGTTTATATTTGGATAATATGTATCAATTAATCCCAAACCCAGTGTATCAAAATAGAAAATGCGTGGATCTTCTTCACAATTAAAAAAATCTTCTAAAGAATCATATTGATTTGGATATAGGTCTTCTACCGACTGCCAAAGATCATCTTTAAAATCATCAACATCAAGGATGTCGAGTGCTATTAACGGTAATATTATAATACTTAAAAAATCATCAAGATCTAAGGGAAATTGCGTTGGAACGCCCCAACATGTTTCGTTTCCAATGTTTTTAGCGGTGATATTAAATGAAAAATCCTTATATACTCCGAATGAAGCATTTTCATTTACTAATTCTTTTCTAATCATTATATTGGGTTCAGAAGTATTGATAAGATAAGTTACAATAAATTCTTGGATTGGGTCGAATATTCCAGTTGGAATACTTGGAAGACCTTGAACTCCTAAAATGGGCAAGAAGTTAATAAAATCAGTTGGATCATCTAAATTTACAGGTTTAATATAATTTTGTTTTATTCCACCTTTATCAACCCAAAACAATTCAAAAGTATAGTCTCTTACAGTATCAATATCAAAATCAACCCCCGCATAAAATAAAATCAATTCTATTTGTTCTAATAAAAAATCATATAAATCAAAATACTCGGGGGTGGTATCAATAATATCAGAACATAATATGGTAATATCTATTTCACTCATAAAGGCTCCTGCTAATGCTATAAATATTTTCTCACTTGGCCGCAATGGTTCTCCACTATAATTTAAAGCATTCCATAAATTAAACCTATATTGATTATTACTAACCTTCTGAATAGCTTCTTCTACACCTTCATATTGTATCATTATACTTGTATAATGCGACTTATTTGACAATGAGAAAATATCGAAAAATTCACTAAATTCTTCAACATCTTCTTGTGAAATGGTTTGATTATCTCCTATAAATTGTGAGAGATTACCAAAAATCGTTTCAAAATCTATATTTGTAAATTGTTCAAAAAGATTCTCAATTTCTAAACTATAGATAAATGATAAATCTAATGAATCTAAATTGAAATCTACTTGATTTATTGATTCAAAAAGATCTTTTTCAAAGAAGTCTAATGAATTTAATAGAAAAAACGTAGAGGAGATATGATGATTCACTAAATATTCTTCACTTGTTAATCGGTTAATATCTAAAGCTTTCCAATAACCATCCATGGGTAAATTAGTTGTTAATTCATGTAAGAAAATCTTCCAATCTGGATAATGTCCTATGAAAGGGAAAAAATTTGGTTCTGAAACGTTTATCAAAATTAAGTCAATCGCAAATTTTCTTCTAATTATTTCAAGGGCTCTATTCGCTCTTATTTTTGCGTCGTCTTCATCGAGCTTCTCATCATAATAAAGAAATCCAGAAAAACCATTAAAACACATTTCATATTGATAAGAAAACCCATTTTCATTTAAAACTCTTGGAAAAATATTTGGAGTAATCCCATTTGATGCGCTAAATAAAAGATTGCATTGATAAAAGGCTGGATCTCGGAGATCAAAATGGGGTAAGATATTAGTATCATTAGTGAAAAGAGACTGCTTAATTATTGACTTATTACCAGCAACAAATGCATTAATTCTTTCAGCATATAAATCAGTGCCAGCAATATCTGCTGCTTTTAATACATTATCTTCTGAGACATTATTAACGGTTTTTTTAGAACTTAAATTTAAAAAGTTTACAATTAAAATTGGATTAAAAACCATAATTAAAATGCCGATAATTAATACTTTTCTATTAATATTTTTGAACATCTTTCAGTCCATTACCTCTTACATAGTTTCTCTGTAAATATCTACAATCTTTTTCTTACGAACTTTCCTCAATAAAATTTTCATTCCAATCAAAGTTGCGATAATTGAAACTAAATATATAGTTATCATATTGTTAAAGGGGAAAATCGGACTATTGGGTAAATTACTTAATACATTTATCGAAGATGATAATAATAATCCTGTTGCCCAGCCCACAATGACTCCCACAGTCCCGCTACTTAGCATAATAATTAATGCTTCAATTGTAAACAAATGATTAATTTGTTTTCCTTTTAAACCTAAAGTTCGTATAATACCTATTTCCTTTTTTCTTTCTATAATAGTGGAATATGAAGATGATAATAAGCCAAATAAGGAAATAATGATTGTTGCATCAAGCGTTATTGTAAAAAATATATCTAATATTGAAAAAAATGATGTTTGTAATATAACGGTTCTTTTAAGGTTAGTAACCTCGAAATCATAATCTCTTTCAAAATTATCTTCTATTAATTCCTCTATTGTCTGTGATGTTCTCAAGTCATTTGATCTTAATTTAATAAAAATTTTGTCAACATAAGGGATAGGAGGTATATCCATAATATCGAGATAATTACTATGTGAAACCATAACTCCTCCCATACGGGCAGTTGAACTTGATCTACCAAAAAATTCAGAAAATCCTGGCATACTCGCAGCAACACCCACTATTTGAAAGGTATATATTTCACTTTCTTCTCCTTTTTGCATAAATAAACTGATAAAATTATTTATTGTTAAATCCAAATCTACAGATAAGCTTTCTGAAATAATACAAGTATACCCATTATTAATATCAAATAATTGATCAAAGGAATCGTCAATCCCTCCCTTTGTAAGTTCAATATAATTAGTATTTATTGTAGATATGAATTCCTCATCGATCCCTAATAGAGTAACTTCTTGTGTAAATAACCCAATATAATCTCCTATTTCTACTGTGAATTCTTTATCCTCTTCTGAATATACTTGAGTAAGATGAGAGGGACTTGCAATAACACTTGAAACTTTTTCAATACCCTCAATACCAAGTAAAACTTCTTCAAAATCAGTGGTAAGAATTCTTGTAGGGTTTATTGGATATTCAGTTGTCTGAGACTGAATCGGAATATCTTGAGAATAATAAATACTATTCGAACCTTGAATAATAGATTGGATGCCAAAAGGGCCTCCTCCTTGGTCTAATTCCTCTTCTTCTTCCCACCCTGTAGTTTCAATAACTAAATCTGATCCATATGATAAATTTGCTCCTATTTCAACTTGACTAGTAAGAAATTGAATTGCAGCTGCTGTAAAAATGACAAAAGAAAATGTAAAAGCGAAAGTAATAGTAGTCGTGGCATTTCGTCTTGCATAACGAAATATAAATATTCTATAAACAGGAGCTAATTTCTTAGAAAATAGACGAAATACTTGAATGAAGAATCTTAAAACTAAAGGCATTAATCCCAATCCCGCTAACGTAGTTCCAATAAGAAAGACAATCAAGAGAGCTATTAAAACCCCCGCTATTAACGACATGTCTGCTGAAATTAATATTCTTGGAATTATGAGAAGCACAAATGCACCATTTGCTGCTAATATAACGCCCACTACAACTAATTTATAATTCACTGAAGCTTTTTGTTGTAAGTGATAAAGTGTATCTTCATGGCGATATGGGTGAATTGACTCAATAAGTTGAAGACGCATCACTTTTAAAGCAGGAGACAAACTTACGATAATTCCTACAATGAGACCCATCAAATATGATATGAGAAGGGACCAAAATGAGATAGAAAAAGCAAAATTTCCTGCTAAACCAGGAATACTTTGGCCAGCAACGTTTTCTGCGATGGGTACTATCAGAAATTGAGTTGCTAAATAAGCTCCTAACATACCAAAAATTGTACCAAAGTTACATATTAATAATCCTTGGACGATAACTATCGATAAATTATATTTTTTTGTAGCACCAAGTGTTCTAAAAATTCCAAATTCCCTTATTCTTTCTTCTACTGAGGTTTTTAATATACCATTAATTAATACTCCAGAAATTAACATGGATATCATCGATACGAAAACAAAAATGATTGTTATTCCAACACTTAACAGTTCTGAGAATCCGAGAATTTCGAGTTTAGGCACTTCCACCTTATATTGATTTATTCCAATCATTAGGCGAATATCTCCAGCTATTTTTCTTACCCGATCCTTAGATCCACTTAAATCTCTAGCGTCATAAAATTCATTACCATTTTTGAAAGTTAATATCAATTCATTACATCTACCTTGAAAGGTTGCATTGCCAAAAATTTCATAGAGCGTCTTAATATCTACTATGATTAAAGGCCGATTTGTATATGAATATGGAAATTTCAACTGAAAATCAAATATTTTATCAATAGTAAAATTTTGGACTCTATAATAACTCACATTCCCATGGTTTAATCTCATTCTAACTTCCATTGTATCATTAACAGCATATTTGATAATATCATTGAATTTATAGTAAATTGCACAATGATATAAGGGTAAAGATGGTAATTCAAGTAATTGGGTCGTTTCAGGCTTAACAAACGCCCCAAAATTTATATCATTTTCTAGTGTAAAGTTAATTCCAGAAATAAACACAGATATTCTCTGATTAGTAAGAAGAGTTGACTCAAAACTCTCAGAAATATTTACATTTCCCCATAAATCCATACGTGGTACGAAATTTCCAATTTCATCAAAATTAGATTTAATAGAATCTATTAATGGGTTAAATTCAAAATAATTCGATCGATCTTCAGGTTCATTATGGTAATGCCTAACACTTATTTTCATATCTGCATTTCCAGCATCAATCGCCATATAATCGATGTAGGTAACGGCTATAGAATCAGATAAAAATAAGACTATCGCTAATAATCCCACAGAAATCATTACACCGAAAATTCCAACTGAAGTTCGTACTTTTTGCTTTCCTAAATCCTTAAAAGCATACTTAAATACTAATTTGATATTTAACATTTATCATAAAGGGTTATAAATTAAAATTATACAAATTTACTGGAGAATAAGTAAATCTCCTTCTAATTTTCCATTAATATTATTATTTTCTAATAATTCTCTTAAAATATCATCAAAATGCTCTGGTAAATTCATAATAATCGGTGTTGGAACACTACTCTTAATATCATTTACACTTATCTCCGTCTTACCTTGATTAGAAAATAAATATCTAAAAATCATGCCCTTGCATTTTTCTTTATTTATTTCAGCTTCTTGTTTCCTATTTAATTCCATTGCGGCTGTTTCTTTTAAACCACCCACTTTTCCTTCATGGGTTAACTTACCATCTCTCATATGAAAAACTCTTGTGGCAAACTCTGAAACTGCTGCATCATGGCTCACAGCTATAAATGTTGCACCTCTTCTATTCAAATCTCTAAGAAGATTTAAAATCATAACTCCCGTTTTGCTATCAAGGTCTCCTGTAGGTTCATCCAATATTACTATAGCAGGATCGTTAGCAAAAGCTCTTGCTATAGCCACTCTTTGTTGCTCTCCACCTGATAGTTCTGATGGGGTATGATGAGCTCTTTCTTCAAGTTCGACAAGCCTTAATAAATCAAGTGCCTTTTTTCTCTTACCTCTCCTACTTAATTTACCAGAAAAATGCAAAGGAACCATCACATTTTCTTGAGCAGTCATTTGAGGTAAAAGATTATAAAATTGGAAAACAAAACCGATTCTTTCTTTTCTAATATCAGCCAAATCATTGTCATTAAGCATTGAGATATTTCTGCCTTCCAAAAAGATCTTTCCTCTTGTTGGAGTGTCTAATCCTCCGATTAAATTAAGTAAAGTAGTCTTTCCACTTCCACTCGGACCCATTATATCTACAAAATCTTTTCTATCAATAATTAAATCTACACCTCGGAGTGCAGCTACGGCTGTAGTTCCTAATAAGTAAGTTTTATGTAGGTTCTCAGCAACTATTAAATGGGCATAATCTTTTCCTATATCTCTTCCATGTTTAATATCTTCTTTAAGTTGCTTCCTCTCTTCGCGAGATATTGTAAGAATTTCTAGTTTTTGTTTTTTAATCTCTTCTTTTTGCTTTTTCTGTTGCCATTTTTTAAAGTCTTTGCTTACTTTTCCTTTCCAAATTGCCAATTTTCCTGTTTCTTGTTCATAATTTTCCATTTCCGGGCTTTTTTTCATATTAGAATCTTCAGACATGGTTTTTTACCTAATAAGCTTAAATTACAGTGAGATTAGTAATTTTTAAAATTATTATAATTTAATAATGTAATTATCTTAATTTCTTTTTTTATATTCTTAGGTTTAAATGAATGCTTTTAATTTTTTAAACCTTCAGATTCTAATAAAATAGAACTTTAGAGCCATTTCTTTAATTAATCCATAAAATGAGTCTAATATAAAATTTTTAAACTTCTTCAAATAGATTACTATTTTTTTGTAAATACCTAAGAATAATTTCGCTTAATTCTTTTTCAGCATCCTTTTTAGTATTAAATTGCCTAGATTCTAAATTTAATGGAATCTTTATTATCTCCTCTTCATTCTGATCTAAAATTTTAGGATTTTTAGCAATCCATCGAAGATTGTGTTGGGGTCCTAATTTCTCATACTCATATGTAATACTAGGAGTTAATTTTAACTTATTTTGTAAAAATTCTAACAACTCATTCTTAGAAAAATTAGATGATTCTTCTATAAAGAGATCCCAATTTTTTATGAAACGATCTATGATTTTTTGTTCCACTAATTTTAAATTATAATTAGAATCGATATAAATAGCCCCACAAATTGCTTCAAAAGCATCTGCAAGGACAGAAGTACCTTCAATAGTTTGCTTTTTAGAGGAAAAAATGTAATTATTTAGCTTCATATTTAAGGCAATTTTTGAAAATGTGCGATTATTTTCTAAACATTGTTTAGTTCGAGTTAATTTTCCGGGATCTACCTCTCCTTTATTATAGATTTTAAGACTAAAAATCAATTTAATAACCGCATCTCCTAAGGTTTCTAGAATCTCGTAATGAGGCAAATCGTTTTCATTTCCAAATTGCGGAGTTGTTAATGCCTGAAGCAGAATTTCAGAATTGTTAAATTTATAATCAATAAACTTTTGAAACCCTATTAATTTAAGCTCAACTTGCTTTTTCATAATCCTAACTATAAATATATTAAGAAAAATTTAAAAACTTAGACAAAACTAATTTATTATATGGAAAAAGATAAGCTTGATGAAACTCTCTCAAACATTAAATCTATTGATAAAAAAAATCTCGAAATAGAAAAAAATCTTTCTGAATTACCAATATTATCCAGAAAGGAAATGCTTATTGAAATAACAAACGATATTATAAAGCAACATAAAATTTTACACGAGGAGGGTTTCTCGAAAGAAAGTGTTTGTACATCTGAGTCTGGTGAAACAGACTCTATTTCAGTTGTTCTTGATAATTTAATTTCGAATATTAAAAAAACCCCTTCGAAGAAGATAATATACCTACGATTATTTTTAGACAGATTTCATGAAATTTCAGAACAAGATAAAAATGTATTAATTCAATCTATAAAGGATGCAAATCCAGAAGAATTAAAAGAAAAAATACTCCCTTTAATTAGTGTATTTAAATTAGAAATTTAGAATTTTAAAAGCAAGAATTAATAAGAAAATTTGGAATTGATACTTTTAGTATTCAAATAATTTAAGTAAAACCAATACTTTTTTTATTCCTCTTATTTTAATCCTCCCTGTAAGGACTTTTCCAACTATACTTCCCATTGAAATGTCTTCTCCTCCTAACAAATCCACAAATATTTCAGTTTTCGCTTGTAATAATCCATCCCAACCAACTACCTTCTTTTTTATATTTTCTTTTGGTTTATTTTCGATACTCTCAACATATGCTTTTCCTTTATCAATTACTAATAAGGCCGCATATTTACCATCTTTTGCATTTAATAGAATTTTGAGTTCAGTATCCTTAAAATCCTCTTTAAATTTTTCGATATTATTTAACGGTTCTACTTGTTTTGCTACTACTCCAGCAAATCCCTTTAACCTTTTCTTCTTTTCCTCAGTCATTAATATCAGCTCATTCTATTTTTTTTATATTTAGTAATTAATTAAATCTAATATGATTTAAAGCTTTAAAAATTACAAAACTTTTAAATATTCTAGGTCAAAAGAAGGAAGATGTAATGAACTAACTAAGCACAAATCCCCTAATTATCGCCGCTAATAACCATCTGCTTCTGAGATATCAAAGAGATCCTCATAAGCTTTACGATCATCACCAGAAATCCTTTCTCCTCTCAAACCTTCTTTAACAATAATTGGAGCAGACTCTTTTTCATCATGTTTAATTGTTTTGACTAATTTGTAATCGTCTGGAGAATCTTTATCTAACTCAAACTCTTGGTTACACGCCTTACAAAACAGTTTCTTCTTTTTCGGGATTAAGATATTGTCACAATTAGGGCAAAATCTCATTTTTCCGCGATCACCTTTTTTATTGCTATAAAAACTTTTCGATTCAGTTCATTTTTTTAAATTCAGAAATAATAAAAACGTATAACATTTATAAATTTAATTGAAACCGATATTATTGTGACTCAATCAAATATATAAATTTTTCTTTTACATCAAAGTTGTATTATTAAATCTTTGATATATTTCGACGTTTCTATTTTTAGATAGATAATTATTTAACTAAAACTATTTAAAAATTAGAGAGTTTTAGATCATATGATCATTATGGAATTTGATTAAAGATGAAAAGTAACAAATCTCAAATCTTAATTATAGGACATAAAGGAGCAAATAAAAGCGAACCAGAAAATACATTAAAATCCTTTAGAAAAGCAATAGAACTTCAAGCAGATTATATTGAATTTGACGTTCAAGTATCAAAAGATGGAGAAATAGTCGTAATCCATGATTATGAAATTTCAGAATTAACTGGACATAGTGTTAATATTAAAGAAATGACTCTTAATGAATTAAAACAATTAGATATGGGAGAAGGTGAAAAAATTCCAACTTTACAAGAAGTAATTAAACTAACACAAGGGGAAATTGGATTACAAATTGAAATAAAAGTTAATGATATTGGAAATGAAATTATTGAAATGTTAAGAGATGCTAATCTTATCGAGTCCACTCTTATTAGTTCATTTATACATAGCGAATTATTAAAAATTAAAAAATTGGAGCCCGAGATTAAATTAGGTGCGCTACTTTCTGAAAGAATTTCAGATCCAAGAGATTTAACAAAAGCTACTAAGAGAGTGATAAAAAAAAATCTCTTTGCGGTTCATCCACATTTCGCTGGAGTTGATAAAGAATTGATAGATTTCGCTCATAATAGTAATTTAAAAGTCAATGTATGGACAATTAATGAAAGACCAGACATGGAAAGACTTATAAAACTTGGAGTTGATGGTATAATCACTGACGACATTCCCTTAGCAAAAGAATTGCTGGGTCGTTGATCTTATTATCCTTTTACTTATTATGCTCATAATTATATTGCTTTAAAAAATTATTTTAGCAAAAGATTATTATATCAATTAATTTTTGCTTAAAAAAACTAATCTCTTACTTTTTACCATGTTAGACACTAAAGAACTAATTATAAAGAGGTTTGAAAGATTATTTTATCCCAGAGCGATAGGAATCGTAGGAGCATCTTATAATCCAGCAGGTGGAGGTTACTTCGTCGAAATAATGAAAGATCGATTTCGAAAACCTATTTATATTTTTAATCCCCGTTTAAAGGGGCAAAAACTATATGGTTTGGAGGTTTATGGATCGATTTTAGAAATTCCAGAGGATAAACCAATTGATTACGTAATAATTGGAGTCCCTGCTAAAATAGTTCCAATAATTTTAAATGAAGTAGGTCAAAAGAAAGTCCCTTTTGTAACTATTTTTGCCTCTGGTTTTAGTGAAATTGGTAATGAGAGTCTTGAAAAAGAAGTTTTAGATATAGCAAAGAAATATAATATTCGAATTATTGGACCCAATTGTTTAGGAGTATATAACCCTGAAGCAGGACTGTATATTGGAAGAGCTCAGTCAAAAAAAGCAGGAAATTTTGGAGCTGTATTACAATCTGGCGGGTTAGCTGTAAATGTTGCCCAGTTGGCTGATGCATATGGTGTTGAAGTATCAAAAATGATCTCTGTAGGAAATGCAATTGATTTAACGCACCCAGATTTTTTAGAATATTTTTTATATGATAGCCGAACAGCAATTATTGGATTATACTTAGAAAATCTTAAAACACGACAAAATGGAAGCCGATTTATGAGGGCCGCAAAAGATTGCAACTTAAACAGAAAACCAGTGATTTTATGGCGAGCTGGCTATGGAGACGCAACTAAAAAAGCAATCATGTCTCATACAGGAGGATTAGCTGGAAATAATAAGATATGGGAAGCAGTTGCTAAACAAACTGGTTGCTCACTTGTTAATAATTCTGTAGAACTTGCTGCTTTAGCATCCGCGTTTAAATTAATTCACTTACCTCAATCAAGAAATATTGGATTAATAGGGATTGGTGGTGGATCAACAATTGAGGCAGGAGATACTTTAGAAAAGTATGGCTTGAAAATACCTAACTTAACAGAAAAAACCAGTGACAAATTGAGTCGATTTTTAAATGATGTTAATACTAATTTTGCTAATCCTATCGATTTGGGGGCTCAAGGTGCATTACCACACATATATTATCGTACAATGTTGACTCTAGATAAGGATCCAAACATTTCTGCCATAATCTTTGTTAAAGATCCTGAAAGATTTAAAAATTTAGAGGATTCTTTGGTTGGAAAATTAGGTTTTGAAAAGGGCACAGATTTGAATAAATCTTTTATAAAGTACATCGGAAAAGCTAAAAGGATTTGCACAAAACCTATGATTTGTGTAATGCTAAAAATTTCAGAGGGTTTTGAAGAATATAAAAGTCGCTATAAATTCAAGCTTAGGTTATTAAATAGAAATGTTCCTGTGTTCGAAAGCTTTGATCTTGCTGGAAAAGTGCTTGATAATGTGAATAAATACAGGGAATTTTTACAAAAGTATGGAAAATATCCACGAAATTAATTAAGAAGGTTTTTTCTTTATATGCTTAATTTCTATAGGACGTCCAGGACTTCCTTGATAGTAAAATACTCCAGGCTTACCTCTCCAATTTTTATGTAGTACTGTGTTTGGAAAAATTACATTATTATCAGTTGTTAACGCATTTGGTCCAGTTATATCACCGGGATAAAATGTAGTATTTCTACCTATTTTTACTTCTATCATCGTTATTTTTCCGAATATAGAATTGACTGCATGAGAAGATATACCAGAAGTAGGATAGAAGAATACATTATCTCCTAAATCAGTGAATTCCAATCCAACATACCCATCGCAATAAATAACGTTCTTACCTATTTTATTATGACTTATCCTTTTTAGAGTACGATTTACAAGCCAAGGAAAGGGTGATTTTGATGTTAGCCACATAGGGAATTTTATGATAAATCCTCTTTTGTGATAATACTTCATCATTTTTCCTTCTGGACTATCCAAATCATCAAGAACACGAGCAAATACTCCTTGCTTAGGTGGTGATTTTTTATTCCAACGTTTTGCCCATAAAGCGGTAAATTCTACAAGTAAGATAAGATAGATATAATATAATAAAAATAGAAATACTGGAAGCATGATAAAATGAAAAATTGAATCAAATGAAAAGAAAATATTAATAATTCCATACTCAAAAAGAAGAAAAAGACCTAAACATATATATAAAGGAACTAAAAAACTAATAAAATTTATCTTAAAGAAATCTAATGCAGGAAGTTCAACAGTTTTCTTCTCTTGTGCCTCATTTGAACTTTCCTTATTTAATATCGTATTATCATCCATAATATATCTATTAATATTTCATTATAAAAAATTAATTACGATTGAATATTTAACATTGTATATGGTTGATATATTCACTACGATTCTTGGGATATTTGTTTCAATTATTGCTTCTTTTTGTTTTAATTTTGGTATTGTCCTCCAGAAGAAAGGTTTAAGAGATGGTTCTGAGATAAAAATTGAAGAGGGAGTAAGAAATTTATATAATACTTTTAAGGAGTTTAGCAAAAATAAAAGTTGGCTTTCTGGGACTCTATTGGGATTGATTGGAATGATACCTTATGCCATTGCGATGGGACTAGTTGGAATAGTTGTTGTACAACCATTAATGAGCATTGGGCTACTTTTTTTCGTAATATCTGCGGTTAAAATGCTGAATGAAAAGATTACATACTATGAAATTATTGCCATAGGAATTTTAATAGTATCTCCAATATTAATAACACTTGCAGGAATTACAAATATTATAATTGATTTATATCAATTTGTTATAACTTTCATTATATTTTTGAGTCCGCTAATCGTAATATGTTTTGGATTTTATTTCCTGTCAAAACAAAAACGAGGTACTCAGTTTGAAGGAATGTTTTTAATGTTTATAGGAGCGATTTTGTATTCAATCGGAGCGATTTTTACTAACATTTTAGCACAAGCTTTTACTGAAGCCAAAATTTTTCCATTATTCTTTTGGGAGATTTTATTTGGTATTTTTTGGTTTGACTATTTGCATTTATGGATGTTTATAAGTTCTTGGGGAATGCTAGTATTCTACATTTCAAGTGTTATTTTTTTACAATCAGCTCTTCAAAAAAGTAAAGCTTTAAAAATTGTCCCAATCCAAAATGCAATAATGCTAATAATACCTATAATCGCAGGTTTATTTGTTTTTAATCAAAGTTTTCAAAATCTCATTTTATTTTTAATTGCACTTGTTTTAATATTAATTTCAACAATCTCACTCAGTAGATTTCAAGTAAAAATAGAATTAATACAAACTGATGAATAAGTAGTAATTAATTAGATTTGATAATATGTCAGAAATTACTTGGGATAAATATAGCTTAAAAATAGATGGAAAAAGAATTTTTCTTTTAGGTGGTGAGTTTCATTATTGGAGGATACCTGATAGGGATCGTTGGAAAGATATACTGAAAATGTATAAAATTGCCGGTTTAAATAGTGTTAGAATCTATTTTCATTGGGGATATCATAATCCTAACGAAACAAAATACTATTTTGATGGTAATAGAGATATAAAATATTTACTAGAATTATGTGAAGAATTAGATTTATATGTGTTTGTCGCTCAAGGCCCCTATATTTGTGCTGAAACGACAGCTGGAGGATATCCTTTATGGCTTTTAAGAAATAAAGATATAAGAATTAAACATTTAAAAGATATAGGTAAATCAGTTTACGACACTCAGTATATGAAATATTGTAAGCAGTGGTATGAAAATTTTATAACATTAATTAATAAGCATCAAATTACGGAAAACTCAAAAGGTAAAATAGTTGCTTTCCAGATAGAAAATGAATATACTGAACATGAAACAACACTTAGGAGATATATGCAAGAACTTGTCTCTTATGCTGAAGAATTTGGCATCACGGTTCCTAATTTTCATAATGATGTAAAAGAATTAGGATCTTGGAATGGCTTAGTTGACTTATATGGCTTTGATAAATATCCAATTTGGGCAGATAAAACTCCCAAAAATTTACCACTTACTGATTGGAGATTTGTTTCATTCCGTAAAAAGATTGATCGTCTTGAAGAAAAAGTTAGATCCTTTGGAGGAGCCGTTATTAATTCTCCACTCTTTATTCCCGAACTTCAAGGTGGGTGGTACAATCATTGGGGAATAATTTATGGGTATGACACTTTATATAATTTTTATGGAGAAACATACCAGAAAATGCTACTTCAGAGTTTAGCCGCTCAAGGAGTAACAATGATGGTGCTTTACATGTTCTATGGTGGAACTACATGGGCCTCACTTCCAAATCCTGAGGTTTATACCAGCTATGATTATTCAGCAAGCATAAGAGAATATGGATTCCAATCTTCTAGACTGAGACATTTAAGATTATTTTCATTATTTATTGAAAGTTTTAAAGATAGTTTTTTTCAGACAGATTTAGTAAATTCCCCTAAAATTTTTTGTGATCAAAAAAACATCCTTTATAGGCAACGATTAGGAAATGATGGAACTAATTTCTATTTCTTCAGAAATTTCAATAAGAATGAAGTTGAGAGATTTAATATATATTTTTCAGAAAATTTACAAATACCTAAAGAGAAAAATCAATATTTACGATCCCGCGATTCTTTCATAGCAATTGGGAATCATCAGATTGGAGATTTTAATATAAGGTTCTGTTCATTGAATATAATTCTAAAGGGACCTTATGCTAATGGACATCTAATTGTCATAATCAATAATGGTGGGGAACTATTACTAGAAGGAACTGACTTTAAAATAAGTGGAACAATCAAATCCTTTTTTGAAGAGAAGTTTACTAGAATATCATTTGATTCTGAAGGATCTGGCCTTATAACTGACAAAAATGAAAAGAAATTGTATATTCTTTGTTTATCTGAGGAAATGGCACTTACTTTAAATGCAGATTTAAATAGTTATAATACCCAATTAGCGTGGGGAGTATATTCTTTGTTTTTTTCTAAGAGTAATACTGTAGAGGCTGAGATTCTAGGATCCCAAACTATTTGGATTTTAGGTTCTAGTAATCTAGCTAAAGGATTTGAAAAAGTGGAGGATTCAATTATTCCAGGATTGATGAAGAAGAGATATTCATCTAATATTGAATTCCCTGAGTTATCATTTGGTAAATGGTACAAGCTTAAAACGAATTGGCCTAACCAGGATAATTCGAATATTTGGAAAGAGATCGATTTTGAAATTGATAAAGATCCTATAGATCACAATTATGTGTGCGGACATGTATTATATAAATGTGAATTCTATACTTCTGATTTTCAAAATTTAACTGTTAAGATTAACTCAAGACATAAAACTGCAGTGTGGTTTAATAATCAATTCATTGGGGGGCATAATACCTATAATATAAATTCTATGCAACCTGGAGCCATGATGGGTATAGACCCTCCAGATAAAGGTGGGGAAATTTACGATTTAACAAAATATATTGAAAAGGGTAGAAATATTTTATTCATTTTAACAGAAAATTTAGGTCAAAATAAAAATTTCTTTGTTGCAAACGATCTTAGAAATCCTAGAGGGATTTTATCCGTGGATTTTTCCAGACCACTTACTTCAGAAAGTTGGTATATCTCTGGAATTGATGTAACTAAATTAAAGCAACCATATAATACTGCCGGGCTTCCAGGGGAAAAATTTGGTTTTCAGCATGGTCAAGGCAAGGAATGGACAAAAATCAATCATCAACCAACTGTAACACCAAATGACCAAATCATATGGTATAAAACTATTTTTAACTGGGAAATAGAAGAAAAAGTAAGAATACCCTTGAGATTACATGTTGAAGGTAAACACAATGTGCATATTTTCTTAAATGGGCTTTATGTTGGAAATTATTGGGGTACTTATGGTCCACAACATGATTTTTATCTTATGGATAACTTATTAAAAAAAGAAAATTTGCTAGTTTTAGCTTGTTGGACAACAGAAAAAGATGATTTAGGAATATTAATCAAACCATATAAAATAAAGGCTGATAGCGGTAATATCGATGAAGAGGGAATAGTTTTTGCTACTCAAAAACATGTTATAAAATTAGAGTAAATCAATGGTTTCTTTATTCTTAAATTTTTATAATCAAAAATCTTTTAGATTAAAATCAATTTTATTTAATATTCTATGTATTTACCTTAGAAATTATTTTCAACAACTTTCGGATTAAGGTTCATGAATGAAAAAACTCTAAATAACATTAAATCATCAAATAATAGAAAAATTTTCAAATATCGAATGCTAACTCCACTCTGGATTGCTGTTTTTATCGATATTATTGGTTTTTCTATGATTTTACCAATGGCACCTTTTATTGCCTATGATTTTAATATAGAAATATTTCCCATGGGAATTATTCTCTCTGTAAATGCTATGTTTTCATTCATTTTTGGACCAATATTAGGAAAATTAAGTGATATATATGGAAGAAAGCCGTTACTTTTAATCTCACAGGTTGGTACTTGCGCAGGTTTTTTGTTACTAGCTTTTTCTAATTCAATTTGGATGATTATTATATCTCGTATAGTTGATGGAGTTTTTGGTGGTAATTTTCCGATTGCAAAAGCTATTATTGGTGATGAAGTGCCCCCTAAAGACAGAAGTATTCAAATGGCAAATATTGGAGTGGCCCATGTATTAGCTTCTCTTATTGGACCAGGTTTAGGGGGAACGTTATACGGTATTGGTGGAATCCTACTCCCTGGTTTATTTGCTGCTGGATTGTCTATTTTTACTATAATAATAACGATTTTTATATTAGAGGAAACTTGGCCTAAATCGAAACGTCTACAATATCATGAAATGAAAACAAAGATTATAATTAAAATTAGAAAAAATAAAGCTGCTATGTTTTATTTAACATTATTTGGATTTCATACTGCTTCATTCATGATTGCAATGGCATCATTATCATTTTTTGCTGAAATTGTGTTTGGCATGGAGGCTCCTGAAATTGGGATTTTATTAATGATCTCTGGCATTTTTCGAGCTACAATAAGATTTACTCTATTTAAACCTGCAATCAATAAATTAGGAGAAAATAATGCCATATTAGTTGGATTAGGTATATTCTTAGTCTCATTTTTTATTGTAGGTTTTTCTGTTTCTGTTATTATGTTTTTCATCTTAATATTGTTTATTAGTTTTGCTGCCTCTTTAACACGAGGACCGTTGAATAGCAAAATTAGTCAATCAGTATCACCAAGAGAACAAGGAAAAATTAATGGTTATTCATCTGGATTAGATAGTTTTGCCCAAATAATAGGACCATTAATTGGTACCTTTATGCTTAATTATTTTGCTCCCTTCTTCTTAAGTTTTGTAATTGGTTCAATAGCCTTAGTTCCTTTTATAATGAGTTTTGAAAAAATAGAATTGAAAAAGCAAAGATTAACTAACCCAGAATTAACATCCAAAATGTAATCAAATATAATACCTTTTAACCTATTGGGTTGAGACTTTATTTCATTAGAAAATCAATTATTATCTGATTAACTTCAGGAGCTTGTTCTAAAGGAAAGAAATGGCTTCCATTAAGTATTTTTAGGGTACTATTTGGGATTTTATCATGAAGTACATTACTAGCTACTTTTGATACAATTCTATCTTTTTCTCCCGCAAGGATTAGCACTTCATTTTTAATTTCATGGAGTTTATCAACTGTATCATGTTTAACTATAGCTTCTATTAGATTTAGAATGTCTTGAGGCTTTGATGTCCCTTTAGAATTCTCCAACTCGATTAGATTTTCTGTCGAAAAGAGGCCATGAAATTTTTTCTTTGGATCCTCAACTATTTCTTTGTAAAAGCTTCGAGTGAATCTTTGTTTCATCTTATTATAGAAGGCTTTAGTAGAATCCCTTTCCTTAGCTTCATAATTTTCTAATTGACTTCTTTTATACATATCAAGTCCAGATTTATCTAATGGTAAATTAGGAAATGTTGACATTAAAATTAATTTTCCTAATCTATTTGGATATTTCAACGCGAAATGTTGAGCAACCATACCTCCAAATGAATGTCCTGCGAGATGTGCCTTTTCAACTTTCAAGTGATCCATCAAACATTTAACATCATCTGCTAGAGTTTCCATGTAGAAAGCTTCTTTTGGATGACTTGAATTTCCACAACCTCGAAGATCAAGAATTATGAGTTTAAAATTATCAGATAATCCTTTTACTTGAGTGATCCAGAATTCTTTATACATAGCAAAACCATGTAACAAAATAAACGGTTCTCCTTCTCCAAATATCTCATAACATATTTTAGCTCCATTAACATCAGCAAATAATTCACCCATAATTATCATCAACCTAAATACATTAATTATTCATTAATAAGAAAGAATATCTTAAAATAAAATTTAATTGTTTAAAAAGTCTATAATATATTTATTGACTTCTGGAGCATTTTCTAACGGAAAATAATGGCCTCCATCCAACACAATAAGGTTACTTCTCCTTAATTTGTTATTTAACTCTACACTTACACTTTTTGGAGATATTCTATCCTTCTCGGCAGCAAGTACTAAAACTTCATTTTGTATCCAGTGTATTTGATCAATTGTGTTTAATCCTGCTATGGCATTAATTCTATTTTCAATATCATGAGGTTGTGAAGAATCCTTAAAAACAAGGTCCATTAAGTCATTTGTAGTAAAGATTCCATGAAATTTTACATCTGAATTTTCAACTAATCGTTTATAAAACTTTCGAGAAAACCTTTGTTTCATTTTTGCGAAAAATGCATTTTCAGGATCCTTCAGTTTCTCTTTATGAAACGCTAATTGACTATTCTTAAACATTTCAAGCCCAGATTTATCTACAGGAAGTTTTGTAAGAGCTGCGATGAGTACAAGTTTATTAACACGCATAGGATATTGTAATACTAAATATTGGGCGATCATTGCTCCAGTTGCCCATCCAATTACATGGGCTTTTTGAATATCCAATACATCCAAAAGGCATTTTACATCATTAGCAAGATTTTCTAATTTGTACGGTTCTTTTGGGTGATCTGATTTTCCAGATCCCCTATTATCTAAAGCAATCACTTTAAAATATTTTTCTAATTCCGATATTTGTGCTATCCAAAATTCTTTATGTAGCCCAAAACCATGAATTAGAACAACTGGATATCCTTCTCCATGGATTTTATAGCAGATTTTTACTCCATTAACAGTTACATAAGATTCTGTCAAATTTATATTGTTTTTAACTTTTTAAAAATTCAATTATCAATTTATTAACTTCTGGAGCTTTTTCTAAAATAGATTGATGAGCTGCTTTTTCAATTACTATTAATTTACTATTTGGGATAAGCTCATGAGTTTTTTCGTTCATAGTTGTGGTGCAAGTTTTATCTTTCTCTGCTGCCAGAATAAGAACTTCATTTTCAATTGTTGGTAATTTTTCATAAACATTATGCGTTTTAAGAGCTTCTACTTGATTATTTATATCTTTTATTCTAGTAGGATTATTCATTTTTTCTTGTACTAAATCTTCAACCGACCAAATCCCATGAAATTTTTTTTGGGGGTTCTCTACCATTAATTTCCAAAATGACCGAGAATAACTTCTTTTTGCACTTTCTAAAAACTTATTAGTTGGATCCTCCATTAGTTCGTTAAGATTAGCGATAGCGTTTTTTCTGTACATTTCTATCCCTTTTTCATTAGGGATTCCTGGTAAGGTTATTCCTGAAAGAGTATTTATTAATATTACTTTGCTAGTCTTATGCGGATATTTAAGAATGAAGTTCTGTACTATCATACCCCCTAATGAATGTCCTATAATATGAGCTTTTTCAATCTCCAAATAATCCATTAAAGCATTAATATCATCTGCATAAAGTTCCATTGAATAGGGTCCATCGGGTCTTTCTGATTTTCCTGCACCTCGGTTATCAAACCTAATTACTTTAAAATAATCAGATAAATCCCCAACTTGAGCACGCCAGTGTTCTTTCTTATCGCCAAAACCATGGACTAAAATAACAGGAAAACCTTCACCAAGAATTTCATAACATAGCTTTATCCCATTTGCATCAGCAAATGCTTCGGTCAATATAATTCCCTTAATTTATTTTAATAAGTACAATTTTTCTATAATAATAAAAGTTACTTTTATCAATTTAAGATTCTAATTTTCAAGGAAATTTAAAATTGCTTCATTTACTTCTGGAGCTCTTTCTTTTGGAGATTCATGTCCTGCTTTATCTATCACTGTAAAAATGCTATTAGGTAGTTTTTTATGAATCTCATACATTATGGATTTTGGCACTAATCTATCATGAGAAGCTGTTAAAACTAAAGTTTTGCATTTAATCTCGCTTAATTTTTCAAAAGCTTTAATTGTTGTAAGTGCATGAGCAAGATTTTTTATATCTTGAGGTGTGGGTGAGAAGGTTTTATAATAATTAATTAGATCCTCTACTGACCACAGATTGTAGAATTTTTTTTTGGGATTCGATTCCATTTCTTTTCTAAATTTAACATAAAATCCTGTTTTAGCTCCATGCCAAAAAGCTTTTACAGGATCTATTTTTATTAATTCCAAACCTCTAAGATGAGAATTTATAAACATATCTGGGCCATAGCCTTCAGGCATTTTTGCTATTGAATTAATTAGAACAAGTTTATTAACTCTTTCTGGATATTTTAATGTGAAATGTTGCAAAATTGTTCCGCCTAATGAAAATCCTAAAAAATGAGCATTGTTGATATCCAAAAAATCCATGAGAGCCCTAATATCTTCAACAAATATCTCCATTGTATAGGGCATATCAGGATGGTCGGATTTCCCTGCTCCTCTATTATCGAATCTAATTACTTTATATTTTTGACTTAAAATCGGGAATTGGCCCATCCAACTTTCCTTTCTAGAGCCAAACCCATGTATTAAAATAACTGGATATCCTTCACCGTGGATTTCGTAGCAAATTTTGATTCCATTTACTTTAGCAAAAGCTTCTGCCATAAATAAAACCATTTGGTGACAATTAACTTATTAAAAAATCTAGAATTAATTTAACTATTTCGGGGGCTTTAGATGTCGTTGAAAAATGACCCGTTTTTTGAAGAATTTTGAGAGTACTATTTGGAATTTTTTCATGCATTTCCTTCATTTGTGAATTGGGGAGTATTCGATCATGTGAAGCCGCAATTAAGAGGGTAGGACTTTTTATTCCATTTAGTTTATCTAAAGTATTAAAATTCTCGAAAGCATGAGCTTGGTTTTCTAAATCACTTATGCTTACTGGATTTTCCGCTTCCATTCTAATTAAATCTTCAACTGAAAAAGTATCAAAAAATTTTTTTTTAGGCTCTGTTTGTAATTTCTTTCTGAAACTTATATGAAATCCAAATTGTGCTCTCTCCCAAAAAGCCTCTTCTGGATTTAATTTTCCGGATTCAAAATTTTGAATAATTGTTCTCTTGATAATTTCTCCCATAACACCAGAGTAATGTGTATTGATTAATATCAACTTTTTAACCATCTCTGGATAATTTAACACAAACTGTTGTGCGATCATACCCCCAAGAGACTCTCCTCCAATATGTGCTTTCTTTATATTGAGATAATCCATTAATCCTTTTACATCATCTGCAAACATTTGCATAGAAATTGGTTCATTCAGATGATCAGATTTGCCAGCACTACGATTATCAAAAATAATTAGCTTAAAATGTTTACTTAAATTATTTTTCATTACAAACCAAATTTCTTTTGTTCCACCATACCCGTGAATTAAAATTAAAGGATATCCTTCACCAAGGATTTCATAGCAGATATTTATTCCATTAACTTCTGCGAATTTTTCATTCATAACGATTAAATATATTAATGAATTTATTAAGAGTTTTTACTCACTATATATTAAATTATCAAATTTTGCATATGGAAGATCCACAATACTTACAATTTCCATGATTATCCAAATATAACTTCCTGACTCCTAAACCAGATCTCTCAATTACTAATTTTGAACACTTATTACAATAAGTATTATCATATTCTGAATAAGGTATGTTTCCTAAATAAACAAACTTTAATCCAACTTCTTTTGATGTTTTATAGGATTGAGATAAAAGATTTTTTGGAGTAGGGTCAAAAAGTTCATGTTCATTAGATTTATAATGCGGAAAAAACCGTGTTAAATGAAAAGGTGTATCATCACCTAAATCATTTAAAATCCTCTGTGCAATGCGCTTTATTATCTCTTGATTTGTATTTAAGTTCTCAATCAATAACGTTGTAATTTCGATATGAACACCAGATTCTTTAGCTATTTTTGAATTTCTCCATACTTTTTCTACATCTGCTCCACAATATCTTTTGACCATATCTGCTTCTCCTTTTATATCTATATTCATTGCATCTAAACCATTTTTGATTAAATCCTCTAGTACTTTTTCAGTCATATATCCATTAGTAACATATGTGTTGTAAAGCCCTTCCTTTTTAGCTAATTTAAAGACCTCTAATGAATATTCAAAAAGTAAAGTGGGTTCATTAAAGGAAATTGAAGTGCCTTGGCAGTTATTCTTTTTTGCTATTTTAATTACTTCTTCTGGAGACAAGAATTCTTTTGAATTTTTAACTATATTAGATATGGCTTTCTTTGGATGCGAAATATGATGATTTTGACACCAAAAACAACTAAAATTACAGCCATATGTTCCAATTGTAATGGCAACACTTCCAGGATAAAAATGATATAAAGGTTTCTTCTCTATTGGATTAAAAGATAGCGCAGGAATTAGTCCATAAACAATACTAAAAATTTCTCCATTAAGATTGATACGTGTTTGGCAAAAACCTGAATTTCCATTTGAAATTTCACAATTACGTTCACAAGTTAAACATTGAGAAATTTTTTCACTAATAATTTCTTGATAAATTGCTTTTTTCAAATATCGTGGATTAGTAAAATCCATACATTCTCATTTTAAACTTTAGATAGATGATAAACTTCGGGTGGTTTTTCTTCCCAATCTTCAAAAGGATCATCTTTGACCGCTTCGATCATAGCAGGTCTTGCAGCAAGCCATTCTTCTTTTGAATTCCAAATAGCAAGACCAATAAGGCGACCTGTATCTTGATCCTTGGTTGTATGAGCTGCAATAAGCCCTGCTTTTCCTTCCATAGCTTTTCCAAAACGATGCATAGAATCAATTAGTAGCTGTTCTTTTTCTGGTTTCGGATAATGAATTGACATATGAATAAACATGTAATTTCTCCTTTTTCATTTCATTTAGATTTTAGGATTACACGCAATAAATGAAAAACTTTTGCGAATATATTCTTCATTAGAGGAAAATCCATTACATATCTAATGGTTTTTAATAACCTATATTTCTTTGGTTTAAATGTGCTTAAATCCTTATCATATGTGATTTGTTTTATATAGAAGTTCTTATTAAAAAATGATAAAAGCAGTGAATAGGTCATTATTGCTATTATATCCCATGCTCTACTAATATGATCTCTTGGATAATTCAATCTTTCTCCCATTGCCATCCTCACAACCTCTATAACATGAAAAATTTCTATTTTACTTCTTAAGAGTTCTTTTGTGGCCCATAATAAATAGATACAGCCACCACAATAAGATATTAAAGCTTTTGCCCCTGTTTCTTCTGCTTCTTTAAACTTTTTCATTCCTTCTGTGATAATATCAAAAATGATTGATAAATTTTTAACCCAAGATGCTCCAGAGCCAAATCCGCAACATAGCGAATCTTTCCTATTATGCATCATTTCAATTAACTTACAACCACACTTTTTTAATATTTTTCTTGGAATTTCCCAATAAGGACCTTCTATAGTCTTAGAATAGCAATTATCGTGAACAGTAACACTTAGATTTAACTGTTTTATTAAGTTTAACTCTCCAGAATTTATTTTATCTAATAGCCATTGATTAAAATTAATGAAATTTTGCGAGTGATTCACTCCCATCTCCTTAGGATGGACTTCTTTAAATATATACTCTACAGCATCCAAGCAAGCGACTATATTCTTAACGCCCCAAGAATCAAAATCATTTTTTGTTCTTTGAGCGATCCTTTGAACAGTATCTAAGTAACCACCTTGATATAAGTAAGCACCGCCTTCCCATTGGTCAATTCTATCAATCGGTTTGAAATAATCCAATAACTTACTTCCACCAATTATAAATGGAAATAAGTGGGTATAGTTTCCAATCAATAAGGGTGTGTCATTTGATTTTGGGATATAATGCATCCATTTGTAAATCCATCTTCTTTCCTGATTTGATAGAAACACATTGAGAAGTTGCCAAATATTGGATTCCATAGTAGGACACACAAATCGATATAATGGAGGAGCTCCTCGCTCTTTATATAGCTCATTCCATCTTTCAAGGATTAACTGATATGGATTCGCATGCTGAGAACAATATAAGTTACATGAAAAACAAGTAGTACACTTATAAAGTGCGTACTTGGACTTTTTACCATCGATTAAGTTCTTAACTTCTTTTTTTGATTCTTCAATTGATAAATTTAAGACAGGACATAAATGAAGGCATTCACCGCATATATTACATAAATTTTCTCTAAAGCCTGTAATTCTTTTAGATCTGCTCATTTTTACCAAGCCTCATCATAATTAGGAGGATTTTCAGGTATTTCTGCCATCTTAAAAGTTTTCTTTGAAGAGATTTTAGGAATTTGTTTCCGAATTGCTCCCCAAAAAAAATGTTTCCCTCTCTTTTTTTTCGCTTTCCTTGTTAGAGAAGATTTTTCTCCAATCGCCATTTGTAATAATTCGATTATATGATACACTCTAAGCTTTCTGAAATAGAGTTTCTTATTACCCATGAATGTTGCAAGGCATCCAGCACAATACACGCATATTGCATCTGTTTTAGTTTTTCTAAAAGCTTTAAAATTTCTAATAGTTGAGGATCTTATTTTAAATGAATGATAAGCAGAGTTAGTTGAAAAACCTGCTCCTATTCCGCAACATCGCATATTCTCCCTAAATGAATCGGTTTCTCTAACTTTTACTCCAATCGTCTCTAATATTTTTCGGGGCAGATCCATATATTCATCACCAAACATCTTAGCATAACAAGAATCTTGGATACTTACCGTCATATCCAATTTATTTTTAATTTGGATTTCTCCGTTCTGTATTTTCTCCCATAAATATTGGATATATGATTTTATTTCTTCAAATTGATAATTTAAACCGTAGTGAGGTAATACATTTTTAAAAACATTAGTTCCTGCAGTACATAGTACAAGCAACTTTTTCGGCTTTAAAATATTAAACCATTTATCTAATCTTTTAGTGATTTGAAATAGTTCATCTTTATAGCCAGTTCGAAATAAGGTTTCTCCACAGCAATATTCTAACCTACCCCTAATATCTAGACCTTTAAAAAAACTAGCTTGTGTAAGCTCAGCAAAAGTGATAACATTACATCCTGGATATGTTAGGGTATCTCCCTTTAACGGTTCTAACGATGCCCACTGTTTAACAAGTTCTTTTGTCCTTTTTGGTATATGTTCCATAACATATGAACGGAAATTAGGATAATGAGGATATAGAGTCATATAATGCTTTCCCCTTATACGTAATCCCTGTTTTTTATACTGTTCATTCCAACGTTTTAAAATAAGACTTGTTGGGTGGGCATTCTCGGGACAATAAAAATTACATGAAAAACAACTTTGGCACTCGCTTAAAATTCTCACAGTATCTTCGTCAGCAATAAGTTTTTTCATCTCATCAATTGCAAAATCAATAGGGAGTAACATAACCGGACATTTATGAAAGCATTCACCACATAAAGTACATGCCCCCTCATTAAAATCCATGAAAAATTCTTTTTTAATTGGCTTAATCTTTGACATTATCTTTATTCTTTTATTTAAATTAATATATCCCTTTATCTAATATTAGCAAAAATTAATATAAACTTTTAAACCTAAATATAAATCTTTCCTTATCTTTATGAAGTAACAATAAGAATTATAATATATGCAAATATCAGATTACCCAAAATGATACCTGTATCCTTTAATGAAGTTTTACCTAATAGATCCTTCCTAGGTTTCCTGAAAATATATATAACCCCAATTGGGAAAATTATTATTGGCAGAAAAATCAAATAATTAGTAATTATCAATGATATTATTGACATTGTTAATGCAATTAAGGATGAAATCCACATGACAATTTGAGAAGATCTTGGTTTTAATCTAGCAAGAGCATCTCCATCAATCATTTCATGTAACATTTGTCCTACAAAACCAGCAGAAGTTACTGAGACTACAATAAGCCACTCTGATAATGTCAAATTAGGAAAGTAATTCAAGATGGTGTCTCCTGCATTAATTTTAATCATAAAATAAGGTAAAAATATATGAGAAATTCCTAATATTATATGGTTTATTATCACCAATTTTTTAAATAAGCAGTAAAAAATTACCATAATTATGATTAATGCTAAATAAACAGCTAATAATGGCTTTATTAAAATTTCATTCAAGAAACACATTGTACCTATCATAAAACTTGAGATTGAAAGAACTCCTATTTCTTTACGTCCGTATCCCTCAACTCGTTCAAGTGTTTCTTTTTCTTTAGGATCCTTCATATCAATTACATCATTAAGAGTATTCCCTGTAATAGCGTAAAAGCCAAATCCAGCTAAAATCCAAATGTGAGAAACTACATCATAATCATTCAAATATATACATAATAAACATGGTATTAATACAGAAAAAAGATACTCTACTCGAAGAAGTCTAAATCCCTTACTCATGTAAAAAATTCACTTAAGAAATTAGTTTAATCCCTTAATTTTAAATATATTTAAAAGAATATAAGATTTCAGATAAAAAATTATCTCGTGCTCTGGATAAATTGCACGTCCTTTTTTTGCTCTTTTTCCCATTTTTTACGTTCTGATCGTAATTTGAATAAATTGACATCTTTATATATCAGACCTTCTTCTTTTGCTGGAATGCTTCTTTCAGTACGATCTTTTTCAGGAGTGTAGATGAGGGATTCACCAAATTCAGCTACATTAGCAAAAAAACAATAAGCATAAATCGATCTACGTGCATCAAAATGAGCCGCTTTAAAATCAGCTGTGACGGGGGTAAATGCAGGATTTATAACAATGTCAACAGGAGGTTCAAAATTTTTTAATTCAACTCTTAAATCCATATCAAGGAAGTCTCGACATATAGTGATGGCAATTCTTCCGTATTCAGTATTGCATACTAATATCTTTCGAGGTCTTGAGCTGGTTTCTATAGCTTCTTTAAACTTTTTATCTTCAAAGTGAATTATAGCAGGAATATGTTTTTCTTGTATCCATAGAATTCTTTCAGGAGAGATAACCATACTTATATTTTGTTTTGTTTCTTGATTGTGATAAGAACCTGGAATGATATACATGTTATATTTCTTGGCGAGGTTTGATATCTCTTCTAAAAGTTCTTTATAATTTAAATCTATAGCCATTTCTGGAAAAATTAGAACATCAATTTTATGGCTACTAGCATTATCAACCATTTCTTTAACTTTACTTATCACGGGTTTTATTTTCTCCTTTTTAAATCCCAACAAACCATTGGATTTCTCTTCAAAAAAATCAGTTATAATATCACTGGTTTTTGATAAGCCAATTTGAGCAATTCCTATTCTAAATTGACTTTTTTGGGTTTTTAAGTCTTGTTTAAGAAAATCTGTATATGTAATTTCATATTTTTTCTGTTCAGTTTTTTCTTCTACATATCTTCTTATTATATTTTCTGTGATTTGATGTACTTCACTTAATCTAGGAGATTGACTAATTTCTATAGGGCAAGCTGGAGCAATAATACCAGTTGTACTTCCAGAGATTTCAGGCTTTTTAATCGAATTTAAAGCAGAAAATAAAATCTTTTCTTCTTTTTTAATCAATTCAATACGATTCAATACTTCATTTTGTTTATCTTCATAACCTGCTTTACCGAAAAGATCTGCTGTTGATTTTAGAATTTGTTCTCCTAATTTGAGAAGTCTTTCTTTCTCTTCTAGATCCAGCTCTTCATCTGCTTTAATTACATGCCATACACCATCAAAATAAGTAGAAGTACCTATAGCCCAATCTGCACCATTTTTAAAACCTCCCTTCTCATAAGAATTTGCAGCTCCTCTTAGCATTGCTTTAATGTTAGGATACAACTTCCCTTTAGTTTCTGAGTCATAAGACTCATCAAATCTACATCCTAATTTTAAAGCATTACAGAAAGCAGAATTTCCTGATGCCAATAATTTCATTTTGCTATCTTGAAAGAGTTGACTTGCCTTCAAGAAAAGATCTGCAGCCTCTGCATATCTTTCTGGCTCCAAATAATTTTCAGCAAGCTCCATATTTTCCCAAGCTCTACAAAGATAATATATTGCTTCAAGATCTTTTCTTTCTTTTTCTATTTTATATCGCGTACATACATTCCTAAATTGAGAAGCAGCTTTTCCAAAACGTTCAGAAGCTTTAAAGTGCTCGCCCCGCTTTCCCAAAATCCTACCTTCCTCCAGATTTATCTTTGCAGAGCAATAATTTATTCTTAATTTAGCAACTTTCTCAAGTTTCTCTATTCTCTCTTTAACTTCTCTTAATTTCGAAGATTTTGATTTCTCAACTAGAATATCTATAGTGTTTTCAAAGGCATTTTGACTTTCTTTATACTTATTAATTGTCTCCCTTTGCTTTTCTTGCTTGCTGAAATGTTCCGCTTCTTCCAATAATGCCCATGCTTCATAGTAGTGGGATTCAAAATTGAACTTTGGAATATTATTTTGGATTTCACTTGCTTTTTGATAACTTTCTTTTGCCATTAGATGTTCTTCATTCCTATGGAATGACTTAGCCTTCTCTACTAAATTCCAGGCTGTTGTATATTCAACTTTTTCTATAATATTCTTTCTTAGAGGTTTTTGTTCTACAGTATCAAGTAAATTCTGATAAATTTCTCGTGCTTTTTCATAATAATTTGCAGAGTCAGAATAATTTCCAATTCGGTCTTCTATATGAGCAAGATATTCATAAGCAGTGGCAGTATAATAAAAGAATTTCCTCCTCTTACTTTCCTGTTCAACCAATAGAAATGCATCTCTAGCTCGTTCAAATGTTTCAGATTGCTGAGTTAGAATGCCGAGTTCTTGGTATAATAATCCTAAGCGTATTTGCGCTGCAATTATTCCTGTAGGAGATTCAACTTCATTTCCAAGGTAATTCTTATGAGCTTCAATTGATAATTTAAGCAATTCTATTTTTTTTACAGCTTTTTTTGATAAATCTGCCTGAGTCTTATAGGCTTTAAATAAAGATGAGTATCCTGCTGCTACAGAAAACCCTCCTTTATAATTTTTAGCTAGATTCTCTGCCTTTTTAGCATAACTAGTCATTTTATTTATATATTTATTTTGCTCATCCTGTACATTTGTAAGATATGCTAATTTTGAATAAGACCATGTTAATGCTTGGTATGACCAAGTTAACATAGGTAAGAAAGAAAAAACTTCTAAAGATTCTTTGGAGTATTGAATAGCTAACTTAGCATACTTTTTTTGTTGATCAGGTTTAATAAAACTTCTTTGAGAAAGATTCGTATAATAAAAAGCAGGGAAAATGGTTCTAAGGAAATAAGGCTCAATTAATAATCCTTTATACACTTCCCCCAATTCTAAAAGAGTATGCACATCTTGCCATATTCTCTTTTGTACATAATTAAATCTTCTTAAAGAAGTTGCTAAATAGTTTAAAAAAAATATACCATATATTATATCTCTTTTATCTTTGACTTTTTTCATGTAATTTAGTCCAATTTCCATCAACACAATGCCCTTATCTCCATATTCTTTCTGTTTGATTGAGTCTTCAATAATTTGAATAGCGAAACTGGCATAGATTATTCCTGTAAATAAATTGACTTTTGCTATTACATCTGGAGCGGTACATTCTTGAATAAGCTTTAAACTAATATCTCCTATTGATTTGTATTTATTAAAATACTTTCTAAAATCATCGGTCCATTTAAAAGGTATGACAAAACAATAAAGAAAAGTCAACTTTCCTATAGAATATAATAATTCAGCAAGTATATCATAATAATTACCTTTTTTAGCAAGAACCCAAGCTTCTTGACCTATTTTTAAACCTTTTTGAATATAATTTTCGATTTCCTCTTGCTCAGGACTACAAAATACTAGTCGAAAAAGAGATTCTGTAGCACTACTTAAAGTTCTTGCTGTACTTTCTTGATCGTCATTATTTCTATAGATCTCACTTGATTTAACAAATAACTCATAAGATTTTTTAAAGTTTATCTTTCCTTCCAAAGCAGAATTAGCAAGTACTCCTTTGATGCTGAATATTTCTGCTTCACATTCTAAATCCTCTGGATTCTTTTTAATCTGGTTAAAAAAATTTAAAGCATTCTTATATGCTTTAATTGCAAGGTTGTTTATATTTCTAAATCCTTCTGATGTGTCAGCAGTATGCGATGCCTTTACATAAGCATGACCCAATTTCTTGCAATATTTCGCGGTTTTTTCCAATGATTGTTCATCTAAAAATGCATTTGCAACTTGTTCATATAAGGTTGCAGCCTTAAGCCAATTATAATTCTTTTCCTCTGCTTTTGCTTTACTTAATAATTCACTTTGAGTGATTCTTACCATCCTCAACTTTTTATTAATACTAAATTAGCTGTATTGGTTTTTCGATTTTGAATTTCTTAGCTCTAAGAATAATTAATAATAGACGTTCCAGTTTAAAACATTTTACATAGAATAATCATAAAATTGGATTTGGAAAAAAGTTATGATCTAGTACTTTGAATAAATTGAACTTCTTTTTTTTGTTCTTTTTCCCATTTCTTCCGTTCTGAACGAAGTCTAAAAAGATCTACATCTTTATAGATTAAACCTTCCTGTTTTGGAGGGAGATTTCTTTCAACACGCTCTTTTTCCGGCGTATATATGAGAGAGTTCCCAAAATCAGCAATGTTTGCAAAAAAAGTGTAAGCATAAATGGATCTCCGCGCATCAAAATGAACTGCCTTGAAATCAGCTGTAACAGGCGTAAAAGCTGGGTTTAAAACAATATCCACTGGGGGCTCGAAATTTTTTAACTCAACCCTTAAATCCATATCAAGAAAATCCCGACATGTTGCAATAGCTATTCTTCCATATTCTGTATTACACACTAATGTTTTATGCGGTAAAGTAGTTGTATCTATTCCTTCTTTAAATCTACCTCTCTCTAGACTAATTATTGCAGGGATATGTTTTTCTTGTCGCCAGAGAATTCCTTCAGGTCCTATGACTAAGCTAATATTGCTTTTTGTTTCAACGTCGTGGTATGATCCAGGGATAATATACATTCCATATGCTTTAGCAAGATTTGATATATGCTCTAAAAATTGCCTATATTTGAGATCTACTGCCATTTCTGGAAAAAGTAATATGTCTACACCTGCTTGATGGGCTTTTTCAATCATTTCTTTAACTTTTGAATCAACATCATTAACTTTCTCTTCTTTAAGTGTTAGAAGCCCCTTAGGTTTTTCATCATAAAACTCATTCATTATAGCACCAGAATTGGAAATACCGATTTGAGCAACACCAACTCTACATTGGTTCCTTGGGGATTTTGGATAATCTTTTAACAAATCCCTATATTCTATTTTATATTTTTTTATTTTACTATCTATTTCTAAGAATTTACTCACTTCTTCAGAGTATTGTTGAATTTCACCTATCCGTGGTGATTGGCTTGTTTCTATCGGACATGATGGTGTAACTATCCCTTCAATACTTCCTGAAACAGAGGGTTTATTAATTGTGTTTAAGGCGGAAAAAAGTATCTTTTCCTCTTTAATGACTCTTTTTAATCTGTCTAAAATTTCTCGTTCTTTGTCTTGATATCCAGCTTTACGAAAGAGTTCTGCTGCTGACTTCAAATAATTTGATCCAAAACTTAAAAACTCCTGTTTTTTATTTATATCTAATTCATCATCGGCTTGAATTAAATACCATGCTGCATCGAAATATATTGATGTTGCAAGTGCCCAGTCTGCACCATTTTTAAAACCACCTTTTTCATATAAATCTGCTGCTTTTCTAAGAATTAATTTAACGTTGGGATACAATATTGTTTTAATTTTCATATCATGGGACTGATCAAATTTACATCCTTCTTCTAGAGCTAAACAAAAATTTGAATTACCCTGAGCTAGGAATTTCAATTTACTTTCCGTAAAGAAATCGCTAGCTTCTGCGAATAAGTCTGCCGCTTCTGCAAATTTTTCAGGATCCTCGTAGTTTTCAGCTAATTCCATGCTTTCCCAAGCTCTACAGAGATAATATATTGCCTCTAATTCTGCTCGCTCTCTTTTAATTTTATATAATACACAAATATCTCTGAATTGAGATGCTGCATTGTTAAATTTTTCAGCAGCGGCAAGGTGATCTCCCTTTTTTCCTAAAATTCTTGCCTTATCAAGATTTATTCTGGCAGAACAATGATTCATCCTTATTTTAGCTACTTTCTCAAGTTTTTTTAATTCTTTTGACCTTCTAACATTTTTCCTAATAAATCTAATACTAAAGACAGCATTCTCAAAATGTTCTCTAGTTTTCTCATAGCTCCTTATAGCTTGATCATGTTTTTCCTGCTTACTAAGATCCTCAGCTTCTTCTAAAGCTATCCAGGCTCCATAATAAACTGCTTCATAATTAAAACTAGGTAGTGTTTTTAAGATCTCAGATGCTTCTCTATAACATTCTTTGGCATTTAAATGCTGTTCTCTTTTATGATATGCCTTACCTTTCTCAATTAAATTCCATGCTTTAGCATATTCAATCTTTTCATTAACCCTGTCTTTTAATGGTTTAAATTCAATTGCTATTAATGACTTATCATGAGCCTCCCACGCTTTTTCATAGTATTCTGCAGAAGTCATGTGATTTCCAAGACGATCTTCTAAACGAGCAATAAATTCATAACAAGCAGCTGTATAATAATAATAACCTTTTTCCGAACTATCTTCAATTATACGGAGGAATAGCTCTCTTGCTTCCATTAAGGGTTTTTCTTCAGTTGTTAGAATTCCTAATTCCTCATAAAGCTGCCCTAAACGCATTTGAGAGGTTATATATAGTCTATAAGATTCTATTGAATATTTAACATTTTTCTTTGCAGCCTCTATTGCAGTTAATAGATTTAATTTTTTTTCTTTTTTACCTTTAGTAATATCTGCCATTGTCTTATATGCTCTATAAATGGAAGTTAAGCCTCCCGCTCTAACAGCTCCTCCTTTATAGTCTTTAGCGATATTTTCTGCTGCTTTTGCGTAATCTAACATCTTTTGAATATATTTTTCTCGGGGATCACCTTCTATGGCAAGAGTGACCAACTCTGAATATAAAAGAGTTAAAATCTGATATGCAAAGATTATATAAGGTCCAAATGCGAGTCTCTTTAAAGTTTCATTGGTGTATTGAATCCCTATTTTTGCATATGATTTCCTTGTATCCGCCTTTAAAAAACTTCTACCTGTAAATAAGTTATAATAACTTATAGGTATAAAATCCATGAAACAATAAAGCCCAGTATATTGATTATCGAAGATTTTATCTAATTTTTGAACTTCATGCACATCATTTAGAATTCTTTTCTGTAAATATTCATATCTGCCAAAAATAGCAGCTTGATAATCTAAACCATAACGACAAGTTATAGCTCCAAGAACATTTCTTGATTTTCTATAGAATGTTATACTTTTTTCTAATAACTCAAATCCTTTTTCAGCAAGTCTTACTCGCTCCTTCTGTTCTTCAACTAATAGTCCTCCAAATATACAATTTTGAAAACCAAATGCACCATAAATACCTCCAAGAATATCATAATCATCGCAATTTTCAGCTAAATGCAATGTTTCTTCACATCTTTTTAAATATCTCTTTAGGATTTCCTTTTGCTTTTCATCTCCATAAGTAAGTTCCGCCCACCGATTAAAATTAATTACCATATTTTCACCCCACAATAATCTTTCTCTAATTTTGATTGTATCATTTTCTTTTAAATGTATCCAAGCCTTTTCTATTAAATTACAAGCCATCTGGTTATAAAAGTCTAATTCAGAAGGATCTTTACATAGGAACATGAAAGAATTTATGGATTCTATCGTCAGGATTGATAATCTTACACAGTTTTTCTTATCATTCGCTTTTAAATATTTTTCTTTAAGTTCTAAAAAAATATCAACTGATTTTTTTAAATTTTTTCGTGCTTCTTCAACTGAAGTAATCACATAACTCATAGCATTAAGAGCTTTGGCTTTACATTCCATACTTAGGGGGTTAATATCAATCCGGTTAAAAAGATCCTCCGCCTTAAGAAAAGCTTTGACCGATTTTTCATTCCAAAATAAATAATCTTCTTTAGTGTTCGATGCTAAAACAGCTCGAATGCATATATTACCAAGCTTATCATAAAACTTGGCAGCATATTCTAACCTATTTTGATTTAACTCTTCTTTAGCAACTTGCTCATATAAATCTGCTGCTTCTTCCCAATTATAATTATTTTTTTCTGCTTCTGCTTTACTTAGTAATTCACCTTGAGTGATTCCTACCATCCTCAACTATTTACTAATATTAAATTAAAACAATATTGGTTTTCTGATTTTAAAATTCTTAGCTTTAAGAATAATTAATAATAGATGTTTCAGTTTAAAACATTTTTTATCACTTTTTTAATTTTTAGAAAAAGGTATGATCTTAAATTCTCAAAATTTTTTTTTGTTCTTATTCCTATTTATTAATTTGTATGGCTGAAATTAAAAATATTTAAAATAGAATAAATAAATTATTAGCTTATTTCACTTTTTTATTATTGTTTTTAAGGTTATAATAAACAATTTTGTCATTAGGCGGCTTTTGCTCAGTAATTTCTTTAATCTCAACATCTAATATTTCTGGTTGATGGTTTTCCAGCTTTTCTTCTTTTTCTTTATCGTTCAATTATTTTAATCCCTTTGAAATATAATTTTAATTTCACAAACACTTTAATTAATTCTAATATCATTTATTAAATTAATTACAAATGTGTAGATAGAAAAGGAAATAGTTTGATCTCAAAAATCTTTATCATAGGACCTGGAGGCATTCTTTGCTATACCAAAGACTTTTTTGACAAGTTGGATAAAAGGGACGAAATAATTAGCGGGTATATTACAGCTGTTAGTGATTTTGCAAGGGAAATTAAAGGCGGCAAAATTGAGTCATTAATCTTTAAGAACTTTAAATTTGTATATTCATACTCTCATGAATTTAAATGTATTTTTGTTATTGCTATTGATAAAGATGATTTAGAAGAAAGTGCAAAAAAAAATTTGAAATTAATGAAGACGGAGTTTATTAAGAGATACCGTCCTTATTTAGAAACTTGGACTGGTCTTGTGAGTGTCTTTAATGACTTCGATGACTTTATAGAGGAAAATATTTACATTCCGCCAAATATAATATTTACGGGAGAGAAAGGAGTTGGAAAGACAACAATGATTAATTTACTCCCAACAGAAACAATTATAGAATTAGATGATAATATGAATGAAATACTTTTTAAACAGATCAAGCTCTCAGGATTAAGTGGAATAAAAGAGTGTATAATAAGAGCTGTAAATCTAAATAATCTAATTAATTATTCAGATTTATATAAGGATATATTAAATTCAGCAGATATCATCTGTCTTATTACAAATTCTGCTGCTACAAATTTAGGACGAACTCAAAGACTATTCTCTTTATTAAAGAATAAAGTTAATAAACATTTTTTCATGCTAGCAAATTTCCAAGATAAAGAAGCCATTGCAATTGATTCAAAACAGATAGAAGAAATGTTTGGTCTTAAAACTTTTAGCTTTTCTGCAGTGGAAGATGCTTCTAAAGGAAAAATTTTAAAGATTATTAAAAAAATGTTAACGATTTCAATTATAGATAATATTGATGGTTAGAAACAGAAATTCGAGCAGGAATTATGACTATTAATAAGGATTATGTGTTCCCAGTGTATATCTATGAAAATGTTTTAAATGGGATTAAAGATTTGTGCAAAAATTATGAAAATGAAATATTTGGTTATTTAATTGGATTGATATGTAAATGGAAAGAACAAATCTATATTATTATAGAAGATAAAATATTCATTGAAGAAACATTCTATAGTCATAAGGTATCATTTGCTCAAATTGAAGGAACCGCCGGAAAATACGATAAGGAATTTCAAAAATTAAAAAAAAATAATAAAAACAAGAATTTATGGGTTGTAGGTTGGTGGCATTCTCATCCCAATTTAGGTTGTTTTCTATCTCCAACTGATTTGAAGACTCAACAACACTTTTTTCCCGAAAATTTTCAAGTCGCATTAGTTATAGATCCTATCAAAGACACTTATGACTTTTACACATTAGATAATGCTTCCAAAAAAAAATATAAAACTATTAGTAATGCAATTATATCTAAAAATTAAATGGTGTAAATTGAAAGTATTAAAGAGTAAATATGAATAATAAAAAGGAAGAACAAGATATTAAGATCATAGGGCAAGATTCAATTGATTCAGATAAGTATGATCGCCAGAAACGAATTAAGGGATGGGATCAAGATAAGATCTATAATGCTAAGATAATGGTGATTGGTGCTGGAGCTACAGGAAATGAACTTGTAAAAAATCTAGTTTTAGCAGGGATAGGTAAAATTTACTTAATTGATTATGACTTTATAGAAGCTTCTAATTTAAATCGTTGTGTTTTTTTTAATGTAAAAACTGCAGAAAAAAAGGAATACAAAGTTGATATCATTAAAGAAGCTTCTCGGATCTTAAATCCGGATGTTGAGATTGTAGCCATAAAAAAAGAATTGAATAAGATAGATAAGAATCTTTATAGACAATGTGATGTTATCTGCTCTTGCTTGGATAATATTGAGGCCCGAATTGAGGCAAACAATTATGCTTACTACTATAATACCCCCTTTATTGACTCGGGGATTGATGGTCACTTTGGAACTATCCAAGCAGTCTATTCTGAAGTAAGTGAAGCTGCTTGCCTCCAATGTGGAATTACTGGCACAGATTTAGATTTAATGTGGAAGAGATTTTCCTGTACGGGGCAAGAAATTGATTCTAAAGATGGTGAAACAACAAGAAAAATAGCCACTATCATTACTACAACTTCAATTATTGGAGGGATTCAATCTCAACAAGTTATTAAATTTATACTTGGTATTGATTATTTTAAAGAGAAAAAAAGTTGGGACAATGAAATTGGTTCACCATTAATTGGGAAACAATTAATATATAATGGCCTTACAAATAAATTTAATATTATTGAAAAAATAAAAGATCCTGATTGTTGGACATGCTCATATAAAAAATCAAAATAAGTATCTATATATTTAAATAATTTAAAGTTTAAGATTAAGATTAGATATGCCTGAATTACCGCTTGAAATCTGGAAGGATCGAATAAATAATGAGATTAAAAGTCTAGAAAAACTCAAGATTATTGAAAAAGATTCGATAATTTGGCAAGAAAACAATGTTGAGTTCTTAATTGTATTAAAAGCATTAGGTTTCATTCGAGAAATAGAAGATCCTCAGAATTTATCCCCCAAAACTACTCACCGCATCCTATTCAAATTAAATCGATCTTTCCCTTACCCCGGTGGTATAGATTTTGCTTGGTATTCTACTATTTTTCATCCTAATATTCATCCTGTTGAATTACCCCATTCTGTAAATCCAGGCACAGGTTATATTTGTTTAAATATTTTAAAACAATGGTCAAGGCTGTCTGATTTAGAGACTACTGTGAAAGCATTAGAAAAATTGTTAGAAGATCCAAATCCAGACGATCCTCTTAACTATAATATATGTTTAGAAGCAGCAGAGTTCTTTAAAAAAGTAGATATTGAAACCTTAAAAAAGCAATACCATACCAGAGAATTGAATGATGAAGATAATGATGATATAATCATAATCGATGATTAAACAAAAAAAGATATCCACCAATAACTCTAGCCCATAATGCTAATTTATCGTTTTCTTTTAATCCATATTTATGGACAGCCTCTTCAATTGTTATGCTATTTGGTAATTCTTTGTCATGAAGCACCAATGTATATGACCGTTGCTCCACACTAATAATACCCATATGCTTTATAATAATATCGATGATACGTTCAATTTGGTGGTGCTCTTTAACGTCAAGTTTTATTAATTTACCAGTTCTGGAATCTTCCACGGATAATCTCATATAATTTCCTTTTAGATTTTAAAGATTGATTATTGAATTTCAATACTTATCTATAATTATCTTATAATATTAAAATTTTTAAAAAATTGTAAAAATTAAATATCTACCCATTTTATTTTATTATAGAAATTCTAATTAAATTCTATTATAAACATTAATTAATAAGAAATATGAGCTTAAATGCCCTATTATTATAAGAAAAAAGTAAGTGTAGAATTACCTGGATTAGATGATGACTATAAAGATAAAATAAGAAAAGAAATAAGAGAAAACATTAAAAAAATTGAGACAAAGACACCAAAACAAAATCTAGAAGCTCAGTTGGACATGGTTGGTGGAATTGATGAAGAAGCAAATGAAAAATTATCAGTAAGAGATATTCTTGAAAAGAATTTGGAGATAGATTATGATACCTTAAGTTTAAAAATAAAATCAGAAATAGCAATAGAAAGAATTAAAGTAAGACCTGAATACGAAGTTTTTGTTCCAGGTATAGGAAAAATTGAACAAGCCAGAGGTATAGATGAAATACAAAAGAAATCGAAATTAGGAAAGCGCTTAATTAATATCGAAATTTTTACGATCCAATTTGTTTTAGAGAAAGCAAAAAGAAAAATACAGGCAGGTGAATTAGACTTATGAGTGGAACTATTAAATTCCTTGGAATTGATTCTAACTATGATAATGATACTAGAATAATTTATGATTATCGTAATATAAAAGTTTATCCATACATTAATCAGTTTACCAGAACTCTTGAAATGAGACAAGGACAACTCGCAACAAGAGAAAAGGTTGAAGAAATAGCTATAGATCCCGACATCAAGTTTATTACAGGATCTGGGCATGGGAATAAATCTACTTTTATGGGTCATCTGGGTGAGTACATTTTTAAAAAAAAGTGCCCTCTACGTGGAAAAGGTTATTCAAAAGAGGAAGTTTTGGATAAAGTAATACACCTTACCTCATGCTTTACAGCTGATACATTGGGAAACGATTTTGTAGATAAAGGTTGTACAGCATTTTTTGGATACTCTCATTATTTTCTCTATCCAGATGAGAACCATCGACATCTTCTTTTTGAATGTGATTCTCAAATTGACCATTCAATCGCACAAGGAGATTCTCATGATACGGCGTATGCTAAAGCGGTTGAATATTATCAGACTACAATTGATGAATTAATTGAAGATGATAGAGACGATATAGCTGCTCAAATTAGAGGGAATCTCGATTGCTTCGAATATTTATATTAACGTAATAAGAAAAATTAATATTCAATTGAAAATCCTTGATTTTAGTTAATATTAGACTATGAAATTTCAGGTTCTTTATGTACATCCAAAATTTTTGCGACATCTTTCTTGATCTTTCTTTTATACGGAGATATAGGTTTAGATTCATCAAAAGGTTCATCACATACCCAACACATGTTCTCCCGATTACTTAATACTTCTGAGCAATTAATACAATAAAGGGCATTGCATTTAGGGCAAATATAGTTTACTCTTAGGACTTTTCCTTTACAAACAAGACAAATTTTCTTTTCTTTATGAAAAATGACTTCCTCTTCGGAAATATGATATGGTCTTTCAAATAATCTAAACAATGATTCTTCAACTTTTACATCCTTTTTGATCCTTTCCCTTTTCTCTTTTTTCTTTTTTGAGATGGGCGTTTCTCTCAAACCTGCATAAAAAAAGAAGAATCCGCTTACCATTCCAATCCTAGAATAAACTATAGGAATGAAAAAACCAAAACGAGATGTCAATGCTGCTACAATAGGAAATCCAATAAAAAGAAAATATCCTATCGATAATAATATAAATTTATTTTTTATTAATCCAACTGATCGAAAACTCTTTATTAAATATCCAAATCCGCAAAAAAGTAATCCAAAAATTTCAAAAGCATATGTTAAAAGATTTGCAGGAGTATTAGACATAATCATAATAATAATTAAGCTTTCGCCAGGTGTATCCGGGTATTCAAAATAAAAAGTACCTAAAGGATTAATAAGAATAAAAAATTCAAATAATAAGCTTAAAATTAGAAAAGAATAAACGAAATACCACTTTTTTTTAGGAACCATGAGTTCAGCGCCAATATATACGGAAATTAATAACACAAGCGGAGCCCACATAATGTGGACTATTCCCATCCATCCATATGGATTATTTAGATTACGACCTGATATTAACACTGCTAAAAAGTCACAGCAAATTACTAGCCAGAAAAAACCTGCTAAAAATATATTTAAGCCCATATATGAAAGGAGTTTGGCATTTAATCTTCTAGCGTGAATGATAATTCCTAATCCTAGAATCCAAGCAAAAATAAGGCATAACATAGCTGAAAGTCCGTCTGCAAAACTTTCGGTAGATAGTAAAATCATTTTCTATTGTACCAATTTTTATGATTTAAAAATAAACTTTATATCCAAATTTCATGTGTTTTTGCTTGGTATTAAAATTTTATCCTTCTTCATTAGGTAGATATTAAAAAAAAAAGCTAAGCAATTTCTTAGCCTCTAAAATTATAGTATTATAATACTGACAATAAAAACGGTAAGTATAGCACTAATAAAAGCTAATAGAAATAGTGCACAAGTTTGCTCAGGTAGACCTGCGATAAGTCTAGATATCAGGTCACGAAATTCCAATAATTTCTTTATTGCTAGAATTACAATTATATCGATAATAGCGATTAGTATCCAAATGATAATAGCAATTATCCAACAGTCATGTAAAAAGAAGTAAACACCTGTTAAGATAAATATTATATTCAATATAATAGTAATAAAAATTAAATAGATTCCTAATTTTGGAAAATTTGGGGGTTGATCATTCATAATTTTTCACAATTAGTTTAGTTATAAATTTTTAATTAAATGAGTTAAGGATGAAAAATAATCAGTTAGTATTTAAACATTTTTGTAAAAAGCTTGGGGCTATATAAAAAACTATGCAAACTTTGAATTTTTTTCGCTTAATCCCTTTATATTTTTCCTTAGATCTTATAAAATTTTGCTGAAAGATTAATGTTGAATGATTAGGCGTTCTAAATTAAAAAAAAATGGTTTAATTTACTCTTTCTCATTATACTATGGTGCTAATGCTAATGATATAAATAGTAAGTATAGTGCCCATAAAGATTAGTAAAAATAGTGCACAAGTTTGCTCAGGTAGACCTGCTATTGTTCTTCTTATTGTTAGGTCACGAAACTCTTGTATTCTCTTTATTACAAGATAGACTATTATATCAAGGATAAGTATTAGTATCCAGATTATAATTGCAATTATCCAAAAATTATGTAAAAATAAGTAAACCCCTATTAAAACGAATATAATATTCAATACAATAGTTAGAATAATCGTATAAGTTCCCATTTTTGGAATTGGTGGTCTTTGATCACTCATAGTTCTTTGCAATTAATTTAATTATATATTTTTCGAGAACTAATATGTAGTTTAAGAAATAATCAGTTAATATTTAAACATTTTTGTAAAAATCTTAGAACTATATAAAGCAAAGTTGGAATTCTTATTACTTAATCTCCTTATATCTCTCCTTAGTTCTCACAATATTTTGCTGAAAGATTGATGATAAATGATTTGGCATTCTAAATTGAAAATAACTATAGTTAAATTTACTCAATCTCATCATTAGCCTAGCTGCTTTTCTAATTTTTCGAGAATTAGTGATTGCAAACAGATCTAATAATTTGTTTGCAAATTTATCAAAAACATCAATAGTTTTTTTTTTAATTTCATAAGAAGCTTTAAAAAGATAACTTAAAATTTTAAATCCCCCTCCTAAAAATTTATGCTTAAATGGAAGGAATCCAAAAGCGTATAAAAATTCAGGTGGTAAATCTCTATCGTATAAACGATTTTCTAGTTTTAATTGGTCAAAAATTTGCGTATGAGGGATGGGTTTTAAACTGCTAACAACAATTATATCGGTATTAAATCTTAGATTGTTTCTAATTTCCAAATTTATTTTTTCTCTTGTATGAAATGGGAAACCTATTATAAAATTATGCTTGGTAAAAATTCCTAAATTATTTAATCTATTTAAAATTTTATCAGGATTTCCTTTATTTTTAGTATATCCTCCTTCTAAAGTACTTTCAATTCCACAACTCATCATTAAAAACTTCAATGGAGATTTTTTTTGAATAGTTTCTAAATCAAATCTGTTTATATGATTAAGTGATACAAGAGAAGTTAGAAAAACATTATTATCTATGCTTCTCGGATTTTCAATAAAATAACTAAATACTTTTTTCCAGATAGATTCTGGATAAAATGCATTAGGCTCACATATGAATATAAAAATATCTTTACTTGATTTTAAGCTTAAATTCTCAATGAAATTTATAATTTTTTTGTGATTTGAAAAGGGGGTGTGTCGCAAAATGTTTGTAGTTATACAAAAATCGCATTTATATGGACATCCGATTTGAGTAATTAAAAATGAAGTATTTACTTTTATAGGGAACTCATAAAAATGTCCAATTATTTTTGGAATTTCAAAATCTTCTTTTGAAAGGAGTCTTAAATTAAATTTTTCACGTAGCCAATTGACACCATTGCCGATACATATATTTTTTGGGGCAACTAATTCTTGTACATGAGGATAAACTGTCCCTACACCCCCAATATACAACGTGATATCATTAAATTCGGATTGAATAACGTTTATTAAATCAATCGTCCTATCTAGCCCTGTTCCATAAGTACTTAAAGCAATATGCGTTATATCATTATTATTTAAAATTTTTTTTAAATTATTTTTAGTACAAATCTCATCGACTACAATAGAAGGAACTTCGGGAATATTATATGCTAAAAATCGACCTTCAATATTTATATCCAATTTTGGTATAGTTGAAACACCCCCACCTTCTAAAAAGTTTAATTTATCTCGAAATTGATCGTATGCTTTATCAATTTCGCTCTTATTTATTAATGGATTGTTATCATACTTAGGATTATCTCTAACTCTTAAGGGGAATCCTGTATCTATCAGTGAAAGGCTCTTTATGAAGAGGATTTTATTTTTACTCATAATGAACTATTTGAAATGGGAGTGTTAATTATTAATGAAATATCTCAATTTATAATTCTTTACATTTTAATCCAATTTATAAAGATTTCCAATTCCAGTAAAAATACTAACTGTTCCTGCTAAAAAATCTAAAAAAAAAGAGGGTAAACCTGTAAACAAATATATATCTTATCTACCAAAAAGATAAACCAAACAAAAAATTAAAAATTAAATTATAAAAAAGTTATTAAATTAGTAAGTACATAATCTAAAATTTTAGTTGTTCCAGTCCATGCCCGATTCCAACGAAAATAAGCTCATTGTTAAGTTAGTTAAATGTTCTCGTTGCGGGAATCCTTATATGATTAAACAAGGAGGGAAAGAATCGGGAGAATTGATCTGTGAAAATTGTATTACATTAGAGCAAAGAAAAAAGCAACTTACTAATTCAGTTATAAATTCTCAAAAGAACATAGAAAGCTCTATTGAAAAAATAAAAAATGAATTGAAATTAGCAAAATCACAATATAGAAAAGATTTATATAAGGAAAAAATTAGGAAAAGATCAGAAGTTTTAACTAAATCTGTTGAACTTTTGCAAAAAATAAAAGAAACTAACGATGAAAAATATATAGAAGAATATAAAAGGTTATTTGAAAAATTGAAGCACAATTCTGAAGATTAACCTTATAGTTTTTTAAAAATGAAATAGTTATTAGATACTAGTTTTTTGGTTCTTCTTCTAAATCTTATAAAAAGCTTTAGATTTAATATTTAATTTTAAATTTTCCTAAGATGATAACTAAAAATGGGTATAAACAAGAAAAATTTTTCTAAATCAATACTAGTCCTAATTAAATTTATATCAAATTGTTTTGGATTCAAATTTTCTTCATAAAAATCAATTTCTTTATGTAAAGTTATTTTATCTACGTTAGGAATCCAAGGGAGACTAGTACAAAAATGCTCTATTACTTTGAATTGGTTTGTGAAATATTGGTTTAGTTTTCTTCCTATTGCAGGATCTCCACCTAGATTTTTGATATTATATATGATTTCTTTTTTTAGATTAGTATCGGGGTATTCAATTAATCCCCCAAAGTCTGGTTCTCCTAAAATCAAAAATACACCATTATTGGTTAAAATTCTATGGATTTCTGATATAGCTTTTTTTAAATTCTTTATCCATAGGAAGGAAAAGTAGGAAATTATAACATCAAACATCTCATCCTCAAAAGAATTATTTGATATGTCCATCACCATTAATTTTGCATCAATCATATTCTTTTCAAGGTTTACTCTTGCATATTCAATTTTCACAGCGTCATTATCTATACCATACAATTTTAAGTCGTACATGACTCCAATTTCTTTAAGTAGTTCACCAGTAACGCATCCAACCTCTAATAAGTTCTTCTTTTGAGCAAGATTTGCTTTCTTATATAAATTATCGCGCAATTCGGCTGTCCATTTTAACCTTTCATCGAACTCAAACTCCCATTTCATCACTTAAACCACAATTTTCGTACTATTAATTATGTAACACAATTTTATTAAGAGAATTTAGATCTTAAAAATTTCCTTAGATTTAACTTCGATATATTAATTTGAAGAAAACTAAGCTTAAAAAATTAAGTAGTACACCGTTTTAAAATCAAATATGAATTATTTTAGTATTATTTTTAAACAATCTATATTTCTAATTTAATTAAGTTGTATGTTTTAATTATAATAATTTTCTAATTCCAAAATAATGTCGATAAATCAGATTTCAGTTTTTCTTCCTAATAAACCGGGAGAGCTTGCCGAATTTTTTGAGGTATTAATGGATAATAAAATTTATATTAGATCTCTTACAGTGGCAGAAACGGAAGATTATGGTCTATTATTACTTTTAGTTGATCAGTTTGAAGAATGTATTAAAATTTTAGAAGAAAAAGAACTGTTATATTCAGTTACTGAAGTAGTAGCTGTTAGGCTTTCTGATAATATTGCAGCATTATATAAAATTGCTAAACTCTTTGGTTCAAATAATGTAAATATTGAATATCTTTATACGAGTATAATTGATGACCAGCCTTTAATAATATTCAGACTAGATGAAAATGAAAATGGAATCGAAGTTCTTAAACAAAATGGTTATCACGTGGTTGAGGAATTATGATAATTATTATTTAACATTTTACAATTAGTGAATAAATTTCGTTTCTTAACAAAAATTAAAAAAGATCATCATCTAAATCTTCATTATCTTCTGGAAATCTTCCAAATTCCAGCATAAATTGTTGAAGGAGCTCACTTTCTCTTTTTGTATACATTGGATCTTCATGATAATTAAAGAAGCAAGCCTTTGAGTTTATATTTAATTGTTCTTCTAAAAGTTGGCGTAAATTAGGTGTCCCTTTTATGAGGATAATTTCTTGCTTCTCGTTTAGAACTTGAATGGCACCTTCAGTTTCTGGCACGGTTTGTATATTTTCAATAGTCAATTCTGACCATTTCTGAGGTGGAAGTATCACAGGTGATATTTCAAAACGTAAATCACACTTTAAACATCGACTAGCCTCTTCTATGGCATTAGTTTCATTAAAGCCTAGCTCGATTTCATTAAAGCTGCTTTGACGTTCTTCTAGCGATAAAAGTGGCATTTGAGCGCGTGTTTTATCAATAAAATATTCATCACGTCCCAACCACGGATTAGATATATCTGGTTCAACAAAAATATCTTCAATTTCACCATTACCTTCTAAAAACTTATCAATTGAAATTGCAGCTTTTCGTCCCATTTCTATTGCGTCTACTACCGAACCAGGGCTACTTATAACTTCGCCACCTGCAAATATTCCGGGAATATTCGTCTCAAGATTTTCTTCTTTAATTTGAATTAATCCTTCTGTGGATATACTAACTTTACTTTCACCTCCCAAAACAGATAAATTAGGGATTTGACCTATAGCCATTATTATCATATCGGCTTCAACAGATTTTTTATTGGTTTCGTCAAAAATAGGATTAAATAAGTTATTTTCATCAAATACTGAATCACAATGGACAAGCTCAACCTCAGACACTTTACCATTTGTTTCAGTGATTTTTTTTGGCCCCCATGAGCAATTTAGTGTTATACCTTCATCTATCGCTTTTTGAATTTCCCACTCATGAGCGGGCATCTCTTCTCTACATTCTAGACACGTTAATTGAACGTTTTTAGCCCCTAATCGTCGAGCTGTTAAAGCTACATCTATAGCTACATTTCCTCCACCAATAACGATAACATTATTTGTTACTTTAACTTCTCCACCTAGATTGACTTTTTTCAAAAAATCAAGACCCCAGAGAATGTTTGGTAAATTTGATCCTTCGATATTAATTTTTTTAGTATTTTGAGCGCCAATAGCTAAAAAAGTAGCATTAAAACCTTGTTCTTTCAAATCTTCAAGTGATAAATGTTCACCTATAACTTTATCAGTTTGAATATCAATTCCTATATTTAATATATGTTCAAGATCTTTTTCAAGAACCGCTCGTGGTAATCGATATTCTGGAATTCCTACCCTTAACATACCTCCTATATAAGAATCAGCTTCAAAAACTGTGACAGAATGTCCAAACCTTTTTAAATAATAAGCTGTTGTGAGTCCTGAAGGCCCAGAACCTACCACTGCTACTTTCTTCCCTGTTGGAGGGGAAATATTTATTTTTGAATTCCATAAATTAGTATCACGATCCATTGCAAATCGCTTTAGAGCACATATAGCAATAGGATCATTAATTTGGCTCCGACGACATGCAATTTCACAATCATGGAAGCATACTCTTCCAAGAACCGAGGGAAAAGGCGTTTTTTCTCTTATGACTGCTGCTGCTTCAGCAAATTTTTCCTCTGAAATCAATCGAATATATCGTGGTACATTAATTCCTAATGGACAAGTATCTCTACAAGGAACAAGTAATTTTTCACGTCCAGCCCATAAGATATCTTTATCAGTGAGAGCTCCTGTCGGACAGACTTCAACACAAGCTCCACAGAATTTACAACCGGATTCTTTAAGAGTAGGCGCAAGACTCCCGACAACAGTTTCTCCATTAGAATAAACAAACCCTAAGGCTTCAACGCCACGAAGATCGCGACAAACTCTGACACACCTTGTACATCCAATACATAATTCATAATTTCGGATAAATAATGGTTCATTTTCTATAAAATTACGTTCTTGAGGCTTGTACCGTGGAGTGTCTTCTTGGATTCCAATGAATTCAGCTACTTTTTGTAGTTCACATCGCCCTAATATCGGGCAACAACGTTCTTCCACTGGTACATTAGGTGAACATGGTTCACGACTGCAACCCTCGCGTTGGGCACATATTAAGCATGCGTGGGGATGTTTTGAGAGAATCTGCTTTAATTTTTCTCGGCGTAAAGCTTCAATTTCCAATGTATCAGTCGAGACGATTATACCTTCTTCTACAATGGTATTACAGGACGTTTGTAAGCCTTCAATTCCTTCTATTTTAACAACACAAAGTTGGCACCCTTGATGTCCTTGAGTTGAATTATCATTTTTAAATTTAATATTACCTTGGAAGATACATTCATTTGGCTTTAAACCTACTAGGGGAGGTAAATCAGGATGTGCACAAAGACTAGGAATGTAAATTCCAGCATTTTGTGAGGCTTCTAAAATGGTGATTCCTTTATTGACATCAATTTTCATTCCATTAATAGTTATTGAGATTTTATCCATAATTAACACTCTTTAGTTATAATTAATTATAGAATTAATTTTTTTTTAATTGAAATACAGAGTTTAATGAATATAATATACAATTTTCTTACCAAGAATGAGATATTGCTCGTGGTTCACATACTTTTACACAAGGTAGTTCTTTTGTCTCGCCACTAGGTTTACAAGGAGCACATGAGTACTTAATTTTTTTGCGATGATTCTCTGAAACAGTCGCTATTATTTCATCGCTTAATGGATCTAATTCATTTTCAGCCATCTCTAAGACACTAACAGGGCATGCGTCTACACACTTGCCACATGAGTTGCATAAATCAGTATCTATAGTTATAAAATATTCTCCACTTCCATCTTTATAACCATAATTTGCTTTCGTCATTTTTCTAAGCCTATAATTTCCTTTATTTATTATTCATTTATTTTTAATTATAATTAAATTAAACTTTTTTGCGTTCTTTTTCGATAAGTGCTTTAGCAAATAAGGCAGCACCAATAGCTCCTGCAAGTTGTGGATCAATACTCGGCTCAGGGGCTTTAAGTTTTAATTCATCTTCGATTCGTTTGACTACTCCAATATTTTTAGCAATTCCACCAGTTATAGCAAATTTTTCTTCTATTCCAAGCCGTAATAGTAGAGTTACCACACGATGTGCCATAGCTGAACAATAAGCGGCTAACACTTTTTCCTTTGGCCAACCTTTTCTAAGTAATCCAACGGCTTCTGATTTTGCAAATACTACACAGGTGCTACTAACAGGTTCAGGTTCTTCGTCAACTTCCAAAGACATTTTCCCTACGTCATTAATATGCACTTGAAGTAAATCTGCGAAAACTTCCATTCCTCTTCCAGTTCCCGCCGCACACTTGTCATTCATGAGGAAAGCAGTAACTTTACCACGTTGGTCACAACGTATTGCTTTACAATCTTGACCACCCATATCTAATACCGTTCTTATCTCAGGACCATAAATGAAGTTAGCACCTCGTGCATGGCACGCGATTTCTGTGATTGCTCGTTTTGCAAATGGAACATTAACTCGACCATATCCAGTTCCAACAACATATTGAATCTTATCTAAAGTTAACCCTGTACCCTCAAGTGCCCAATCCATAGCATTATTTGCGCTGTCTGGACTATTACTACCAGTTCTCATGCTACTATAGCAATAAATTTGATTATCTACCATAATTACAGCTTGGGTGCTGACCGAACCAACATCTACTCCTGCTGAAATGATCTCACCAACTTCCCATTTTAGGTCAGGGTTTGTATAACGTGATTCAGTCCATCTCCAATATTCCTTTTCTGATTCTACCTTTGACATGATTTTAACCTCCAATTTTATCTTGAGCTATAAGTGCTGCTCCTAATGCACTAACATATTCTGGTGCAATACCGTCTTTTGGTACTAATAACTCAAAACCTAAATTCTTATTCATTGCATCTACAAAACCGATGTTATTAGCAACACCACCTATCAATGCTACATCTTGCTCAATACCTATTTGGCGCACCATACTCGTATTTCTATCTGCAATAGCGTCATGTACTGCTCGAATTATATCTTCCTTAGAAGTTTTTTGGTGAATTAATGAAACAACTTCAGATTCAGCAAAAATTGTACATTGCGCATTCATAGGTATTTGTTTTGTTGACTTTAAAGAAAGATCTCCCATAGTCTCAATATCTACTTCTAATGCTCTAGACATTGCTTCAATAAACGCACCAGCTCCAGCAGCACATTTCTCATTTATTCCAAAATCTTTGACTTTGCCCTTATCATCGATTTTTACAACCAAACCTTCTTCTGCTCCGATATCGATAATCGTACGAGCTGTAGGGAAGAGAAAAAAAGCTCCACGACCATCACAAGTTATAGTTGTAACATTATCATTTGCAAAAGAAATTGCTTCCATTCCTGCTCCTGTCGCCGTAATATGTTTAATTTGTTCACGTTTAAGTTCAGCTTTTTCAAGAGCGTTATTTAAAGCTTGCTCTGCTGATTCTTCTTGATCAAATCCACTTAATACTGAAGATGTTGATAAAATAACAATTTCTTTCAAAAGAACAACCTTAGTATTTTTAGATCCGCAATCAATTCCGGCTGTTATCATATTTAACCATTTTTCATTTTTTGTTTTAAATATTTATTATTATGTTATTTTTTTTTAATATTGCTTAATTTATTGTAAATTCGCTTTTTCTATTCCAAGAGATTCCATAAATGCATCTACACGTTTCATAGTTCGCTCAAGATCGAATTCTCTTTCATCTCCCATATTACCTTCGAAGGGCATGGTTGGTATCCCTGCTTTTTGGATAGCTAGGCGATTTTCTGCAATTCCGAGGCTTAAACCTTCACATCCTCTATTAAAATGCAGAAAAACTCCATCCAATTTCCATTCTCTAGCGATCCTAATCATCATCTCCGATTTAAGCTTTGGATGATAAAAGTGTTGCCATTCAGGTTTACTCAAATTCCAATCAGCAAGAGCTCGTAGGGCCTCATCTCTATTAGTTATCTCAATATCCGGGATAGACCTAGGACCCCATGTTCCATCTTCTTTATCCTCCCATAATCCAATAAGACCGAATGTGTAAAGGCTTCCTACAGACACGCAACCATATTGCTCCAAATAGCGAAAAATTCTTAAAAAAGCCCAAGGAGGTTGAGTATCTGTCATAATTCGACACTTCTCATTCCCAACAGCAGCTATACCTCGTGCAACACGATCTTTTGCCTCTGGATATAGTTCCTTTTCATAAAAATCTGCTGTCCATTGAGCTGATTTTCTTAAAGTACCAAGAACATATAAAGAATACATTGATTTCTCATCTAACGGGGCAGGGATTGCTTTATTAAGCTCACAAATGGCTGACCAATAATGACAAGTACGAAACTCATTTTTAACTGCTCTAATTAATAATTCATCATCATAATCTCTTCCAGTTACTTTTTCAAGCCACTTTATTCCATCATGCATTTGACTTACAATATAGTTAATTTTGTGTTCTGTTCGGTTTTCGTATGGTCCTACCGAAACATCAATACTAAACATAGGAATTCCACCTTCAAGATCACTTGCTACCTGATACCATTTAGCATGGGAACAACATATGTGATCTTGCCAGATAAAGTCTGGTTTGGGGAATTCTTCAGAAAATTGTGGCCAAGCATATTTATTTATGAGAATAGAACCCCAATAATTTCTCATATAGGAACAGAGATCGCGAGCAAATCCTCTGGCTTCAGTTGCTTCATGACATTCTAAAGCAAACTTATCATTAAATGCCACAGTTGCACCATAAGGTTCTCCCGTTAAAGAATACACATCATCACCTAATCCTGCAGGAATAGCATCAAAAGACCAGGCTCCTCCTGCCCACCGAAGACCTCCTTTTTCATGAGCCTCAGCAAAATCTTTATAATAATTCTCTCTAAGAGTTTTAGCCTTATTCCAACACTTTAATGATTCAGTTGGATATTTAGTTTCTAACATTTTAATCACTCTCTTTTCTAAAAAAGATCCTCCTCCCTTATAATTTCAAGAAATGCCTCAACACGCGTTTTAAATTGACCAACTGGTACGGTAACATCAAATTCAAGGAACAATGTCTGAATATTGAGATCATTCTCTAATGCTTCTTTTATTGCAACAGTATCAAGCTCATGTGGGTCGCAAAATTTCATTTGCATTATTATAGCTCCTTGTACGTCATATTCTTTAGCTAATTGGATAATGCGATCAAGCCTCGTACGTTGAGGCCAATCCTTACTAGGACATGGTGTACGTTTCACATACCTTTCTGCGATTGAAACCAGTGGATCTCCATTAGTATTTACTTCTGTATTAAAATAACGTGTACCTGTGCAATGTTCATCAATAACAAATCTTGCCCCCAAATCTTCGACCATTGCCACAAATTCAGTATCATCGTCTTCAGATCCTAAGATCATTAATCGTTCACTCGGTTCATCTAAAGTTCTTGAAGAAAGTTTTTGTAATAGGTCTTCTAATGCTTTATTATGTTCCCGTTTATCAGTCATTTGCGATGATACCACCATAAGCATTGCTTCAAGACCTGTTAATGGTGGATTCGGATTTTTTCTTAAATCATATACTTGCTGTAATAGATGTCTATTTTTATTCATTATCTCTATTCCTCGCTTAATATCATCATCTGTAATTTGTTTTCCAGTCCATTCTTCAACTGCTTTCTTGAAGGATTTTAATTCTTCTGCTAAATAAGGAACAGCATGAGAACTTTGAACATGCATTGGATGTGATAAATAATATGAAAAATCCACAGGAATATGAAGTTCCCAACTTGTAAAGGCCTGCCTAATATGGAGACAACTTTGTGCAATCATAATTCCATCAAGATAATCATATTTACCTTTTAGGCCCTGTGCTAGACAATCACGGCAGAAAGGGCAAAACATCGCAAAAATATGAGGTTCAGAGACATCTTGTGGTTCATGACTTCCTAATATCCTTACTGGTAAAATGTCCGCAGCATAGAGAATTTCTTCAGGAACATATGTACAGAAATATCCTATTACTTTCCCACCAGTACGATTTTTCCATTTTTTCGCATAATCATGACGATTTTCATACCAATCTTTAAACTGTTCAAACATACTTATTGCCTCCATCTAGATAAATTCTATTATAAGCATCATAATAAACAATTTTATTTGAAATATCCTCTTAATTCATTCTATTCTTTACATAATATTATTATCCTAATTCCTTCTCCCCGACGCATTACATCAAAAGCTTCATTAATTTCTGAAAGTGGGAATTTATGGGTAATTAAAGGTTTAAGCTGAAGTGAACCATTTTTAACTAGGTCAATAATATGTGGATAGTCAACAGGGCGGCAACCAAGGCTTCCCATTATTTCCATTTCTCTAAACATAACACGACCGATATCAAATCCGTCCCAACGTTTGGGTGAATATCCCACTGCAACTAGTCGACCCCCTGTTCGTAAACTATTGAATGCTTGTTTCATTGTCGAGGGATGTCCTATAGCTTCAAAGGCTACATCTGCACCCCCTCCGGTTATTTTTCGAATAGCACCAACAATTTCTCTCTCATCCTTATCTTTTGCGAGAACAGTTTCTATAGCACCAATTTGCTTAGCAATTTCTAGCTTTTCTGGAACAATATCAACAGCTATGGGCAAACCTCCTGCCGCCTTTATGTTCTGAACCACATTTAAGCCAATACCACCACAACCTATAACCACCGCCCAATCACCAGGTCTTATTTGACCTCGATTTTTTACAGCATGATACGGTGTTGAAACAGCATCCGAAATTATACAACTTTCCTCTAACGACATTTCGGTTGGAAGATGAACGACATCCTTTATAGGAACCTTAATTTGCTCGGAAAATCCCCCATCAATATGATTACCAAGCATAATCTGATTAAGACATATATTCTCTCGACCCGTCCTACAATTAACACAGTAGCCACAGGAAAGTACAGCAGGAATAATAACATGATCCCCTTCTTTAAAATCTCTCACATCCTCGCTTACTTCTTTGATTTTTCCTGATATTTCATGACCTAAAATAAGAGGAGGTTGCTTTACAGTTGGCACACCATGCTCTAAATAACCAAAATCAGTATGACAAACGCCACAAGCCTCAATCTCTATTATAGCTTGACCAAATTCGCCTACAATGCTTGGATTAGGATAATTATCATCAAATTTTAAAGGTTCCTTAACCTTTTCAAAAACAGCGGCTCTCATTTCAAATTCCTACAATTTCTTTTTATTTTTATTATAATTTAAACCTACTTCTTATCAAAATTAAATAAATTAACGATTCTGCCAATTGGGTGATCTTTTTTCTAAGAACGCTTGTAATCCTTCATTTGCATCATGCGTTGTCATCAAATCTTTGAGATAAAAATTTTCAATTTTATCTAATTGAGTTTCAAAATCGATTCCTAATGCTATATTAAATGCCTTTTTGGTGTATTGCAAAACTATAGTGCTTAAATCATTAAATGAATCTATAAATTTATTAAACTCTTGTTCGTATGATTCATGCGGGAAGACATGATTGGAAATCCCCAATGTCTGAGCTTCATTAGCATCGATTATTTCACCCAACATAATCAATTCAAAAGCTTTTTTATTTCCGATGATGTGAGGAAAGGCTAATATAGCAATAGGTGGAAATACACCTACCTTAATTTCAGGTTGTCCAAATTTTGCTTTATCTGAGGTAAGTACAATATCACAAAATACAGCAATTTCACATCCTCCACCAAACGCAGCTCCTTTAATGCTTGCAATAGTAGGACATTTTAACTTATTAAGCTTTCTAAAAATACCGTGAAATTCATTAATCATTTTGGGAGCTTTATCACCTATATGATCACCAACATCGACTCCTGCTGAAAAAGCTTTCCCATTATGATCAAAAATTACTGCTTTTAGTGATTGATCTTTTAGAAAATCTTCCAGAGTTTCATTTATTTTTTCCATCATAGCTATTGTTAAAATATTTAATGAACCATTATTGAATATTATTTTACCAATATTATTGGCTTTTTCAACTATAATTAAATCATTTGTCAATTTATATCATCCAATATGGCTATTACTTTCTATTAAGCTACTTTTATCTTATTTCTTTCTAAAAAAATTTAAAATTATTTGAGTTTTGCTCCACAATTTCCACAAAACTTGAAATCAGAAGGCAAATTCTTTGTCTGACAAGAAGGGCAAACTATTGAAGGTGGTCCCCATAAAAATTCAGGATGAGGGCTTTCCCGAACACCTCTATAGTTGGGAGGTCGCTTTTCTACAAATGCTGACATTCCTTCAAGTGGTTCCCATGAAGCATAATGAATAGATAACCAATCTTTTGCGTGTCCAATTGTTTGATGCCAAACAAGGTCTTTCCAGAAATTAACCTGTTGTTTCGTATATCTCATGCATTCTGGAAATTTATCAATAAGTTTCTGACAATACTTATCAATTTCATTATCTATTTCTGAATAAGGTACCACTGAATTTACTAAACCCCATTCTAATGCTTTTTTTGCCGAAATTGGTTCGCATAGATATAATATTTCTCTTGCTCGACGGTCTCCAACTATAATAGGTAACCATTGAGTTGCACCTCCACAAGCCACAGATCCTACTCTTGTTCCCACTTGTCTAATAGTGGCGTGCTCTGCGGCTACTGCTAAATCACACGCCATTTGCCATTCATTACCTCCACCCGCAACGATACCGTTGATCCTTGCAATGGTAGGTTTACCTATATTACGGAATACATCATGGGCTTCTTGGAAAATACACATCCATTTCCAATATTCAGCAGGTTGTACAGTAAATCTTTCCTGATACTCCTTCACATCGCCTCCTGTACAGAAAGCTTTATCACCAGCTCCAGTTAAGATTATAACTGCAATTTTGTTATCCCAAGCAGCATCATGAAACGCTTCAATCATTTCCATTAGTGTTAAAGTTGAGTAAGCATTATAGACTTCTGGACGATTAATTGTAACAATTGCTTTCCAATCTTTCTTTTCATAAATTATTTCTTTAAAATCAAATTCTTTTGGGTCCTTAGGAATAAAATTTGGTTCTTTTGTATATGTCATTACTTACACTTTAATACTTAATTTGATTTCTTTTATTTTTATTATTATTCTTAGATAATTTTCCAAATTAATTTAAAATTTGTTAATAGAAAACGATTGGTGGGAATAAAATTCCACTAAAAGCACATTTCAGAGGAAATATGAAAAAGAGTAATATTTATACTGAACATTATCATAATATCTAATGTAGATTCGAGAATGAAAATAGAAATGGAAATAGATAAGAGTGGTGTCAGATAAAGAAAAAGAACAAGAAGAAAAAGATTTAGATATTCTTCTTAGAGGAAAAGACTGGGAAAGGGGATTTACAGTTGAAGAAAATAGAGTTGCTGAGTATGTTGAATTGTATGAATCAATTGGGTATGAAGTCCGTGTTGAACCCGCTACTCCCGATGAACAGGAAGAATGTCAAACTTGTCTCAAAGCTGATTTTGATAATTTGAGAACTATTTTTATCAAAAGAATAAAAAATAAAGAAAATGAAATGGATTTTAAAGAGTTATTGTAAATTTTTTTAATTCATACTTCAAAAGCCCATTCTCCATTTCGCATAAAGGATTATCTCTATGATTTTAAAATTTTGCATTTTTGGATTTTTTAAAAGGTATTGATAAAAAGGAACTTAAGTTAAGTTCTAATTATATTCTGGTAATTATAGTCAAAATTTTTATCTCTTTTTTCATTATTTCAACTTATGTCAAAAATGGAAGCTGTTAAATTTGAAGATT
>JBHLOI010000035.1:0-38330 GCA_048940645.1 Promethearchaeota archaeon | reverse complement strand
TTGAACAAACTGATCCATACTGGATGGAAAAATGGAATCTTTTTTGGTGAACAAATGCAGATCATGTCTACGGCAGGCTATTACATTCAAAACACTTTAAAAATTAAGCCACCCCTCATTATTAATGATGAAGATGCAGATATGATTTGCATACTTTTCGAAAAATCAGTAAAGGAAGCAATAAAATTTCTCTAATCTTTATCGCATATTTTATTTTTTTGCTTGAATCTGTATTTTTTCTATTTCTATCTAGTTTTGCATTTAATTCAAGGATACTATTATAAATTACAAAAAATTTATCCCTTATAAGGAAATTTTTAGTTGAGGTAAAAAGATGTCAAAAAGAGAGATTAGTTGGTATGAAGATCCGAACTTCAGGAATTTATATTTAAAGGCATCTAGTAATGCAATGCGTGGATATCACTGTGCTATTGTGTCTCCTAAGTATACATTTACTGGAACGAATAGTCTAAATGATTTTATAATTTTATTAGGTGCTTTTTTAAATCCTGATGAGAAGCGAGTTTTAATTATCGTAGATCCAGAACTGAGAAGATTAGGTGAAAAAGTTGCAAATCAATTAAAAAGCCTGAGAGCGATTGATACTCGTATTTTTGATAATGTAATTCCTGAAGTGCCTTTAAAATCGGTAATGCAAGCTGTTGAGATATGCAAGGAATATGACCCTAAAACAATTATAGCGATAGGGGGTGGTTCTGCTATAGATATGGCAAAAATAATTCTCCTTTATTATGAACAGCCGTTAGTGAATGTTAATACGATGATGATGCCTTCATACTTGGGTTTACGCAAAAAAGTTCACTTTTTAGCTGCTATACCTACAACAAGTGGAACAGGAGCAGAGGCCTCCTTTAATGCGATGGTCACAGATACAAGAAGGGATCCTCCAAAAAAAGTAGCTGTTCCGCTATATGAATTCTGTCCTGATATAGTAGTTTTAAACCCTGAATTTACTAAAACCATGCCACCTTATTTAACAATGGGTACTGGGATAGATGCTTTGGCGCATTCAATTGGATCATATGTTTTATATGGAAGTACTCCTTATACGGATATGCATAACATTAAAGCAATAGAAATGATCTTAGAATTTCTGCCTCGGGCAGTAAAAAGGAGAAATGATATCGAAGCCCGAGAAAAAATGCAATTGGCCGCTTATATTGCTGGATTGGGATTTATAAATACAGGTTCTGCAGGTATAGAACATAGTTTAGGTCATTCTTTTGGAGGTATTTTCCATGTCCATCATGGTGTAGCGGTAGGATTATTCATATGCGCTTCTGTTGCATACCAAGCAAAAGTAACGGATAGATTTCTAGATATAGCAAAAATTTTCGGAGTTGAAGTAAATAAGAAAGCAAATGATCGAATTTTAAATGAATTATTGAGAAAAATTCAAGAGTTTCTGAAAGAAGTTCAATGTCCACTTTCTATTTATCAACTTGAGAAACCAAAGATCTCTCGGGAAGAATATATGAATAAAATAAGTCAGTTGATTAATAATGCTTTTAATGATGTTGATACTCTTTTTTCTTCACGATATTTAGACAAGCCTCAGATTAGTAAAATATTTGAAATCATATATGAAAATAAAATAGACGATTTAATGGAATTATATTATATGTGATAAATAAAATCAGAGGAGAGAAATGTTAGGATATAATGGTAAAATTGTCTATATTGATTTAGATTCCAAAAAAGTTGAAATAAAGGAACTTAATCCCATAGACGCTGAAAATTTTGTTGGTGGTGTTGGTTTATCCGCAAAACTTACTTACGATCTATTAGCTGATGAAGATTATGAAATATTGAAAAAAAATCCTTATGCCAGTATCAATCCATTAATCTTCGCTACTGGACCGCTTACCGGCTCAATAACGCCTTCAAGCGGAAGATATTCAGTTGCTGGAATTTCCCCACTTACTAAATTGTGGGGAGAATCAACTTCAGGAGGTCAATTTCCAATTGCCTTAAGAAAAAGTGGATTTGATGCGATCATAATAACTGGAGATTCAGAAAAACCTATATATTTGATTATAGATAATGGAACTATAGAATTTAAGAGTGCTGAGAATATTTGGGGAAAAGGCACATATGAAACAATTGATGCTATAACAAATGAGCTCAGGGATGAGAAGATTCGGGTCGCATGTATCGGAAAGGGTGGGGAAAATTTAGTAAAGTATGCCTGTATTATCAATGATGAAGGAAGAGCCGCAGGTAGATGCGGATTTGGAGCACTGATGGGTCATAGGAAACTAAAAGCTATTGCAATAAGGGGTACTAACAAAATTGAATATGATGATTTTGAGCAGATGAAAAAATCGGTTACATCAGCTAGAGCAGGGATAGAAGCCTCTTTTGCTGTGCAATTCCAGTCCCATTATGGAACGGCATGTTATACTGATATGGGAATGGTAATTGGAGATGTTCCTGCGTATTACTTTACACAATCTGAATTTATCGCGGAAAAACTTACAGGAAGATCGTTAAAGGAGAATTTTCCTGTTTTAAATTACTATTGTGCGGGATGTACTATAGGGTGCGGAAGAACTACGATATATGAAAAAGATGGGAATGAGTTAGAAATTGATGGTCCTGAATATGAAACACTTGCGTCATTTGGTCCATTATGCGGTAATTTTGAATGGGAACCCATTTTAGAAGCGAATCATCTATGTAATATTTATGGAATTGACACTATTTCGGCGGGTGTATCAATTGCTTTCTTAATATATCTTGTTGAAAATAAAATTGCTATTGATAATATCAAAAAATATCTTTCGGATATCAACTTAGAAGATATTAAATGGGGAAATGGTGATTTAACCGTAAAACTCGTAGAGAAAATTTCCAAGACAGAAGGTATAGGTAAATTGCTATCTAAAGGAGTGAAAATCATGGCAGAGGAGCTTGAAGTGGATCCTGAACTAGCAGCCCATGTTAAAGGATTGGAAATGCCTATGCATGACCCCAGAGCTTATAATGGTCAAGCACTTTCTTATATGACATGTTGCTGCGGTGCGAGCCATGAAAAAGGAGAGTTTTATCATATTGATGGCAATGGTGTTAATATTACAGGTATAAAAAAAGCAGATAGATTTGATATAAACGGTAGAGAAAAAGATGTTATTAATATGCAAGATTTAGCTAACTTATATGATTCTGCAGTCATTTGTAATAAACCATACGTAAATATTCCTCATCTTACAAAAATATTTCAAGCGGCTACTGGCTTTAAAAGCCTGGGAAACAAAAGAAGGATGTTGAAAGCAGGAGAGAGAGCAAATAGTGTTAAAAGGTTAATTTCTTGTAAACTAGGAGTTACAAGAGACGATGATCACTTAACAAAAATTAATACAAACCCTATTCCATATGGTGGTACTGCTGGAAATAAACTTGAATTAGACGAAAACCTTAGAAAGTACTATGAAATAAGGGGTTGGGACTGGGAAACTGGACGGCCAACAAAAGAAAAATTAGAAGAATTAGGAATTTAATTCAAACCTTTTTTAATAAAAAAATTATAAAGCAATCTTATTTTTTTCTAATCATGGAGGATTTCTCAATATATCTTCAACCGACTGAATTTCATGATTTTGACAAAAAAATCGTTAAAAATAAAGCCTTGGAAATTACAAGAGGTTTAGAAACAGATAAAGAGAAAGCAATCGCTTTATTTTACTGGGTAAGAAATGAAATTAAATATAATATGGCAACTTACATACCCAATGTAAAATCCAACTTTAAAGCAAGTGTTACTTTACGTAGAAAAAATGGTTTCTGCGTTTCTAAATCCATTTTATTATCCTCATTTGCCAGAGCAGTTGGAATTCCAGCCCGAATTCATTTAGTAGACTTAATAAATCATAAAGTTTCCCAAAGAGTCATTGAGTTTATGGGACATAATGTTATGTATTATCACGGTTATAGCGAATTTTATTTGAATAACAGATGGATAAAATTGACTCCTTCCTTTGATGAAGCTACGGCGATAAAAGGAGGCTTCCTTCCAATGGTTGAATTTGATGGGGAAAATGATGCGGTCTTTCCCCCTTATGATGATAATGGGAACCGTTTTGGTGAATATTTAAAAGATAGGGGTGTTCATGCGGATTTACCCTTAGATGAAATTGATATTTTATTTGAGGAAAAATTTGAAAAATATGCAAGATATAAAAAAGGACTCTCAATTGACTCAATGAAAGGAGAAGAAGTTTTTAAATATAAAAAGTAAATATTAAATTTTCACTCAAAACTCGATCTTTTATTCCTAATTTTCTCAAATTTTAAAATCTAATGAAGTTTGACTATTAACTAACTATTAACTAAATAATTAAGATGGTATAAAAATTTTTAATTAAATGCTAATTAACTATTAAATATTAAATATCAATTTCGTAAGATATAAGGAGGTAAAAAAATGTCGCCTGTTGGAATTATTCTATATGAGATAGATGAATCTTTTGGACCTAACCTAATTGCAGAATATTATTTATCCCAAGTAAGTAAAATTTCATCGGAAATTTTAAAAGAATTTACAGAGAACCATATTGATAAAGAATTTATGAATGCATCAGTACATCAAAATGATTTAAGGTATTTTTCAAGTAAGATTGATGCAAAATCTATCGAAAAAGATAATTTATTTATAGCTTTTATTCTGAAAGAAGAAGAAGATTTAGTGTCTTTAAAAAGTATTGTAAACCAGATTTCTGAAAAAATAGTGCAAAACTTCTCTAAAGATAGGGCGAAAATGGAAGAGTTACTTAAAGATGAATTGAATTCTATCTTCTCACTGATGGAAAAATTAAAGCAACCTGCTTTGGTTAAGGATACTATTGATGAGAAAACTAAAAAGATGATTGATAATGGTAAACTGCAAGAAGCAAGAGAATTAATTAATCTTGGTGAAGAAATCCCTGAAAAGCTATCTGATGAAATTAAACTTGCAGAGCAACTGCTACATGAAAAATTATATAAAAAAGCAATGAAAAGCTTTTTAAAAGCAGCAGAATTAGCAGAAGTCATTCAAGAGACTGAAATTAAGTCTTTTTTAGAAAATAAAGCAGAACAAATTGTAAAATTCCCTGACTTAATGAAAGAGAAAGAAGTATTGCTTAAAGACATTGAGAAGCTCATTGAATTATTGCACCAAAATAAACTACATTTATATCATGAACTAATTAAACCAGTAAATAAGTTAATTAATATATCAAATTCATTTGAAGAACAAGAATTATCTGAATCATTAATCCAGATGTCTAATGAACTTAAAAGGGCTGATCAATTAGCAAAAGAGTTATTTAGCATGGATAAGAAATTTAAAGATTTCTTCGAAAATTTTTAACTAATAAGAGAATAAAATATTAAAAAGTAGAAAAACACTAATATTCTTAGATTAACTTTCTTAGTCTTCTGAAGGGGTTTCCTCCTCAGGAGGTTTATAGTCTCCAATATCTGGAAATATAATTTTTGCAATATTCCATCCTTCCTTAGTAGGATAAGATAATGCATTAGCAATTAATTGTTCTCCTAACTCATTATTGATCTCTACTTTTCGGATGTTTTGATTATTTTCCAATATCATTTCAAATTTAGCTCCACTACTTCCTGTTGGCACTATTAAAATTGCAGCATCAATAGCATTTTCATCAATTGCATCTTTCAATCGTTTTGCAGCATAATAACCTGCAACCCCTGCACTTCTATCAAAAGTTTTTATTGATGGGATTTCTAAACCCCATTTTTTGTCTTTTGTGTCAATCAGAGCTGCTAAAGTTTGGCTTCTTTTGCCTAACTTAAATTTAAATTCCATTTGTGTTTTGAATTTTATACCTTTTTCTTCCCCTACCTTGATAATACTTTTTAGTGCAGCTCCAGCTACAGATGAAGGATTAACATCTATCGCATATTCTTCTTCTGCTAAAATTTCTTCTATGGTTTTTTTAACAACTTCTCTTGGTTTTGAAAAGTCGATTACTTCCTCTTCTGCTTCCCTGGTTGGGGGCCTAGGGGAAGCAACTATTTCTGAACCAGCTTTCATTAATTCTTCTATAGTCATCTCTTCCATCACTACTTTATCGATGAATCTCCTGCAAAGTTTTATGGAATTTCTTGGATTTCCTTGCGTCTTTTCATAGATCATTTCTATTATTTTTTCATTTATAGGAAACAATGGATAAAGCGGAGGATTTAAATTATTATTGTCCCAAAAAGCCTCCATAGTCCTTGAATAGAAGATCTTTAAATCATTTAAGCTGAATGGCTTTAAATCTTGTTCAGGTTCCATTCTTGAACGTAAAGGTGGATCTGCTATTTCTAAAATCCGAGGCCATATTTCTTTTAAAACAGCAATGGTAATAACTAGTCCTTTAACTTCATTATATAATCTTTTTAAGATTTCTAGAAATTTTTGCTCAGCTGTTTCACCAAGCATACGATATGGTGATTCAAGTTCATCAAAATAGAGAATAAGAACTCTATCTAAGTTATCTGTGATGATTTTAATCATGGCTAAACAAACATCATCTTCCTCAACAACACTGTTGATGCCTAATTCATTTAATTCATCATCTTCTAAATCTTCACCAAGCAGCCATCTTTCTGCTAAAGCCTTTTTATTTTTATCTAGTTGGTATAATACTAATGCTTTTACACAATCTGCAAAAACACCAGGAAATTCTCTTATTCCTTTCTGAATAACTTCATCAATTTTAGGTTTTTGAAAGATTCCTCCTTTCTTACCACCCCATTTCTCCTTTACTAATCTTTCTGAGACAACATCAAGAATTTCAGCACCTAATTCTTCAATCATACAGGTATATACATGTAACAAGACTCTAATGCTTGCTGGAGGGCTAGGAACATAGACAATACTCCAATCTACAGGTTCTAATTGACTAACTTCGATTTCTTCTTCTTCAGTAACCTGTTCTAACTTTTTTCTATTTTCTCGTTCTTTATCTTTAAAGGAATGATACGCGTGTGTTTTACCCGTACCAGCTGATCCTAAAATGGGTATTAATCGTGATGACTTATCTCTATAAGTTTGACGAACAAGCCGATAAACTTCACGATCAATATAACTTCTTGGTCTTGCAATATCGATCCGGTCTGGAATGTCCCCACGCGATACGAAATTAGAAAAAGGTAATAAAGGTGCCTCTCGCAAAACATCAAGATAAAGTTCCTTCTCATCCTCATCTAAATCAGAATAAATAACAATCCACTCTCAAATATTTTTAATATAAAATTACAAAATTTTTATTTGGAATAACTTTATTAATCTAAACAATTTTTTCTAGAATATAAGCTATTAACTTTTTAACTTTATGTATTTATATTTAAATTCAAATTTAAAAATTTAATTGAATATAATATCTATAGATATGTAAGTGAGTTGTAAGTTCATGCCACCAAAAGATAGAGATGAAGACGAGGATGAAGAAGATGATTATGAGGATCCAATCGATCTATTCAAATTGTTTGGTGACCCAAAAAAAATTTTTAAAGACTTAGATATTAGTAAATTCGTTAATCCAGAACAATTTCAACATATCTTTAAAGAGATTTTTAAGCAAATATCCAAAAATTTACCTAAAGATATACAAGATCTCTCTCCAGAGGAATTTAGAAGAGAGATTTGGAAAAATCGATCGAAATTTTTTAAAGAACCAATAATGTATGGTTTTAATATAACGTCTGGACCAGATGGAAAACCAATTGTTGATTCATTTGGCACAATAAAGCCCGAATCTTACACTGGTAAAACAAAGGTGAAAAAGAGAAGAGAACCATTAGTAGAAGTTAATCAAGATGAAAATCACCTTATAGTAATAGCAGAAATGCCTGGTGTTACTAGAGACGATATAGTTTTAAAAGCAACAACACGCTCTTTAACAATATCAACTAAACCAGAATCAAAAAGAAAATATTTTAAGGAAGTAAAATTGCCTTCGCCAATCAATTCTGATTACGCTAAAGCACGATATGTTAATGGGATACTTGAAATTAAATTAAAAAGAATTGATGAAAAAGCGACAAATATTGAAATTGGAGATTAAACCCTAATCCTAACTCTTTCTACCGACTTCTACTAAAAGAATATTCTTTAAGATTTTTTTGTCGTCATCAGCAGTTTCATTATGAGGCGTTAAAACTTTATAGATATATAAGTCTTCTCTGCGTCCGTGTGATAGAACTTTTTCCCACTGCATATTAATTGTTATTTTAGCCTTTGTTATTTAAAAAATTTGCGTTTTATCATTTTTTGAAAAAAATAAGAAATTCGTGAAACGCATCTTTCACGATTTAATTGAAATATCTAAATATTTTTTCAATATATCCCTTGGTAATATCTTAATTTATTCATCAGTATTTAGTTTTAAATTTGATAAATTTCTGTTTAATATCTTGAATAAATTGTTGATTTAAAACTCCTTTCTCTGTAAAAGGAGATTTATACTTAAATCCTGCCCTTGATTTATGGCCTCCACCATTAAATTCAACGGCAAAGTCTCTACAATTAATGTATTCGCTATTTATAATTATTTCATTAAATCTCGTATCGATTCCTATATAAGCTCTCATTTTTGGAAATTTTTTTTTGAGCAGATCAGTAATTTTTCCTCCACTAATTCTTGCAAATGAAATAGCCAAATCCCCAAAATCCTTTATATTAACAATTTTAGCTTGATTTATGGCAAATATTGATTCTTCATTAAACCAACTTTTTAACTCCTTTAATTGAGTACTAAACCAGGGCTCTTCAAAACCTCCCCTAGATAATAAGGAAACTAATTTAAGTTTTTCTTGATATTTAGTATCACCACGATTATATCCAATAATTAATTGTAAATCATCAGCGAATTGAAATTTATTAGTTTTAAAATCTGAATCCCTCGCTAATTCTGCTATTTTTATAGCAATTAAGTCATTTGGCAAAAAATAATCTTTAACTATTTCAGCAGCACAACTCAAGGGATCATTCATATAAAGATATGTGAAATCTTTAATTTTTTCTTTAATCTCATTACTAACTAAATGATGGTCGAACCATAGTATCCTACAGCCTTTGTTTTTTGCTTCTTCCAATTTTGGGAATAGTTCTTTAAAATCCTCGTTAAAGCCAATATCTGTAATAATTAATTGAGAAGGGAGATATTCTGCACTTAAGATTTTTTTCACTTTTTCAACAAAATCCAAATAATGAGCAAAGTATTGCTTAAATTCTTCCTTTTCTCCAGTATAAAGGAAATCAAAATATCTTTTTATAATTGCTTGAGATCCTAACCCATCTAAATCATGCTCATGAGTTATTGAAATTATCATTTTACCTTAATAAAAATGAAGTTTATAAAAATTTTAAATATGGCTTAACTTTCTCTCTTCCTTTTGAATCATTTACAGCTTCTAAAATTCTTTTTGCTAACTCTTTCTTCTTTTGAAAGTATAATCTCATCCTCTCCTCCTTTGTTTTATTAGGATATCTTAACTCTAAAGCAGGATCTCTTCTTGGGCAGCCTCCTCTTCGCATACAACAGTAGGAAAGTGATCCAAAACATACTAAATCTGAATTCCATTGATTTTCTTTTGAAAATTCCTCTTTAACCTTAATAAATTCCTGTGAGGTCATTCCGATCTCATCAAGAATTTGATCTCTTTTGCATTTAAAGCCAAATGTTAGTGAATGCCCTGGTTTACAACAAAATGTCAATCCTCGATAATCAGCATTCATACAAATATGAATTGGTGCATTTTTTTCCCATCCTGGAATGTCTCTAAGTTTTTCTTGATCTAATATCCCCATAATTACTAATATTAATTAGTATCAGTTATATAAGAAAATAATTCTAAAGATTTTAATCTTCCATTTTATGTAGTTATACTTAAATTTAAAACAAAACATAGAAATTATAGGTTAAGAAGGGCTCGGTGGGGGAATCGAACCCCCGTTTCCTCGAAAGGAGAGAAATTCCCTCAATCTCTAAGGATTCACAGTGGGGATTCTTGAATATTTTTCAAGATTCGTCCCCAATACTAACCACTATACGAACCGAGCCATAATTTAGAATCTAATATGTAAATACAAAAAAATATAATTCTTGTTAATAAAAAAATTTTGTTTTATTTTCTATATTTTATTCTATTCTATTCTTAACTTGTTCAATACATTTTATTACATAATTTATAAATTGATCAATAGCATCATCAAGAAGGCCAGAATTATCAATAATATAATCTGCTTCTGGAAATTTTTGATTATTTCTTGCTCTTTCTAATCTTTCTTCCAACCTTTTTCCTATCTCTCTAGTCCGTTCTTTAAGGCGTTTTAGGGTAATATCAAAGGGAACTTCGATAAATATGACTTTGGTATTTTCATACACTTTTTTTGCTTCGGGAATTATAATTCTGCTTACATTTACAGCTACAGATTGACCATTTTTAAGCTTTTCATCAATTTCAATAGATATTCCATAGTCTAACCCATAAATGTGCCATTTAAGAGCGAATTTTCCTTCTTTAGACATGATTCTGAACTCTTCGGGAGAAATTGAGATGTTTTCCTCAGTTTTGGATGGATCTCGTGTGATATAGCGTTTTGGAACATATAATTTATTTAGATCATTAGGATACTTTTTAACAGCTCCTTGTATTATTGAATCTTTTCCAGAACCAGAATTTCCAACGATAAGAAATAGAATACCGGTGAATTTTTTTCTCATTATTATTATTTAGTCAATTTTTTTTATAATAAAATTAAAAAGAGGAATGAATAATTATTGATATTATACATTGCAAAAATTTTAAATTCATCTAAAAAGATGGCAAATAGTAGTGATAAAGATCTTTTAGATTTTTTGGAAGTTAGAGAAAGTTATCAAAGATATATAGATGTTATTTATGAGATTTCCAAGAAAAAAAGGGGAGGTTGGGTCTCAAATAAAGAAATAGCTGAGGCCCTCGATGTCGAACCTGCATCCGTATCAGGGATGCTTGATAAATTAAAAAGCAAGGGTTATATTAAATGGGAACCTAGAAAAGCTATACGACTCACCGAAGAAGGGAAAAACATTGCTATTCAATTAGATGAAATCCATGAATTATTAAGAGCTTTTTTCAAGAATGTATTAAAAATTGAAGATAATCAATTAATCGAGAAGGTATCACATGAGATTGAGCACCATATTACCCAAAATGTAAAAAAATCTCTTAAGAAATTTCTTTCGAATTATTTGGAATAAATTTAATTAAGATCATTCTTTCATTGATTTAATTAAATAATAAGTTTTTAAGATAGTATAATGTCTCAGAACTTTAAAGAAAAAATTAATATTGTTAATCAAAATTTTAAAGATTTCACTAACTTCATTGAATTGGAGGATTTTAGGTCCTTTCTTTTATTTACGCTCACAAGTCAAGTACCAATGGATTTAATGGCTCAACTTGGATTAGGAGGAAGTAAAGAAATAATTAATTTACCTTATAGTCCAGAATATAAGATATACTTTCAGAAGATAAATCTCCTATCTGCCGGAGTAATGATAGTATACTGCAAAAGTGATCCTATATCTGATAAATATCTTTTAGAAAAAGACCATGAAACTTTTAAAAAGTATTTAAATTCCAATGAGATTGCTTTAGCATTTAGAGGTAAAGAAAAATTCTCCTTTCCTTTAATTAGTGATTGTAGTGCATTAGATAATTCAAAATTGACAATAAAAGTTGATGATCTATTCCATTCTATGGAATCATTTATCTCTTATTTACAACCCAACGTGGTTTTTGTTATTGATGGAAAGAATAAATCTGATCCTGATTTAATCTTTACATTTAATATGATGCCTCAATTACCAGGTAGATTGAAGGAAAACGTTTTAAAAATCGATGTTTTCTTGGATTATGATCAGAAAACGAGAAATATTACATATATTAAGCGCGAAGAAGATTATACTCTCAAATTTCTAAAAGATATTAAAGATGTTAGCCATTCAGAATTATATAAATCAGCATACTCTTTAGTTTCGCATATAAAATCATTTAATAAACTCTATTAGTTTAAAAGGTTTTTAGAAATTTTTGTATGAACTGTAATGCAAAATATTCGTTAAAAATTAAACCATTAACACCATTAAAGGATTAATAGAACTGATTTATATATAATCCGAATAAATATATTTATTAATTAAACCAATACAATGTAAATTTTCTATTTTTAACATATTAAGGGTTGATAAAAATGAAGATAATCACTATAAATCTGCCTGAAAAATACTTAGCTGCAATTAAAACCTTAAATGATTTGGGTGTATATCCCTCAAGAAGTGAAGCAATTAGAACTGCTTTAAGAGATTTCCTGGAAGATGAATTAAAAATGTATGCTGATTTAGACGATACTTGTTTCAAAATGCTCTTAAAAAGCAGTCTAAATAATAAGAGGTAAATAATTTTTATTTTTTTAATCTATATTTTTAATCAACATCAACTTCATTTTTACATTTATTACAACGTTTCGCTCCTCTAAATATTGGATTTCCACAATTTGGACAGTGGTATCTTTTCTCTTCCTCTTCTACGAATTTTTCTGTTCCATTTTCTCTCCAAAATGGTATTGTACGCATTATTACCTTCTTGGCTACAGGGATAGGAAAATTATTGATAAATTTACATGGAAAGTCATCGCATTGATAACATCCATCAATATTTTTCTCGTTACAACATTTTTTAACAGCACATGCTTTACATACTGGAAAAACAATACCATCAGATAAGCATCCTGTACAAGCTATTTCATCAACGGTTTTTGCAAATGCCTTATAAACAGGAAATAATACTTGTTTAAATTTCATATTATTATCTCTATGTGCGATATAAATTGAACAAACACCGCAATACAATCCACATGGAGCTAAAAGCTCTTGTTTTACTTCAACCATAGATATTTTTCATACTCCTAAATATTTATTTTTAATTATTTTCATTGTAATTGATACTTCCTGTTTATTTTATATAAAATTTTCTGGGATATTCCTAAAAAAGATTCAAAATTTAGGAAATATTTGAAACCGCTTTAAATAAAGAAATTAAAAAAAAAATAGAATGGAATAATTATGGTTTAGGTGTGGTTTATCGAGAAGCCATTATTCTGAACCATTTCCTCCATTTCTATAGATTTGATTAAAGATTTCAACCATCCTGAATCTCCTGACTTTAATTGGGTTTCTCAACAATTTTCTGCATCTAATAGAAGTGCAAATTATATAGTAATATTATCTCAAGCAAACCAAGATAATTATAATAGGGATTAGACCCTGTTTCATTTTTTTTAAACCTCATTTTTTGACTAATAAACATTTATTATTTCATGAGGCCAGATTTCTTCGCCATCTTCAGTGATATAATTACTTTGTAGTATAAATACTCTACCTATTTCTCCGGGGGTATATTCAAATTCCCCAGCATAATCTGTGAATGTACCAGACGCATAAGCAATAAATATCAAGGATACCCACTCATATGGTTCTTCAAATAGATCAAACACGAAAGGTATCTCTTGATTAGGCTCAGGAACAATAAATTTCAGTATGGTAAAGAAATCCATCTCTAAGTTCTCAAGAACATCTTCAGGAAATGGTCCTCCAGCGAAAAAATCAAACCAATCTGATAAGCGATATAATGTTCTCGGACTGTTTTTTCCAATGATGTAGACTGTAAGCTCGGCTCGTCCATCATCTAATATTTCTTGACGTATATAACCATAATATTGCCCTGTATCTTCAACACCAAAATTAGGCCGTACTATCCAACCTTCTGGGAGCAAATCCCAATTAGTTGTATATCCTAATACTACACGGGGATTATTTAATGTCCAATCGCTAAATGGTCTGTAGGTCACTCTTCTTTGATACCCATGTGCAGATACTACTGAGGTGAGACTTAAGAATATGAGTCCTAAAGCTAGAATTCCATAAAATATCTTTTTTGTTTTGGTTTTATACATTTTTCTTCAATCTCTATTCCTTTTTAGATTTATTTTTATGGTATTAAATTATGACGCATGATCGTGTCATAATATTATTTATTTAGAACGTTTCATATTTAAACTTTTTGATCATATTTTTATATCTTAAAACCCTATATATAATATAAGATCGAAAAATAATAACGTTTTATATACAATAAATTAATTTTTATTGATGAGGTAATTAAAAGAGTTATATGTAATGGAATAATTAGGATTTAAGTAATGATTTAAAATTCAATTTCGATAGGAGTATTAAAGATCCATTGAGTATAAAAAATAATAATATAATTAAAGAGGAATGGGATCAATTAATAGCTAAACATAAATTACGATTCGAAATTTGGGCTATCCTTGAACTCCATAAAGAATTAAATGTTACTCAAATTACTCACTATGTTGAACAAAGTAAAACAACTGTTGCTAGACATTTAAAGTTAATGGAAAAAGACGGACTTCTCATATCAAGAATAGCAAAAGAAGTTGTGAAAGGAAGAATACCGCCTAAGATCTACCAAATTAATCCTAAATTTAAAGTGCAGTTATTAGAATTAGATGAGATATCTCTTTCAAGGGATCCTCAGAAACTTCAGCAATTTTACAAATGGGAGATAATAAATTACCGAAAAATGAGTTATAATATAAAAAAGTTGTTAGATTATTTAGATCCATTACTAAATACTCTTGAAAGTCAGTTGGGCGATATTGAGAAGGCTAAAAGTACCTATGATGAATATTTATCATATATCGATGAACCAGTTTTTCTATATTTTGATAAGAAACGCTCTAGCAAGCTTATAGATTTACGTACAGAATATGTATTGAAGTTGCATAAATTAGCTATGGAGGAAGATTTAAATACTGAAGAGGCTTTTGTTTATTTTGATATATCTTTACCCCTAGCTGCTCTATTTGAATTAAAAAAAAAATTAAAGCAAAAATAAAAATAAAATTAATTAAATTAAAGATTATTGGAGGTTTAATTTCATGTTATATTCCAATAAAAACGAATTATCTCAAGTAAAGCATCTTAAGAGTGAAGCTAAATTCACAGAAGCCCTAAAACTTATTAATATACTTGAGGATAAAAAAGGGCTTTCACTTCAAGATCAACTCGAAATTCATCACCTTAAGAGTTCTCTCCTTTTTGAACTTGGATATACGAATAAGGCTCTTAATTATGCTGAATTAGCTTACAAAGAAAGTCAACAATTAAAAAATAAATTTCAAATAATTGATGTCCTCCTCACAAAGACTTATATTCTAAACAAAAGTGATAAGCGAAAAGAAGCACTAGATACCATTAGCAAAACTGAACAATTATTAAAGACAATCAACCAAGTATCATCAATCCAATTTAAAGAAAGAAAAGCATATATTGCATTATACAAAGGTGGTTGTTATTTTAATATGGGCGAGTTAGACCGTTCTCTGAAGTATGCTGATGAGGTCTTAAAAATTGCCAAAGAAATTAAAAATAAAAAGCTCATAATGCTTGCGACAAAATTGCTTAATTTTAATAATTATTATAAAGGTGATTTATTTTATAATCTCGAATCTATTAAACATTATTTGACTCTTGCAGAGGAATTAAATGATAAACAAGAAATTATTGGAGGTCTTAACAGTATGGGAATGTATTTCATTGAAAAAGGAGATTTTGACAAGGCTTTGGATTATTTAGAGCGAGGTTTATTATTATGTGATGAGATTAATAGTTTTAAGACAATAGTAGTTCTTAGCTCTCTTTTTGAATTGTATCTCAATATGGACTCTCTTGAAAAAGCTCAGCAATGTCTAGACCGTATGAAACAGTTCGGTGATCAAATAGAATGGCCTGGGGATACTTTTTATAGGCTTTCAAAAGCAGAGATGCTGAAAAAAATGCCTCAAAATATTAAGCGTTTAAAAGCAAAGGAGATATTAAAGCAAATTATTAATGAAGAACATCCATTTTCTGGGCTTTATTATCATGCTCTGATAAATTTATGTGATCTCTATTTAACAGAATTACGTGAAACTAGCGATTTAAAAATACTAGATGAGATTCAACCTTATATCACTCAATTAAAGGATATTGCTAATAATCAGCAAGCATTCTGGCTGCTTGTTGAGTTGTTTTCACTACAAGCTAAGTTGAAACTAATAAACTTTGAATTTAAAGAAGCCCAAATATTATTAAACCAAGCTCTGGATACTGCTGAAAAATATGGTTTGAATCGATTAATTAAACGAATAACAACTGAACAAGATGAACTGTCTAAAAATTTTATCAGTTGGGAAAAAATGAAGGCATCAGGAGTAAGTATATCCGAACGTATGGGTTTGACACGTATAGATGAACAAATTAAACTTTTGCTCCGTAAGCGAAAGTATTTGAAAAAAATCGTTGATCAAGCCTGATCAGCGATGAAATAGTATAGATGAAATTTTCATAGAAAATTTAAAAATTTATCTAAAGATATTTTAGCCCCAATTTTGGGAGGAATTTCAACCGCTTGTTTTACTTCGTTATATGAATATCCTTTATTATATAAATTCTCTATTGCTGGTGAAAAAATAGAATTATAATATTTCTCTCCTATTTTATTTATAATTTTATCAAAATCTTTAGTTGTTATCCATTTTTCTTTTTCCCGACGAGTCAATGAAACCCCTTTTTCTTTACCTTTTAGTTCAAGTTGATAGGTCTGAGCTTCTTTTCCCAATCGTGCTTGATAACCCACAACTGCTATTACTATACCATGAATTTTTGATTCTTCTTCTGAATAACCTTTTTTCAGCCATTCAATTCGATGAAATTCAGCTATTATGTCCCATTTACCGACTTTAATGTTTTTAACTTCTTCCAACTCTTTTTTAGTAAATCTTTCTTTTTTCATGTAGCTTTTCCAAAATTATGTATTTTTAATCCTATAGGAAATTATATCAAGGTCTTATTTAAACTTTAAATTCCTTCTTACTATTAGAAATAAATTATTCACAAATAAAATATTAAATAAGTTCACAACATAATATCTTTAATATCGTCAATATTGATTATGTTTTGATGAAATAATGAAGTTAGCAAGATATTACAACAATAATGATATAAGACAAGATGAAATACCAAAACCAACCATAAAACCAGGTGAATTATTAGTAAAAGTAAAAAAGTCGGGTATATGTGGTTCTGATATATTAGAATATTATCGATTTGCAAAAATGAAAAAATTAGGAGTAGATAGTCTAGTTCTCGGCCATGAAATCGCTGGAGATATTGTCGAAATTGGAGAAGGAGTGAAAAAATTCAAAGAAGGAGATCGTGTATTTGTTTCTCATCATGTTCCTTGTTTTGATTGTCATTATTGTAATCAAGGACATCATACAGCATGTAATTTGCTTCATAATACGAATTTTGATCCAGGTGGATTTGCTGAATATGTTAGGATTCCTAAAATTAATATTGAAAAGAGAGGTGTCTATTTATTAGATAAAGCTGTTTCTTATGAAGAAGCTGTGTTTATAGAGCCATTAGGTTGTGTTTGTCGAGCTCAACGATTAGCAAATGTTAGGAAAGGTTTAATAGTTCTCATATTGGGTAGTGGAGTTTCAGGAATTTTGCATATTCAATTAGCAAAGCTAAGAGGTGTTGAAAAGATATTTGCAACTGATTTAAATGAATATAGAATGGAAATTGCTAAAAAATTTGGAGCTGATACCGTATTTCATGCTACTTATAACGATATAGCTGCTAGATTAAAAGAATTTAATAATGATCGATTAGCTGATATTGTTATAGTATGCACTGGAGCTGTTTCAGCAGCAAAACAAGCCTTAGATTGTACAGCTCCAGGAGGCACAATTATATTTTTTGCTGTACCAGAACCAGATGTCAAATTAGAAGTCCCTATCAATAAATATTGGAGAAATGAAATTACAATCATGACATCCTATGGTGCTGCACCAGATGATTTACAAGAAGCTTATACTTGGATATTAGCAAAGAGAATAAATGTTAAAGACTTAATTACTCATAGATTCCCTTTAAGCAAAGCGGGAGAGGCTTTTAAAGTAGTTTGTGAAGCAAAAGAATCCTTAAAGGTCATATTAGAACCGGAAAAAAATGAAAATGAAAATTAAAAGTTATTTAAGGTATTTACTTCTTTCTAAATGTTTCCTTATTATTCCTGATTCCCAATAATTGTAAATTTCCAATAAAAACCCTTTCATTTTCTTTTTTGGAAAAAATAAATCAAGTTCAAGTAAATTAGCCAGATTTATTTTAAACCTATTAATAGATTTAAGAGATAAGATTGCTTGGTCCACAATAGTTTGATTTTTCTGAATTTTATTTCGTATATAATTAAAAGGGGTGCTATCGGGATTTTTAACTATATATGAATGGCTTGAAGTTAGAAGATCAGCCTGTTCAAGAAAAATATATTCTGCTAAATCAATATCCTTTAAATACTGTTCAATTGAACATTCATCAAATCCATACCAGGGACCAAATCCATCCACTCCTGGTTCAGGTTGATCAAAACCTAAACAACTTATGTGGATAATTCTTTCCTTTGCCAGTAAAAATCCAGTATGAGCTTTTGAATGTCCTAAAAAAGGAATAGTTTCAAGAGTAAAATCTTCAAACTCTAATGAATCACCTGGTTTAAAAGGATTAACTTTCTTGCATTTTTTATAACCATTTATCTCTCCAAATTTTTGTATAATGGAATAATCCATTGCTTTATTAAATCCAAAACCTAAATAAAAATTCTTTAGATTCTGCAAATATGTTGATTCTGGGAATGGAGCATGAATTTTTGCTCCTAAAGTTTCCCATTGATGTACATGAGCAATATGATCCATATGACCATGGCTACATACGTAATTTGATACTGGACCATAAATTTCATTAACTTTTTTAGCTAAAGGTGGTTCAATATTTAAATCTAAAATCACACTATTGGAATTTCTCCCGTTTTTATGGAGAATAACAAGCCCATCACAGCAAGAAAAATGAAATGGAGGATTAATTTGATGAATTAGTAAAACTTCATCAGTTAGTTTACTAATTTCCAAGTTTTCAATATTAGGAATCTGCATTTGATTTAGAATGAATTTATCTATAGTAATAAATGAAATTGATAAAAAGTTAAGAATTTAACCTTTATTTAAAATCAGTTTCTCTCTAAAACTTTATCCGGATTCCAAAAGGATCGAACACCATGAAAATCCCTGAAGTTATTTATATTATTAGCAATAAAACTAAAAGTGGCAAATAATCGATATAAACTCGAAATAGTTCTATAAGCCTCTTTTAAAATATATTTGGGGTCTCTTAAAAACTGTCTAAACATTTCCAGAATTAAATTTGAAATTTCTTCGGTTGGAATCCCATTAGGATCGATATCTGGAATATGAACTCCATCTTCCCAATATTTTTCCTCATCTAGAATGTTTTTTTCCACTAATTCATCCCAAATGTCAGTTCCAGGCATTGTTCCAAGAAGATTAAAAACAGGGAAATCAATTTTTAATCTTTGAGCAAATTTCAAAGTGTTATAGATTTCCCTATAAGTTTCACCAGGTGCTCCAACTATAAAGGAACCTATTACTAAGGGAATTCTTGACTTTCTTGCCTTTTTTACTGCTAATATTGACTGTGCAGGAGTAATTCCTTTTTTATAATAATCAAGAATTCTCTGATTCGCACTTTCTATACCATAACATATAATTCTACAATTAACTCGACGCATTTCACTTAATACTTCAGTGGATTCTTGATTAACCCTTCCTTGACACATCCAATTCATATCAATCTTGTTTTTTCGCATTGATTGACAAAGCTTAAGTACTCTGTTCTTTGAAAATGTAAAATTATCATCTACGAAATTTATAAATTTATAGCCCTCACTCTCCAAATAAAGAATTTCTTCAATTATATTTTCTACAGAGCGAGTCCTAAACCCAACAGACCTTTTTCCATAACAAAAAGTGCAATGGTAAGGGCATCCACGAGAGGAAACTATCGAAGTAAAACCTTTTGCTACTAAATCTAAATTACCAAGGTTCCCTGTATATTCGATCTTTAAGGATTTTCTATCAGGGAATGGCAATGCATTAAGATCCTTTATCAGTTCCCTTTTCTCATTTCTTAAAATATTTCCATTATTTCTATAGGTTATTCCCTTAATATCTTTCAAAGGGAGATTTCTTTCAAATGCTTTAATTAATTCTAAAATGGTATATTCTCCCTCATCTCTTACACAAATATCAACCTGGGGATATTTGTTTAAGATTCGATAATCATTAACTGTTGCATGGCGATTTCCAAATATTATTTTAATATTAGGATTCCACTTTTTCACCTCTTTTGCGGTTATTGCAGCACTAATCCCTGACCCGGAGGCTGTTAAAGTAGAAAAACCTAAAAAATCGGGATCCTTCTTTTTTATCCATTTAACAATTTGTTCTAAACTAAAACCTTTTGCAGCTTGGTCGATAATTTCAACGTCATAGTTTTCCTTCTTCAAAATAGCACTTAAATAGCAGATACCTAATGGAGGATAAAAGTAATCTACATTGGCTAGAAGTCTACCCTTTTCTAAAATATCTCCGGGTCCTGGATTAATAAGTGCTATTTTAAATATCTTCACCTCTCAATTTTATATTTATTTCATTAGCCTCAGTTAAAAATTATCTCTAAAGAATTTAAACTTGACTTCAGTATAAATAGGACTATTATAGAATTTAAAAAGAACCAAAAAAAAAGAATATAGAAAATAATACTCATAGTCCTAAGGGACCGCTTTTATAAATTTCAAATGCTTCATCTACCGAAGCTTTTTCATGGACAATTGCTCTTACTGCTTTAATCATACCTAATGGGCTATCTGATTGAAAAATATTTCTTCCCATATCCACTCCTACTGCTCCTTTATCAACTGCATTTTTAGACATCTGAAGAGCCTCTCGTTCTTCAATTTTTTTACCACCAGCTATAACAATTGGCGCCGGGCAGATACTTGTGACCTCTTCAAAGTTTTCACAATAATAAGTCTTCACGAAGGTTGCACCCATTTCTGCTGCCATTCTACTTGCCATTCCTAGATATCGTGCATCCCTTACCATTTCACGTCCAACTGCTGTGACGGCTAAGGTAGGAATTCCATATTCTTGCCCCCAGTTTACTAATTTCGATAAATTCATTAATGATTGTTTCTCATACTCCCCTCCAACGAAGATTGAGCAAGTAATTGCTGAAACATTTAGTCTTATCGCATCATCAATAGCAACATTAATTTCTTCATTAGAAAGTTCTTTAAGCATACTAGCACCAGCAGAAACTCTTAATACAACTGGAACGTCTATTTCAGAAGGTACACAATTTCTTAACATTCCTCTAGTTAACATAAGGGCATCAGCATACTTAAATAATGGCTGCATATCAGTAAAGCATTTTAATTGACCTGGAATATTCCCAAAATATCCATGATCTATTGCTAACATAACGCAACGTCCAGATTTAGGCTTAATAATTCTATTAAAGCGGTTTTGAAAGCCCCAATCGCCTACTAAAACCATTTTAAATCACTTTTTATTCTTTTGATTGCATTTTTGAATTATTTTTTATAAATAAATTCATGATTGCATTTTATTTTTTCTATATAAAATGTAAAATGTAAACATGAATGTTTTTATGACCAACACCATTATAAGCCAAGTAGATATTATCAAGATAGTCCATAACTTAAAATAAGACATACAACTCCAGCAGTAAGTCCAATTTTTACTACTCTTTCACTCTCCCTTTTAGCTTTCCATGCCCTAAAAATAGTAAAAAAAATCTCAAAAAATTAAAAAATATTCCTTATTTTTAATGAATGATAATATGAAAAAGAATGAAAAATATAACCAAATTATTACGTTAAAAGATGGTCGCAAGCTTGGGTATGCAGAATTTGGTATACCTGAGGGAACGCCAATATTTTATTTTCATGGTCATGGCTCCTCCCGTCTTGAACCTATAATGTACGGTTTTGATGATAAACAATTTAACGTTCGTCTCATATCAATAGACCGCCCTGGAAGAGGGTTATCAGATTTTAAAGAAAATAGAACAATTTTGGAATGGCCTGATGATGTAATTGAATTAGCTAACAGTTTAAATATTCAAAAATTTGCAGTTTTGGGAGGATCTGGTGGATCTGCATATGCTTTAGCGTGTGCACTAAAGATTCCTGAACGCTTAACTTATTGTGGTATTGTTTCTGGACTTGGTCCAATTAACCTAGGTTTAGAAGGGATGGATAAAGGGAAGCAGAAAGAACTTAAATTAGCTAAAAATAAGCCTGGACTTTTAACTAAGTTTTATAAGATTATTCAGAAGAAAATTTTAAAATTAAAAGATCAAACACCAGAGGAACTCGAAAAGACATTTCAAAAAAGATCTAAAAAATTGCCTGAGCCAGATAAAAAGATCATGGTAGATCCTGAGAAATTAGTTCTATATGTTGAATTAATGGCAGAACCCTTTCGACAAGGAATCAACGGAGTAGTTTATGATATCAAATTATTAGGCTCAGATTGGGGGTTTAACCTAAAAGAAATCCCATCAAGTATTAAGATATTTCTATGGCACGGCGAATTAGATACTAGTGTACCTGTTAGAATGGGGAGATTAGTATGTGAAGCCATCCCTAATTGCATCAGCAAATTTTTCCCGAATGAAGCTCATATATCCACGGCAATCAATCACATAGAAGAAATACTGGATACTCTTTCCTCATAAAAAATATATTGAGGTTTTTCAATCTAACGCTATAAGGAAAGCTAATACCACTAAAGAAACCTACAGATAGTGTTAATAGTCGATTTCCGCGAAATTCCTTCTTATAGAAAAAGAGTTTAAAGAAGATTTAAAAATTCTTCCACTTTACTTTTTATTTTTACTGCTAATTTGGGAGAATATCTTTGTTTAATAAAATCCTTAATTAAGCTTATTCGATAATAGTTAGGTTTAGGAATCATTAGTTCTCGTGCTATCTGGTCTACTAGATCCTCTTCATATATTTTTTTTACCTTTTCTAAAACGCTTTTAACATATTCAGCTTCTCTTACCAATTTCGATATACTTTGTTGAATTAGATTTACTTGTTCTTCTTCATCAAGAATATCTAATGCTTTTTTGATCATTTCTTCTTCAAATTTTAACTTTTCCTCCCATGGTGTTTGTAAGATATGTTGATGTGTATCCATAACGAAAGCATTCTTGTCGTTTAATTTTATTTTATTATAATCAGTTTCGTTGAGAAAGCTAACATTTGAGGTGCCCCGATATGTTTCTGGAAGTAATCTTTCACCAATTTTATTAATAACATACGAGAAATCTTCAGATTCCTTATCCCTTATAATATATGCTGGATAATTAAATATTTTAGCATGAATCAAACAAAATAATCCATATAGACCATAAATATCTATGAAGTGTTTTATGCTAAATCTCCGGGTTTCTTCCTCCCCTTGGGCGACTCTTTTCATTAGCAAATCAATTTGGTCATAACCTCTGATAATGCCCTTAGTATCAACAAATACTATGAATTGATGTTCTTTACACACTCCTCCTTGAGGAACTTGTATTTTAATTGTTCCAAATTTTTTCTGAGAAAAAATTCTCATAGGAACTTTAATTACTTTTACTAAAGAACACGTTGGGCATGTAACTTCAATTTCTTTATAGCTCATCTTATAATTATCTTAGTTAAATCTTTAATACTAAATATTAATACTTAAAACCTAAATTAATCTTTTGACTAATTTAAATTCTTTTTAAATCAAGAACTAGTTCTTATCAATAATTCTTCGAATTTTTCTTTCCAATCCGAAAAGTCATCCACATAGTTATACCCACATACCTTACTGAGATTCTTATTTTTAATTATTTTTTTAATTTTAAAAGCTCCATGAACAGTTTCTTTATTTGAACCGTAAGGATTAAGACGCATACTTTCTTTATTGAGGAATACATAATCACATACGAATAATACATCCTCAAATATATAAAATGTAAATCCTTGTGTATGACCATTAATATGGAACGCTTCAATTCCGTCTAATTCAAAATTTTCTAGAAATAATTTATCAAAAGAGTGATTTTGAGTGAGTACATTTTGAGTATCATATTGATGGATCCATATAAATGCAGTATAATAACTTCTATAGAGATTTGAAGCACCTAAAAAATGATGATGGGTAAATAATATTTTGTCCATTCTATCTAAATTAGCTTGAAAAGTAGAAGGACAATCAATCCAAATTTTCTGATTATCAGAAATTATACAATATGCAAAATGCTCTAAACCCAATTTTGGTGAACTTGCTAAACTAAAAACTCTATTAGTAACTTTTCCCTTTTTAATATGGTATTTTTTTGAACAAAATTCAGCCGTAATAAATTTATCCCTTGATGATCCACAGAAAGGGCAAGTATCAGGAAGATAACCAATCATATTATAACCACATACTTCACAAACGTATTGCTCTCCTCTAAAAATATTCACAGAAATCTTCCTCTTCCTTTAATATTTAATTTTATATTTATATAGATTTAATATTTTTTTGACATATTTTTTTTAATGAAGATAGGTAATTTTATGAAAATCGAGATCTCAAAAGAAGATTCTGATTATATGTATAATTTTGTAAATAAAATCATAGCTGAATGTGGTCCTAGGATGCCATGCAGTCCAGCAGAAGCTAAAGCTGCTGAAATAATAAAAAAAGAGATGGAAAAAATATGTGATACTGCTTCTTTAGAGTATTTTACATGCCATCCTAAAGCATTTCTTGGGTGGATAAGATTAATCATGATTTTTATTCTTTTGTCAATTGGACTTTATCTTATCATTCAACTAATTTCAAATCCTTTTTGGCTAGCCTTTATATCCATTCTTTCTTTTTTTTTAATCTTTCTTTCAATAGTAATAATGTGGGAGGAATTTTTTAACTATCGAGAGTTTATTGACCCCCTATTTCGCAAAAAGTCGTCTCAAAATGTAATTGGAAAAATAATAAAAGGAGAGAAAAGAAATATTATAATTTTTTCAGCTCATATTGACTCCGCAATTCAATTTACTCTATTAAAGCTATTAAAATGGGGTTTTCTAGTTTTAGCTTTTGGAGGTATTATGTTAATTTTAATTTGGTTTATTATTGCATTTTTAAATCTGATATTCATGGTGATTGGATTCATTACTCTTAAGTCAATCTTCTGCAATACCTCAATATGGCTACTAATAATCGGGAGTCCCTCTATAATTGGACTTTTTTTCTTTGTCCCTTCTGGAGAAAAAGGTAATGTGGTGCCTGGTGCTGTCGATAATTTAAGTAGTTGTTCTGTTCTTATTGGACTAGGGCGTTATCTCAATAGTAATAAAGATATTATTCCGAATAATACAGAAATTAGATTGATAGCATTTGGTTGCGAAGAAGCTGGCTTGAGAGGAGCATACCGATATGTATCTTCGCATTTAAAAGAATTAAACGATATTAATACTATGGTTGTAAATATGGATGGATTAGAGACTCCTAATGGATTCCATGTTATCGATTATGAACCAACTACTAGAACAAAACATTCTGAAGAGATGGTATTAAAACTATTAAAAGCAGCAAAACTCGAGGGAATTGAAGCAAAAACATTAGGTTCTGGAAAATTAGAAAAGACATTAGGCAGATTATCTGGTGGTTCTGATGCTGCAGCATTTTCAAAGGCAAATATAAAAGCAGGATTTATAAATTCAGCTGATTGGAAGACTAGATCAAGTTATTATCATCAAGATACCGATACACCTGACAAAATTAAAAAAGGTACCTTAGAAAATGCATTACACATATGTATCGCTTTTTTAATTAATGAATCAAAAAAATAGTATAAAAAAAAAATAAAAAAAATATTGGCAGCTTTTTTATGGTTTTTTCTTTCTTATTATTAGTTTTGTAAACAATAGAATTAATATCATAGGTACTAATCCTGCTCCATAAACTAAAAAGGCAGAAGCAATTGCATCATTTGGAAACATAGCATTAACGAATAACTGTCCAAATGTATTAACTAAGTAATGAATCATCATACAAGGTAAAAGGCTTTCAGTTTTAACGTATACATAAGCTAAGGCAATACCTAAACAACTCGCAAAGAATACTTGGTTTAATACGTATAATGGATCAAAACCGCTTAATATATTAAGAGAATGAAAAATGCCAAAAAGTATTCCGTTAGTAATAACCGACGTCATTTTTGAGTATTTTCTTAGTTGGAGGTTTAGGATCACTCCTCTATAAGCAATCTCTTCCCAAATGCCAGCGTATAGCATATAATATAATAATACCCAACTAGGATAACCGAATAACACATTAGGATCAAATATATATGTTCCCAATATATTAGCAAAAAACCACGTAGATAGAGCGTATAGTAGGAAAGAAGCTATGCCGATTAAAATATTTCTTGCTAGTGGTTTTGTTCGTGTGAAGCCAATTGAATATATATATTGTTTCATAGATTCTTCTCCATTTGGTAATTTCAATCCAATGGGAATGACCACAAAAAATAAAAGTATAAATACAAGAAATATTAAGATAACCTCTATTAATAACCAATATTCTATTGGTAGTCCAAATAGAACTGGTAAGAATGGTAATTCAATTATTCCTACCAAGTTTAGAAAAATAAAATAGAGTGCCACTACAATAACCGCTCCCGCAATTACATTCCTTCTCAATAATCCACCTGTGTAGTATGTAGCAATTTCTTTTTCTTTGGGAAACATCCTAGTAAAAATATAAACCAAAGAGCTAAGACCAATTATTCCAATAACCACTAAACCAATGATAATTCCTAAAATTCCATATAAACTTAGTAAAGTAAATTCAACGATGATAATAGTGAAGTAAATTAACAGTTCTGAGCAAATTAATGATAACCATTTTAACACCTTCCGTTGTTTGTTTACTTCTTCAACAACGTATTTGTATTTCATTTTTCCAAAAAATCGCGCCTTCAGTTCAAATGTAAAGAGAAGAAATATCCAGGCAATTGGAATAGTAAGAAGAAAAAGTGTCAATAATATTAATGAATTAGTTATAATCATTAATATGAACCCCATCAATCCAAGACCTATAGCTTGAATCGTTAGCATCAAATAGATTTTTGCCTTTGCTTGTTTTCGTGCAAGTAATGGTAATGATGATAAAATAGATGCTCCTGATTCTTCCATATTTAAAAAACCAGCTACTAGCATAAAGGGAATGAATTGATTCACCCCTACTACTACAGACCATAAAATAATTATGCTATCAATAGAGGCTATTTCCTCACCAATAACAGGCGACATGCTTAGAACTATGATAATTGGGTATATAATAGGCATTATTAGAAAAATAAAACTTTGATAATCCCTAGTTGTTGATATTAAATCCTTTCGGATAAATGATTTTACTGTTGAAACTGTCTTGATTTCTACTGTTACTTCTTTTTTACTGATTAATTTCTTCTTTTTCTTCTTTATAAGCTCAACTTCAGTGGCAGTTACACTTTTAACTTGCTTTATGGCAAATCTATATAATAAGAATGTTAATCCCATAAACAAAGCAAAACCAACCATTGAAGTAAGAATCAAGTCTGGTGGTATAATTACTGGATTTGCTATAAAAGCAATTAAATAAGTTATCCCAAAAGGGAAAGGAATTAAGCTCAAAATGCGATTTAACAAACTAGCAGATTCATTGGTAGGAAATATAATGAAAAAATCTTCAATAAGATTCAATGACCAGGAAAGTAGAAACGAAGTTCCAAACGCTAATAAGAAAAATCCTCCCATCGTGATTATTCTTAAAACACTAGCCTTCTTTGAACTACCACTAGATTCTGAAAAGATCTTAGCCATTTTCTCTGATAGAATAACTAAAATACTAAACGCAAATACAGCATTTAATGTGGAAGAAGCTAAACTAGTAAGAAAAAGCCAAAAATTTTGGGTCATAATTAACAGGATTGTTGGAAACCCTAAAACTAAAGCTATAAGGGCTATATCAAGATTGCGAAAAATGGTTACATAACCAAGTTTTTTCAAATCTCTTTTTGCAAGAGGTAGAGTTTGTAACCATTTAAATGCATTACCGGACATAAATGAACTTGTGCTAAATAAACCCATAAGAAGAACATAAAGAACTGACATTAGAAAGAATATTCCAAAGACAAAACTATTAGTAAATAATAATGTTTCAATAGGAGAAGATGATGAATAACCTCCAACAATTTCTAAATAACCCCATACGGAAAAAAAGGGAATAAAGACAAAAATAAATCCGTAAACCACTTTAAGTGCAATAAGTTGACGCTTAATAGCTTTCTTATTTTTCTTATATCTTTCTAATATTTTTGCCTGGTTAGCTCCTGCTGAAGCAAGTTGAGAATCCATTAATATTTCTAAATTAGGGTATTTTGCTAAAGAATAAAATTTGTACTTAACCTCTTCCTCCATATTAACTTGTTTCACCTGTGAATTTCCTTTTATAGGATGCCCTTAATCTTCTTACAATTTCATCTACAGAGGCATCTTGCTCTGTCAACCTGAGAAATACATCTTCTAAACTTGCACCTAACTTGTTAGATTGTTGACGCAATTCTTCAATTGTACCTATGCCAACTATTTTACCTTTATTAATAATTCCTATTCTATCACAGAGTTCTTGAGCAATTTCCATTATATGTGTGGAAAAAAGAACAGCACCCCCTTGTTTTGTATGTAAATCAAGTATTTCTTTAACAACTTTCACAGATTTTGCATCTAATCCAGCAATAGGTTCATCTAATATAAGTAAATCAGGTTCATGAAGGATGGCTGCTATAATTTGTATTTTTTGTTTATTTCCATGAGATAATGTAGCAATTAATTGCTCATAATATTCATCAGCTTCTAAGCTCTCTAAATATTCTTTTGCCTTTTCTGAAGTTTCCTCTCCATCTAATCCTCTGATTGAAGCAATAAAACTAAATAAATCTTTAGGAGTAAGTGATTTAAAAATTAATGGTTCTTCTGAAACATACCCTACTCGACGTTTAATTGGTACCTCATCCCGTTCAGGGTTTAATCCAAAAATACTCATATTTCCTTCTAAAGGTTCTAATAAACCTAGCAATAACTTAATAGTTGTGGTTTTTCCAGCACCATTGGGACCTAATAAACCGAAAACCTCACCAGTATGAACATCAAATGAAATATCGTTAACTGCTTTAACTTCACCAAAGTATTTTTTTAAATTTTCTACTTTTATTATAACGTCATTTATCATATTTAACACTCATTTTGCTTACTTTTTATAACTTCTTTATATTGTAATATATTAAGGTATGTATTTATATATTGAGAGATATACTGAAATATTTAAATATTTCGAATTTCCATTAAAATTGAGAAAAATTAGAATTTAGACTCAAATATTAAGATAATTGTTATATATATTAAAATATTTTATTATTAATTGATAATGATTCTAAATAGAATTTTAATTATATGCATATCTGGAATGTTTTAAGTGCTATCTGAGAGAATCGGAAAAAATACTTTTCTTTATTCTTTTTCCTGTTTTTGTTGCGGCAATTCCACCTAATCCTGTTTCCTTTAATTCATATGGAAGTTTTCGACCTACTTTCATCATTGCATCGACTATCTCATCTGCAGGTATAATCGATGTAACCCCTGATAATGCCATTTCAGCAGCCAAGAAGGCATTAACAACTCCAATTGCATTTCGTTTAATACAAGGTGATATAACTAATCCAGCAACGGGATCGCATACAAGCCCTAATATATTCTTCAAATTTAATGCAATCGCATTACTTATTTGGTCTGCTGAACCTTCCGCCATATACGTTATAGCTGCGGTTGCCATTGCAGATGCAACTCCTACTTCGGCCTGACATCCACCTTCACTTCCAGATAACATAGCACGATTTCCAATTATAGCACCAATTGCAGCTGCAACAATTAAAGCATTAACTACATCCCCCTCGGATTTTTTTAAAATCTCTTTAGCTTTAAAAAGGACAGCTGGCAAAACTCCTGCAGCCCCTGCTGTAGGAGCTGCGACAATTAGGCCCATTCCGCTATTATATTCACTAATAGCCATTGCCCAAGCAATAGCTTCTTTCATATGGTTTCCAAAAAATATTGGTGACGAAAGCATTCTTTGTGCTTGATGGTTTGCTTCCTTAATGGGCAATTCAATATCAGTTGTAAGTGCTTTATCTAAGGACTGCTTCATAATAGTTAATGATCTATGCAAACGTTCATTAATAATTTGTTTAGGAGTATTTTGATATTCAGATTCATCTTCTATAATTAAATCGTGAAGTGCAATTCCCTTAATTTCAGAATCATTAAGTAATTGTGAAATTGACTCAAACATTAATAATTCTCACCCATAATATTTCTTTATGCTCTTTTAAGGCATTGATTAAATCTTCTGGAATCGCAGAATCTGCTTCCAGCCAAGTTAGAGCTACTTTCTTTTTTAGGTCTCTGGATATTTTCATAGATCCAACATTTAATTTGAATTTTTGAAGAGTATTAGCAATATTAACAAGCGCTCCTATTTTATCATGATTCAAAATTACTAAAGTATTAGGTTCCCCCCCAAAACCTCCCTCTAATCCATTTACTTCTTTGATTATTATATTACCTCCTCCTATCGAAGAGCCAATAACAGTCATATTATCTGATCCATTACTCATTTCTATGCTAACTGAATTTGGGTGATATTCTGCTCCTAAATCCACAAGTTCAAATGAATATTTAAGACTCTTTTTTTCAGCAATTTCAATTGCGTTTTTTAATCTCTCATCTTCGGGTTTAAATCCCAATAATCCCCCTAATATTGCGATATCGGTTCCATGACCACGATAAGTCTCAGCAAATGAACCGTGAAGCCCTATCTTTACCTTCTCAAATTTTTTTCCATATAATAGTTGGGAAACATATGCAATTTGACACGCTCCCGCCGTATGGCTTGAACTTGGACCTACCATTATATGGCCTATAACATCAAATATTGAAGTATATTTCACAATTTATTCAACTTTTTTTGGTAATAATATTATTTCAAGATTATAATTAATTACTTTTTAATCTCATAATTAGAATTATAGATATTATAATTATTATTGTGCCAATAATATGAAAAATGGTAAAAATTTCATCAAGGAGAAACGTAGCAAATATTGCTGTAACAATTGGAGTCGGTGAAAGCAATATTGTAGCTTTTGAAACATCCAAATACGAAAGTGTTTTGTACCAACAGAATAATCCCAGGCTATAAACTGCCCCCATAGCGAAAAAATAGAAATTATTAATCGGATCTAAGAAAATACTTAAATTTTGTAAAGGGAAAAATATGAAATAAGTTGAAAATAAGATGGAACCACTCAGAATATTTCTTATAAATACCATCTGCGTCGGTGTAGCCTCATTTCTAGAAAAGATTGGTTTTGTTATAGTATGGCCTAACATCCATAGACATGTAATAAGTAATAATGCTAAAACACCTAAAATAATATCAACGTTGATATTTTCTAAATTAAAAGAAAATTGGGTAATAGCAATTACTAAACCGAAAAATAGAATAATAGAAAATAAAACTTGGGCTCTAGTTATTTTCTCTTTTAGTATTAAATAACCAAAAATCAATCCAAAAAACACAGTTGTTTTTTGGGTTAATGCTCCATTTATCGCACCTGCTAATTTATAGCCAATAAAAAATAAAAGTTGGTTAATACCGAATAGTAATCCTATAAATAGAAAAACTTTCAAATTTTTTTTCCAATTCTTTAGAATAGAATCATGATTATTAATTAATATATTACTCTTTCTTGCTTTTGAGCGATTTAGTTTGAATTCTATTAACATTAATGGAATAAATATCGCTGCTTCTACTATACATGTCATAGCAGCAAATATGTAAGCATCAATAGATTCTGGGCGTGAATTTGCTACTATCGGCTGAAAACCTACCAAGATGTTACCCAAAATTCCAAAAATAAGCCCTTTTTTTAGATTATTGCTCAAGATATTTACCTAAATTCATTAAATATTAAAAATGTTTAGAAGTTAAAATTTATTGAAGTATATCATTCCCCTTTTTCTTTTACTATAACTAGAATTGAAATTATGATAATTATAGTACCGAAAAGATGAAAAATAGTAAATTTTTCACCTAGAAATAAAGTAGCAAATAGTGCTGTAATAATCGGTGAAGGGGCGATAATTATCGTAGCAGTTGAAACATTTATATAAGATATAGCTTTATACCAGAAAAATAAATCAAAACCATAAGCAAAAGCCATAATAATGAAAAAAAATTGATATGTTGGGTCAAAAATAAATCTTATATTTTGAATTGGGAAAAAAATGAAATAGGTTGAGATCAAAATAATAGAATTTAAAAAGTTTCTTATAAATACCAATTGAATTGAACTGAGCTCCTTCCTCTCTAAGATTGGTTTTGTAAATGTATGAGCAAGCATCCATATTGCAGCTGTCAAAAGCATTATTAAAACACCAACATTAAATTCAATAATATTAAAATTTCCTTGAGTAACAGCTAAAGTTAGTCCAAAAAATAAGATAATAGAGAATACAATTTGCGTGAGAGATATTTTTTCATGATTAATTAAAAAACCAAATAATAAGCCAAAAATAATAGTCGTCTTTTGCGCTAGTGAAGCATTTATTGCTCCAGAAAGTTGATATGCTAAATATAATAATATTTGAGCAATGGCAAAATTAATTCCGATATATATCAAAAAATATTTATTTTTTTTCCATCCATTTTTTAAGATATTTATTTCATTTAGTTTAGATGGGTCTTGTTTTAAAGTTAAATTAAGATGTCTTCTTTCTAAAAAGAATAAAGGTAGGAATATAATGGTTTCATAAAATACTGTCATTGTAGCAAATAAATATGCATCGATTTCAGATGGGAGTGAGATTACAATAATTGGTTGAATACCGATTAAAATTGCAGAACCTATTCCAAACAAAATACCTTTAATGTAATTTAATTTAACCAAGATATTAAAATGAATTAGTACCGATATTTAAACAATTATAGTTTTAGATATAACTATTTGCTCTTTTCTCTGACAATCATAAAAATCGATATGATTATAATTACTGTTCCAATCAAATGAAAAATAGTAAAAATTTCACCAAGAAAAATAAAAGAAAAAAATGCAGAAACAACGGGGGTTAAGGAATTAATTATTCCTGCTTTTCCAATTTGAATGTATGAAATTGTTTTATACCAAAAAAACAAAGAAAATCCATAATCTAAACCCATTAACATGAAAAATATGAAATTATTAAAATCTAGCAACCATAAGAAATTATCTTTAGGGAAAATAACTAAATAAACTAGCGTTAAGATTATTCCACTACATAAATTGCGGATAAATACGACTTGAGTTGGAAATAATTCATTGCGATCAAAAGCAGATTTAGTGAATGCATGCACCAATGTGAATAATGCTACACTAATTAGTAATGTGACAACACCTATATTAAATTCAAGTAAATTGAATGAACCTTCAGTAATTGCAATAACCAAACCAATAAACAATAAAAAACAAAAAAAGATTTGAATTTTGGAAATTCTTTCCTCCTTTAAAATTAAATATCCAAATAAAAGAGCAAATATTATTTCACTTTTCAGGGCTAATGAACTATTAATTGCTCCTGCGAGCTCATAACCAATGTATAATAAAATAGGAACAATGCTAAAAACTAATGCAATTACAATTAACAGCTTAATATTCTTCTTTTTTTTCCATCCATTTAATAGAGAGTTAATTCTATTCTCTTCTGATGGATCATTTTTACTACTATTGTTTAATCTTCGTATCTCCAACAGGAAGATTGGAAAAAAAATCAAAGCTTCAATTAAGGCGGTAATTGCCGCAAATATGTATGGATCTATAATTGAGGGTCTTGAATTTGCAATAACAGGTTGCATTCCTATTAAAAACACTGCTATTAATCCGTAAATTATCCCCTTCTTTAAATTATGATTTTTCACTTTATTAAGAATAAAGAAATAAAAAATTTAGAAATTATTATTTTGGAACACAATTTATGGAAGCTCAATATTTTTCTTTATTTCATCTAACCTTTCTTTAGCCGAAGGGTCAACGCTTTTTCCAAAAGCAATACTTAAAAGCTCACATGGATAATCTTCACAATAAGCGCAACTTTTTAATCCTTTTTTACGAGCACAGGTTCTAATATCACATTCATGACACCCTTGAAAAATCCTACCATCAGAGAAGCATCCATCACATAGGATATCTTTGGCATGGAATTGCATCCTTTCATTAGACCACTTCTTAGCAATTTTTTCTAACTCATTTGTATCATTTTTTTGAGTCGCTATATATGCTGGGCAATCTGAACAATTTAGACCGCAATATGCTATTATTTTACTCATATTTCACACTTTTTCATATTGTTTTATATAAGAAAGTACTATATAGAACTAAGTTATTATTAAATATAAATCTAACTTAATCACTCTAATTTATTTTTGTTTATCCCAAAGGCACTTGGGCATAGTTTGCGGCATAAATTACATTTTTTAAGTATATACCCTTTCTCCGTTTTAAATGTTGATAATTCTCTACATAATTTCTGATCAACTGTAATACCATTTAATGCTTCTTTTGGGCAATTTTCCAGGCAAATCTGACAATTATAATCACATAGATTATAGTTTGCTATTGGATCTCCATTTAAATTAACGTTTACTAAGATTGCTCCTAATTGAACCATATTGCCATATTGATCGTTAAGTAGAAGTGTGTTTTTTCCTAATGTTCCTAAGCCGGCAAGATAAGCAGCATGCTTTAATGATAATATAGCACGACCATATGATCTTTCGGGCTCCCAATACTCATAAGGATCATCAGAAGGAATGGGAACACATCCAATTCCCATCTTTTCAACGCCTCGTATAAGTTTTAATGTTAATTGGTCAACTTCCTGTATTACTAAATTCTGAATATGAGTATATGGGATACAACTTGATGCGAAGAGGGATGCTGTTGGCATTTTTATAGCAAATACTATGACTGCTTTACAAGATCTATAGATATCACATGGATGAAATCCTTGAGGTGCTTCTTTAAATCTTTCAATTGGAGCAAAGCCACATAAATCTGCCCCAAATTTTAATACTACTTTCTTAATTGAATTTGAATCTATCATTAAATGGAATTAATAGATCTTTATTTTCAAGATTTAGTATATAATATATGAATTTTATATAGAAAAAACTAGAAAAAAATGTAGAAAAACTATTTTATATAGCTACCAAACTGGGGAAATTTCTTCAATTGGGTAGAATTAAAGATAGGTCCTTCTTTACATACAGTAACGTCACTATTCATACCAATACAACAAGAACCACATAAACCGACCCCACATTTCATTTTCCTTTCCAAACTAGCTTGTATCTCTATTTTATGATTTTCAGCAATTTCTAAGACATGTTTCATCATAACTTCAGGTCCACATGTTAAAATAAGGTCGATATTTTCTTTCTTTAAAACATCTTCAATAGTATCAGTTACTAAACATTTTCTTCCAACAGATCCATCCTCAGTGGCACACATTGTATTTGGAATTAGATTTATCAACCTCTCATAGAAGATTAACGAAACTTCATCTTTCGCCCCGATAGTAACAAAAACATTTTTGTTATTCTTCTTAAGTGGTTCAATTAAAGATGTTAAAGCAGCTATACCCATTCCTCCTCCAACTACCAAGATCTTATTTGCATCCTCATAGTTAAAAGTATTACCATATGGTCCTCGAATTCCTATTTGATCTCCTTTTTGTAATTCAAATAATTTTGTGGTGCCTTCACCAATCTTTTGAACGGTAATCTCAAGCATGTTTCCTTCAACATTGGAGATAGACATTGGAAAAAAATCAACATCAGGAATCCAAAGCATTACAAACATTCCTGGACGGTAAGCCTTGGCAATTCTTTGATTTCTAACAATAAAACTCTTAATATCTGGAGAATGCTCAACAATAGAAGCAATTTCTACAATCTCTACCTTGCTTCTTGTTATATCAAGGACTAATTCTTCCTCATCTTTTTCAAGTGATTTTATCTCAATAAATCCTTGATCTAAGGCTAAATCGAAAACTTGTTTTCCCCGTTCTGTTCTAATTATGATAGTGTCCCATCCTTGCTCACTACCAACCCTTCCTACTGATATATCAGCAAATGATGCAGTATAGTCAGAACATGTAAAACATGCGTTTCTAATGGCTTTTTCATAAAGACAATTAAAAGCAATTTCTTTAGTTGTTGAATTTGTTTTAATTTTCATTTTAAAATTTTGTTGATGAGAATCAATCGTTTCAATTTGATCTGGTCTAATATCTAAATCCATAAATAACCCACTCAATTGTTGATTATGAAATGTACCAAAACAGAAAGTACCAATTGCTAAAGAAACTAAATCATATGCTTCAAAATCAAAAATAGGATGATTTTGTAACTTTCTTAATGCTTGAATTTGGCAAGGCGTTCCAACTACAGCTATATCATTAAACCCTTTATTAATAGCTTCTCCTACAAGCGATATTGTAGGACTTTGACTCGGCTTATAGCCAGCACCTCTAAATAAAGCTTGTTCATTTTTAGCAATCATAGGAAAAGGTTTGAAATTTTCATCTTTATCAGCAATAATAGAAGCATCAATCAAATCATTTTTCATTGCAACCCATAATAAACCAGTTAAAGGTCCAACACGACTAGGAACCATTTCTCTCGCCTTATCTGTTAATTTTACTGAATAAATACCAATATAATGCCCCAAGATTTTGTCATGTTTTTTTCCAAACACCCATTTATCCAATAAAGCTAACGAAATTCTGTCAATTTCAGTCTTAGGACATAAGTTATAACATAATCCATAACCATCTCTACATGTATTAATATCTTTGCATGAACCATCTTCTATAGGTATTTCCATCTCTCTATTAAATTTAATATTTGCACAAAAAGCAGCACAAGCTCCACAATATACACACTTGTTTGTTTTTATGATCTCATTTTCTAATTCAGTCCAACCCTTTTTAACCTTTTCAATATACATTTTAATTATTATCCTCTTTCAATTTTTTAAGAAATTCTATAGCTTCTTGCTTGCCCAATTCAAAAGCTTCTAAATTTTTTTCCAAAGTAGAACTTGGTACGAACTTTTTAATTGTTTCAAGCGCAGATTCTTCAGAGAATATGCCCGAAAGAATGGTAAACAAACCTAGTAAAATAGAATTACCAAATACAATATTTCCAAATTTTTCGACAGCCATTTTCTGAATTGGGACGCCTAAAGATTTGTCAACTCTCTTAGCGGCTCTAAATTTTTGAATGGTAGAATTATCCCAGATTAAAAAACCTGTATTAGATTCTTGTTTTATCATACTTTGTTTAACATCTGCAGCCGATTCCTCAGAAAGAATTATTAAAAAGTCATAAGGTTCAAGAGCTTTTGGATAATCAATAAGGTCCACATCTTTATCTAAGTCAACAACAACTTCTGCCCAACATTTTCCTCCCCGAGCAGCGGCTGAATAGGCTTCTGTTTGTGTCCCAGCTAAGCCTTCATACAATGAACTAGCAGTAATAATCATCTTACTCAATGTAATTACTCCTTGTCCTCCATAACCAGCAATACGTACCTCAAATCGAGCCATATTTATTTTTCCTCCATGGCAATCCTTTGTATTTTAGCATACTCATCAGAATACTCAGGTTTATCTGGTTGGTATCTAAATTCACCTATTATATACTTATTAAGTAGTTCTTCTTCACTCATGAATTTTGCTTGGTTTATGCGAACAGTATTTCTTTTAATCCAATCAATCATTTTTCCTCCCGTATCCATTTTTTCGCCTTCTAAGCCAGTATATTCTGCACCTAAATTATCAAGATTTTTCCTACCAAAGTACGTAACACAAGGAGTAATAACCTCAATAACAGATGTACCCTTATGGTTCAATGCTTTTTGAAAATATTTTATATAAGTTCTAGGATGGGCTACTGTAGTTCTTGCTACATATGTAGCTCCTGCTGCCAATGCTAACTCTACTCCATCACTTCTATTTTCAAACATCTTATAAGGAGTTGTGCTACTAGTCGCCCCATAAAGCGTGGTTGGAGCCCCTTGACCACC
>JBHLOI010000034.1:0-38354 GCA_048940645.1 Promethearchaeota archaeon | reverse complement strand
TTAGCGCGAGAGGTTTATCAGAAATTATTTAACATAGATGTTAAAGTCAACGCATCACACGGAACCTGTGAATGTAACTCTTTTACGAAATATTACCCTAATATGGAAATGATTGCGGTTGGACCTACAATTAAAGATGGTCATTCTCCAGATGAGCGCTTAAAAATTAGTAGTGTTGAAAAAATTTGGAAGTTCTTAATAAATTTGCTCAATAACATAAAAGGAATTGAAAAAAGATAAGATTTATGCTTATAAGCTCGTTAAAAACTTTTTGTTGAAATTTTAAAGGCTAGTTTGCAATTATTTAAAATTTTAATAGCATCTCTTTTAATTTCAAACATTCACTATGGTTCGAATTTAATTCTAAACACCTATCACATGCATTTAAAGCATTATCATATTTTTCCAAGCTGAAATAGACTTGAGCTAAATCATAACATGCTTCATCATAATCCTTTTTAAGCTCTAACGCTTTCTTAATATATTCCAAAGCTTTGTCATACTCACCTTTATTGTAAAGCGCAAAACCTAAATGCCTCCATGCAGTACCTAAATTATTATCTATTTTTAAAGCAACTCTTGCAGCTTCTATAGCGTTATCATAATCACATGCTCTATTATATGCCGAAGCAAGATTATTCAACATTATAGGATCATCAGGATAAAATTGTAAATATGATTTGGAAGTTTTAATCGCTTTTTCATAATTTCCCAATTCATAATAAGTTTTAAAAATTAAATAGGAATAAGTCTTAAGGGAACTGAAATCCATAGCGGGTGTTCGAGAATCATTGCTCATCCAAGATTTTTCAAACGCGGTTTGCGCTTCTTGGAATTCATTTAAATAAAAGTGTATTAATCCCAAGTCATTCCAATATTGTGGAATATTAGGTTCAATTTGTAAAGCATTCATAATACATTCCTTCGCTTTTTCATATTCTTCATTTAAAACATAAATGATGCTTAATAATCTCATTTCAATTGCTGTTTTTGGCTTAATTTCTGTGATTTTTTTATATATATCTAAAGCTTCTTTTTTTTTCTCAGTTTCGTTATAAATAACATATAAGTCATGTAAAAGATGAAATGATTGAGGAAATCTTTCTAGAGCACGATGATAATGTTTCATTGCTTTATTAATATTATTGTCAAGTAATTCTCTTTCAGCTTTAAATACTAATTTAGGCATTTTTCCGCCCCAACCATTTAGATATAAAAGATGTAAAGAATAGATTGGAGCAAAATTGTCAGTTTTTCTTTTTACAGCCATAAAACATTATAAGAAAAATTAAGTTATAAATAGAATTTTTAGATAATAGTAGCAATGTGTATAAACGATTTTTCTTTTATTTTTTTTATAAAAACAAATAGAGTTGAAAGTTTAACTTGCCAGTTTCCTATATTTATAAAAAGATGATTCGTAATGAGATTAAAAAACTTACGAAACCAGTTACTTTAAAAGTTTTTACATCATCAAATAATCTCCAAGAATCTGTATATATGATGGATACCTTGGATACTTATCAAAAAGGTTCCAATGGAATGTTAAAAATCGAAGAATATAAGATAGAAACAAATTCTGAATTAGCTAAAAAGTATGATATTCAACGAGTACCTGCGATTTTGCTAATGAATAACCAAGGATTAGAAATTATACGTTATTTAGCGGTGCCCATGGCAGCAGAAATCCAACCATTTGTACAGGCATTAATGGTGTTTACTGGAACTCCTAATTATTATGAGGCTGTTATAAGGCAAAACCTAAATAAATTGGATTCTATTGTTATTAAGGTATTGATTACGGATTCTTGTGCTTATTGTCCTACTATTTTATCAATCTGCAGTCAGTACGCTTTAGCGTCAAAAGGTAAAATAAAGACGATTATTGTAGATGTTATGGCACATCCTGATATTGGTGAAAAATATAATGTATCAACTGTTCCGTTTTTAATCATTAATGAAGAAAAAAGGTTAAAAGGCATTATTACGGCAGAGGAACTTTTAAAAGAACTACTCAAGTTGTAAGCTAAAAAAAGCTTAAAAAAATTTTTCAAAAATTTAGAATTTTTTGTTTTAAAAATTAGTAAAAAGTCATTTTTCTTGTCATTGAAATTTTCTAAGATGGTGGCTTAATTGTTTAATTTAACTTTTTTCAATTAAAAAGATTATTAAAACCAATTGATAATTCCGAATTCGTTCTTTTTTCTCCTAATAATTTTTTAATTTCGGAAAAAAAATAACAGAAAAAATAAGATTATGGAAATATTTATATAGATGCATGTTATAATAAGTAAATTATAAAGAAATTAGTTTATTATTTAAACAATTATTTTCAAAAAGGAGCGAAAATTTTAGAGAAACAACGATATTTAATAAAAAAAAATGGAAATATGCAAAAAAATGATCAAAATTGATGAAAAATGGCAAATAGCAATATAATGGTTATTGGTGGTGGAATTTCAGGAATAGAAGCAAGCCTTACACTGGCTGAGCAAGGATATAATGTTATTCTTGTAGAGAAGACATCTTCAGTTGGTGGTCGAATGGCACAATTAGATAAAACTTTTCCTACATTAGATTGTTCAATATGTATTCTAGCACCAAAAATGGTTGAAGTATCTCGTCATCCAAACGTTGAACTTATAGCATATTCCGAAGTGCAAGAACTGAATGGAGAAGCCGGAAATTTCAATGTTAAAGTACTTAAAAAAGCAAAATATGTAGATTGGGATATATGTACGGGATGTGCAGCCTGTCAAGAGAAATGTCCTATGAAAAAAATATCTAGTGAATTTGAGGAGGGGATGGGCAATCGTACGGCGATATATATTCCATTTCCGCAAGCAGTTCCAAGGAAGGCTGTTATTGATGCTGATAAATGCTTATATTTGACAAAGGGAGCTTGCCAGTTGTGTGAAAAAGAATGTGAGGCAGGAGCAATTAATTTCGACATGAAAGACGAAGTAGTTGAGTATAATGTTGCATCAATTATTGTAGCCACTGGTTATGATCAAATAGATTCGCGTGTTTTAGATCGGTATCACTTTGGTGAATATCCTAATGTTGTTAATGCTATGCAGTATGAACGATTACTGAGCGCCTCAGGTCCTACTGGGGGAGAATTATTACGTCCATCAGATAAGGAACTTGCTCATAATATAGCATTTGTTGCTTGTGTAGGATCTAGAAATGAAGATATATGTGCTTATTGTTCTAAATTTTGCTGTATGTACATGGCAAAAGAGGGGGTAGTAACACGAGAACACGCCCCAGACACAGATGTTACCATCTATTTTAATGATATTAGAGTAATTGGTAAAAATCAAGAAGAATTCATAGAAAGAGCTAAAGATGAATATAATTTACATTATCACCATGGAGTTCCTGGAGATGTTCGTGAAAATCCAGAGAATCATAATTTATATGTAAAAGCGGCTAATCTAGATACTGGGGAAGTAGAGACAAAAGAATTTGACCTTATCGTACTTGCTAATGCTGTAACCCCAAGAAAAGATGCTGAAAAATTAGCAGAAATTCTGGGTATAGAAAGGAATCAGTTAGGATTTTTTAAAACGAAAGATTCTACGGAAGATTTAAAATCTACAAAGAATGGTGTGTATGTAACTGGTTCTTGTCAGTCTCCTGATGATATAGCAAACTCAGTAGCAAAAGCTGGAGGCGCTGCTGCTTTAGCGGCTTCTCATGCTGTCCCTCTAAGTGAGGAAGAAACTAAAGTAGAGCTACCGCCATTAATACCAATAAATCCTGGAGATGAGCCCCGTGTTGGAGTATTTATTTGTAGGTGTGGCATTAACATAGCAGGGTATATAGATGTACCTAATTTAGTTGAATACACTCAAACATTACCAAATGTAGTTTATTCCATGGAAAATAAATATAGCTGCTCTCAATTAACACAAGATATTATTAAAGAAAAAATTGAAGAACTTAACCTAAATCGAGTAGTGGTAGCTGCATGTACCCCTAGAACTCATGAAGCTCTATTCCAAAAAACAATCCGAGAGGCTGGACTAAATGAGTATCTCTTTAATTTTGTAAGTATTCGCGAATTAGATTCTTGGGTCCATATGAAAGATAATGAAAGAGCAACTGATAAAGCAAAAGATCTAATAAGAATGGGAGTTGCACGGGTAATTCGTCAGAGACCTGAATACAAGATTAAGGGGAGCGTGATTCCAGAAGCCTTAATAGTAGGTGGGGGAGTTACAGGAATTAATGCTGCAATGGAGATTGCAAATAAAGGATTTAAAGTTCATCTTATCGAAAAAGAAGATAAATTAGGAGGCCAATTGAACCAAATCTACAAAATTAACTTTGATCGAATTGATTCTAAGGAATATTTAGAGAATCACCTTAAAGAATTCAATTCTCATAAAAATATTACTACTTATTTGAATTCTGAAGTAATAGATGTGAAAGGTTCCATCGGAGATTTCAAAGTAAAGGTTAAGAGTAAAGTAGAAGCCAAAAATACTGATTTAAACGTAGGAGTAATTATAACAGCAACGGGAGCATATGAATTAAAACCTGAAGGGTGGTATCATTATGGAGAGAAACATATGAGCGACAAAGTAATGACCCAATTAGAACTATCAGAGAAATTGAAGAATAATGAATTAAAAGATGGTGAGACACTCGTGTTTATTCATTGTGTGGGTTCACGTCAGCCTGTAGGAGGAAATGGAGTAACTTATTGCTCTTTAATATGTTGTTCTGAATCAATTAGACATGCCTTATATGTGAAAGAGACATACCCAAATTCAAATATTTATGTACTATATAGGGATATACGAGTAGGAACTGATGAAGAAACTTATTATTGGAAAGCACGCGAAAGTGTCAATTATATACGATTCAATGATTATCCAACTGTAGATATAGCAAATAATAAATTAAAGGTTGAAGTAAAAGATATTTTGACTCAAACTGATCTAGAAATAGAGGCAGATAAGGTTGTTCTTTCGACACCTTTAATTCCTCATGATACTCAAAAACTTGGTGAAATGATTAAATGTGCAAGAGATCAGAATGGATACTTTTTAGAGGCACACGTAAAATTACGACCAGTTGATTTTGCCACTGATGGAATATATTTAGCAGGAACGTGTCATAGCCCAAAAGGAATAGCAGATTCGATTTCTCAAGGGAGAGGCGCAGCAGCTCATGCTTTAATCCCACTTATTTCTGGAGAGGTTGAAAATGAACCTTTAATTTCAGTAGTTAATCCTGCTTTATGTATAGCATGTCAAAAATGTGAGGAAGTATGTAATTTTGGAGCGATTGGCGTAAATTTTGATAATGAAATTTTAGTATCAGAATCCAATCCTTTACTATGCAAAGGATGTGGTGATTGTGCTGCTGCATGTCCAGCAGGAGCTATTACCATGAGTCATTTTGCAGACGAACAGATATATCCTATGATTAGAGAGGCTGTTCGAGGAAATTTTGTTGACGAGAGACCTCGTATTGTGGCATTCTTATGTAATTGGTGTAGTTATGCTGGAGCAGATACATGTGGTGTAAGCCGTTTCCAATATCCAACCAACATTAGACCAATAAGAGTAATGTGTACAGGAAGGATACCAAAACACTTCATTTTACAGGCATTTTTAGAAGGTGCTGATGGTGTATTAGTAGGTGGATGCCATATTGGTGACTGTCATTACTTGGAAGGTAATTATGATATGCAAATGCGTTATAATGAACTTCATGAAATAATTGAAAAAGTAGGGATTAATCCTGATCGTTATAGACTTGAGTGGGTATCCGCTAGTGAAGGCAAACGTTTCTCAGAGTTAGTAACCGAATTTGTAAATAAAGTGAAAGAACTTGGACCTTTAGCTAAAACTGGTGATAGAATTGAACCCAAAAAAGAAAAAGCAAAGGAGGGAGCATAAAAAATGACTGAAATGTTAAAGAAAAACGCAAATGAGTTAGATTTAAACTTCCGTTATGAGATAGCCGAAAAAGTTGGTGCAAAATCCCTTTTAAAGTGTATTCAATGCGGTGTATGTAGCTCTGGTTGCACAGTAACGGAATATGTCGATATGCAACCACATAGAGTAGTTGCATCATGCCTTTTAGGGTTAAAAGAAGAAGTTTTATCCAGTAGCGCAATTTGGACATGTTCGTTGTGTCATAGGTGCACTGAAAGATGTCCTAAAAATGTAGATTATTCTTTCATTTTAGCGTTATTGAGAAATATGGCGGCAAAAGTGGGAAAAATACCAAAAGAATATTCGAGCACGGTTGAGGTCATTTATGATAATGGTTTTGTAGTACCTTATACCGAAGGAATGAAGAAAAATATCGATAGAAGGCGGGAAAGAATGGGATTGCCAGAAATTATTCCACCAAATCTTAACGATATAAGATTTATAATAAACGAAACAGGATTAGGTGATCTTGTAATAAAAAAGGAGGATGATAAATAAATGACGAATAGCCGTAAAGAATTCTCATTTTTCATAGGATGTACAATACCACTAAAAATGCCACAGCTAGAGAAAGCATTTAGAGATGTAGCAAGCATTTTAGGTGTTGGATTAAAAGAGATGGAGGGTGTTAGTTGTTGTCCAGAGCCAGTATCATTACAATCATTAAATATTGATACCTGGTTAACTTTAGGAGCTCGAAATCTTGCTATTGCAGAAAAAATAGGATTAGATGTTCTAACCATTTGTTCGGGATGTTATGAAACCTTAAAAACTGTAAATGTTCTTCTAGGAGAGGATCCTGAGCATTTGAAGAAAATTAATGAAATCTTAAAGAAAATAAACTATAAATATACCGGAAAAATAAATGTTTATCATTTTGTAGAAGTGTTCACCCAACCAGAATGGCTTGAGAAAATAAAAAGTTTAGTGATTAAACCCCTTGATGATTTAAATCTTGCTGTGCATTATGGTTGCCACTTAGTCCGACCGAGTAAAATAATGCGATTTGATCACCCAGAAAAGCCTGAAAAAATTGATCTTATTCTTCAAACTCTTGGGGCAAAAACAATTGATTTTGCTAATAAATTAGAATGCTGTGGTTTTTGTGCTCGTTTACAGGAAGAAATTGGCGAAAAACTTGTTGAAGACAAAATGACAGAGTTATGTGAACTTGAAGAAGAAGTTGATGCTTTAATTGCAGTATGCCCCGCTTGTGTAACCCAGTATGACAGAAAAGAAAAGATAATTGCTCGTAGGACGGGAAAAGAACTGAATATCCCGGTATTATATCTGCCTGAAATAATGGCAATTGCATTGGGAGTAGCTTTAGAAGATCTTAGTCTTTCTACTAGAAGTGTGAAACCTAATAAGTTAATTGAAAAATTAACGACCTAAATATGAGAACTTTTTTGATATATAAAATAAATTGAAAATTTTTATGAAAATCTAAAAATAAATGAAAAAATGTGGAGTTTTGAAAAATGATTATAACCCAATTAAAAGATATTGAAGAAATTTATGGGTATATAGAGCCATACAACAAAATCCTCATAGCAGGCTGCGATGGATGCTGCCAACCACCCAGAAGTGTAAATGAGGCAAAATTGCTCGGACAACTCTTAGAATTAAAAGCAAGAACTAAGGGAAAAGATCTAAAATGGAAAGCTATTACTGTTTTAAGACAATGTGATGACAGAATTGCTGCGACAACTGTAAGGCCTTTAGTAGAAGATTATGAAGCGATTCTTACATTAGCTTGCGGATTAGGGGTTGTTATGATGAATAAAGTTTTACCACAGAAATTAACCTTTCCAACTCAAAATAGTATGTTTGGTGGTGCACAGAGTAATGGAGAAAATAACTTTATTGAGTTATGTGAAACATGTGGAGATTGTATTATTGGAGAAACTGGTGGGGTGTGCCCTCGTGCAGGCTGCGCTAAACATTTAAGTAATGGACCTTGTGGAGGAATGGTTGATGGCATGTGTGAAGTAAGAGGATATACAGTACCATGTGCATGGGTTGAAATTTGGAAAAGATTAAAGGAATTCAATAGAATAGATTTGTTTAAAAAATATAGGGGTCCAAGGGATTACAGAACTTCTACAAGTCCAGGATATTTGGAAGTTTATAAAGAATATACGAATGTAGAAGAAGAAAAAGAAGAGGTGAAGGGCTAAATGGGAAAAAGACCAGCTTATAGTAATTTATGTAAAGCAATTGAGACGGGGCATTTTATATTTACTGGCGAACTAGAACCTAAAAAGATACTTAGTCTTAAGGAAATATTTCATTCTGCTGAAGAAATGAAGAAGACTGGGAAGATCGTAGCAGCAAATGTGACTGATGGACCGCAGGGAGATGCTTATATGTGTTCATTAGTACCGAGTTATTTAGTTCAGGAAAAAGTAGGGCTCGAAGCAGTATGGCAAGTTACAGTAAGGGATCGCAATCGTGTTGCCCTCTTTGGAGATGTAATAGCGGGAGCTGTATTGGGATTAAAAAATATTTTAACCCTAACAGGAGATCATACATCGCTTGGAGATCACAAAAAAGGAAGAGTTGTTTATGATATTGATAGTACCCAGTTCTGTGAAATGCTCTCGATTATGATCGATGAAGGCACTGATTATGAAGGAAATGAACTTGAGGGTGGTAAGATTGAAATGAACTATGGATGTGTTGCTAATCCAAATAGTAATCCACGTGAACCAGAGATCCTTAAAGTTGGCCGTAAAGTGGAACAAGGTGTTGATTTTATTCAAACACAAACAGCATTTGATATTGATGAAGCAAAGGATTTTCTTAAAGATCTGGAGCAATTCAATGTCCCAGTGCTTTTGGGAGTATTTCCCCTGAAATCTTATGGGATTGCTTGGTATTTTGATAATTATATACCTGGTGTTTCTGTTCCAAAAGACCTTCTTAAAGCACTTAAAAAAGCAGAAAAAGACAATAAGGGGAATAAACCAGCTAAATATGCGGCACTCGATAAGATAAATATTGAATTCTTTGAACCATTTATCAAAGAGATCAAGAAAAGCACTAAAGCAGCAGGTATTCATTGCATGGCTGTTGAATATGAAAGGTTATTCGATCCATTATTAAAAGATTTCTAGGAGTGGGTGAATCTACAATATAAAATCAATTTTTTTACACTTAAAATTTATATTTTTTTTTAAAAAAATAAGTTAAGAAGGATAATAAATAATAGAAAATGATTAAATATGAAAAATTTAGATGAGAAGGATAAAAAAATATTGGAAATGCTAATTGAAGATTCAAGAAGACCTTATCATGAGATTGGAACGGAAGTGGAACTCTCAGAATCAACTGTTCGTAAAAGAGTAATACGTTTGCAAGAAGACGGTGTAATAGAGAAATTTACAATTAAGGTTTGTAGAGAAGAAGAGCGTTGCATTTATGCATTTATAACCTTGTTACCTAAAAATCAGTCTGAAATCAAAGAATTAATAAGAGAAACCCAAATATTGCCTCAATGTGAGGAAGTATATTTTCTAGCGGGAGAATGTGGAATTTTAGTAAAAGTCAACGTCCCAGAAATAACAGAACTTGACGCCTTTATTGAAAATTTTCGGGGTAGAAGCGATGTAAAAAGTGTTGAAAGAGTTTGTGTAGTACTTAAACCTATTAAAACAATTTCTCAGAATGGCAAAAACCCCTACTAAATAAGATTATTTAATACTACGGATTAATGGCTCAAGTTTTATTAAATTTGAAATTTCAGTAAATAATTTTTGTAATAATAGTTTCATAACTTTTTTAAATATTAAAATTTAATAAGAAATACATTAATGTCAGAATTTTTAAAAATTGGTTCACATGAAGGAAATAAATGAAAAGAGTAATTATTACTTTCAGGTAGACCTCTTAAAAGCTATTTTTATAATTTTTGTTATTTCTGAGCATGCGCTTGTTAGACTTCCACCAGAAATAAGAGATCTGATGGTTGTTCATTTATGGCAAAGACTTTCAATTCCGTTTTTTGTAGTTATCTTGGGATTTAATATGGGGTTGTCTTTTAAAAGAACTGGAAAATCCTCATTAAAAGAACTTTATTCATGGCATTATTTTAAGAAAAAATTTTGGAGGTATGTTTTTCCATATCTCCTTTTATATGTCATATCAACAATTATTGGTTTAATCATCTATGGTTCCTTTTGTAATATGATTTTAAATCAATTATATCCTGTTATGAACGAAAAACATCTTTACTTGGGCATTACTCCTTTTTGGGGACCGGGGGTATGGTTTATTCCTTTTCTTTTCCAAACAATATTAGTAATGCCACTTATTTATAAAGGATTCTCTGGAAGAACTGCCTGGGCTTTATTCACCCTAACTTTATGTTTTCTAATTAATTTTATTACTAGTTTATTTATGTTTTACTTTGCGATGGATTGGCATACCATGGTTTTCTATTACATGACTATATTTATGTATATTGGTGGTATTGGACTGGGGATGTGGTTTTCTAGAAACCATAAACTATTTAGTTTGCATAATTTATTCATGTGGATCGTGTTTCCGTTATGTGCCTACTATATATATCTCTTTCAATTCCATGATTATGAAATTGAGTATTTGAGAAGTGATTATAACATTATTTTTTATACCTATACAGCTTTCTTATTTCTAATTGTAATGTTAATTTTTCCAAGTAATCCAAAGAATAAATTTGCGAAAGGTATAGCCTGGATTGGAAAGTCATCATATCATATCCTCTTAGTACAAATTTTCTATTTCGGCTTAATGAAAGCGTTTACTGGAAACTTTGCATGTATTGTTCCGGACCCATATGAAACATCTGATCTAATATTCTGTATATTTTATGATATCATTGCCATAATCACATGTGTTATTATTGGCGTATTATGGTGTTTTACAGAGACAAAAATTAGAAACTATCGCCTAAGTAGAAAACATGGCAAATAATTAAGATTTAGGTAAAAATTTAAAATTCAGTTTAACTCTTATAATAAAATTTTCCATTTTTTTCAATTTTTTGAACTTTTGCTTCATTTTCCAGATAAATTAAATGTCCTAACACTTCACTTAATGCCATATATGAATTTATTTCATCTAAATCTTTTCCAAAGTGTATCTGTGAGATTTCAAATGGTGTTTTTGGGTTATTCTTAATTACTTTTGATATCTCTGATAATCTATTTCTATGATGCTCCTTTATCGCTAAAATTCGTTCATGAGGATTAAATATAATTTCTTGATGAGCTGGAAAAATAATTTCTGCATTTAACTCATCAATTCGATCTAAAGATTTCAGATAATGATTTAAAATATTCTCGAAATTATAGGTTGCATACTTTTCGGACAAGTTAATCGGTACAATAAAATTTCCAATATGAGGCGTTATCCGAGAGAGTATGTGATCACCAGAAAAAAGATACTTTTTTTCCTTATTAAATACACAAATATGACCAAAACTATGACCTGGAGTCCAAATAATCTCTAAATGTTTCAAAATTTTATCACCATCATGCACAATTAAATCAGGTTTCTGATATCGCAAATACCTGGGCCAGAATGTAAAAAATTGCACAATTTTTTTTCCCTCATCAACATTAAGTCCATACTTTATCATCAGATTGGCGACCTTCTTAGCTTGTTCTTTCAATTCTCCAAGATTTTCATTATTTGTTTCCCATTGTAGAATTTGATGTGTGATATCATTCATTATAATCTTAATTTTCTTATTTTTTCGCTTAAGAGTTCTTACCAATCCAATATGATCTAAATGCATATGTGTAATTAAGCAATAATCAATATCCTGAATACTATAGTCAAGATCATTAAGAGTTGAGAAGAAAATTTTACTCCAATTTCCCATATTAAGCCCAGAATCTATGAGGACCTTCTGATCATCAATCTCAAAAAGATAAAGACATACAAATTTGACAGCAAAGGGCACATCGATCTTTATTTGGTATACCTCTTGTATTTGACTTACCTTAGATTTAAAATTGTACAATCTATAAGCCTGAATGTTTTATTTTATTTTTAATATGAAAAAGCTTCAAGATTTTTGTATTTTCCGAAAAATGAACTAGATTTGGTTTCTATAAATAAAAAGTATATGAAGGAATTTTTTTAAATTAATTTAGGTTTTTAATCCGTAATACATCAGCCAAAAGCTGCTTAAATATCCAATTCTCACGAATATCACCCATATGTCTGGTTCAAATAATCCTTCTATTAACCCAAAAACACAGAAAAATATTGAACCCATAGATAACAAAAAAAATTTAGTTTTTAATATGCCACTTGATTGAAAACTTTTGACTAAAAATCCAACTCCAAGCAAAACTATTATAGTAAGGAGAAAAACTGCCATTAAAATACCTGCTATAGAAAAAGTTTGCACGCTATAATTAATTAGAAGTCGTCCTGGAGAAGGAGGGTCTTGAAATTTAAATGCACTAAAAGGATCTATAAAAATTAAAATTTCAAATATTATGCTCAGAATGATAAAGATTATAGCAATATACCACTTTGCTTTGGGTATTAGCAATTCCGCTCCGATATATATTGCTGTGATGATTGCAGGGGCAAGCCATATATAACTCAAAATTCCGACTATCCCATAAGTATTATCCATATTTATTGTTGTTGCTAACACAAATAAAAAGTCTAAAAATACTCCTAAAAACATCAATCCTGCAAAAAGATTTGCCAAACCTAAATAATCTAAAATCCTAGCATTTGTTTTTCTTGCTTTGTATATAAAAAATAAACCAAAAACTATACCAAAGATCACTACTCCAGAGGCAGTAATCCCATCAATCCATCCTAAAAAATCAAGCAAACCATTCTCACCAATGATATAGTGATTAACTAATTATTCAATTTTGTATATTAAAAATGTTAATAATATTAAACTCAACCCAGTTTATAAATAAATAGATTAGAATATATTGAACTATTAACATTAAAATATTTATTTACTCGACCCAAAAGATCATCGAGAAGTAGTGTTTGAACAAGAAAATCTAATCAGACTCTCAAAAGAATATATAAAACCAGCTAGTATGGTTTTATCAAGAGCTTTTTTTAATGATCCTGTTGTTTGCTGGCAAATTCCTGATAAGTCTAAAAGAAAAGCCAAATTTCATTGTATTTGGCAGATGATTTTAAAAATTGGGATAAAATTAGGAGAAGTATATACTACTTCAGAAAACTTGGAAGGAATTGCTATATGGCATCCTCCAGGAATGATAAATATCTCTTATTGGAAATATATTTTAAATGGTGGTTTAATTCTTCCTTTTAGATTTGGAATTAAATCTACAAAAAAATTAATGTATATTCAAGATGTGAATGTATCAATGCGTTACCATCTTATGAAAACTCCATACTGGTATTTGGGATCAATAGGTGTTGACCCAAAATATCAAGGAAAAGGTTTTGCAAGCAAGTTAATAAAACCCATGCTAAAACGTATCTTTTGGGAAAATTTACCTATTTTGTTAGAAACACAATCTAGAAAAAATCTTTCTATTTATGAACATTTTGGATTTGAAGTATTTGAAGAAATAATCATTCCAAAAACGAATTTTATTAGTTGGATTATGATAAAAAGTGATTAAATTATGTAATTGAGTCTAATTACTTTTGATCTTGTTTTTCATCATGTTCAAAAAAAAGAGACTTTTTCATATCAAACTCAAGTTCTCGTAATTTTCGTTTTATTTCTGCTGGATTATAATCTTTTTTCAACATATCAATGATAGTTTCCTTTAAATTTTCTAAATTATCGACTGCACACTGATAAAAAATATTATTTTCGTCCATACTCATATTTAAAATTTCGTATAACCCTGTGAGGGCATCTCTTATTTTTTCATAATATTGCCACGCTCTATCTATATCAGTTTCCTTTTTAATGTCAGTCATCATTGCTAAATCAAAAGTTTGTTAGATAAAAAAATGCAATACAATTTATAACATTTCTCTAGTTAATTTAATAGAATTGTATTAGTTGTATCCTTAAACCGAAAGTGTTAGATTAGAGGACGAATAAATTTACATTTAACTAAATTGAATAAAATAAGAAGGTTAAAAAAAATTTTAATCTTATAAAAGTGCTTTTATTTTCTTAGAAAAATCTCCTGCTTCAGCATCCTCAAGAATTTTGAAAACTTCTTCCGCATTAACCCTTAAGGCTCCATCTAAGAGTTTTTCAAAACCAATTCGTGTGTTTAGTCTTTCAGATTTTTGTAAATGGAAAATAACTCTTCCTAGTTCATTTTTTAGGACGCCGCCTTCGGCGTTTAAACAAACGTCCAAAAGTAAAGGAGCTACTTCTTCAATAACTTCTATGTTAACATTGCTTGCTAATTGATAAACCTTTTCTATTTGTTCATCAGTTAATGTTAAAACTTCTGCTTTTGATTTAATTACTTCCATTTTTTTTCACTTTTTTTTACTATTATTTTTTTATTACTAACTAACGTAGGAATAATTTCATATTTAAATGTATTGGGGTTTTTTCCGCTTCCCATTTTACGAGATCAGGCGAATTCTTGAAAAGTTAATCATTTTAGGAACGATTTTGACAGAATCCGGAATCGCTTAAATTTATGGTAGAACTATCTCATTTTTCATGGTTATTTACTCTTCAAAGTATTTTTTCTTTACTTTTTCGGAATTATCTTGACCAATTCCTGACTAATTTAAAAAGACGAGTAAGAAATGGGTCTTTCTTTTACAAAAAAAAGTTATGAAAAAATGATCAAAACTTCACAAATTTTTTCTGAATTTTTTTGAACTGAAAAATTTTTTATTGAAACTTATTGACTTCTTGATCAAATTATACTTTTTGAATCATTACTGGAATTAATCATTAATGTATTCGGTATTTTTTTGAAATTTCATAATCAAAATTGTTAATATCATTTTTGATTTCAAAAATAATGAAAAAAAAAGTAGATGATTCACATTACTTTTTTTTAAATTTCAAGACCTCTTGTAAGTTAATTTTCATTGATAATCTATAACTTAAGATGGTAATAACAGCTTTTAGTGAAGCTTTTGCACCTAATTTATGGTATACTAACCTAAATAAAACCCCACATAAAGCAGTTCCAATTATCCAAATGATTAAAATCTCGATAAAGTTGAATTGTCCAGGGAAAAGAAAATACAGTACATAGTGCGATAGATAGATAGTAAAAGAGTAAAATGAAAAATAATATAATAGCCTATAGCTTTTTGTAGTTTTAAATACTTCAAATACCTCAATCGCAATAAATATTGAAAAAACAATTAAGATCAAACCCCAGGAATAAGCTAATGATGATAGAGTACCTAAAATTAAAAAATTTGGAAAATGAAAGAAAATCCCAAACATTAATACACCCGTTCCAATGATTAAAGAGGGTAAAATGAATCTATTTTTAAAAAATTGTTTTTTTTTTGTTAGATCTTGTATATTACTAATCTCGAATAGAATATCGCCTATTACAGTTCCTAAAAGGAAAATCCCAAAGTAAGTTAGAATTATGTATTGATCTGAAGGATTATATAATATATGAAAGAAGATACCAAAAAAATTAGCTTGTCCTTCATAAGGTAATAATAAATCTAAAAGTATCAAATTTATGGCAAATACAAGAATACTTACAACTATTCTTATATATTTAGGCATTTTTAAGAAAGGCCAAGCTAGTATAAGCGAAAATCCAATTGTTTGAAGAACATACCAAGTCCAAATATCTGCTATATCACCACTCCAAATTATTACGAAAAGAGTATTATAAAGAAAACCTATAAGTAAAATTATTATTGCTCTAATGAAATATACTTTTCTAGCCATCAATAGATTAAAATTCGTTGAATTATTAGTTTTAATTAAACTACTTTTATAAGCTAAAGCAGTACTAATTCCTGAAACAAAAAGGAATCCTGTAGCACCAACCGATTCCAGAAATGCAAACATCCAATCTTTAAACCAATAACTATCATAACTAATCCACCATTCTAATATATGCCCAAATATCATAATCCACATGCAAGCGCCACGAATAGTATCAATACTACGGATTCTTCTCATTTTATATAAGAGACCCCAATTTCTTGAACTTAAATAATTCTATCAACTAAAAATAATTATTATTTTAATACAAAATTAGATATAAAATTTTTTAAATTTCACATTTCACTTTAATTTGGAGTTCTTATTAACTGATCCACAATCTTATAAATTTCTAGTTTTATTAGTTAGTTATATAAATTTCAAATAAAAATAAGGATTTAAATATGGAAAATGAATTAGAAAAAGACTTATCAAAAATTATCAAGAAAGAAAGATTTCAGGGTAAAATGGTTTCTTATATCTCGAAAGTTGGTAAACTTTTATTATTCATTCTACCGGTTGCTCTTGTTGTAGTAACCTTGCTTGCTCTTATTCAAGCTCTTGATTTTACTCTACAAATAGTTTTTTTAGCTATTTTAGCTCTATATGCATTTAATTCATTTATGCTACTTCTAGGCGCAAGTTCAACAAATTCTTCTCTAAGAATGCGACTTAAATTTGAACGAAAGCGTGGTAGGCCAATAGATAGTTTAGATGGATTTGACATGTTATCAAGTAGTGTAAAAAGAGTGGTAAATTTATTGAAAATAATTGCATTTATTTGTTTCGTTGCTCTTGGGTTATTTATTGTTATGTTGGTCTTAGTTGATTTAAATATTGGATTCCTCGCAGCAGGCTTTTCCCTTGTAGGTTTAGGATTAGCAATTCTTATTCGGAGTTTAAATTTAAACATTCATGATGTTAATGGTTTACAAGATTTTTATAAACCTACGACCCACCAAATTTTCTTAGATAATTTTTTTGCTGAAGTGTTTTCAGACCATCTCGATCCCGTTACTTTTCTCAAATGGGATGAATATTTAGTAGGATTGAATAAAATCTTAAAATCATCATTTATTCAAAAAGTTAGAGAGCAAGAGGAAGAAGAGTTACCTGTGACATTTGCAGTTGAATCAATTTTATTCCTATATTATCTAAGATATCAAAATGTTCTAACTGATGAACAATTTACAAAAGAATTGAAAGAAATTATCAATGTTGATTCAATTGATTTTGATATAGAAAAAGGGCTACTAATTGAAGGCTCTTGGTATTTTTCAACCAGAGATATATACAAACTTTTCACTTATATTAAAAAGTATAATCCAGGTTTCTTTAACATTATAGATAGACTCCAATTAGAATTAGCAGATAATATTGAAAGAATTTCTAAAGATCCCATTTATATGGATTCCACGGCACAAGAAGTTGTTTATCTTGGAAGTGAGTTAAATATTATGATTTTTCTCTACAATAATGCTCCTAATGATAAAAAATATATCATAAATGTAAATGCCCCCGGATTTGAACCAAGAAAATTAAAACTTGACATAAAGGTGGAGGGGCGTGGTAATTTTTTAATTCCAAGTAGCCCAATACCCTTAATATCCTCTGAGGAGCAAGATATTGCTGGGACTTTGTCTACCATGTTAGAAAATGGGGATACGACGTGGTTAACATTAGAACCTAGAGAGACTGGAGAACAAACAATTCAAGTGTTTCTACTCTCGGAGGATGGAACTATTATTGAAGGTAAAACAAGAACCATAAAAGTGACAAAAAATTTTAAAGCCTACTTTAAAAAATTCACCTCAATAGGCTCCCTCCTTGGCGGTTTGGCTGTTCCTCTAGTAAAAATTCTGCCATATATTATAGGCATCTGATTAAATCCTTCTATCCAATTTTTTTCCTCAAATATTTTTATTTCAATTTCTTTTGTCTTTCCTTACACAAATTTTATAAATTTCCAATGGATATTTTAAAGAATATGAAAAAATCAAATAGAAATAAATTTCTTCAGTATTTTGCTATTTTTCTATTAATTACATTATATTCATTATCCTTTTTTATAAAATTCGTTGTTAGTTTTAATGGTAGTAATGAAATTAGATCATCACAGGAAGATCATCCAGAAATCTTAGCATTTTCAGACAATAGGCTTTTATCGATAGATGATGGTATCTATGCACATCATGTTGAAGTATCAATGGCAATAAGTGATTTTCCCAATGAAGTAATTTTTGTAGGTTGGAAAAATTCAGAAACTCATTATGGCGGGGGCGCTAGGGTTAGTATTGTAAAGTCTACTGATAATGGTGAGACATGGTCTAATCCATATAATATGCCGATGTATGCTGGGAGATTTACTCGCCAATCAGATCCTTGGCTTTATTGGTATAATGGAACCATTTATTATGCTTATCTAGAGTTTGAGTCTGGTTACTTTTCAAACCCATCGGGAGATTACCTGACCCAAATAACCATAGCAAAGAGTATTGACTATGGAAATACATGGACACCAGTTAAGGCTACAAATGGTACGTATTTTGCCGATAAAGAAACCATGGTTGTAGGAGAAAACAACACTATTTATGTTGCATACGATGATGTAGACATTACTCCAACAGGTAATGCAACAGTACGAATTTCACGTTCTATAGATGGTGGGGATACATATCAAGAAATTTCAAATTTAGGAGAAGATTTTTATTTCCTTGGACCCTATGTGACATTAAATACTAACGGAGATGTTTTTCTTGCTTGGACTTGGGCTCCTGATCAAGGTGGAAATTTATATTTTACAAAGAGTTTAGATCGTGCTATAACATTTGATACCCCGCAACTTGTAAATCAAGATGGAAATTATTGTTTCTTTCAAGGCATAGGAAATAGCCCTAGTAAAGCAACATTGCCTGTCATTAAATTTGATAAAAATGATAGATTATATCTATTATGGGCTGACAGATATGATCAACCAACTGACACTTGGGATGTATATTTACGATACTCAGATGATTTCGGATCAACTTGGAGTGAGCGGATACGTATTAATCCTTCAACATCTGGACAGCAATGGAATCCAGACATGGTAATTGACGAAACTGGGCGTCTTCATATTGTTTATTATAGTGAAGTAGGAGAAAATTACAAACCTTATTACCGAACCGTTAATTTTACTGGTTCCTATCGAAATGAGACGGAATTTTCTGATCAGATTGCAATAGCAGATAGAGATACTAGTAGTGCATTCTTTAGACCGGGAGAATATTTTGCTATTCAACTGGATAATAATGGTATTCCTCATGTAGCTTGGTCTGATGGAAGAGATAATGAATTGGATATATATTATGCCCGTGGACTTACAGAAATACCGCCTGCATTCGATATGGTTTTAATTATTGTGATTATTGCTATTATTAGCATAATTTCCTTAGTAACAATTTTTTACATCAGACATAGGCGCAGGCTACAACCTATTACAGATAAAGCAGATAAAATAACAAAAGAACGGAGAAAGACATATAAGAAGACTTTCTTGTATTTCTGTGAAACTTGTAAGAAATTTAACCATACTTTTACAGAATATTGTGAAAATTGCGGAGGTAAAGCAAGTTTAAGAGAAGCTACGAAAAAGGACTATGAGAAGTATATGCCAGAGCTAAAATAATTGATGGATTCAACTTTTTTTATATCCAATTATGAAATATGGTAATTGTGTGATTCAATTAGGTAAATTACATTACTAATTTCATTCGTGAAAATTTCTGAATTTATATAAAAAGGAATAAATGATGGAAAAATGAAAAAAATTTGTCATAATTACAACTAATTTTATCTTTAAAAATTTTTGTTTTGAACTAAAAAGTTTAAAAAATAATAATTAAATTTTAATAAATTTATTAATTCCACTACTTAACTTTCAATTAAATCAAAATTGTAAAAAGAGTAAAATTATAATGGTTGTAATTACAACTAAAAAACCAGATGAGGAAGTATTTGAAGCTCTTCAGAATTATAAAGCTAAAAAACTAACTCTCGTTTCTTGTGGAACTTGTGCTGCTTTATGCCAAACTGGGGGAACTGAAGGAGCAGAAGACTGGAAAAGGAAATTAGAGGAAAGAGGTTATGAAATAGAGGCTGTAATTGTCTCAGAAGATGTGTGCGACAATAGGGTTATGAAGAAAGATTTACGTAGAATTGATGATGAGATACAAGAATCTGATGCAATACTCACTCTTAGTTGTGGTCTTGGAGCTCAATCAATCGTAGAAGTTCTTCAAAATAAATATCCAGAAAAGCCTGTACTTATTTCAAATAATACAAAATTTATTGGGATGACGGAGAGAATCGGACGATTTTATATGCGATGCCGAGCATGTGGTGATTGTTATTTAAATTATACAGGTGGAGTTTGTCCTATTGCAACATGTGCTAAAGGACTTATGAATGGTCCTTGTGGTGGAATGGTTGATGGAAAATGTGAAGTGGGTAATTATGAGAAAGATTGTGGTTGGATTTTGATCTTTAATCGCTTGAAAGCTATAAATAGATTAGATTTATTCAGCAGATTGCGTGATGCTCGAGATTGGTCTGAATCTGGTCACCAGCAAGAAGTGGTATTTAGATAGAGGTGGACTAAATGGCATATTCAAAATTAGGAGAAATGTTAAAAAAAGGTGAATTTGTGCTTACTGGCGAACTTGAACCAGAAAAGACTTGTGATCTCTCTCATACTATCCAAGAAGCGAGAGAAATGGCTCCTTATGTTGTTGCAGCTAACGTTACTGATAGTCCACTTGGTATTGTTACTATTAACAGTATGGCGGCATCACATATTATTCAAAGGGAAGCAAATCTAGAGGTTATTTGGCAATTAACGGTAAGAGATGTAAATAAACTTGGAATTGCTGGCATGGTAATGGGAGGTCATGCTTTAGGATTACGTAATATCCTTTCCCTTACTGGAGATCATACAGCATTGGGCGATATGCCTGAAAGTAAGCCTGTTTTTGATTTGGATTCTGCAACATTAGTAAAACTTGTAAGGGAAATGGTAGATACTGGCAAGATTAATGGACATGAAATTGAACATCCTCCAACTCTCCATGTTGGGGCTGCGGCAAATCCAAATGCAGAACCAATGGAAGCAGAAGTATTAAAGATAGGTCGAAAAGCTGAAGCTGGTGCTGAATTCTTACAAACTCAAGTTGTATATGACTTAGATCGTACTATTGAGTTTTTAACTGCAATAAAAAAGTACGGAGTGCCTATTCTCTTAGGTTTATTTCCAATGAAGAACTATGGAATTGCTAAAGGTTTCGATACATTCGTTCCGGGTGTATCTGTGCCCAAAGACATTCTTACGAAATGGAAATCGATAAAAACGGATTATTCGACTGATAAAAAAATGCAAAAAGAAGCTTATGACCAAGCTAATTATGAATTCTTTAAACCATTCATAACGGAGCTCAAAAGGAAGGACCTTCTTAGCGGTGTACATGCAATGAGTGTACATTACACTCGAATCTTTCCAAAACTCGTAGAAATTGTAAAATCATAAAATATAACAAGATTTTCTTTTTCTCATTATTTTAATTAACGATAAGTTATTTCAACTAAACTTCTATATTTTAACTCATCTGCAACATTTTTCTTAAAGATTAATAAAACATATCTGAATTAATATGATTTAATGTAAAGCAATATCTTCAGATAAGCAAAATGAGTAATTTAAAAATTTGAGATCTATATCCACTCAACTATGGATGAACATCCTAATCCTTCTTTTTCCCTAATTCTACCATGAACTATAAATGTATCACCTTCATATCCACATTCAGGACATTTATTTTTTGAAACCAATTCGACTAAATCATCTATTGATATTGCGTGATTTACTGAAGTAGCTACACCAAATGGTGTAAGCACTTCTATAAAACCCCTATCACCAGTCTTTCTAAGAGGATCTAGAGTATTCAAATCTCTGATAATAATTCTAGCTTGAGGTGGACAATGAAATATAAAGTCTTGGTGTTTATCTGACCAATGACTACCAAATACTATTGGTGTTTCCGTAAAGCCATACATATCGGTAATTCTATCTGCTTTAGTCCCAAACGACTCAATACAGGCCGTAACAAATTGTGTTTTATCTATAGGTGGATATTTCAGTTGAGATTTATGCCCGCTCCATCCACCACCTCCAGTATTAACAACACTATCCGGTAATTCAAATTTTACATTATTTTCTTTCATATAGACGTTCATAAACCTATTTAGTAATTGGAGACTTCCCCCAAATGAGATATGTTTTTGTTTCTCTTTCGTTTTTTCTAAGTTTTTTTTGACTTTTTTAATTACGAATTTTGAATTTATTCCAAAAGCGCCCACAAGACTTCGTCTTCTAATAATTTCCTTAAGAGCTTTAAAAATGAAAAATTTAACCAAAAATTTTGGATTCGACATTCTTGTTGATATTTCATGTAGAACACTCCCATATAATTTGACGGGTCTTATTTTTGTATATCTCATTGCAATTCTGTTTAAGAAAGTAACACTTGGAGAGAAATCAAATGAGATTGTATTATACCATTCATCTTTGGGAATGGGAATAAAATCATAAATACATTTGATGGTCATACTCGCCAACAATTCTATATCGTCTTCTGAACGTCCCACTATGGATGGATCTCCAGTGGTACATGAGGAAACATTCCAAGTCTCAAACTCAGGGGATCTTAAAGGGATTTTTAACAATTTTTCAAATAAACCATTCGATTCTTTAAAAGAAACAGCCGACACATAAGGGATTATGGCCAAATCTTCTAATTTATTCAAATCATCTACATTAAAATTTACCTTTTTAGCAAGGTCCCTATAGATAGAATTTAAATCTATAGATTCTTTTATGACATCTCTCATCAAATCTATGAATTCATTATCCTTATAATCTGAATTGATAATAGTTCGTATCTTTTCGTTAGGGACAACATCTCTGGTAATTTTAATTAGAAAACACCTCTATGTTTTTATTATTCATTGTTATAATAGTTAAAAATTAACAAGATTAAATAACTTGTTAAATTCGATTATGGTATTCCTATTAGATTTCAGTTTTTCATTCTTTTAAAATTCCTTTAAAATATTACTATAAACTTTAAAAGTCATATAATTAAAATGGAATGTATGGAGACATATGATTTAGTTGTAATTGGCAGTGGAGCTGGTCTTAATGTTATTAATACTGGACTTCAAATGGGCCTTAAATGTGCCCTTATTGAGGATACTAAGCTTGGTGCTACATGTTTGACACGTGGGTGTATTCCTTCAAAAGTATTAGTTTATCCAGCCGATGTAATTCGAGAAGCTCAACATGCAAAAAAGGTGGGCATTGATGTCAACATAGAAAATATAAATTGGGAATTAATCTCAAAGCGGATGTGGTCTCAAATCGATGAGAGTAATGAAATGGAGATTGGACTATCTCAAGTCCCAAATCTGAAGCTTTATCGAGGGGTGGGTGAATTTATCGGAGAGTATGAAATGGAAGTAAAAACTCACGATGGTGAGCAAAGTCTTGGGAGATTTAAGGGAGATAAATTCGTTTTAGCGTCTGGAGCACGTTCATTCATTCCACCCATTAAAGGATTAAATGGAGTTGACTATATCACAAACGAGTCTTTTTTTGACGATAGATTTCCAGATAAACCATGGAAAAGTCTAATTATTATAGGAGGCGGAGTAATTGCTGCTGAATTTGCTCATATTTTTTCTGCAGTGGGAACAGAAGTAACGATCATTGAAATGCTTCCAAATTTGGTTGCAACTGAGGAACCTGAAATTAGTACATTTCTAGAGCAAAATTTTAAGAAATATATGAAGGTTTTAGTAAATCATAAAGCGATTGAAGTAAAAACTAAAAAGAACCTTAAAATTGTAATTGCAGAGAATTTAAAAACTGGCGAGAAGGTAGAAGTTAAAGCTGATGAGATTTTCATAGCTACTGGCCGAAAATCAAATGCAGATCGTCTAAAAGTTGAGAAAACAGGGGTTGAAGTTGACAATAGTGGATGGATAACAATAAATCAGTATTTAGAAACAACCAAGGAAAATATATGGTGTATTGGTGATGCAAACGGATTATATCAATTTAGACATAAAGCTAATTATGAATCAGAAATTTGTACAAATAATATGTTTGGACTCCCAGAAAATAAGCAATCAGTTGATTATTCTGCCGTTCCATGGGCTATTTTTACCTATCCCCAAATAGGACATGTAGGAATGACTGAAGCTGAAGCAATCGAAAAAGGTTATGAAATCTTTGTAGCATTAAAAAATTATTCAACCGTAGCAAAAGGTTTTGCTATGGGTTTTAATCAAGAGGATGATGATGATGGTTTTGTTAAGTTAATCGTTGACAAATCTTATAGAATATTAGGAGCACATGTTGTTGGATCTCATGCGGCAGTCTTAGTTCAACCATTTGTGTATTTAATGAATTCAGGATTTACATGCATCTTACCCGAATTTTCTGAAAAAACAGATGTACCAAAATTAGAACGCGTATGCCCAGAAGGTGGTTCATTCATGCCGATTTATAAATCTATGATAATTCATCCCTCATTAAATGAAGTAACAGGATGGGCAATTGGTTCTCTACGACCAGTTAATATTAAAATGGAGCATCATCACCACGATCATAATCATGAAGATTAATTCTTTTTTTTTAATTCAAATTATTATTAATTGAAAAATCATCATATTTTTAGATATTTTAATCTAATATTAAGATTAGATGGTTTTAAAAAGTAATATTAATTTAAAGAACAATTCAATAGGTCAAATTTTTACACCAGAATATATAGCTGAATTCATGGTAAAAAACACTGTTCAACTAATAAAAAGCAATAATCTTTTTAAAAATAAACAGCAGAATTTATCTGATTTAAGAATTCTAGAACCCTCTGCTGGTAAAGGGGTATTTTTAAAGTTCCTAATTGGAAACAAATTCTCAGATATAACAGCCTATGAAATGGATGTTAATTTGAAGCATAAATTAATGAAATCTTATCCAACAGTTAAATTTAAATTTGAAAATTTTCTTGGATCTGATTTAAATGATTCATATGATATAATAATAGGCAATCCACCATACTTAGGACAAAATTATAATGCCGAAATTTTTCAGAATTATGTGAAAAAGTATCCTATATGTGCTAAATACTTTGTTGGTAACATGGATTTATTTTACTTTTTTATCCATTTAGGAATTTTAAAGCTCAATCCAGGAGGACTACTTTCATTTATTACAACAAACTATTGGGTTACAAAGTCTGATAAAACTGGTATAAAGTTACTGAAACCACATATTCTAGATGATTGTTATATTATCCAGTATATCGACTTAAGGAACTTAAGAATATTTAAAGATGCAACTGGTCAACATAGTTGCATTTTTGTTCTAAGGAAGAAAACAGCTCAGGAGAAGCAACGATCTATAAATATGCCTATTCAAGTAATTCAGATTATTAATAATGGAAATTCAAACCATGTTGGTGAAAAATTCAATATTAAGATCTTTAAACAGGTATTATTAGGAAGTTATAATGAAAACATAAGAAAATATAGATCTGCTATAACAAATAATGATTTGAAACCAGATAGAAGTTGGAACTTACTATATCCGGTAGAAATGAAGAAGATTGTTAACAATATTGAAGAAAAGTGCATCGTTAACGGTAAAATCTCTTATCTCAAGGATAAATTTATTGTTCGCAATGGACTAATTTTCATTAAAGATAATATATTTATTCTTAATGAAGGAAAAAATCTTAAAATAGAGAAGCAAGATGTCTACATAAAAATTTACAATAAGTTTATAAAAATTAAAGATGCTGAGAAAAAAAGACTTAAGAAAATTTATAAAAGTAAATCTATAAAGGCTTACGGTTATAGGGAAGGAGAACATATTGGATTTGCTATATACTTTAATAAAAATGAATTTAATAGTGCAAATATAGAGGAAAGAAATCGATTTTATGAAGAAAAATATCCAAATCTAATTCAATATCTAAAACAATATAAAACAGAATTAAAAAATATTTTAATCAACGCAAAAGAGAATCCAAATGATTATTTTTTTCCAAGAAGAGGGACGTTTATTCGAAGCAATGAAAAAAAATCTAATGAAAACTTAATCGATCTTGAAGCTTTTTATGAAAATGATAAAAAGATTTTTTTTAAGTATATCTCAAATGTTAATATTTTCGGATATTCAAAATCTTCATATTTTGCTACATCTGATACATATTTCTTATGGCCAAGATTAAACCAAAAACCTATTGATTACATATTTATGTTAGCATATTTGAATTCTAAATTAGTCCGTTTTTTATTTAATGCAAAAAATATTCAGTTAAAGAGAAGCAAGACAAAATTGGAAGATGATTTGCCTATCCCTTCTATAGAAAACTTTACATCAAAAATAGATTGTAAAAAAATTTCTTTTATCAAAAAATTAACAAACCAATTAATTCAATCCAGTGAGAATAGAAAAGAAATTCAGCGAAGAACTGATGAATTGATTTTCGATTTATTTGGGATAAAAGAAAATGAGATTAATCTATTATCTAACTTTTTTTATGATTTTTAATTGATTTAAGCAAACTCAATGCTTTTTTCACGGCTAAAGGAGCTGTTAAGGCCCATCCATCAGCACCCTGTTGATAAGCTATACTTTCTGAAACAGGTCCCCCACCTGCCATAATTTTCACTCCCTTTGCTTGCAGTTTTTTTTCTTTAGCTAAATTAACGATTTTTCCGATTTCAGGAAACATTGAGCTTAGCATTGCTGAGATTAAGATAAGATTCGCATTGTTTTTCTCTGCCTCTTCAATAAATTTCTCAGCGGGAACATCAAAGCCTAGATCAATAATTTCGAAACCTTCAGCTTCAAATAGGTACTTCACCATATTCTTGCCAAGATCATGAACATCCCCTTTCACTACACCAAGAACAGCTGTTCCTTTACTGTGTGCCTTGGCTTTTTCTGGATCTATTTTAGATTTTAAAATATTAGCACCTGCATAAAACACATCTGAAGCTATGATCATGTCTGTTATATAGATTGTGTCTTCATATTGATCTGCGATTTCTTTTAAACCCAGATATAGGCCCTCCCTTATTGCTTTTAATGGATCAATTCCTGCCCCTATTGCTCGATTAGCAGCTTCTACGGCACCCTCTTCATCAAAATTTAAAACGCTTTCCTTAAGTAAATTTAAAATTTTTTCATCTGACATATTTTTAGCCCCCTTCTTCTTTTCCTTCATAGTTTGCCCCCTTGCCGGTTTGAAAATCTTTACCATATGTCCTAGCTGCTTTCACAACAGCCATCGCATTATATAGAGGTGCATAGGGAGGATATTCACAAGATGCTCCAAGAATATAACCAGCGGGCGACTTTTCAAAAACTTCAAGTTGTCTTTTACATTCTGCTATGACTTCATGAGGATAAGCCCATGCAAGTAATGAAACGCTTAAAAATCCTAAGAAAATCAATTTCTTCCCATATTTTTCAACCATTTCTTGTTCAGTTTTTACACCATCGGGTAAGAATGCATTTTGTATGAGAACTGGTCGGAGATGTTCAATTAAGAGATCAAAATAGGGACCTCGACCACAAGTATGGACCATATAAAAAGCTCGTTTTTTTCTTACAAAATTGGCAATTTTCTTTTGGTAAGGCATATCCAATTCTAACCACATTTCCTTACTCATGAGTTCTCTCTCAGCTAAAACGACTGGAACCATTATTGTTCGAGCTCCTGCCTCAATCTGTTTTTCAATATATTCTATTTGAATATCGGTAATAATATCTTGTGCTTCATGAAGTTTGTCCTTATGATAGGTGAAATCTCGTACGAGTTCATTGATATTACGAAGTCGGCTTATTAATCCTAATGGTCCTATGGTCATTCCCCCTATCATTAAACCAGGTAATTCCTCTTTTATAGTTTTAACGACTTTTATTTGATTTTTCATCCTATCAGCATGGGACCAATCAAATAATTTATCTATGTTTTTATAATCATCTGGTGATTTAAGAACTGGGTTATAAGGATCTGGATAAGCGGCGTTGTCTGGTGGATATATAATTTTTGCCCCAAAACCTTGAGCCTCAACGCAAAGATCTGGCATTGCTGTAATACCATCATAACCAAAAAGTTGTTGAGCTTCTATTTGACATCTTAAAAATAAATCCGGTTTTGTAGCATATTCTCCATAGTTTAACCTTCTAAGTTGGGCTGCTGCTGCTGAAACAAATGGAAAGCATGGTACTCTATCAAGTTTCTTTCGTAATAAAAGACCTGTTATCCTTTCCATGGGAGTCATATATTCTTCGCATTCTTTTGGCATTTTTTCTGTTTTTGACATAATATTCATTTCTTTCTAAAATTAGTTTAAATAAAATAATGGAATGCCGTATTTTTAAAGCTTTCACCTATTTATAGTGCTAAAAAATATGTGATTTAAGAGAACAATTTTATGAATTCTGAATAAAATCGAAAGAATCTAAAGTTATAGAAAACGAAATCAAAAGAATAATATACAATTGAGAAATTTACTTTTTTAGTTTATTTACTTCTTAATTAAAAAGAAGGTTAATTCGATTGTGTGCATTTCCTAAGTTTGATGATGTAGGTAGTTTTCCGTTACCTGAAAAAATTACTAAAGAAAATTTCATTAGATTTTATTGGATAGCCTATAAAGCCCTTGCGAATAAAGAAAATATTTTTACCAACAAAGGTATTCAAATACATTTAATTGAACCAATGCTTGATTCTTTCAAATTAAAATTAAAGGCTGGAGTTGAAGTTATAAATTACCCTCAACATATAGATATGTACACACAATTCTTACATCCTATAGCGGACTTTGAAATTGAGCCTAATTTAATCGATCCAAGTAAAGCCTATATCCCTGAAGTTTTTATAATAGAAGATTTCGCCAAACATTATTATGAAGAAACGGGTGAATGCTTACAAATTAAGGTATGTGTTACTGGACCTATTGATTTATACGTTAAGCGATTCAAATTTTCTATTTATCCAGATATGGTAATGAATTTTGCAAAATCTATAAATTCAATTTTGAAAAACTCTGTAATGTATACTAAATATATAAAGACATCAATTATTTCTATTGATGAACCTTCATTTGGTTATGTTGATATTGTGAACATAACTGAAGAAGATTTAATTAAAATATATGATAAATCTTTGGAGGGTATTAAGAATAATAATAACACTACTCAAATGCATATCCATACTCTTAATAGGGCTGACATTCCACTTCAAACTAAATATTTCGATGTTATAACTTGTGAATATGCAGCTAATAAATCTAACAAAATCTCAGAAAAACTCTTAGAACAATTCGATAAATTTATTAGAGTTGGTATAACCAGAACAAACATCGACCATATTATCGCAGAAGCGATAGATAATGGCGCTAAATGGGATGAGTTAAACACAATCAATGGCATGATAAGTTTAATTGATTCAAAAGAGAAAATTAAAAAAAATCTCTTAGATGCGATACAGCTATATGGGGATCGTTTAAAATTTATTGGACCAGATTGCGGATTGGGAGGTTGGCGAATTCCTGAAGTAGCGTTTGAATTATTGCTCCGAACTAAAGAAGTCATTGAAGAAGTTAAAAATGATATAAATTAGGATTTATATTTTTAACTATGAAATCTAATTTTTTACTTTTGATTTATAAAATTGATTTTTAAACCGCGAACTCTTATTTTTTAAAATCGATAGATATTTATATTTTAAGTGACATCTATTAATTGTCAAGCAAGAATTTACAAAATCTTTTATATGGTGAGTTTATGTCTGATGATTATGATGATATTGATGATTTTTTTGAGAAGATTAAGGAAAATTTTGGTTTAAATTGGGATAATTTCGATGTGGATTTCTTTTTTCTACCTGGGCCAAGTTTAAATCAAACAAAAGATCCTAAGGACAAGAAAGGAAAAGCATTTAAGGTTACTTACCATTTTGAGCCAGGTATGGACAAACCTGAAGTAAGGATCGAAGGAGATTTTGATCAGAACAAACTTCAAGATTATTTAAAAAGACTAAATCTATCTAAATATTCTAATTTTCATCAATTACCTGAAAAAGCTAAAGTTAAAGAGATTAATGCTGAAGAACTCCAAATAGAACCCACGAAAAACTATAACAAAATTAAAATCTTAGAACCTTACTCAGAATTGATTGAACATGAAGATTTTATAGAAATTGTTACAGAAGTACCGGGAGTAGAGAAAGGTCACTTTTTACTGAGTCTTAGCGAAGATGGAAGAAAATTAAAAATAAGTGCAGAAAGCCAATTACGCAGATTCGTAAAAGAGATTAAATTACCATTTAAATGTACCATGGATAACTATAGTTTAGATATTAATAATGGTATAGCAATTTTAAAACTAAATATAATAAAAATTAATAAAATCTAAATAATCAATTTAATATATAAGAAAAAAGAATTAAATATGTAAATAGAGGTTTTGAGTGATGAGTAGTAGTTTAGCGGGAGAGAATAAAAGAAACTCCGTGGAAGTAAGAGTAAAGGATGCATTAAAGGAGGACGTAGGCAAAGGATTTATAAGAATAGATGCAGATATTGTAAAAGAAATGGGGATTCATCCTGGAGATGTTATAGAAATTATCCATCCATCATCAAATAAACGTACAGCTGCTTTATTTTGGAGTGATTATAAAGAAGACAAAGGTACAAAAATAATAAGAATTGATTCTTCAATAAGAAGAAATATCAATACTTCCATTGATGATATTGTAAGGATTTCTAAAATAGAAGCTAGTATTGCTGAAAGAGTTACCTTTGCAGGCTTAGAAGAAGCTATCATTTTACGGAACGCTCAACAATTGGCAAATATATTAGAAAACAGAGTGATCACTAAAGGAGATATCCTTAGTTTTTATGCTATGGGTAGTAGAGTGAATTTAGTAGTTATTGATTATACACCAAAATCAGATGCTGTAAGAATAGATGATCAAACTAAAATTCTTCTATCACCTAAAAGCCATAAGGAACTTGAAGAATTAGAGAGAACTCGGGTAACTTACGAGGATATTGGAGGGTTAGAAGAAGAAATTCAGAGAATTCGAGAAATGATTGAATTGCCAATAAGACATCCTGAGTTATTCAAAAGGATAGGAATTGAACCTCCCAAAGGAGTATTATTGCATGGCCCTCCTGGTACGGGAAAAACATTATTAGCGAGAGCAGTAGCTTATGAGACCGACGCACATTTTATTACTATTAGCGGACCTGAAATAATGAGCAAGTTTTATGGTCAAAGTGAGGAAAATCTAAGAAAAAAGTTTGAAGAAGCTAAAGAAATGGCTCCCTCTATAATATTTATTGATGAGCTAGATTCTATTGCTCCAAAAAGAGGAGAAGTCACTGGAGAGGTAGAAAGAAGAGTTGTAGCCCAATTACTATCATTGCTAGATGGATTGGAAAGAAGAGGTGAAATAATTGTAATCGGAGCAACTAATAGAGTTAACGATATTGATCCAGCATTAAGGAGACCAGGAAGATTTGATCGAGAAATTGTGATTGGAGTCCCCGATACTGATGGTAGATATGAGATATTGTTAATACACACACGTGGAATGCCTTTAAATGGAGATGTCGATTTAAAATTAATTGCTGAGAGAACCCATGGATTTGTAGGAGCAGATATAGAAGCTTTATGTAAAGAAGCAGCAATGTTAGCTATTAGAGAAATTTTGCCCAAATTTGATTTTGATAAACCTATTCCTATGGAAATATTAGAACAACTTCAGATAAAAATGGAGAACTTTCTCTATGCTTTAAATAGTATTGAACCATCTGCTCTGAGAGAAGTCTTAATACAACAACCTAAGGAAACCTGGGATGATGTTGGAGGTTTAGAAGATGCAAAACAACAATTAAGAGAAGTAATAGAGTGGCCCTTGAAATATCCAGAATTATATAAACATTTAAATTCAAAACCTCCGAATGGAATACTATTATTTGGACCCCCTGGTACCGGTAAAACATTGTTAGCAAAAGCTTTAGCTCATGAAAGTGAAGTAAATTTTATATCTGTAAAAGGACCTGAATTCTTATCAAAATGGGTGGGAGAAAGTGAAAAAGCAGTTAGAGAAACATTTAGAAAAGCTAGATCAGCAGCACCGTGTATCATATTTTTTGATGAAGTCGATGCGATTGCTGGGATGAGGGGAAGATTTGCAAGTTCCGAAGTAACAGAACAAGTTGTATCTCAATTATTAACTGAAATGGATGGAATGGAAGATCTAAAAGATGTTATCTTACTCGCGGCAACTAATCGTCCTGAACTTCTAGATCCCGCATTATTACGCTCAGGTAGATTTGGGAGACATATTGAAATTCCTATGCCAGATCTAGAAACTCGTAAGGAAATATTTAAAATACATTTAAGAAACAAGCCTCTAGCGAATAATGTCAATATAGATAAATTAGCAGAGGATTTAGATGGATATACAGGTGCTGATATTCAAGCTATATGTGAAGAGACAACCTTATTAACAATAAGGAACGCTGTGCCCTTAATTAATGAGAAAAAGCAAAAAATTCAAGAATATAACAATCAATTAGAACAATTAAAAAATGAGCAATCAACAAGTAGTATAGTAAGTTTGGATAGTGAAATTAAAGATTTGGAAGATAAAATTGGAGAACTTCAATCTCAATTAGTTGATAAGATTGCCCTTTCAAATGTTGATTTTGAACAAGCAATAGCAAAAATTCTTAAAGGTGCGGATAGAGCAAAAAGAGCACATGACAGCTATGCGAAAGAAGCTGAGGATATGTATAGATAATTTTTTTATATTTAATAATATTAAAAGGTGAGATAAAGATAGAAATTGAGGAAGAAGATGAAAAGTATCAATTTATCAGTTTAGATTCCTTATTAGAAATATTAGGTAATCCAACAAGAAGAGCAATATTGACAAAACTATCAAAAGTTCCACATTCTGCCCCAGAATTGGCAAGTTCATTAGGAATCTCAAGACAAGCAGTTCACAGTCAATTATCTCTCCTTCAAAATAACAACATCATTGAAGCTATTGAATCAGATGAAACTAGGGGAGATAAATATAGAATAAAAAGTAATATTTCAGTTAATATTGATATATCTCCTGATTATTATAATATCAAATATAATACTAGCATGTCTGATAGTGAATCAGAGACTGTTGAATTTAAGGATATGAGTTGTTCAATTAATTATTCCAAAATTAAGACCCCAAATGATAAGATTAGATATTTAGGAGATGAGATAAGAAAAGTAGAGAAAAGTATAATCGATTTAGAAAATAAAAGAAAAGAATTTCTTACTCAGAAAGAATGTTTAATATTAGAAATAAAAAATCTAATGCATGGTCAATTTAAAGAGAAATTAGAAACAATGCTAAGAAGTAAATATGAAGATATTAAAGATAAAAATTTAAGAGCTAGTTTAAATCTGACTGAGGAAATTCTAACTACCATGTTTTTTAAACCAGAGCGATACTTTAAAGGATTTCGCATCGATGCATTGATGGATGATTTATTTTTCTCAGATATGGATAAATATGAACGAAATAGAAGATTTGGTTCGCTCTATAGACCATTATTAGAAGATTTATCACGATTAATGGGTTTTTTACGTGAAGATGAGGATGATTGGTTTTTTGACTTTTAAACAGTTTATACATAAAATAAACGAGGTAATTTATGAAGCTCCAAGAATTTAAAAAAGAAATGCCTGAAATTTTCGAAAAAGTTAAAAAAGATGTTAGAAAAATCTTAAAACTTCATAGAGCGGGATTAAGCCTTGGTTTAGCAGAATTGGGAATGTACCAAGGCGGTTTTGTAGGTGGGATGCACTTCTATCCTGGTTATGAAATTGTGATGAATAAAGCTCCACTAAAAATAATCCTAGAGTCGCAACCATATGAAATTGTATGGGCTTATACATACCATATCCTTCTCCATGAATATATTCACTCATTGGGAAAAATTGATGAATATCAGTGTAGAGAAATTACTTTAAAAGTAACTGAAGAAATTTTTAAGGAAGCTAACCATCCCGCTATGATACTTGCCAAAAATGGAATTGGAGCTTTTATTCCTAACTTAAAATTGATTTACGTCCCTCCAGAAAGACGCCCTGAAGGAATCCCTATTGAATATGTGCATGGATTTGATAGAGAAAGCCAAACGTATTTTTCTTAACTTATTTCTTTATGAAGTTAAAATTATTTAATCAGTATAATTTAGATTAATTAGAATATTAATCAACTGAAAATACGGTAGAATTAAAATTTCGAATGCTTCAAAAAAAGAGGAACTAGAAAATAAAGAAGAGACTATTGAAAAAAGTCTTGGAATTTTACCCAATCAGTTAATTCTTAATTGGAAATATAAAGATGTTAATAAGAAACTGACTTATGATATTAAAAAATGCATAGGTTGTAGTTTATGTAAATTAGTATGTCCTGTGGATGCAATAGATTTAGGACCTATTCCTGAAATTGCCCAAAATATCTTGGATGATTCCAATCCTAAACTTTTCATTGATCATGAAAAATGTTGTTATTGTATGTTATGTGTAATAGTGTGTCCTACTGATGCATTCCATGAGAATATTGAACCTGAAGGTAAAATATCTTTAGATGAATTTCCCTCAATCGGAAAATTTTATGTAATTGATATGGATAAATGCATTGAAGATAAAAAAAATGAAATATGCAAATTATGCCTAAGCGTTCGTGAAAGAAATGCTATAAAGGAATATTACCAGATAGAAAAAGAATGTCCTACTAAATGTTTTCATATAAACTCTCCAATTCAAGGAGAAGTTATTATTAAAAAAAACATGCTCCATAAATGTGATCCCCAAGGTTGCAAAGCATGTGTCAATATTTGCCCAACAGAATCTTTTTTCATACCAGAATGCGCTGAAGATGTAATAAAGTATGGGAAAATAGCCTGCAATGAAGAAGAATGCTTTTATTGTGGAGCTTGTGTAAATTCCTGCCCAGACGATTTGATTATTATAAATAGAAAAGATATTGAAATTGAAGATCCCAAGAAAAAAGGAAATTACCCATGGATTCAAGGATGGATTAATAATATTAAAGAAATATTGAGACGAAGATTAATTGAAGGAAAAGAACAGATTGAAATTCCTATTATTGAGGAAGAAATTAAGAAAGTAAAAGAAAAAGTCGAAGAAGAGATTCCTCAATTATCAAAAAAAGATAGAGAAAAACTAGCAGAATTAAATAGCAAAATTCAAGAATTTCTTAAATCTTCAAAAATTAGATATTGGATTAAAGATAAAAAAGTAGATAAAATTATAAAAGAATTGAAAAAACATTTAGAGTAAATTTACTCTTTTTTTTTAAATCCACTAATGATTAAATACTAATCAGGAAAAACTCTATTTGAAAAAATTAATGAAATTATACTAGGTATAAGCATTAAGGGAAAAACAATAAAGAATAAATTTAACGAAATAGCTATAGAAGGATTTAAAGAAACTAATATAAAAATAACAGGAAGAAGTAACCAAAATATAAACAATTTCCATTTAGCTTTTAAACTTGAGAAGGGTTTAAATAATAAATTGAAATTCTTGGAAATCAAGTAATAAAAAAAAATTAGGGCTAAAAATCCAGGGATTAAAAACACCCAATTAGAAATATCGGTGTACATTGTTATTAATCTAATATCACCGAAATTTAAAAGACTTCCAACCAAGAGATAACCTATTGAGTTCATAAACGCCCAAAATCCATACCAGAATAAGATGTGAAGTATTATGAATACTATATTTGATTTCATTGCCCTTTTTCTTACTACATAATATATAATAATGTGGCAAGAAATACCCGCTATAAGGCAAGCAATAATCCCTCCACCTGCCATAAATGCCCTTGAGAGATCACTTGCTCCTGCGGGGAATGAAACAAATGCATACCCAAATTCTAATGGCCAAATCCATGATACATAATAACTTATTGGCTGTCCCCCAGCTAAAAAACCAATTCCACAATGGCCAAGAAATTCGTGCGTCCATTCTGATACAAACTTCATGAGAAAGGAGACAGGTAATACACTTATAATTATAAATAATAGTTTTCTCCATTTTGAATTACCAGAATTAAACCATAAACCATCTAAACCTTTAGATTCCAAAATAATATACCAGATATGTATTAATAGATTTAAACTTACTAAATTATGTGTTAAATAGAAGATTTAAAAACATTTAATACAACTTTTTTGTATAAAAACCCAACTCTCAGGAATCTGCTGATTTTCTAAAAAATTGTTAGAATTTATATATTTTAAACTAGAAATATGGTAAATCAATTAGTTTTATATAAATTAGATTTGAGTTACAATGATTTTAAAATTAATGATAAAAACTAACCGAAAGACAAACCAAAATCAAATCTTTCTCTGGATACAAAGACATACGGATTTTAAGAAAGATATTCAGCAAATATTACAATTCTTTAAAGATCAAATTGTTATATCTAAAAAGAGAAAAATACGACCATATTATCTGATAACTTCTGATAATCCCGCGATATTATTATCTCTTTTTTCAACGATACAAGATTTAATCCCTGAAATTTATTTTAAAGAAGAAAATTCAATAGAAATTGAAAAATCCGTGAAGTTCTAAATTAATTTCTTGATTTATAAAATATGGGAGAGGGGGGATTTGAACCCCCGACCCCTTGGTCCCAAACCAAGATTTACGCTGTAGAAAAAATTCTACAGAATCATACCAAGCTAGACCACCCTCCCATTAAGAAACTAGTCTCAGGTTTGAAAGAGAATATTTAGCTTCTCTCTTATTTTAAAGATAAAATAAAAGTTAAATAACTTCTCTTATTCATAGGTTGGTATAGATATGAAAAATTAATTAAATAAAAAAATTTTTCCGTTAATCATTAAATTTTCTATTAATAATATTTTCAATTTTAAAATATTATTCATATTAAAGATGACAAAAAGAATCTTATTACTAAAAATCGGCCAAGTTGATAAGTTAATTCTAGTAAAATTAAAAAAAAATTTAGAATGGGTATTTAAAGATTTTCGCATAAAAGTCAGAATACTACCTAATGAACTTGATTTAAAAAATTCTTATTATCATCTAGAAAAAAAGAAATATAATGCCAATCGAATTATTGAAGCGATGAACGAATATCTATTAGATTATGACTTTTTTCGAGTTTTAGGAATATTGAATGAAGATATTTATTCAGGAACTTTTAATTTCATATTTGGATGCGCTGATGGAATAATTTCTAAAATCGCCTTAATTTCTGTAACCCGATTGGACGAAGTTTTTTATAGTAGAACTGAAGATAAGTCTCTTTTTGAAAAAAGAATCTTAAAAGAAGCGATACATGAACTTGGTCATACTTTTGGTTTATCCCATTGTCAAAGTCATTGCGTTATGCAATTTTCTAATAGTTTAATGGAAGCTGATAATAAACCAATTAGATTTTGTAAAGATTGCTTGCAAAAATTAGAACTATTTCTTAATAAAACTTAATTAATCAGCCATATCTATTCCTAAACTTGTTATACAAAGATTCACTAACTTTTAGAATATATTTATGATTCTTTACTAGTTTTCTTAATTCAAATGGTATGTTTTCTAACCCAAAATAAACTCCTGCTAAACTCCCTCCTATAGCACCAACAGTATCGCTATCTCCGCCTGCTGTTGCTAATTCAAAGATGCATTCTTCGAATGAATTTAATTTGTTTAAAAATATGAAAATTGCGCATGCAACAGTGCTCAAAGTATATGGATGTACAAATGCTTTCCCAAAGTATTGCTCAATAAAGTAGGGTGACTTAACTCCAATTTGTGAAAACTTAATCAATCCCGAATCAATTGAAATATTCAAATTCTTTTTTACTTTACCCAGAATCTCAATAAATTCTTCCCAAATATCCTCTTTAGAATTAGAAATTGAAGAAGTAATTACTTCAAAGAACTCATCAATAGAAAATCCTTCATTTGGGGATTTATCTATTAAATAAGCGATCGCTCTCGCTACCACTATTGCTCCTGCTGAAGCTGCAGGATGAGAATGAGTTATTATGCTAGACTTTAATGCGATAGTTTTTAATGCTTTTAGGTTATTAGAAAAGAACAAACCAATGGGAGATATCCTCATTGCAGTACCATTTCCGCCAGAATTAGAAGCTGCTTTTTGCCAAGGAATTCCATATCTTAATTTATGAATCGAAGTCAGACATCCATACCCCGGACCAATAGGAGGGTCATCTAACCATTTTATATATTCTCTAATTAAATTATCCAAATTAAATCCTGAGCTTTGAATAAGCGCTTCAGCAGTATGTAACGTTAA